>JAAZOD010000025.1 GCA_012797975.1 Pelolinea sp. | reverse complement strand
TTGTTTATTACGCTTATGCCACTAAGCGAACAAATAAAAAGAAGGAGGAAGAAGTGGGTTTCAATCCCGTCCAAGCGGGATTTTTGTTTATTACATCATCATCAGCGTGATCGCAATAGCCATCAATATTTTCGCGATATTGTGGAGTTTCAATCCCGTCCAAGCGGGATTTTTGTTTATTACCAGGCGGGGTATGACATGGACATAACCCAGTGGGCTGTTATCACGAGTAGCTATCTACAGTTTCAATCCCGTCCAAGCGGGATTTTTGTTTATTACTATAGCATGCGTCACTTACACTCAGATATGACGGACTACAGTGTTTCAATCCCGTCCAAGCGGGATTTTTGTTTATTACAGACTGCAAAAGCTGGAAGAGGAGAAGAAACAATTATTGAAGCAAGTTTCAATCCCGTCCAAGCGGGATTTTTGTTTATTACGCATTTGAACTTCACTGGTCTGGCAGAATTGGTAGGCAAGTGTTTCAATCCCGTCCAAGCGGGATTTTTGTTTATTACTTATCGTTACAAAATTCCCCAAGGGTGAAAACCTTTAGTTTCAATCCCGTCCAAGCGGGATTTTTGTTTATTACAGTTTCGGTTTCCCAATCAACCTGGCGAATTTCGTTTGCGCATCTCAAAAGTTTCAATCCCGTCCAAGCGGGATTTTTGTTTATTACGATATTGCGGAAAAACGGCTGGCAGAATATGGACTGAAAGTGTTTCAATCCCGTCCAAGCGGGATTTTTGTTTATTACGCTAATCTACGGTTGGCTGATCTAGAGTCGGCTAATCTGTTTCAATCCCGTCCAAGCGGGATTTTTGTTTATTACCGCCACCAGTGGGGGTACGCTGGCTTAATTTTCATCGAATACCTGCTCCTGTGGGATCATTTGCTTCCATCCTGCCACCTCTGGCACTTTTTTTACTTGGCGAGCAAGTTCTTTTGACGAAAAAAGTATATCGCGCTCGCCATTTTAGCATTTTTAAACAAATATTTTTATACTCATACCCCCACCTGTGGGGTAGGTATATTTTATCTGGCGAGCGAGATTTTAATCGGCACCCCCCTCCTCTCGCTCGCCATATTCACCTACTAGTAGAGAAGGTTCGTCATCTCGTAAAATATCTTTACCGCCAATTACTTTTACTTTTTTAAGGCATCCTTCACACACATAATACAAACGAACATGATCTGCTTTTGGGGATATTACCTTTAAAATCGCTTTCAACATTTTCTTATAAGTATTTTCGTCAATTATACATTCAAAAACACTGTATTGCACTGGAGAACCATAATCCAGTAATACGTTATGTAGTTTGGTTCTGCGTTTATCTTTGCTAATATCATATACAACGATGATAAATTGTTTTTCTTTTGCCATATTATCGCATCCGGAAAGGAATATACTGGGGCGTTTTTCCCTGTATAGTATTAGCCAAATTTCGCGCTTGCAGTTCAAATATTTTTCTATAAGTAAGGCTTCTACCAATGCTCCGTACTGTAATCGCTGTTTCCAGCTTTTGGCTGAACTGAGATAAAAAAATTCCTAGTCCTTTGGAAGACAGAACCACGTTTTTTGTATCGGTGGGATACTCAAAATCATCTGGTTTAAGTATTTCTCTGTTGATCATAGAAAATATGAGCGAATCTACGATAGGTACTCTAAACTCTTCGATCAGATCTAATACCAGGGCAGGTCTCCCATATTTTTCTGCATGAAAATACCCCAGATATGGATCTAAACCCACCACTTCCAGAGCAGAAAAGATGGCATGCCCTAAAAATGTATATCCAAGACTGAGCAAAGCATTAATGGGGTCCCGAGGAGGACGGCGATTCCTATTCTCAAATTTCCAAAAAGGTTCAAAACCCCTCCGATATACGGAAAAGTACATTTTAGCAGCGCTGCCTTCTATTCCCATGAGTTCTTCAATAGAAGAAGCTTCCCTTGTTTTTTTTATTAATTCGCACAACTTTTTTTCATGGGATTCAATAATTTGTTCTTGTTGACGCGCCAACCTCAGCGCGTAGATTCTTTGGTTATGGATTTTACCGTGAACAATTTGCCTGGAAAGATCTAAACTAAAGTCAGGTGAATCATTGAGCTGAAATTGTTTTTGACGCAAAGGTAAGTTTAAATCAGTTGGAGGTTGTAAGCGTCCTCTAAGCTTCCCTGTTCGAGAAACCAAAAGAAAAGATACCCCATTATTGAGTAAGCTGTATAATGCCGGAGTTGTCACTCCCACTCTACCAACTAAGACCACTTCACTAACTCTCTGAATGGGTATTCTCATCACGATTTCATCATTTTTGGTAACCAGAAGCCGTTTATATTCCTTTTCCAGACGTGAACCCTGTAAGGTAACATATAAAGTAGACATCTTTTAATACTCCGGTCCATAGAATCCGAACAAGGCATCAATCTCGTTTCCCGAAACCTCTACTCGTTTATTTTGCCAGATATATTCATAAGTATCCTCTTCAAAATGCACACCAATAAAATCGAATCCTTCTTCAAATGTAGTTATTTGTGTCTTTATTGATTTATAGCGTAGCTTGAGTTCATCTAACTTTTTTTCAACCAGGTAATATGCTGTACGAATTTCTTCCTCCGATTGAGAAAAAACCAGAAAATCATCCGCATATCGAACCATCGGGAAATGCATTGAGGCTACCGCTTTATCCAGACGGTGTAAAAAGACATTTGCAAACAGGGGAGACAAAGGAGACCCCATCGCTATTCCGATCTCTTTCTCTTTAGAGGTTCGTGTCATTTTCAACCAGCGTTGAATTAATTGGATCAACGAATGGTCAGAAAGATCCTCTTCTAAAAATTCCAGTAAAATCGTTTGATCAATCTGATTAAAAAAATCATCAATATCAGCATCTAATACATACCTATTCCCATTCGTTCGAATGACCAAAATACTCTCCACTGCATCGTCCAGACCTCTCCCCGGTCGATATCCAAAACTGCAATTCAGAAATTGAGGTTCATAGATAGGATATAAAACTTGTAACACAGCCCTATGCAAAATCCTATCACTAATAACAGGTATTCTTAATTTGCGATATTTTCTTCGATTTTGTTTTTTAATGTGAATGGTTTTTAGGGGGCTAGGTTCATAGGTATTGTTTCGAACAGAGTCAGCTAACTTGATCAAACGGTCCTCCCATGTTCTTGCCCAAACAGATGTAGAAATATGATCCACACCTGGGATACCATCATTTTCACCTACCTTTTCCCATGCCTGGGATAGATTATCGAAGTCCAACACTTTTTGCAGCAAAGTTGACATAAGTCTTATTTCTCGAGAACTATATTTCTACCTTAGTTTGCCCCATGCCCTGGGTAGTTTTCGAGCCGCTACCGCAATAAAAACTGTAATGCGCCAGCGTATGAAAGATACTCTTTTCTTCCGGTGAAAGATGCAAGGCACGCAATGAAAACTCTCCAACCGCTCCGATCAGAGTTCTACTTCCATAACTGAAGGGGACTGTTTTCAATTCGTAGGCATTGATAGCTATTCCCGTTTTTGCTTCTTCTGAGAATTCCAGGTTTTTTTGTATAGAGGAAAAGCGCTGCCAGCGCTGCAGCCAGGATTTCACCAGCGCATCCGGCAGCGGGAAGGGAAAATGCCCGACTGAGCGGTGGAAGGTCACCGGGGTGGCAAAATGAAAATGCCAAACAGGATATAGATCGCTCAGATCGTATGCAACTTTCAATAGATCACTGTAGCTGCTGGTTCTCGCCCAGGCATGTTGATCGGGCGAAAAAGCAACTCCCTCGACCCGCCAGTTTGTATCCGCAATATTAATCTCATCCGGTAATGAGTTAACCCATTTTTCCAGTAAAAAAGTGGAGAGTTCTTCGGTCAGAGAACATACCCGAAACCAGGTTTTTTGCCCGCGCTGGATCACGGTGGAATTTTTATATGGCAACGGCAGATCCATCAGCGGGGAAAGGGTAAAAGGTTGACGCTGCACATCATCGTGCAGTCTTTCAGCAAGCGGTGCGTCGATCGCATGTAGCTGCTTGAACCAGAAGCCGTGCAATCCTCGCCCGCTGGCGCTGCGCAGGGAGCAAGTTTCTTTCGCGGAACATTGAATTACAATAGAAAGCAGCATGAGTATTTATCGAACACCCAAGTTTGAATTATTATCTTTATCCTCTTCTTGTTTATCCAAATCGACGATAAATTTTTTATTCTCTTCATCTTGCACAAAAACTTCTTTTTTAGTTCCTACATCCAGGAGATCACAATTTATGGTCCCATATGGGCTGGCAACACCCTTCAGAAAAACAACCTTATCTGCCGGTTCTTCCAGAATGTCTTTTGCTTTTTTTGCCGATACTGGTCGATCAACTTTCTCTTCCCCTTTTTTTCTAATGATCACATGCCATCCTCCATATTTTCTTTCAATCCATGCATTTTTAATTCTATCAAACAGGAAAATACCAATTAACACTCCCAAAGTCTCTTCAATTAATGTATTTAGAACAAAATTTATTATTCCGTTCAACCAATTCATTATCTTTTCCTCCATTCATCCTTAAATAGATTTCCGCGTTTCTCTGGCGGCATCTCTTACCACCTGCAGATTAATGATCTCGCATACCTCAAAACGCGTGGGAACGCTCTCTTCCGCCGGTCTGATGCGAATGATACTGGGAAAATACCCCATCTTTCCATGTAACTCGGCAAATAACGTGAGCGCTGCATAATTATAGGCAGGCGGATTGATCAAGATGGCTTCCGTTTGCCACTGCTGGGCATCCAGAGGAATATCACTCACTAACCGGTATATCTGTTCGGCATAAGGCAATGCATTATCCAACTGCACCTGGATATCCATCACGCGCTCCAAGTTCTGCTGCGTAAGCAGTTCAACTTCTTTTCGCTGATGTTCCGTTATAGGATGCGCAAAATTCAAAAGGATCATGTGATTTCTCCTGCCTTTCGCGGTACGTTTTCCGCCGAAAACGCATTTTTGCATCGCTGTCAGCCCATCTCAATCTGGTTGCAGCAAGATCACCACATCTTTGGCTTGTAGTTCTCCCTTGTCATTTTTTACTAAATTATATTCAACCACCACATCTTTTATGACCCTTTCCACCGGTTCCATGAAGTGATTACGATGAACAAAAACCTTTTCACCTCCTCTAGCCGGGTAAATAAAACCAAAGGAATCCTTTTGACCAATCTCTTTCACAGTTCCACGACAGCGCCCGGCGGGGAGAGTCTCATCAGAAAGGATGCGATTTTTCGCGATTTCATAAGGTTCCTTGACTGTCTTCTCCTTGCCCATTTCCTCCCCCAGAACCATGCGCCCATATCCGCTGGAAGTTTTCGCGCCGATACCCAGTTCTTCTAATGCCAATTTCAATATTTTTAAACCCACTTCCACCCACGCTTCCGGACCTGCCAATGCGATCAGATAATCTCCGGTAGCAGTCAGAAAACTGATCGGTGTCGGGCTGTCCCAATCCGCAGGGGCAGCATTCAATTTTCCCTCATAATAATCGGGATGGTGGGGGGTGATGACATCAGGCCAAAGTGCATTCCCTTCAAAACCACTTCCGGGAATATATAACGCGTCGAAAAAAGTGACATATCCGGCTTGCTCACCATACCCAAATAGAGTACGGTAAGCGGGTTGGGTTTCTCCCCACTCCTCCGATTTCAGGTAATTGCGAGCATAAAAAGCTGCCAGCCCTTTTAATGCGCTGCCCGGGATATAGGGCGTTCCGTAGGTGTGATGGAGGGCAATGTTCGTCTCCAGAACGCTCTCTGTCCCCAGGTTGATAGCCAACCGCCCCTTCACTGTAGCTTTTTCAGGTTTCACTTTAAGTTGTGTGAGAACATTTTCCCACCTTTTGAAAAAGTTCGCATAGAGTTCCGTTTCTTGAAAAGCAGCCACCCGCTTGATCAGAACGCTTCTTTCTTTTTCTTCATCAGGTACGTTGAATCGGTCAAGATATTTTTCCAACCATAATCCAGCGTGGGTGGTCGCTTCAGGTTGCATATCCCGGAGAACTGATCTTCGACTTTGATTCATTTTATTAACTCCCTTGTACCTCATCGGTTTGTTTAACCTTTAAAATGGATTGTGAAAAACGGTTAAACCACTCCAGAGCCAATAACGCACGTTTGGTAAGGTAAATATAATCCGGCAGATCAGCAGAGATACTGGCTTGTAAAAGCGATTGTTCTCCCTCTTCAACTACGATCTGCGATAGATGTTCGAGAAGATCTTTATAGGATTCACCGGAATCGGATTCTGCTTTCCTGTTAACAAAAGCCAGAGCTTGCGCCAGCCCTGCTTTTTGCACCAGAAAAGGCAATTTGATGGCTATGCTGCCGTATTTTTTCTGATCCGTTTCCGAATGATCCTTTTGATAACTGAGAATATGATCGTAAACCGCAGAGGCAAATTGCTGCTGAATGGTTCTCATGGTTTTTTCCTCCCTACCCTTCTGAATTCGCAGGGACCATGTTCAACTGGCAGATGCCTCGCCCTACTGTCGCACTGCCGCCCACCTGCAGCGGTGTTGCAGTGCAGTTCTTTACCGTGTTGAAAACGATTTTAGGATTCGCTTTGCTTTCTTTAATCGTTGTACCAATCACCAATCCGCTCAACACTGTTTCTGCCGGCAAGGATTCTTCATACCAGAGCGCTCCGTCTTTGGTAGTTTTCGTATCGCGTTCCAACGCAATGCGGGCATTTACTTCCGTTCCGGTTTCCATAAGAAAGCTCATGATATCATCGGTAATCACACACAGCCGTTTCCTCATTATTTCTTGCCAGGCAGCGTCTTGTGGGAAGATCGCTTCTGCGAACCAAACCGCCCATGCATCAACCTCTTTAGAATTATCGGCCTGTAATACAAGATCTTCCAAAATAACTTCTCTAACTTCTTTAGTCTGTCTAGTGCACTCATGCTGCGTTGTGACCAGACAACGCTCATCCGATTGCGGAATGGGGATCATTTTGGGCAGCGAATTATCCATGGCTGCTTCTCCATCTCGCACCAATCGGCGCAGAAGGAAGGGAGAGGTCACCCAGGCAAAAACGCCTTTCAAGCTGCGCACCGGCAGCAGAATCAGACGCAGATCGGTAAAATTCACAGCACCCGCATACATTTCATCACTGTTCACTTCTGTACCAAACACCTGTTTCTTTATTTCTTCATCCTCCCGGCAAGCATCGCGCAATACACCTTTTAAAGATGATCCGGGTATATACGGAATGTTCGTGGCTTTTTCACGCGCGATCGGCAGATCGATCACTCCCACCCCCTGCCCTGTTCCGGTATGCAGGGGAGACAGCGTGTGTAAGAAAAGTAATTTTGCTTCCATCTTATTTCCTCCTGGTTACTTCAAATAATTTAAGAATGCTTGTAGAACATCGGTTTTACTCTTCAGAGGTGGAATAGCATTTGCTTCAGTTCCACCTAAACCACCGTCCACATTTTCATCCTTTTTTCCTTTGTCCAAAATCAAACCTCCGGGGGGAAACATGGGACCTTCCAGAACCAGTGCCAATCCCAGCCCTCCATCAACGCAATCGATCGGTCGCAGGATGAGCCGGCTGGCAAGACGGTCATGATGTTTCCCTTTCAGGGTAATTTGAGAAGGCTCTCCTTTTTTTGAATCTTCATCTAGCTTATAAATAATAGGGAGCCCAAATTGGGCAGATGGTAACCTATCAACAATCTGTTCGTCATCTTCAATCATGCTGCTAATCTCATTTACAATATTTCGATCTAATTCATTACTGATCTCAATTCCATGGTCTTTTTTTAATTGCTGTCTGAATTTTTTTAAAGAAAAGATCAATGCTTCCCATGCAGTTATCGAGTTTTTTCGTTCAATGATTCCATACTTTGTTTTATCAGATATATGTGGGATTTCATTTAACCATCTGCCATTGATCTTGCTTAACCATTCTTGGATCTCTTCTCTCATTTGAGTTTTAGTTATTTTTTGAATGGTTTTGGCATCAACCTTAACACATTTTAATGCACCAAATCCGCGTCTTGTGCGCGCTCCGATACCGCCAAAATGTTCCCAGGCCCAAAGACTGGTTTCTATATCTGCTTGAAATGCTTCTGGAAAGGATATTTCGATCGTGAATCTCACGTTTTGTCGTACTTTCCCTTCCTCTTCTCTTAGAGGAAAAGACACATACCCCCATTTTGAATTCTGGTCCCAGATATCAACCTTTTCCTTTCCTTGCTGTATCTGCTTAATTTCATTTCCCGGGTTATGTTCAATCACGCAAATATTTATTAGTGAAGGACCCGGTTTGTTTTTTTCTGCAGAAGAGCCCCATATTTTCTCTTCCTGCTCGCGCATCTTTTCCAGATTACCATCAAATCTTCCTCCGCAGGTCGCTCGCCACCAAAAGCGCAGCTGCCCGCGAATTTCCGTCGCCCGCACAGTTGAGATGGGATCCGCTTTATTAGGCTCTACACCACCCCCATACAGGGGTGTGATCAGCTCATATTTTCGCGCTTGCTTTATCGTTTTCTGAATCGGTTCAATCTTGGCAGGGGGGTTTAATTCCGGTTCTTTTCTCATGAATGCTCCTCCATTTCCATTGTTCGGTTTCTTCCATCCCAATTTCCCAGGGCAGCCAACCCAAAACCGTCCAGCCGATCTTGCTCGGTGTCGCTGATATTTGCCAGCCAAATCTTCTCAATGAATTCCTCAATATTCTGGTGTGGATCTAACCGTAAATAATACACACTTCCCGCTGGAACCAACCGGCGTGTGGGTTTCGGTTTCCCTTTTTCATAATCCCAGCCTGAGGTCACCTGGTAGCGTGGCAGAACAACACCGGTTATACTAATCGCAAATTCCTTTTGCAGCCAGGTCGGTAAAAAACCCTTATCGAAAATGGCAGGCGTCAGCAAGATCAGACGACAAGTTTTATTTGAATCAATACTATCTCGAATTTCCTGAGGGCAATGTGGGATACTGCATTTTGCCTTTTCCCACTGTACCACACGTCGCTCTCCACCTAAAAATCCGATCCCAGGTTTGAGATCGGCATCCGTCTCAATCAATAAGCTTAATGCCTTGGCATTCTTGATCATCTTTTTTTCATCCAGTTCCGGGCGGAGATGGATGAATTCTAATCCGCTGGTCCGGAATAAAGCTCCAAAAATTGCGGTGCCTGTTTCGGGATTCATGCTCACATGCATGCGACTTTCATACATGGGTCCAGAACAACCAATCTCTTGTAGAGATACTACATCATCCCCCGGTTTGATCAGCCAATCATTGAAGTATCTCCATTTCCAAAACCGAGGAGGTTCTGCATGCGGTTTTTCTTCAATGATTGCAGCAGGCCCAATCAGACTGGTATCCTTGAGGTCTGTGATTTCTCCTTGCTGCAGGTCGATCGGGTTTAACCAGATACGTTTGCCCAGCTCCTTCTTTTCACCATTAAGCATTAAACAATCTGCGGGAGCTGGCGCCAGCCACTCTAAATTCCCGTTATCCGCTTCTTCTGCCAGGAAGGGTCCTCTTATTTTCTTTTTTAATAGCGACTCTCTTTTTTGTGTGTCAAATTCCCCTATGGCAGGATCGATCCCTGCCATTGTTCTGACCGCCCCCGCAATAGAAGAAGGGAAGGGAAAAGGTAAAGATTTCGCTTTTGCACCTGCATCTGCGGTAAATGGTTTCCCATCCCGAAAAATGAGCGCATCTCTGGGAGTGATTTTCCATTGGTTCATCATTTATCCCTCCTGGCCCTTTCCACAAGCCAAATCATATGCTTTGGCAAATTCATTGGCGATGATCATTTCAAGCGCGATCTCCTGAGGGTTCCCCTTATCTTCCTCGATCCATTGCTCAAACTGGTCTATTACATTTTTATCCACCATATTTTCATTCCCTGAAGTTCTTTTGCGTGTTAGAATGCGGGCTGCTTCTTTATTAATCACATCCTCGAAGTTTTCAATTCCTCCTAACTCCTGATAAAGTTCTTGGAATTCATAAGCCGTACCTTTACTGATCGTTTTGCTGCGTTGATACTCAATCAATTTTTCCATGCGGCTGCAGAATGGTTGAAACTTCCCTTTGACCATCCGCTCAACCCCGCTGCGTTTGCTAAGGATAATCGTCAATCCATTTTTCCCATTGATCTTCTTGGCTTCCTTTTCTGCGGTATGGGATAATTCCAGGATGTCAGAAAGGGGATCCAGATGATGAGCGATCACTATCCCAACTGATAAGGTGGGGGGAATCTTTTTATTTGACTTTGGATCAATATAAAAGAATTCCGTTTCATTGATTTCATTTCGGAATACTTCTTCCAACTCTTTTGCACAACCCAATGCTTTATGCAGCGGCAGATAGGCAAGAATGTCATCACCCCCGGCATAGATCGTATTTCCCTCATTTTTATTAACGATCTCCTTTACGCGCAGAGAAAACTCACTTACCTTTTTTGAAAGATTTCGATGGATTTCAGGACTTTTTTGAACGTCAATGATCTTGCCCATAGAGTCTCCATCTGCTCTTAATAACACATAATAAGCGGATGGTCTTATTTTACCCACTCGTTCATCAAGGATCTCTTTAATTTCCTTCCGTAATTCATTCTGCTCTTCTCCTGCAGGGATTGTGTCGCTCAGCCGGCTTTCATACAGCAGCGCTCCATCCTCGGGAATATCCGATACAATCCAATTCTTTTGTTTATAGGATTTATAGATTTTATCCAGCAGTTCCTTACTCGCTCCCTTGTCAAATCGATTCTCGATCATCTCGATGAAGGGAATCGCTGCATAATGACTGGTGCTATGAAACACTGGAGGTTTCTCTCCCTCCGGCTCTCCCATTCGTTTTAGAATGTCCACACCTGAAAGCCGTTCACCTGGTCGTGCTTTATAGTATTGGTAAAGACCTTGTGCTTTCTTAAGGCGCGTTTCTTTGCGATCATTTCTTTCCGGATAGCGTTTTTCGTCAATAACAGATTCCCTGTTCCCATCCAGAGATGATTTTGGAACCTCTGCTCCCAGGCATTGAGAAAAATTGCGGGTGTTCTTTCGGATTGCCAACAATGCTTCCACTGTTTTACGGTTAGAGATATAGCTTCCGATCCCCTGATAGGGAACGGCACTCCAATAGAATTCGATCAGGTCTTCCAGTTGTTTTTCTGCTTGCTTTCGATAAAAAAATGGATCATCTTTGGGAATTTTGGCAAATGCTTTTTCACGCATTACCTTCAACCGAGCATCTAAGGCTTCTTGAAGCGCTTTTCCAATTTCATTCGGATCGGTATTGATGATTGCCAGAACCTTATTTGGAGCATTGAAATTACTGCCCGCTTGCAGATCAGCAAGTCCTTGAGGCGATGGAAAAATCAGCTTTTCCTCACCCACATGTTCCACCAATTCTTTCACTACTGCTTTTGATAATTCGCTGAGCATCCATGATCCAAACCAGAGGTCACGGCTGCGTCTGGCTGTATTAATAAAATCCTGCACAGGCCCAATAGCACAAGCAAATAAATATTCCATCGAATTCTCCCTCCCTGAATGTATATAAATGCGCGCCAAAAATAATTATTAAGGAACGAGCACCAATTCTTTTTATTTGATTAAATACTTCTAATATCCACCTTTATTTTTTTCCCACTGAATCTTCATTGAATACTCTTTTGCTTCTCCAATTAGTATAGAGATATTTATTCTGATTGTCAATTTTATATTATCTGGACCATATTATCTGGACAAATCTATTTCATCCCCCTTCTACGTGCAGCGAATCTCACCATTTATTTAAGGAAGAATGGACAGCCAATAATAGGATTTCCCTTCCCCAATATCTATAAACAGTCTCACTCATTCCACCTGCCGGAAAACCACATGGCAGGCCGTATCCGGCGGATACTCCTTCGCTTCCGCGGCACCCGTTTTCACCAATTCATAATTGACAAACACATCTTCCGTGAAAACATAGCGCAGCAGCCGGTCGAACTTATCACGCTCCGAAATATCCCGAATGAGCAGCACGTAACGGCCCTCCACCAAACCCCGATTCAATCTAGTTGCTTCTTCTGCTTCATCCCTTTCGTCGCTGTAGTATTCCGGCGTGTTGATGCCGATATAGCGCACCTGTTCTTCTCTCCCATTCACCTTGACTTCGATGGAATCGCCGTCGATCACACGGGTGACGTAGGCGATCTCGAAATCATGCAGGTTCTGCACACAGGCAGGCAATGAAACATCCTTCAGCGACCGGGCTGCTTCCGACAGAACTTCCAGTGTACTTTCCATACCGGCAAGCGGCTCTCTGGCAGTGCGCGGACTGCGGATACAGGAACCAAGGAAACCAGAGAGAACGAAAAGGCAGAAAAACCATTTCCAATATCTTCGCACCCTACCCACTCCTCAACGATCGAATCCCAATTCCGCCACTTGTAGCATGGCTTCACCCCACATCGTCATTTATAATACAGAAGCCACCGAAGGGAATCGAACCCTTGACCCGTCGCTTACGAAGCGACTGCTCTACCGGCTGAGCTACGGTGGCGCGGATTGAATTATATCAGTGAGGTAATTCTTTTTACAAGGATATTTATGAACATTGCATTGATCTCCTACCACACCTGTCCCCTCGCCACATTAGGCGGCAAAGATACCGGTGGAATGAATGTGTATGTGCGCGACCTGACCCGCTCGCTGGGTGAGCTGGGCATCCATGCCGATGTTTTCACCCGCTCGCAGGATGAACACGTTCCGCACGTTTTGCATGATCTGGGATATGGGAACCGCATTGTGCACATTCCGGCCGGACCGGAAACCCCTCTTCCCAAAGAACAACTCTACACTCATCTAGACACCTTCACCGAGAACATCCAGGAATTTGCCCAAACGAAAGCCATTCACTACGATCTCATCCACAGCCATTACTGGCTTTCGGGTCTGGCAGCCTTGAAGCTGCGGGAACAGTGGCAGGTGCCCGTGCTGCAGATGTTCCACACCCTGGCTTATCTGAAGAACCGCATTGCCAAGACTCCCGAAGAACTGGAAGGCCCTCTGCGCATCGAATCGGAAAGGAAGCTCGTGCAACAGGCAGACGGCATCATCGCCGCGACAGAGATCGAAAAGGAAGAACTGCAGCGGCATTATGAGGCCGATGCCGGCAAGATCAGGGTGCTGCCACCAGGTGTTGATCTGTGCCGCTTCTATCCCATTCCGCAGGACGAGGCCAAAGCGGTCATCGGCATTCCGCCGCAGGAGAAAGTGATCCTGTACGTGGGGCGCATCGAGCCATTAAAAGGCATTGACAACCTGCTCAAAGCCATTGCCGTCTTACGAAAATCCAACGTGCTTGCCACCTGCCCCCATTACGTAGCCATCATCGGTGGCGATCCCGACCGGCCGCGCGAGCTGCTCGATCAGGAAATGCGCCATCTGCAGGATATGAATCACTGCCTGGGGCTGGACGACATGGTCGTCTTTCTGGGAAAGAAGGCACAGGATTCCCTTCCTTACTACTATTCCGCTTCCGAAGTGGTGGTCATGCCTTCTCATTACGAATCCTTCGGCATGGTGGCGTTGGAATCCATGGCCTGCGGCACGCCCGTCATTGCCACCAAAGTGGGAGGCCTGGAATGGCTGGTGCAGGATGAGGTTACCGGCCTCAGCGTTCCGGATGACGACCCGGAATCGCTGGCAGTGCAACTGCGCCGTATGATCTGCAAAGAGGGATTGCGTGAACAACTAAGCAAGAACTGTTTGGAGTTTGCCCGCGGTTTCAGCTGGTCGATCATCACAAAGAAATTGAGCGCACTCTACCAGCAGTTCACTTCTTCTAATCTTCAGGATGGTCACGTTCATTCCAGCCGCGGCTGATCATTTTCTTGCCATACCGTTCCTTGATGTCATCCATGGCCTGCAGCAAATGGTCTTCCTTCTGATAATGGGTATCCAAAATGGAAAGCTGTTGAACCGTTGTAGTCAGGGTCGCAACCGCCACCCCCAGCAGGCGCACCTTCATGCCCGGCTTCCAGATCTCATGCAGCAAGTGCAGAATTGATCGAAAGATCACCGTATCGTGGTTGGTAGGTTGAGCAAGACTTAACTGCCGGGTATGCGTTTCGAAATCAGGCCAACGGATCTTCAAGCGGACCGTTTTCCCGCTGATCCCCTGCCGCCGCAAGCGATAAGCCACCTTTTCACTGAGCAGGCGCAGGGTCTGCTCGATCTTCTCCTGATCATCGATATCAATTCCAAAGGTCGTTTCATTGCTGATCGACTTGATCTCCTCCTCGTTTCCAACCGGTCGATCGTCCTTCCCGGCCGCGCGCATCTTCAAGGAAACTGCCATGTTCCCCACCTGCTTCTTCAATAAAGTGTCCGGCGCACTCGCCAGGTCGCCAATGGTGGCGTATCCCATTTTTTGGAACTGGGGAACGCTCTTCTTCCCAATTCCCCACAATTCCTTGATCGGCAGCGGCGCCAGGAACTGCGCCTCCTGCCCCGCTTCAACTTTCAGGATGGCGCAGGGGGTTTGATTTCCCCGATAAGAAGATTTGGCAATGTTGGTGGCAATCTTTGCCACCAGCTTATTGGAAGCCACTCCGATGGAGCACGGCAATCCCGTTTCCCGTAAAATGCGCTTTTGAAGAGTTTTCGCGATCTCGATCCCTTTTTGCGGCATGTCGGTGACATCGATAAATGCTTCGTCAATGGAGATCTGCTCCACCAGTGGAGTGGTATCGCACAGGATGCCCATCACCTGGTTTGAATAAGACTGGTATTTTTCATAGTGCCCCCGTATGATCTTCAGGTCAGGCACTTTCAACAATGCAGTTTTCACCGGTATGGCAGAATGAACGCCCAGGTTTCGGGCGGCATACGAGCAGGAACTGACCACCCCCCGGCTATCCGGTGAACCGCCCACAGCAAAGGCGGTTCCTTTCAACGCAGGATCGAGCAGCTCTTCGACCGAGCAAAAAAAGGCATCCAGATCGATATGCAGTATTTTTCGATAACGCATAATAGTATATCTGTTCTATTATACGACGAAAAAAAGTAGCCCCGCAGGGCTACTTTTTCATGGCACGTTTCAGATTGCTCAATGCCTCAATAGGCGTCGGATCAGCATCGTATGCCAGTGCCAGATAATAGGCAAAATAATCTCCAAACAGGATCGCATCCCACATTTCCGACAAACGGGAGAACCCTTTGAAATCCAAAGAATCCACCGCCATACCAGCCACCAGCATCTCTGCTTTGGTTAATTCAGCTCGTAAAATATTGCGTGGATGAACATGGCTGCCTTTCAGGAACAGCACCATGGTCTTTTCAAGGATGCCAGCGTCATTTTCCGTCCCTGCCAAGGTATTGTGATCGGCCTCAGGCAAGTATTCGAACTGCGCCCACGCTTTGGCAAGTTCATTGATCTGCGTCTTCCAGCGTCTGGCCACCGGAGCCAGATGATCGGATCCAAACACCGCCACCTGCCTGCCGACCGCCTGCCCCGCCATTCTTTTCACCGGATTCTTTACGATGGGAACATCGGCCCGATAGTTCGCCTGTTTCTTTTCGATCTCCTCCACGGCCTGTTCCACCCACTGCCGTTGTGCGGGGATCAGCTCCAGGCGTTCCAGCAAAGCCAGCAGAATGCCAAAAGAAAAACCAACCGCAGCGCGCGGTTGCCCGTGATGCTCAAATTCCCATAAGGGTATGTCCGCTTCTTTCGCTTTCCTCGCCACTTCCCCACCGGTAGCGATCGCCAGAATGGGCAATCCTGCCTGCCGGGCCAAATCGAAGACAGAAAGGGTCTCTTCGGTATTCCCGGAATGGGAAGAAGCGACCAGCAGGGTATTCTGGCTGGTCGCCCAGGCGGGCAACGTATATTCGCGCAAGCCGATGATCGGAACAGAGCAGAAAGGCGCACAATACGAAGAAAGCAGGTCAGCTCCAATGGCAGAGCCTCCCATGCCGGCCACCAGCACCACATCCGGCTTCTTCAGTCCCTTCAGCTCATAATGGGCGCTTTGCAGATATGCCTTGGCAAGCTGTTGTGGCAAACCATCGATCTCAGCCAGCATATTTTGTGTATCAATGGTATGAAATTGAGTGGAATTATCTAATTGCATGGTTCATCTTCTTCTACGCGGTTTTTTTCATCACATTCTGCATCAAATCCATGAATTCCTGCCATTCTTCAATGAAAAAATGCAGGGTGACATTGTTTAGTTCCAGGTGATAGACATCCTCTCCATCCGGTTCGGATGACTTCCAGGCAATATAGCTCTCCGTTTCCGCAATCGTTTCAACGACTGTCTTTTCTGAATCAGACATTGTTCTTTCTCCTTAGTCCTTTTTTGATTCTTTCCCAGGCAGCAGCAAAGAATTTCTGTGTTTTCTGATAAGCACTGCCATAAAATCCGTGGAGTTCTCCCGAAGAATGTTCTCCCTCAATATCCTCCCAAGGATCCTGATCAAAGATCTTTCGGAAAATATAACGCAGGAGAAGTTTCCCCGTTGCCAGCAGCGGTGACGCCAAGATCATGCCCATGACCCCGAACAACTCAAGCCCAACCAAAGTAGCGATCATGACCGCTACAGGGTGCAACTTAAGGGTTCCAGCCATCACGCGGGGAGTATACACATTATCGTAGATATTATCGATCAGCCAACCAGAAAGACTTACAATGGCAGCATAGGTCAACGGTTGCAATCCAAAAACTGTGCTGCCCTGAAATACCGCCACCAGGAAATACACTGCCCATGCCACCGCCACACCAATGTACGGGATGAAGTTGGCAAATCCGGCCAGAAATGCCAGCAGGACAAAGTAGCGCACCCGCAAAACACCCAGCAAGACGATATAAATGCACACTCTTACAGCGAACACTTTAGCCTGCCCGCGGAAGAAGGCATTCCAGATGAGCCCAATCTCGCGCTTAAAATGACGCACATCATCTTCATAACCAGGAATGCGCATGAAAAAGCTGGTTTTTTGTTTTTGTCTTTCGCTAAGGATCAGGGAAGCACTGATCACCGTCAGGAAGAATTTCCAGAAGAAATTGATCGTGCCGGATGCAATGTTACCAATGGAATTCCCGATGCCCGATAAGACCGGCTGGGCATATTCCAGGATCTTATTTCCAACCAGCGTCCAATCGATCACAGACAGGTCGAAACGAAATGGTCCGATACGCAGGGTGGTCTGGGAAAGGTTTTGGAAGAACTGACTCACATTGGTGGTGATAGAAAGCAGGAAATTGATCAAGCCCTGCACCTGCTCCACGATGGAAACACCTCCCCAAATGATCGCGCCCAGGAAGACGACCACTATCAAAATGATCACTATGGCGGTCCCCAGCCCCCAGGGTATTTTCAATTTTTGATTCAAAAACCGCACAATGGGCTGCAGAATGAGCGCGATGACAAAGCCAACCACGGCAATTGAAAGCAAATTGGCAAAACGCAAGATCAAGGCACTGGCAATGATCAAAAGGATCACTACAATGATGCTTTTTGTAGAGTTCGACCATTTGGGTGAACTGGAGATTGTTTTACTTTGATTTTGTCCCATTTCCAATCGATATCCTCCGTCCCGAATTATGGGCAAACGCCGGGCTGAATCTGGTTGAAGAATGCACCAAACAGGTTACACCATTGATTTGTCCATTCAATGATCAGCAAAGGGATCACACAAAAAACGATCAAGAACAGCAGCACGATCAACAGCACCTTTACCCAGGAGGGTAAATTTTGCAGTTTTCCACCCCGGACAGGTTCTTTCACGGGCTCGGCACTTTCTGCCGGTTCAAGTTCAGGTTTGGGTTGTTTGGACTTTTTGAGGTTCCTTTTGAGGGATGTCTTCTTGATCTCTTTTGTCCCTTCCTGTTTTTCAGGAGCTTGTTCTGGGCCGGATTCCATTTCAGAAATGCCACCAACCTCTTCGGCAACAAACTCAAGAACAACGCTTTTGCCCAGATCGATCAAATCCCCACTTTTCAGCAAAATGGGTCTGGTGATCTGTTTTCCAGCATGGTAGGTACCATTGGTTGAATTCAGATCTTCCACGTAATATTGTTCATTCTTTTTGAAAAGGCGAGCATGCTTGCGCGAAACCTCTGGATCGCTGATGATGAGATCATTAATTAATTCCCGTCCGATCACAAATTCATCTTTTTCAAGTTTATATACTTTTTCGGCTTCAGGACCAGACTTCATGATCAATTTGTATATTAATGTCATATCATCCTCCTCAATCATCCGATGCTTTAGTTTATAACGAACGCTGTCATCCGTCAACGGAAAGCTCATTAAAAACAAGCACCCCACCATGCCGTGTGCAGCGTAGTTTTGAACCTGCTTGCGCAGGTCGGGTCCCGACCTGTTAGCTTCGCCTTGGCTTGCGCCTATCGCGTACCTAACATAAGATGAGAACCCATTGTGTAAAGTGTTGGCTCAAAACATCGAATGCCACATCACGAACACAGCAGGGTAACGTTCTTATACCATGATTTTCACGGACTGACTAGGTTCGTTCTGGGCACCGCCAGGTGGCCAGGATTTGATAAAATTCCCTCAAGAGGTAACAGCATGAGCTTTCGAGTTTTTACAGCGCTTGATTTTTCCGATCAGGTTCTATCCAAGGTCGTTGACTATCGAAGGGAACTGGAGCACCGCCTTCCTTCCATTTTGCGCTGGACAAAAACGGACCAGCTGCACATCACCTTGAAATTCGTGGGGGAACTTCAAGAAAATCACCTTCCAGCGGTGCAAAGAGAACTGGAAAAGACCTTCTCCCCAATCCAACGGTTTCCGCTCCGGCTGCAGGGAGCTGGATTTTTTCCCACCCTTAACCAACCGCGCATATTCTGGATCGGCATTGATCCCGCCCCCGAGCTTCTTGAAATCGTCCAAAAGAACGAGGAACTTTTTCACTCCCTGGGTTACCCTATGGAAAAGCGCCCTTTTCAACCACACATCACTATTGCACGCTTTCGCGAAGGGATTTCCCGGCAGGATCTGCTACGCTTTCAGCAGATTTGGAATGAAACAAAAACGGTCTTTCAAGCCCAGCAGACAATGGACCATCTCACTTTCTATCAAAGCACACTGACCCCACAGGGTCCCATCTATAAAGTACTCAGCAAGGTCAATTTTCAATGATCCAGCGCTCATGATAGAATTGGGCATGTCTTTTGCAGAGAGGTGAATCCTGGGAACACAAAAAACACTGGAAGTTGCACGCAAAATCGTTGCAGCGCTAGAAGATAAAAAAGGCGAAGATATCATCCTGATGGATGTCAGCAATATCTCCCAATTTACAGACTACTTTATCATCTGCAGCGGAACAAGCGAGCGAATGCTGCAGAGCTTGTCGAGGGCGGTCGACGAATCAGCCAAGACCACTTTTGGCCTCGATGCCCGCATCAATGGCAAAGGCATCGAAGGGTGGATCACGCTTGATTTCGGCGACCTGGTTGTGCATCTCTTTTCAGAACGCCAGCGCGCTTATTACCAGCTCGAAGACCTATGGGCGGAAGGCAAAATCCTCTTACGCCTGAAATAACGATCAGCGGTACTGCTCTGCCAGCCGGGCAGTTCGCTGCGCCAGTTCTTTGATCGACAGCTTTTCTTTCCCGACAATGTAGGTTTCCAGAAGATCGCCAATCGGTTCGGACCATTGTGCCGGAACGCCAGACATAATTCCCAACACGCTCCCGGCCAGCCCCCCATTACAATCCACATCCATGCCCGCCACAGCCAGCAGTGAAAGCGTTTTTGTAAAATCCCCTTCGCCAAGCCATAGGGCAAAGACAACCGCAGCAATATTAGGATAGGCATGGATCCAGTTATAGCGCTGCAGTTCCTCTTCGATCCCCTGCCAGATCACTGCCGGATCCCCTCCTTTTTTCGTCTGTTCGAGCGCAAAGGCCACAATGGCATAGTATTGACTTTTTTGCGGGATAAATTTCATGCCGGTTTCGATCAAGGCATGCACATCCTTCATTTCAAAAGCCAGAGCAGTGAGCACCGCAGCAAAGATCTCGCCATACACACCATTTTTGGCATGCGAAACGATACCGTCCAGATATGCCAGGCGAGCCGCTTCCATGGGTTGGGCCGGGGCGACCATTCCGCACACCATCCCGCGCATTTGCGCACCGATCCATTCGGAATACGGGTTGAACCATGCGCCCGAATTGGGAGGAAAAACACCCATGTTCAAATTGCGCAACGCAACCCACTCAGCCGACCAGCCAAATGGCACCTGTTTCACCCACTCCATAGCGATCGCTTCAGCGGTGATCTTCCTGCCCATCCTCTCATAGGCATCCAGGAAAACCAGTTCGTAGACCACATCATCATTGGTCGTTTCAGGTTTGGTCAGGTAATTTTCAATTTTCCCGTACACTTCCGCAATATGTTTGCCGGTATATCCTTCGATACATGTGCCAAAAGAACCACCGGACAGTTGACCGATCCAAGCGTGATAGATCTGGTCGACATAGCCGGCTTTCCATTCTTTTTCTTCAGCAACATTTTTCACATCCGCCATGCTTTTCTGGATATCTTCCCAGCTATCAGGATGCTGGAAGGTATGATACTCCTCCCGCAGGTCATAGCGTGCATTCTTGAGAGCGTTCAGGATTTTAGCGGTGATCACGCGCAATTCATCTTTTTTGCCCTGCGCATGCAACCGCATGCCTTCCTCGAGGTACTGTTCCGCCGTGCTGACATCATACCCTTTATTCCCCATCGCCTGCACCATGGAAACATAACTGATCTCAGGGGCTGAGGAGCCGGGGACTTTGGATTCCCAGAATAGATCGATCAATGCATCGCCATAGGGTACTTCAAAACCCGGCTCATACCAGTTACTGGATTGAACGCGCCGATCAACCGGTATTGCATTCACCCGCATTTCTCTATCGATCTGCCATGCTTTTTTCATTGAAAAGTCTCCTTTCGGTTCTTCGAAGAATATACCTGCAATGCAAGCAACATTGCAAACTACGGCACAGGGCATAAATTTTAATGGCATCTTTACCTGAGAACGCCATCAAAATTCGGTGGAAAGTTCACGATGACAGCGCAGACCGTGTCTGTCGCAATAGCTATATTTTAACAAAAATTTTCAGATCGAACAAAATCCTTCAACCTATCCGCACTTTTCATGCTTTTTTGCCAACCTGTCGAAAACGGGAACAGGCCTAGAGCGCTTTCAACGCTTCCAGCACCTCCCGGCTATGCTCCGCGGGTTTCACCCCCTCGAACACTTTCGCGATCTTCCCGTTCTTATCGATCAGATAGGTGGTACGCAGAATGCCCATATACTTCTTTCCCATCATCTTCTTTTCCCCCCACACACCATACAGTTCGACCACTTTATGGTCCGCATCGGATAACAAGGGGAAGGGCAATCCATATTTCTCCTTGAATTTTTTATGGGATTTGACCGAATCGGTACTTACGCCAACGATGCGGGCATTGACCTTCTCAAAAGCACTGTAATCATCACGGAAACCACAGGCCTCGGTTGTGCATCCGGGAGTATCGTCTTTGGGGTAAAAATAAAGGATGAGCGGCGCTCCGGCATAATCGGACAGTTTATGGGGCGCTCCATTTTCATCCAACAGTTCAAAATCAGGGGCTTTCGTTTTTTCGCTTAACATACTGCACTCCTTTTCCTTCTATTATAGGGAAGATAACCGGAGAGAAACAATTAATGAAATATAAAAATTTCATCCAATGAACAGAAAGGAAAACAGAACCAGGATCAAATTCAGCAGCACCAAAGAGTAGGATAGAAAAGAGATCACTTGCCAGGCAGGCCTTTCACCCGACAGGACCTTGTTAACGTTCCAGATCAAAACGACCGCCAGCGGAATGCTGATGTACCATCGCAAAATGAACCGCCACGGAAGCGCCGCAATGCCCAGCAGAAGGATAAAGATATACGAGAATGCGATCAAATACACTGCGATGCGCAAAGTGACCACGCTGCCGAGCCGCATCACTGCAGTAGTATGGTAGCGATCGATATCCCGTGAAAGCGAGCGGTTCTTTTCAATATATTGATCAGCCAGCACCAGCATAAAAAAGGGGACGCACAGATATGCCAGCGTAGTATGCAATTCACCATTGGTTTGAATGGAGTATCCAAACGCCGGAATGAGAAATGCGATCAGACTGGCCTGCAAAATCTCGCCATATCCAGAATGGATCAAGCGAAACGGTTTCACGATGTAGAAAAAAACAACAAAAAGCATCAATCCAGCAATCACCAGGGAGATGAGGGTTTTAATTTGCAGCACGCAGATCATTGCAGTAGCGAGGAGGAACGCAACCGCCAAGGTGAAATAGATCACGCGAAAGTCAAAATTCCCAAAGGTTTGGATCAGTGCCTGGTCAAAATCGCGGTCACTGCTGAACAGCAAGTTCAGAAACTCCGTCGCGACCAGAAGAAACAAGATCGCCAGCAATCCCCAAAGCAAACGCATGAGGTCGATCGGGATGCCGACATAATCACAATAGATAGAGCCAAATAAATAGAAACTGATCGAAAATATGAAATCAGCGACATGGATATTGGAATAGAACAGAAGAAACAAAGAGCCAAGATTCCTTTTTGTCCGTTTTTCTTTCAATTTCATAATCCTCTTTTTTATTTGGGATACAATGTACCTATGCAGCGCAAAGATAAAACAGGACGCTCAAAGAAAATCAACTCTCCTCTTTTACCTCTGCTGCCCTTGTTGCTTGCAGCAACGGTGTTACAAGGTATTATAGCCATTTTTTCAGAAATCCAGTGCCCCATCCTATCGGTCGATGTGGTGCTGGTCCTTTTTTATTTTTGTTTTTTGCTCCTGGAATTATGGAACACCTATCAAGGTCAACCCTTTGCAAATAAAAAGGACATCGGTAAACTGATGGGCTGGTTTTTGAGCGGCCAACCTTTCATGAAAATTCAACTTGAAAATGGAAAACTCGCAGCAAGCAGCCCATTGTTGAACCAGCGCAAGCTTCTTTCCGTCGACCCGGCCAGTGCAGCAGCCATTCAAGACCTACCCAGCCGGCAAATTCACGTCCTTTCTGCCGGCATGTACTGTTTGAACAAAGAACAAACCCTTCTTTCTGTTTTTGATCTGCGCACCCAAAGGAAAATTTTACCCATCCAAAATGATGAACCGATGATCTCCCCTGCCAACGGCACTTATCAAGACATCACCCCTTCTCTCACGCGTTCTTCTTTCTTCCTCGCGCAAACCAAGGACGCTTATCAGGTGGGCATCCGCTTTCTGGTTGACTTCAAGTTTGATATTGACTTCGGAGAAGGGTCGAATCCGTACGGATTTGATCCCGCCATTCTCTTGAAAGTTCACAGCCGGGATACCAACCAAACCGGCAAGTTGCTGGATGCCCAGCGGCTCACCTGCAATCGAATTCAAAATATTCTGTCCGCCTGCTGGCAGACCTCACTCAATCAGGTATCCCTGCTGGAATTGATCCCTCAGGAAACTGTGCTCCCATCGGCGTTGGAAAAGATCGAAGCGGAGATCCAGCACCAACTGGTCGAAGACAATTCTCATCGATCTTTCAATGACACTCCATTGAAAAAGCAGCTTCAGGACTTTGGATTAAGAATATTGAGCTTATCCTTGCAATCCCTGTGGCTGCCCGAAGAGACCGAGATCGCCATTCAGCATCACTGGCAGCCGCAAACCAGGCAACGGGTGAATGAATTGGAGATGATACAGCGCCAGAAACTGGCATTGTACAGGGAATTGGGAGAGATGTATGCGTTGTACGAACTGCGTTCGGAACAAACGAAAGGTGAATCAGGATGAAACCTTCCCGCTCTTCCCTGATCAACATCTCCGCATATCGACACTATCAAGGGCAGCTCGTTCAAAAATGGCTGATCAGAATCCTTTCGGTCACCGCAGCAGGGATCATGGTGATCTCGCTCATTTTCAACAATGCCGTACATGTTCAAGAGTCCACACAAGGACCGCCCTCGTTGGCAACCCAAACCGAGATCTTTCGAAAGGTCACCAGTCCGGCCTTGATCCTGACGGTATTGTTTTTCTTGATCCTGGCGGCCCACGCAGCCAGCCGATATATCCGCCTGCATGGAGCCGAAACGTCCAAAGCAGCCACTGTGGTCAATATCCAGGAGGAAAACCCATTCGGTCCGGCATTCCTGGCCAGCGGAGTGCATACCATCATCGTCATGAAGAATTATCAGGGTTTTCTGCACATCCTGAGACCGCTTCCGCTGGCCCATAAAGACCTTTATTTCTTCCCCTCCTCGGAAAAGGTGGATCAGGTGATCAATTTGCAGACCCAAGCCACCGGCATGCCGATCCACTGCCGCACCCTGGATGGCATTTCCATTGTGCTGCCCAATGTTCAAATCCACTATCGGTGCATGCTGAGCGATCCTGGAAGCCATCCTCAAACTTCCATGCCTGCTTCCGGTGCCGATGGGAGCATGATCAAAGAATATCTCCTGAAAAAAGGGGAACGGACGGATCAGGAGAACGTACGGCTGCTCACCGAACAGGTCATTCTCAACATCCTGCGCAACATCACGCTGGATGAACTGAATGGAAATTTGAAAACAGACGGGCAGCAAATTGCCGAAGAAAAGTCCAGCCAACACTTCAGACAGGTTAAACAATACAAGATCAATGCGCTCAGCAAACACTGGAGGAATAAAAGAATGCTGCAAACCCTGGCAAACCATTCCTCCCGCCAGCACAACACGTTTCAACATTTCAGAAAACATCGCAAACAATATCATCCTGCTCGCCAAGGGATATTCACCTTTTCCTGCATCCCCCTTCATAAAGACAACCCTCAAACCGACCCATTTGCCGCAGTGGAAAGCAGGATCAGAGAAGCCCTGGGGAAAGAATTGAACAGATTCAATATCCGGCTTATTTCCCTGCAGATCGCGGGCTGGCAGCCAGCGGAAACGCTGGTAAAGCAAAAGATCCAGCAAACACAAGAAAAGAAAATCGAACTCTTTCTATCCCAAAAGGCAGTGGATGCCCGGGCCATGATCCTGGAAGCAAAAAACGCTTCCCTCGCTGATCGGCAGAAAAGCAATCCATCCTCACCCTCACCTTCAGACCATCATTTCAGCAATGCTGATCTGAGCAGCGCAGGAAAAGAAAAAACGTACCGTATTCCACCCATTTTGAAAAAAGAATGACGTAAAAAGAATAAAGGATTAGAATTGAAGCTCAAGACCGATCCAAGAAAGGATTATTTTTAATGATACCCATGCACATCAATCCGGAAGTAAAAGCCCATCTTGTCAAAAATGATATCGTGGCGCTTGAATCCACTGTAATCACTCATGGTTTACCTTACCCACAAAATGAAAAACTGGCACTGGACATGGAGCAGGAAGTGCGCGAGAACGGCTGCATCCCCGCCACGGTCGGAATGGTGCGCGGAGAACTGGTGATCGGATTGAACAAAGAACAGATCCATGATCTTTCATCCACGAACAGCAGCACTATGCGCAAGATCAGCCAGCGCGATTACGGCATCGGTTTTGCAAAAAAGATGAATGGCGGTACGACGGTCGCAGGCACCATTCTGGCTTCCTTGCAGGCGGGCATCAAAGTCTTTGCCACCGGCGGCATCGGTGGTGTGCACCGCGGTTCCATTTTTGATGTATCGGCAGACTTGCAGGTGCTGTCCCAGAATCCCATGATCGTGGTCTGCGCAGGCGCCAAATCCATCCTGGACCTGCCTGCCACCGTGGAAAAATTGGAAACCCTGGGGATCCCGGTGTTGGGATACCAAACCAATGACTTTCCTGCTTTCTATTCCACCTCCAGCGGTTTGGGTGTTGATCTGCGCGTCGATACTCCCGAAGAAGTGGTTGAGATCGCTCAGTATCAGTGGGCCATGGGCATAAAATCGTCCATCCTGGTCGTGGTTCCCCCACCCAGCGATGTAGCGCTACCCAATGAAGAAGTAGAAAAAGAGATCCAGAAGGCGGTGCACGACGCAGAAGAAAAAGGCATCCGCGGAGCAAAGGTCACTCCTTTCCTGTTGGAGAGGATGAACCAGCTCACTGACGGAAAGAGCATGCACACCAATCTGGCGTTGTTAACCAACAATGCCCGCGTCGCCGCCCTGATCGCAAAAGCGTACTCACAGAAAAAATAGGATCTATTCTTTGGTTGGTTCTGTTTCACCTTCGCCCGAGACACGAAATGTGCCGGTCTGTTTCCACGTCTCGCCCACAAAGATCTGCACGAGATAATTACCCGGCTGCCACCGATCGGCTTCCTGCCGGCATTCCGTGTATCCATACCCTCCCGAAGCGCCGTTCCACGGAATGCTTTCCATGCAGATCAGTTCCCCTTCTCGAAACCACAGAGCAGTCCATTGGGCATTGCGCGTCATGCTGTCATAAGAAAAAGTGGCATACATGACCTCCATGGGAGCGGAAAAAACATCCCCAGGGTCGACCGCCTGATAACTGGCATCGATCTTTTTGGAGAAAGTCAGCGGGCTGAAGATGGCATTGGGATCAGGGGTCGTTTGGGAGGTAAACTGGCTGCTGATGATGATAGAAAGAAACGGAGTGGGCGTATAGAGCGGCACGGGAGTCGGTGAAGGCACTGTGGTTGGGGTGGGTGTGAGCGTGATGGTCGGGGTCAGTGTGATGGTCGGCGTCAGGGTGGGAGTGGGAGAAGGGACGTACACGGTATAAATGGCCGGTTCCGCAAAAACAACCACCAGAAAAGCGAGCAGCAAAATAACACATCCCAGCAGGATCACGGAGAGCGCCGATTGCTGGCGTACTTTGCGTTTGTTATAAAACAGCATGCTGCGCGCTTCGCGATAATGACGATAACCCCGCACAAACGTCAGAATCGCGACCAGTATCAGCAGAAGTACGATGGTCGTTACCCCTGCATGGATATCCAGGTTCATGAGTTTTGGTTCATCTCCAAAGACATGCTTTTCTTGCGGTGCTTTCGGGTGATCGCTAAAAGGCGCGGCAATACCTGTTGATAGAAGAAATACAGCCCTTTTCTGGCAGGATAATCCCACGCGCCGATGCTTCGCTGTACCTTTCCACCCAACCCCTGTTTGAAGCGAAAGACATTCCATAAACGATCAGCTTCGGTGAAATCATCCGGCGCTCCCCACAGGTCATAGAGCGTACATCCTCTGGTTTTGGCATACCGTATGGCTTCCCACTGCAGCAGGTAATTGGGCATTTTTTCCTTGTGTTTATCCGTCGACATTCCATAAAAATACCAGGCCCGCTTTCCCGTATAGAACAGGAACAAGCCTGCCACCGCATCCCCTTCCACCTCGGCGATGAAGGCACGCGCCATATCCTGAGCAGAAAACAGGTTCCAGACATCCAGATAATATTGCTGTTCCCGAATGATAAAACCATCACGGAGTGAAGTCTCGAGGTACATTTGGTACAGCAGGGGAAAATCGTCGGGTTCCGCTACACGCACCTGCACTCCTTTTTTCTGAGCCAGGCGGATATTGTAGCGGGTTTTTTGCTTCATAGCAGCCAGCAACTCCTCTTCCGAATGGCTCAGGTCCAGGATCACGGTATTGCGAAACTGAATTTGGTCATCTGAAAAGGTCCAACCCCTTTTCTTCAATTCATTTTGAAAACCGCTGGCATCTTCCAAAATTACCTCGCCAACCTCCCCAGGCATACCTGTTGCACTAATGACCTCCGGATCGATCTTCAAGAAAACAGCATTTTGCTTTTTTGCATAATCCTGCAGCTCATCCAACACCTGCTGCCGATTTTCATCTTCCAGGTTCATAAAGAGTGGTCCACGGGGAACATAACCGATACGAAAGGTGATACAACCCCGCAAAAAAGACATGGAGCGAAGCAGGATCATGCAGGCCGCCCGCGCGTTCCCCTGCCCATCCTTCCAAACCAGAAAATCCTTCTTCCAGCCGTATTTTTCTTTGATCTCCCCCCATTCCCAGGTTTGCAGAAAATGTGGTGCCGGAAAGCTCAACAGCAAGTTATTCCAGGTTTCACGATCCACAGCAGCACCCACTTTCCTTCTCATGGACCCATTGGCGAATTTCCTGCGAATGGCTGGAGCCGGCCAAAGGCATGGAACGGATCTGCTGCGGGTTGAAGAATCCCACGGCGGTAGATTCACTGCTGTTACGTAAACTGCCGCTGATCCGATCGGCATCATACACAATCAAAATACCATTCCCGCGCGGATCATCCTGGTACATGCTGACGTTGCGCAAACCTTTGACCGCAACAACCAGACCGGTCTCTTCGAGCGTTTCCCGTTGAGCCCCCACCAGCGGATCCTCGTCCACTTCGATATATCCGGCCGGAAGATACCAGCAACCCTTCCAGGGATCATCCGCCCTCTGCACCAGCAACAGCTTGCCCTGTTCTTCAAGCAGCACGCCAGCCGATACTTTCAACTGCGGATAATAGACCCAATCACAGGTGGCACAGACCAGGCGGGTACGGTTTTCAATGACCTGCTCACCAAGTTCCGCTCCACACATTAAACAGTGGTATGCCATTCTTATGATTCCTTGCGCGCGCAGATCTGGTAGGCCAGATACAGCGGCCGATTATAAACCTTATCCCAGGCGCCGGCTGTCCGCTTGATCTCTCCGCCATAGCCGCGTTTGAAGCGGTAGACGCCCCACAATCCATCACTGCGGGTGGTGAAATCCCTCTCCAGCACTTCCTCTTCGGCATCCGGGATACCCCACAGGTCATACTCTTCACAGCCATGCCGTTTGGCCCATTGCATGGCCGCCCACTGCAGCAAATAGGTCGGCATGCGGTTGCGCTCTTTTTCATTGGAAGCGCCATACAGGTACCAAGCCCGTTTTCCAGATCGGAAAACCATCAACCCGGCCAGCGGCTCCTGCCCATACATTGCCAAGAGCAAGGTGCAGGATTCATCCGGCCTGAAAAGATCAAACGCCCGCTGATAATAGGCATCCGCATGGATACCAAAGGCATCCCGTTCTCCGGTGGCATGCATCAATTCGTTAAAGATATCCACCCGGTCACTTTCGATGATGCGCACATCTTTTTTTTCAGCCAGACGAATGTTGTAGCGTGTTTTTTGTTTCATGCGTTCCAACCACTCTTCTTCGCCTCCGGCCAGAGAAATGACGATCGTCTGGCGTGGTTGAATGGTTCGGGTATCGCCGTGAAAAGAAGGCAAGGATGCCTGTAGCGCGGGATCTTCGCCCTCCCATTGGTCAGGTTCCACTTTGAGAAATACAACATGCTCTTTTCTGCAGAAATCGTCCAGTTCAGCCCATAAAGGACCCCAATTCACACCCACCGGCCCTTTGGGTATATAGGCCAGTTTCACCCCGCCCGGATAACTCTTGGTCAGAACCAGCGCCCCGCACCGGTCATGGAGCAAATAATTGGGCTTCCAGCCAAACTCACTTTTCAATATTCCCCATCGTTCGGTCTGCAGGATATGAGCCCGGGGATTTTGTTGTACGAATTCACGCCATTCCGATGCGGTTACAAAGCTCATGAGTCAATAGCCGTTAGATTAATCGATTGTGAACTGCGCACCGACGCACCGGGGATGACTTGATCGAGGTAAGTGAGAATGGCGTCTTTCTTTCCTGCCTGCGCCAGATCGAGCAGTTTTTCCACCGCATCCTGCAGTGCCTTGCCGGTCAGTTGATCCTGCCCCTCTTCATAGAACACATCCGGATGCTCCGTCTTGCCAAACTTGCGCCCATCGTTCCACAGGTCTTCGCTCAATTTCTCACCGTCTCGCACGCCAGTGTAAACGATATCAATATCCCGTTCCGGTTCCAGACCTGAAAGACGAATGAGATCCTTCGCCAGATCAACGATGCGCACCTGTTCACCCATATTCAAAATGAAGGTCTCTCCGCCCTTTCCCATGCCGGCTGTTTGCAACACCAGATAGACCGCTTCCGGGATGGTCATGAAATAGCGCTGCATATCCGGATGGGTCACCGTGACCGGACCGCCTTTCGCGATCTGCCGTTTGAAAAGCGGCACCACGCTCCCGCGGCTGCCCAGCACATTGCCAAAGCGCACCACGGTATACGGTTTTCCGGAAATCTTCGCAGCATCGATCACCATCATTTCCGCCATTCGCTTGGTCGCCCCCATCACATTGACCGGACGGATCGCTTTGTCCGTTGAGATGAGCACAAAACGCTGAACATCATTCGCCAAAGATGCATGGAGAAGGTTCTTTGTGCCCCCAATATTGTTCAACACACATTCATCCACATTGCTTTCCATCAGCGGCACGTGTTTATGCGCAGCAGCATGGAAAACGATAGCGGGCTTTTTCTCCCCGAAAATTCTGTCGATGCGGTCGCGATCGCGAACATCCGCAATGACCGTTTGAATGTCCAAAGAAGGAAATTGTTCACTGATCTCCAAATAGGCCTCAAAAATGGCATTTTCACCATGTCCGAGCATCACCAGTGTCTTGGGTTCCCAGCGTGCGATCTGCCGGCACAATTCACTGCCGATCGATCCCCCTGCGCCCGTCACCAACACCACCTTGCCCTTCAACACTGACCCCACCTGTTCGTCATTGACATGTGCCGGCTGCCTGCGCAGCAGGTCTGCGATCTCCACTTCCCTCAGCCGTGAAACCCCAACCATGCCGCCCAACAATTCATACAAACCGGGCATGGTGCGATAGGAAATATTGCGTTTTCGGCACAGGTTGGTGATCTCGCGAATCGTTTTTCCTGGTGCGCTGGGGATGGCGATGATCACCTCATCTACTCGATGAAAAGAGAGCACTTTCGGCAGACTTTTGATCTCTCCAAAGACCGGAATGCCGTGAATGGTCTGGCCTTTCTTCTCCGGGTTGTCATCCAAAAAGCCGATAGGGCGCATGGCGAGCTGTGGATTGCGTTGGAGCTCTTTCACCATCATCGCCCCGGCATCCCCTGCACCGATCACCAGAACCTGTTTCAGCGCTTCCGATTTTTTCGAATGCGATGAGCGCCGCAAATTTTCAGCAAAAATCCGAAAAGAAAAACGCTGCCCGCCCACCATCAACAGTGAGAGAACCCAATCGATGATCAGCACGGAGCGCGGGAAGGAATAAAAAACATGCCGGTAAAGGACAAAGTACATGGGTATGGAAACCAACAAAGAGGCAGTGGTCACCGCAAAAAAGATCAACTTGAGCTCCGGAATGCTGGCATATACCCACATGCGGCGGTAAAGCCCAAACAGATAATACACGATCGGTTTGATGACCAGCGATAATCCGATCATCCACAGAAGGGAATGGAGATAAGTATCGAAGATTTCGAACAGTTCCAGCCGCAGGATATATGCCGCCAGAATGGAGATGGGGATAATGATGAGATCTGTGATGAAAACATGCCGATTGCGCAGGATGAATTTCTTCTTCACTCTAGACACCCCGCAATCCGATCACCTGCCCCAAGGTGCGCATAATGATATTGATGTCCAATAGAATGTTGCGGTGTTTGATATAGTAAAGGTCATATTCCAGTTTGATGGCAGATTCTTCCACAGTAGAAGCGTAGCGATAGTTAATCTGCGCCCAGCCCGTCATGCCTGGTTTGACAAACAAACGCGCCCGGTAGAATGGTATCTCCTTCTGCAACTGGTCCACAAATTCCGGACGTTCCGCCCGAGGACCCACCATCGAAATATCGCCACGGAGAACGTTCAGGAATTGCGGCAATTCATCCAGGTGACTGCGCCGCAAGAAGCGACCCACCCGCGTAACGCGCTCGTCATTCTCCACCGCCAGGCGTGCTACGCCATCCTCTTCCGCATCCAAGTGCATGGTGCGGAATTTCAGCAAGGTAAACGGTTTGCCATTGACCCCCACCCGCTCCTGCCGATAAACCACCGGTTTCCCATCATCCAGATAAATGACCAAAGCGATCAGCGGAGCAAGGGTGGCCAGCATAATGAAACCCACGCTGGCTACAAAAATATCGACGATCCGTTTGAGCGCTTCATATCCCGAAGTGGAACGCGTATGATCGACAAAGGTACGCAGAATCCAATCATCCTCAAGCAAAAAGATGGGAACACGCCCGATCAGTTCCTCATAGAGAACAGGCATGGTTGTAACTTCAACGCCATTTTCCTTGGCCTGCAGAATGGCACTGAAGGTTTCTGAATGCATTTCGCCGGATATGGAAAAGATCAGGTCGGTGATATGCTCCTGGTCTATGATCTTCAAAAGATCATTGCAGTCTCCCATCACCGGCAATCCCTGGATGATCTTGCCCACTTTCTTCTTATCATCATCAATGAATCCGATCAGATTAAAAGGCAACGGGTAGATATTCTTGATGACCGCGGACAGGGTGCAACCAGAACGTCCCGCCCCGATAATGAGAACCCGACGTAAAAATGTGGGAGCCGTAAAAACACTGATATAGACATTGCGCCATATCAGCGTCAATATTGCCACAGAACCAATGAACGCTGCCACACCACGGCGTGGAAGTGTATTCGGTTCGGCAATAAAAAAGATGACCAGATAGAGAATGGCCGATACGATCGTTGCAATTAAAATTCCCTGAACCGTATCACGGCGGCTGCCGGCTTTGCGGACGTTGTACAGATCTACGATCAAGATCATCCAAAAAAGCGGCAGCATATAAAACCAGGCCTGCGGACGCTCACGAATGAACTGCAAGGAAAAACTGATCCACTGGTCTTTTTGTGCCCAGATATACAGTGCAATGAACAGAGAAATGATGCCAATGACCAAATCACCCAGGATCAGGATCCATTGCCGTTCATGTGTTTTGATCAACCAGCGTGTGTTCTTCATTCTTTGCATATTTGCCATACCGAATATATATTTTACTCAATTATTGTTTTCTGAATGTACCAAAGAGAAAACCCATCCCCCAAGAAAGATGCATGGTCGCAACAGCCGCCGGCAAGCCCCAAGCCAGCGCCGGCTGTTTCCTTTTGATCGCTTCGTGGAAGCCAGCGATCCAGAGAATTACCACATAAACACCCACAAGACCAAAATAGCTATACGCAATTGTTTTACTGAAAAAGGAAAGAATGACACCTAGAATATTTGCCAGCACAAAGAGCGGAGGCAATGCCTGACGCCAGCGAATGGTTGCAGGATAACGTTTCAACATTTGCAATTTCCAAAAACCATAGCGCCAGTATTGTTTGGCCAATTCTTCCAGGTTTTTTCTTGAAAAATAGATGCAGCGAATTTTCGGATCAAACCAGATCTTTCCTCCCGCCTGGCGGATGCGCACATTGAATTCATAATCCTCGTTGGTAAGCAATCTTTCATCAAAACCGCCGATCTGAAAAAACAGATCCCGCCGAAAAGAGCCGAAAGGAACCGTATCGACTTCCCCGGTTTGTCCGGAATAGCGATAGAGCGCATCCCCCACCCCCAACGGATGGGCTGCAGCGACAGCGATCGCTTTGGCAATCGTGCTATCCGTGCCGGGTTTGATCTCCCACACACCGCCCACATTCTGCCCCAGCCCCGCTTCGAGATCACGGATGCAGGAGGAAATGTAATCCGGATACGGCACGGAATGCGCATCCAACCGCACCAGATATTCCCCCCGCGCTGCCGCTGCGGCGGCATTGATCGCCGCCGGAATGGTGCGTTTCGGATTGTCCACAACCCTGACGCTCAAGGAAGGATTGGTCCGAGCGAATTCCTCTATCTTCTTCCTGGTTTGATCTTGGGAAAGCGCATCGGCAATGATGACCTCCATCAGAGCCATCGGATAATCCTGTTCCAGGATGGCATTTAACAAAAGCTGGATCGTACTTTCTTCGTTATAGCACGGTACAATGATGGATACTTTTTTCTCAGTTTTCGTCATGACATTCACTCGTGTCTGTCGTGGTCGGAAGCATCGCAAAGGCAAACTTCCGTCGTTCCAGAAGATCTCCGGTCAGATATTGCTTGTACGATAAAATGCTCTCGCGCCGGTAGCTAATCCTAAATCAAAACCTGTCTTTTTTCCATGTTCCCCGGAAAGCCAGGATCGCGGCAAGGATTTTTCATTTTGGACCCGGTCAATCCAGTCCAGCGACCACCTCGATCTCGATCAGCCCACCTTTGGGCAATGCTGCCACTTCCACTGCTGACCGTGCGGGCGGGTTCTCCTTGAAAAAGCGAGCATACACTTCATTCATGGCGCTGAAATCACCCATATTCTGCAGGAACACGGTCGTTTTTACAACGTGTGACAGATCCGTACCGGCCGCCTTCAATACAGCGCTCACATTTTGCAACGCTTTTTCCGTCTGGGCCTGAATGCCGCCCTCCACGATGGTACCGGTGGACGCATCCAATCCTAATTGGCCAGCGGTAAAAACCAGGCCTCCGATCTTTACTGCCAGCGAATATGGCCCAACCGCTTTCGGTGCATTCTCTGCCGCGCTGAGCGTTTCGATTTTCTTTCCTGTCATTTTCTCTCCTTGATGTTTTTCCCCTTCCCTGATTATAGTAGAAAAAACAAGAGGGTTGGGAAACATGCACTGGTATAATACCAGGAGAATGCTTCGATAAAACCACCAATGTAAAAATACCATCATTTGTATGAGGTCTTATGTTACTTGAGAGCCTAGCAGCCGTTGAATCGAGATATAAAGAACTTACCCAGCAGATCGAAGAAAATCTGGAAGACTATCAAAAGGTCGCCGAACTTTCCAAAGAGCGCTCCGATCTGGATCCTGTCATGGAAAAAAGCATCCTGTACCACCAAAAATTAAAGAATCTGCAGGAATCACAGCTTTTAACCGAAAACGAAGATGAAGAAATGCGCAAACTGGCGCTGGATGAAATCCAAACCCTGCAGCCGGAAATTGAAAAACTGGAACAGGAATTGAAAAGCATGCTGGTTCCCAAAGACCCGCGCGACCAGCGCAATGTCATCATGGAGATCCGGGCCGGCACCGGCGGTGATGAAGCGGGGTTGTTCGCAGCCGATCTGTTCCGCATGTATACCCGATATGCCGATTCCAAAGGATGGAAGATCGAAGTGCTTTCACAAAATGAGACCGGCATTGGTGGATTCAAAGAAATCATTTTCATGGTCAAAGGCAGGGGCGCTTATTCCCGCCTGAAATATGAATCGGGTGTGCATCGTGTCCAGCGCATCCCCAGCACGGAATCTTCCGGCCGCATTCACACTTCCACCATTACCGTAGCCGTGCTGGCTGAAGTGGAAGAAGTGGATATTCAAATCCCGGAGTCAGACCTGCGCATCGATGTTTATAAATCCTCCGGCGCAGGCGGACAGAACGTTCAGAAAAACGCCACCGCAGTGCGCATCACCCACATCCCTACCGGAATGGTGATCGCCTGTCAGGATGAACGTTCCCAACTGCAGAACCGGCTGCGCGCTCTCAGCATCTTGCGCGCGCGTTTATATGAGATCGAAGAGCAGAAACGCAAAGAAGAACGCGATGCCACCCGCCTCTCACAAGTCGGCAGCGGCGAGCGCGCGGAAAAGATCCGCACCTATAATTACCCGCAATCGCGCGTCACCGACCACCGTATCGACCTCTCCTCCCACAACCTGCCCTCGGTCATGGAAGGGAACATTGACCTGTTCATCGATGAATTGATCTTGCGCGATGAAGCGGAGCGCCTTTCACTGGTGGAAGAGCAGGGTGAGAAATAATATCACGCTGGCCGAGTGGCTCAAGCAAGCCCGCATTGATGTGAACACATTCCGCCCTGATGAAACCAGCTCCTCGCTGCATGCCATTCTGGAACACCGGACAGGAAAATCGCGTGCCTGGCTGCTGGCAAATCCGCAGTTTCCATTGGAAGAGCCACTGCTCTCTTCTCTTGATTTTGATCTTCAAGAACTGAAGAGCGGAAAACCGCTGGCCTACATTCTGGGCACCTGGGATTTCTACGGGCTTTCTTTTTGTGTTTCCCCGGATGTGCTCATCCCCCGCCCCGAGACGGAACTGCTGGTGGAAACAGCCCTGCAGGTGCTTGCGGAGAAGAAAAATGCTCGCTGGATCGCAGACGTGGGCACCGGCTGCGCCTGCATTGCCACAGCCATTGCCTTTCTTCGTCCCGACATCCATGTTCTGGCCTGCGATCTTTCTTTTTCAGCGCTGAAGGTAGCTCAAACCAACGTTCAGCGGTACATCCTGGAAGGGCGCATCCATTTGCTGCAATGTGATCTTTTGAATGCTGTCGAAGTACGCTTTGACCTGATCTGCGCCAACCTCCCTTATATTCCCTCTTCCGCTTTGCAGAAACTCCCGGAGCTGCGCTGCGAGCCGGCTATGGCCTTGGACGGCGGAGAGGATGGCCTGCAACTCTTTCGCAAATTACTTTCACAGGCAAAAGCTCATCTGGCAGATCACAGCTGCATCCTGTTGGAGATGCAATTCGACCAGGCAGACGCGCTACGCCAAGAAGCCGGGTTGCATTTTCCGCAAGCCGAGATAATCATTAAACGCGATCTGGCCGGCCACGACCGGTTACTGATCATTCGCACATAAAACAAGGAGCAAGGCATGTTCACAGAAATATTACCCATGGCGCATCCGGAGACCATGGAAATCGCCATCGCTGAATTGAGGAAAGGCAGCGTCGTTGCTGTGCCAACCGACACAGTCTACGGAATCGCCTGCCTGCTGGAAAAGGAATCCGCCATCCATGAGCTCTTTCGCATCAAAGAACGCGAAGCTGCCAAAGCCATCCCGCTGTTGATCGGCGAATACGAACAGATCATCTGCGCCACGGATGGCATTTCGGAAAGCGGTCAGAAACTTGCCAAACGCTTCTGGCCCGGCGCCCTGACCCTCATCATCCCCAAACGGTTGGAGCTACCGCAGATACTGACCCCCTATGCGACCGTGGGTGTGCGCATGCCAGCGCACACCTGGTTGTGCCAGCTCATTCGCAAAGCCGGCGTCCTGGCAACCACCTCCGCCAACATTTCAGGAGGTGAAAATCCGCGTACCGCGCAGGATGTGCTGCGCCAGTTGGATGGGCGCATTCCATTGATCGTCGATGGGGGTGCTTGCGAGGGCGGCATTCCGTCCACCGTGGTGGATTGTTCCCAAGATGAGATCAGCATTCTTCGAAAAGGCGCCATCAGCGAAGAAATGATCCGGGAGGCACTTGCAAAAGATTAATGCTCATGTAAGAAACAATTGTATTTAAGTCGGGGAGAATGCAATGAAATCTTCTGTTAGAAAATTCTATTTAGCCAGTTTTTTAGGTGGGCTTTCATTTACCAATGGAATACTCATTTTGTATTACAGAAACATTGGCTTTTCCTACACTCAAATCTTTGCTTTGAGCATCATCTATGAGGTCTTGGTTTTTCTGCTTGAAATCCCCACCGGAATTCTGGCAGATCTCTGGTCAAGGAAATGGGTAATTGTCATCGGGCACGCTATCTCTGGAATCAGCTTCCTTGTCGTTTTAATTTCACCGGCTTCTTTCTATATCTTTATTATCTGGTCGGTCTTATCTGCCATCTGCACTTCTCTGAATTCTGGATCAATGACTGCGATCATCTATGATTCATTGAAAGAAGAGAATAAGGAACCCGAATTCTTCAAAGTGCAAAGCAGTATCGAAGTTCTTATACTCCTTGCACAAACCATTTCAATGTTCTTGGGAGGTTGGATCGCAAACTCGATAGGATTCCAATACACATTAATTTTTTCCGCCGCATCAGGATTGGCACAAACGGCCATCCTTTGTTTTGTCAGTGAACCTGCCAGTCCAAATAGTAAATCCAGGTTTTCGAACGAACCACAGGGGAAACATTACTACAGCGATTTCATTCAACACTTTCGATCATCTATCAAATTCATGTTTTTGGATAAGAATTTTCTATTCATTTCTATCTTGTGCACCCTCGGGTTTGCTAGCTGTGCAATATTTAACACCATTCTCCAACCCCTTATTGCCATTTCTGGATTGAACTCTTACCTAGATGTTGCGATCGTTATCGCATTAATAAATGCAATTACAATGCTCTTTGTTTTCTTCGCTCAGAAGAATGCAGGTTTTTGGAAAAAGAAAAACACGCTTCTTTTATTATTGTTCACAATAGCAGCTTCCTTTTTTATTATGAGTAAAATCCAATCGGCATGGCTCATCATTCCACTAGCCATACTAAATATTTTGTTTGAAATGTACCAAATCATTACAAATAATAAAATCAACCTGTTGATTTCTTCTGATAAAAGAGCAACGATCCTTTCAACACAAAATCAAATCAACAGCCTTTTCTATTCATTCATTGCATTGTTTATTGGAAAGGCCGCTGATAATAATGGATTAAAGAGCCTATCACTCAGCTTGAGTTTTGGCTTTTTATTCCTATCAATGGTATTCTTCATCGTTCAAAAAACCGGCCATAAAATGGCGACTACAAATGATAGGTAATTACAATCAACAAAAAAATAGTAGGTTACGGAAAAATTTCTCTCAAAAGGATTAGTTTGATCTTTATTTGCAAAGGTCCACTTTAAACTTCTCACGCCCATTCCATCCCTTCAAGAAACGGGCAGTTAATTTCAAGACGGAGTAATCCTCATTTTGATAACCCGTTTCGCCGGGATAATAACGCACCCATTCATCCTGCCAAAGCTTCTTCTTTACCTCTTCATCGCAGACGAGCTCGATTTCTCCATTCAGCATAATCCCGTGCCAATCATTTTCAAGGACAAAATAAACACAGCTCTTGTCATTCTTTTCAATTTGCAATACCTTTTCCGAAGAGGTGTTGGTGGTGAAATAGATCTCATAGGGAGGAAATGAGAGCACCGAACGCAAGGCAGGATACATCTCGCGGTTGTACAGATTCAACATGGCCCTGGTTTCCGGCTCACCCTGCAGGTTGAGGGTGGTCAAATAGGCAAATTTTGACCCCTCAACAACACGTTTACAGAATGCAAAGATTTCCACTTGTTCCATCATTCCTCCAAAAATAAAATTGGTCCTTTATTTTTTATTGTACTGAAGAAATACTTCCAAAACCATCCTTGATCTTTGTGATCTTTTCAATTTTGTCATATCATTGTATAATTATATATAAATATGTTCATGGAGAATTATGCCATCCATTATCAATAGAAGCAGCATCCTTCTTCAATCGAAACTGTTCCGCGGTTTTGGAGATCCTGCAAGGTTAACCATCCTTCAAGCATTACGGAACAATCCCTTGACCGTTACCGAAATCGTCGCAGTTTCGGGTCTATCGCAGCCAAATACTTCCAACCATTTACGCTGTTTACGGGAATGCGGCCTGGTCACAGCAGAGCAACAGGGAAAGTTTGTGACATACCGTCTCAGTGACCAGCGGATTGCCACTCTATTGGAATTAGGCGAAGCGCTATTGATGGATACCGCTCGAGGGGTTTACGAGTGCACGCACTATACCCTGTCGCAGCATGAACCTTCGCCGGATAGCAAGACGAGCAACGATCAATCCGTTTCTTAATCTTTCATTGAGTCCATTCAATCAGGAGTGAAATCATGATCACCACCATTCTCACAGCCATCGCGACCTATGTTGCCACCAGCATTGATTATCTGATCATCCTTGTCATTTTTTTCTCCCGCGAGAAAGGGAAAAACTCCATGAAAGGCGTCATTTTGGGTCAATATTTAGGAACTGCCGCTCTGGTGATTTTCAGTTTGCTGGCAGCGTATGGAGTGAGTTTTATCCCGCAATCCTGGATCATCGGCCTCCTTGGATTGATCCCCATCGCTCTTGGCCTCCGTGCTCTTTTCGAGAAAGAAGAAGAGGAAGAGGAGGAAATTCTTGAATCGACCCGTAAGTTCAGCAGTCTGGCGCTTAGTATGATGGCATTGACCATCGCCAGCGGCGGAGACAATATCGGGATCTACGTCCCTCTGTTTTCTTCCAGCAATTCTTCAGAGATAATAATAACCCTTTGTATCTATTTTCTTTTGGTTGCAATTCTTTGTTTCGTCAGCCATCGAATCGCAAAAATAAAATACGTCGGGGAAACCATCGAAAAATATGAACGTATTCTTGTGCCGGCAGTTTTTATCACTCTTGGCTTGATGATCATGAACGAGAATGGAACTTTTTCGTATATTTCGACTTTGCTTCGATAGAATCAAGAAATTCACCATCCAAAGCGATCGAATAAAAACTGGTATGGCTACTATCATTCGCCATACCAGTTTCAGCATATTCCTTTTTTCCCAATGAGATCAACGCCGACGATGCTTTTTCGGCTTTTTTGGATAGTTCAGCCCATTGCCAATGTAGATACCCAAGCGCGGAAGGACCTTCTGGTGCAGGAAATAAATGAGGACGGTGCAGGCAAGCGCTACCCCAAAGACCACCAACGATGTGCCCAGTTCATTCATCCATTCCGGGTTCAACGCCATCACGAGGCCCAAAGCGAGCATGATCACCCCACTGATGAGCTTCAGCACCCGCCCGTGCTTTTCTTCCACACGGCTGGCTTGCATAGTAAAGACCGCCACGCCAAAAATCGCCAGTTCGTCCAGCAGATAGATCAGCATATATAAAGCCAAGAGCAGGACATAGCTGATCACGCTGACCTTATTTTGAGCAACCAGGTTACTCCATATCACCGGAAAGCCCGCAGTGCACGAGAATTCGATCAGGGAAACCCCCACTGCCAAGGCAGCCGAAGATCCGATCAGGCCGAGAATGGAACGCGAATCCATTACCGTGCTGCGCATGTTCTTGTACAGCTTGGGCTTATTCTTATCGGAAATGGTGAACGAAAGCCCTTCCTTGTACCAGAAATAATCCTTCAAATTAACCACCCCAAAGACAATGGCCATAACTGCCACAATGATCTGGATCCATTTCAGATAACCGACATACGACAGCAGGGTAAAAACGCCGGTGATGAACAGCCCATACACAACAGCCGTAACGAGCAAATAGGTCAAACCGACGATCAGTGTTTTCTTGCGCGAACCGCTGCGGATGGTCAGAGCCAGCAGCACACTCAACACCCACAGAGAACAGGGGTTGAATCCATCCACAAAACCAATGATGAGCGTGCTGACGATCATCGACTGCTTTTCAAGATCCACCTCTCCGATCAGCGGAAGGTTGACAATGTTCCCTGAATTTTGCGAAGATACTTCCTTCCCGGCATCAAAACCAGTGGGATTTGCAAGCTGGGCTTGGATCGCATTTTCCATTTCAATTTTATATTCCTCGCGAAATCCGATCCAGACCTGGTCACCGATGATCGTAACCGGAACGCCGCTCGCTTCAAAATCAAGGACTTTGGCGAATTCTTCCAGGGTCTTTTGATTTTCTTCGTGATACCAAACTTCATAATCCACAATCGTAAGCGTGGGGTATTGCTTTTTCAATGATTCAAGATATGGCTCCTCTTCCGCACAATGCGGACAGCCATCTCCCCAGAAAAAATAGATATTCAACGGGGCCGGTTCATTAGTCTGAGCAAATACGGCAGAAGTGGAAAAAAGCAGCAAGAAAAAGGTCAATAGCAAAACGATTCTGGTTGTGTGTTTCATTTTTCCCTGTTTGGGATCGGCAACAGTCTGTGCTTTCCCTAGCGTACAAAATTGAGGACGTATTCTATCATAGAAACATCGTTGATCTTTTCCTCATACAAACCTCCCCAATTATAAACAAAAAAGTGGCTGAAAAAATATCCATCTTTTGATTTCGCCATTCATAGTATAGTTATTCCTGAATTTTTATCGGATACTTTGAGATAAATAACAAAATATGGAAAAAGAAACTGTACTGGTCGGGATGAGCGGCGGCGTGGATTCAAGCGTGGCAGCTTATCTCTTGAAAAAGGATGGTTTTCACGTGATCGGGGTGACCATGCATATCTGGTCAGGTGAGGCAGCCCCGCACACAGCACCCCGCAGCGGTTGTTACGGGCCCGGCGAGATCCAAGATACCCGGGATGCCGAGCAGACCTGTAAAAAACTGGGGATCCCGCATTTCATCATTGATCTTTCGGATGATTATGAGAAGGCAGTGATCGAGAATTTTTCCAGCGAATACCGGCATGGTCATACCCCCAATCCGTGTGTGCTGTGCAATCCGATCATCAAATTCGGCGCTTTGCTGGAAAAGTCAAAAACACTCGGGATTGAATTTGAGCATTTTGCCACCGGCCATTATGCCCGCGCCGTCTTTGACGAGACAAATCAGCGTTACCACCTCAAGAAGGGTGTTGATAGAAAAAAGGATCAATCCTATTTTCTATACCGCTTGAACCAATCCCAATTGAAGCAGACCCTCTTCCCGTTGGGTGATCTCAAAAAAGAACAGGTAAAAACAATCGCCCACGAGATCGGGCTGAAAAAAATCGCCGAAAAACCGGAAAGCCAGGATTTCATGGATGGCGGGGATTACCAGAGCATCTTTGGAAAAACCGAAAGCAAAGCGGGCACGGTCATCGATCTGCAAGGCAAGGTGCTTGGTGAACATCCAGGCATTCAATATTTCACCATCGGCCAGCGCAAAGGTGTCTTGGGAGGAGGTATCAGCCAGCGCATGTACGTGTTGAAAATTGACCCGCTCAGCAACTGCATCACCGTGGGGCCGAAAGAATATCTGGCCGTGGATAAGCTCACGGCTGGTAATCTGAATTGGATCGCCTTTGAAGAGCCGCAAGGCACTTTCATGGCTCACGCCCGACTGCGATCAAGCCAAAAAGAATCCCCGTGCACCATCACCCCCATCCACGAGAACCAAATTAAGGTACACTTTCAAGAATCCCAGTATTTCGCGACACCCGGCCAATCGATCGTTTTTTATCAAGATGAGCTGGTGCTGGGTGGAGGAATCATGCAATCGGTGCATGCCGTTCATGAAAGAAATGAGTAAATGGACAACAAACCAATCCTTGATTTAAGTCCGGAAGAGATCCAACGCTATTCACGCCACCTCGTGATCCCAGAGATAGGATTGCAGGGCCAAGTAAAGTTGAAGAAGGCCTCCGTCCTGATCGTTGGATGCGGTGGGTTGGGATCCCCCATTGCGTTATATCTTGCTGCAATGGGAGTGGGGCATATCGGGATAATCGACTACGATACCATCGAGATATCCAACTTGCAGCGCCAGGTCTTGCACAGCACAAAGCGGGTGGGAACTTCGAAGGTATACTCTGCCCGCGATCGTTTACTGGAAATAAACCCTGAGGTGCGGGTGGACGCGTACGAGGAACTCTTCACTTCCCTGAATGCGGAGAAGATCGCAAGCCCCTATTCGATACTGATCGACGGCACCGATAACATTCCCACGCGTTATTTATTGAATGATCTATGTGTATTAACCAAAAAACCCTACGTGTATGGCGCGGTCCACCGTTTCGAGGGGCAAATGGGAATATTTGACGCGACCCAAGGCGCCTGTTATCGCTGCCTATTTCCCGTTCCTCCGGCGCCGGAGCTTGTACCCAGATGCTCTGTTGCCGGAGTGGTGGGGGTCGTGCCGGGTATTATTGGGCTCTTGCAGGCAAGCGAAGTTGCAAAACTTATCCTGGAGATCGGTTCACCGCTGGTCAATAAACTGGTCCTTTACGATGCTTTAGAAAACAGGATGCAAACCGTTCACCTTTCCAAAAATCCTTCCTGCAAGATGTGCGGTGACAACCCTGAGATCACTCACCTGATCGATTATGAGCAGTTCTGCAATACACCAATTCGTGATGCCGATCTTGAATCCGATGATGTGCAGGCGATCACGCCCCAGGATTTGAAAAAAGAAATGCAGGAAAACCCATCGTTGCGCTTAATCGATTTGCGCGACCCTGTGGAACTGCAGATTGCCCAAATTCCCGGATCTGAGAACATTCCGTTTCACCAGTTGTTTGAAAAGATGAAGAACTGGGACAAGCATCAGAGGATCATTTTCATCTGTCATGTCGGCTTTTTATCCAGTATTGCCAGGCGTGTACTTATGGAAGAGGGCTTCAAAGACGTCAGAAGCCTGAAGGGAGGGATGCGTGCCTGGGCAAGCGAATCAAATGGAACTTCAATGATCTATTAGCGAGGGATCACAAAGGCCTCCAGTTTTGCCAAGGGAATCTTTGATCAAATCCAGGAAGAAGAATCTTTTATCAGGCACAAGGAATGCTTGTGTGAATCACCAGTAGAGATTCCGTCAAATTCCACGCTCCATCATTCTCACAAATTTCACAAAAAGCCATTCGGGAAACAAAATTGTTATAATAAATCCAATTCAGTAGAGGACTTATTGACAGCAACCATTAAAGATGTCGCCAGAGTGGCACAGGTATCGATAAAAACTGTTTCACGGGTAATCAACAACGAACCCCATGTGACAGAGGATATGCGGACCCGCGTGCAAGATGCGATCGATCAACTGGGATATGCGCCCAATATCTCAGCGCGCCGATTGGTGCAGCAGCGATCGTATATGCTGTGCATCCTTCTGCACACCAGCGGTTTCTATCAATCCGCTCTCATCAACAAGGTCCTGGAAGTTGGCTACGAATATGATTACGACATTCTGATCCAAACCTACTTTCCATCCCAAACCCGTTCAAAAAATAAATTATCCGGCCTGATCAACGAAAGACGCATCGACGGCCTTATCACCACCCCGCCCTGCGATACGGACGAGCTTGTGCTAGAACTGGTAAAAAAATCCCGCATTCCACTGGTTCAGATCTCTCCCTATAGTCCATCACCGGAAGTTCCCTCCATCGCCGGTGACGACCGGCAGGGTGCATTCCAGATGACCAATCATCTGATCGAACTGGGGCATCGAGCGATCGCCTTCTTGAAAGGTCCACGCAATCACCGCACCAGCCAGGAACGTCTTGCAGGATTCCACGATGCGCTCAATCTGGCCCAAATGGTCATCGACCCTCAGTTGGAATTGGATTCGGAATTCAATTTTGAAGGGGGGTATACCGCCGCAAAGATCGCCATGAGCACCCAAAAACCACCCACCGCCATTTTTGGCGGGAATGACGAAGCGGCTTTTGGAGCGATCTATGCTCTGCAAGAAATGGGCTACAGCGTACCGCAGCAGGTGTCGGTATGCGGTTTTGATGATGTGCTGAATTCGAAAAATGTCTGGCCTGGATTGACAACCGTCCACCACCCGGTGGACGAAATCGCAGACCGGGCACTTTCGATGCTGGTGGCGCTTTTAAAGGGGGAAGCATGGGATCACGAAGAGAAAGTGATCCCCTCCCGTCTTGTCATTCGCGGTTCAACCGCACAAGCGATCCAACCCGGACAATAACAAAATAATCGAGCTGCGCAACTTGAAAGGCAGATCCTATGCGATCAAGCTTTTTGCCAACGCGACGGCTTTGCTCGCGTCGGCGGAGTAGCCATCGGCGCCAATGGATTGCGCAAAGTCGGCTGAAAGCGGCGCGCCGCCCACAATGATCTTCACGTTTTTCCGTAAACCTGCAGCGCAGATCGCCTGGATCACGCCTTTCATATTATTCATGGTAGTGGTAAGCAATGCCGAAATTGCCACGATCTGTGCTCCATTGGTTTTAATGGCTTCCACAAATCGCTCCGGTGGAACATCCGTACCCAGGTCGATCACCTCAAAGGCAGCCCCTTCCAGCATCATGCCAACCAGGTTCTTGCCGATGTCATGCAGGTCACCATTGACCGTTCCGATCACGACCTTCCCTGTCGAGCGAACCTCTGCTTTCGCCAAAGCCGGTTTCAAGACGGATAGCCCTTCTTGCATGGCTCTGGCCGAGATCAGCATTTCGGGAACGAAATATTCACCTTGCTCGAACAAACGTCCCACCTCGCTCATCGCTGATACCATTCCTTCATTTAAAATCACCTCAGCATTAATGCCTTCGTCCAATGCTTCCTGAACTTTTTTCGCAGTCTGGCTACTTTCTCCTTCCACCACACTTTGATAAATGGCTGCGAGATTTTTATTCATGTTTTTTTCCTTCTGTATACATTGGTCACAATGCGACACGTTATAAATCATATTCCGACAGGTTGACCTTGGCTGGATCAAGCGTGGGTCGCATTTGAGCAATGAATTCTTCCTCTGAATCGGGCAACTGGTCCGCCTGTCTCGATAACGCATCCAGCCACCGTAATTCGACACGCGAAAGGGTGATCTCCCTTTTTTCCTGAGCTTTCCGGAAACAGTCCAGGGCAGCCAGGGCTGCTTTACGGGTACGAAGATAGGCGGTCGGTTCTGCGATGATCTGCCTGGAAAGGTCCAAAGCCACATCCGGGCGCAGAATGTATGCCTGCACATCCCCGGCCGAATCGGAGTCGATGAACAAATCGCGCAAGGCAAGCGCAGAACCCTTGCCTTTGTCTGCGGCCTTGTTCATAAGCCGGGTGGCATAAATCAACTGTTCCATCGAAACGGTCGGAGCGGACGCTGCCAGCAATTTTACATTTTGCACCGACTCATTGCTCCACAGGTCCGGAACCGCCTTGGCGATGTTGCCGATCGGGGATAAATGAGCACAAGCCGCTTCGGCACCCTCCAGAGCGATCGGGGCGCCGGTAATGGCTTTGATATAAACACCTTCATAGGCACAATCTTTATTGGGACCGACCGCTCCTTCTTCGAACGCCACCAGACTGCGCGGAACCGTCATCACCCTGATCAGGGCCGCCCAGATGCGTGGGATGTAATGCTGTTCTGCCAGCACCATGGCGGTATTTCCAAAGCCACAGGCGGAATCACCGGAGGGGATGACATCGTATCGTTTGCAAATGGAGACGATCTTCTCCCACAGAAATTTCATGTCGCGGCTGCCCAATATTCCCAACGCAAAGACGGAGGCAGCCAGATCGCCTTTAATGATCGCATCGTCATGGATCTCTTTTCCACCCGTCGATTCAATGGCCAGCAGATCCGCTCCCGCCTGCGCGCAAAGCTCAAAGCAGCGGAACATGTCATCCACAAATTTCCCATGGCGCAGCAAAGGAGGGCGTGAAAATTCGCGGATGTCATTGGGGGTCACCCGCAAACAGGTTTTAATCGCTTCATTTTGCGCCAACCCATCCAATTTTTCACGCAGAAGCTTGGTGATCTCGGCTCCCCATTCAGGGTTGAGGGTCAGATCAGGCAATAACTCATATTCCACACTAAAGCCGTCCGCATGCAATTCCGCAGCCCGTTTGGTCACATCTCCGATCATTTGGGCATACTGATCGCGCACTTCCGGCATGGTCTCCGGGTTAATGCCCATGCCCGGCAGGGTGAAATTGATCTCCGGATAGACCTTCCCCCCTCCGATGGTGAGCCCGTTTTTCAAAGATACGGGATAAGGGCTTACACCAAACAAAAAATCAGTGGGGTCTTTGATTGCCAGCTCTTGATATTTTTTTGCCATATTTCCTCGCTGCATATGAAATTTAAAAAGACTATATCAAGAAATGACAACGTTGTCAATATGAACCGTGAAAATTTACCTATTATCAAGAAAAAGGTGCCAATTTTCCTTGAATCAGAAGAATCAATGTTAAACTAACCAAATCACTGTGAGATTAACAGGCCAGCCATGCCCTCAAAAATCAAGATCACAATTTTTTGTCTGTTCTCCATCCTGCTCCTCCAATGCGGATGCACACAAGACTTTCCACAACAGCAGTATGCGCTGACGTTTTCCCCTACTGAAATTCAAAGCGTGGAAATGAAAGCCCAGGAGATCCCTCTCACAATTTCGCCATCGAATGATGATCTGATTCATATTTCCTATTCTGACCGTACCGGTACAGACCAGAAACTCGACATTCAAACAGAGAATGGAATCCTCACCATTGTTGCGAATGGAAAGGCAGCCACAAAAAATATCAACTTCGCGCTCCCTCCGCAATCCATCGTAAAGTTCCATGCTTTCAACACCGATTTCTCCTTGCAGAACGTTTCAGGGACCATCAGCGTTGAAACCATCGATGGGGACATTACCGCACTGGATCTGGAAGGGAACTTTGTTCTTCGTTCGGGCAGGGGGAACATTAACATTGCCAATTCGCAGGGAGATATTTCCGTATTCGGGGAGCATGGAGATCTAACCCTGGATTCCACGCATGGGGATATTGACGCTTCGAATGTGATCGGCACCATTCAATTCACCGGTCAAGTTCTGGAAGGGGATGATATCTTTCTAGAGACGGATCACGGGGCGGTTACAGCCACCCTGCTTGATTCGGACAATGCGTTTCTAAAGATCTGGACTGCCAATGGAAGCGTGACCTGCCTGCTGCCACAAGTAGAAACAAGCAGCATCACCTGCATGCGTGATCCTTCCACGCCGGTTGGAAAATTTCAAATCAAAACCGTGTGGGGTGCCATCCGCGTGGATTCCGGTCGGTGAGCTTGCCTAGGCGTCATCCAGTTTCAGAACCTGGCTGGCGGTGATGCTATCCGTGACCAGATGGGTAAGGAACTTACCCCGCAACGCCCCCAGGATCGGTTCCGCTTTCCCGAGGCCACACGCCATGCCCATGCGGATGGGGATGCGATCCAGTTGTTCTTTTTGAATGGTCACAGTGCGCTCCGAACAAAATTTCGCCACCTGTTTTCCCTGAATATCAAAATGCAACCCGCACACACTGCCGATGGCGCCCGTCTGGCGGATGATCTCCAGCTCTTCGGAGGAGATATCGCCGGATAAGTAGAAACTGGCCAATTCAGGAGCCAGACTGCCAACCCCAACGATCGCATAGCGGCACTTCTCCATCATCTGGAATGTCTCCGCCACGCTCTTATTTTTCAGCAGATTCTCCACCATCTCTGCATTTTCAAGGTAAAACGGAGAATTCAAATAATACGGATGCCCGCCTAACGCCAGAGCAGCAGAACGGGTCAATTCCATGCCGCTGTAGGTATAATCGCGCGAGGCAATGGCACCCACCAGTTGAACAACATCCACCTCGAAATGTTTCAGATTGCTTTTCGCCAGGCGATTCACAAAACTGGAAACGGTGGTCCCCCAAACGACACCCAAAACCGAATGAGGCACAAGCAGTTTTTCTATCTGTGCAGCAGCCGCCCACCCCACTCTATCGCGCAGTCTCAGATCGGTGAGGATGGATTGATGAACAATCTGCACATCCTCAACCTCGAATCGCTTTTTGAACTGCTCCATCAAGGCAATATCGAATGAGAGTGGCCGATGAACCGTTATTTCAACAAATCTTTTCTCACGAGCTTCCGTGAGCATGCGTGATACCATGGAACGGGTAACCCCGATCTCTCTAGCGATATCCTCTTGATTCCAGTTCAGATCATAATACAGCTCGGCCACATAAGCCAAAAGATCATTCCTGTTTTCCTCAAGTCTTACACGCATCCCGGTTTGATTCCATTTCTTTCATTGTTTTCGGACCAATTATATTTTACATGCTGAAGCTATAACAGGTAACAATTGTGATAATCGTTCGACCTCATCCGCCGTGGTTGGAGCACCAAGAGAAATCCTTATCGTAGCATCCGCAGCTTCCCGTCCCAATCCCATCGCCAGCAGAACATGCGATGGGGCGATCTTTCTAGAATTGCAGGCGGAGCCCAGGGAAACAGCGATCCCCTGCATGGCCAGACGAATCTGCATCATCTCCGCAACGGAACCCGGAAAAGTCAGAGAAACGACATGCGGACAAACCTGATCCCCGCTTGGACCGTTCACCACCAGATCGGGAACGGACCACTTCAAAGCACTGATCAACTGTTCCCGCAACGCAGCCACATGCTGTTTGTTCTCTGTTCTGTTCTTTTCAGCCATTCCGGCCGCTCTTCCAAGGCCAACGATGCCGGGGACATTTTCTGTTCCCGGTCGAATCTTCCGTTCCTGCGAACCTCCGTAGAGAAGATTATGAACTTCAACACCCTGTTGAACGTACAGCGCTCCCACCCCTTTGGGACCATAGATCTTATGAGCAGAAAGCGAGAGAAGCTGAATTCCCAATTTCTTTACATCCACAGGTAAAAATCCTACTCCCTGAACCGCATCGCAGTGAAAAAGGACATGGTTTTCTCTGGCGATCCGGCCAATTTCTGCAATGGGTTGAACGGTTCCGACCTCGTTATTCACGTGCATGATCGAGATCAAGCGTGTTTCCTTCCGAATCGCCCGCCGCAGATCAGCGAGATCGATCATCCCGGTGGAATCGACAGGCAGGTATGTGACCAAGCATCCCATTTTTTCAAGAGCCTGTGCGGTATGGAGCACGGCATGATGTTCCACCAGACTGGTAATGAGATGGACCGCTTTGTTCTCCCAGGGGCGCAGAATTCCCATCAATGCCAGATTATCCGCCTCGGTGGCCCCGCTGGTAAAAATGATCTCCCCGGCCTCCGCACCCAGCAGCCCGGCCACCTGCGCACGTGCTTGCTGCAACGCTTTGGCAGCGGATTGTCCATCCTGGTGCAGACTGGAGGGATTCCCGAACTTTTCCTGCCAGAAAGGAGCCATGGCAGTCAACACTTCGGCAGAAACTGGGGTGGTCGCACAATAATCAAAATACATAGTGAAAAGCAACTTCCTTCAAACTTATCGATTGGCAGGTACCGCCGGCAGAGCCGCGCAAGCAGTTCTTTCTTCGATCACGGAATAGATCGCCTGAAGGGTGGCAGGGTCATTGATATCTTGCAGGAACGGACGAATATTGATGGTCGGGCACTCCACATCTTCATCTTTGTAAGCAGGTAAAAGCTGCAGCAAAAGATCTGCAGTCGGTGGAAAGGTGAAACACTCCCAAACGCTGATCGCGGTCACTCTGCAATCATATCCCTTTTGTGCAAACAGTTCAGAGAGATGATCAGCGATGATGAACATGCGGTTGCCGCAGGAACCCCCCAATACGCAAACATGAAAATTGTGCATAGAAAATCCAATCCCAAACCGTTGGTGGTGATGGCATCTTGCTCTCACACCATTCTATAATATTTTCCACCACCTTTGTCTAAATCCCCTGCAAGTTGGGAAATGAGATTGAAATCCCACTCCCAACTTGCAGCCATCTTGTTTGTAATTCAACAAACAAGGATTGACATTGCGGTTTACAGAACGCTCAGACCGAATAAACGCATGATATTCTGAATGAGGAAACCAAGCGGATCGCCGCCCATATCGAAAGAGCCCAATAAGGTACCGCTTGCGATCTGATCGGTGTATTGACCCATCATGCTGTATGCCTGAGTTTGTACAGGGGCAACTGCGCTGGCAATATAGAGGATCGGGATCATATACAATGCCATGACTAAAACGGTCTTCCATACATTGCCCTTGGTATAGGGAACAACCGAACCAACCCAGAAGGGAATCACGGCCAGGGAAGCGATGGGGAGCAATTTATTCCCGGGCAGGATGGCAGCCAGAAGAATGGCAACGATGTACAAGATCACGGTTGAGGCCATGACAGAGGGGTGGCCAAGGGTGACCGCGCAATCGACGGCGACATAGATCTCACGATTGTTGAATTTTTCACGCATGAAGCTGATGATGCCCTGAGCAATCGGAATAAGGCCTTCGGAGATGATGGAAACCATGCGGGGCAGCACAACCATCATAGTGGCCACCTGCATCGCCAGTCCCAAAATCTTCTGCACGTTGTAGCCAGCCGCAATACCGATCACGATCCCCAGCACCGCACCCAACACAACGGGTTCGCCCAATAAGCCAGTTTTCTTTCGAATCGTATCAGCCGATGAATCTTTCGATTTGAATCCAGGAATCTTATCCAGGATAGGGGTGATGATTTTTGCGAAAGCGCCGGCCTGTACGGTAGTTCCGCAGGGAACGCTGATACCGGGCATGCCATGGAATTCCTGAATATCCTTGGCCGTCCAATCGCCCAGGAAACCGCCGATGGTCAGGTAAGCAACACCGGCCACGATACCCCACCATACATTGCCGGTCAATGCCCATACGAACCCGGCCAATGCCGAACCATGCCAGTACGACCAGATATCAACCCACAAAGTCTTGGTGAGTTTGAGTGAAATCAGGATCGCGTTGACTGCCAGGTTGATCAGCAGAACACCTGCCACACCAGGCCAACCCCAGGCAATGCCTGCATCAGCCCAGTTCACATCAACCAAGGTCAGGCTTAATCCCAAGCGGGTTGCCATTGCTGCCACAGCGGGTTGTAAAGCAGCAACGATCAAGTCAACGATGAGGAACAGGCCTGCCAGACCGACACCGGTCATGAGAGCGCCGCGGATTGTTTTCTTGGCTTCTACTTTAAACGCAAAGCCCAAGATCAACAATACGACCGGCACGATGACCGTAGAACCTAATCCCAAGAACCATGAAACTGCTGTTTTAATGAATTCCATTGATTATCTCCTTTTTTAAGTATGGACCTTTATTTTTTCCAGGCTATTTCTTATTCAGGTTTCTCACCAGCTCCATAATTTTGTTCAATAATTCTTCTTTTTCAGCTTTTGTCCCGATCAGGAATGGCAAACCGATAACTACCGGGCATTTGAATTCTCGATACACCTGTTGCATGGAAACCAAGATATCCATATTGTCTTCGTATGCTTCAATATTGGACATAAGGACATGGATCACTTCCACATCCCCTCGCCCCTCCTTGCTTAGCCGCTCACGGATCATATCTTCGCCAAGTGTTGAAGTGTTGATCCCTGCTCCGCAAGCAACAACGATTCTATAGCTCAATTCTTTTTTCTCCTTTCCTTGACTTTTCTATGTGTTTTTCCATGACCTCCTTTTGCTTTTATTCGCTCAAAATATCCATCAACATCCTTGAAACCTCAATTGGTTCTTTCAATATTTCCAGGTGAGACAACTGCCCTGGTTCACCGAACATATCCGATAAACGGCGCAATGCTGTTACTTGATTTTTCGCTTCGTTATTTGCCAATAGAAAGACCATTTTCACTTCCAATGATTCGTCCCTGTTCGCCATGTTTCTGAAAACCACCGGTTCGTTCAGGCGTGCAAAAGCCAGGGCCGATTCTTTCACGCCCTCCATTTCCCCGTGCGGCAAAGCCACACAAAATGGTTTGGTGGGCAAGCCGGTGGGGTATTTTCCCTCCCGCGCCAAAACGGCGTGGACATAGGCAGAGGTAATGCAGCCGGCAGCTTCGAGCTTTGCACAAAGAACGCGGATCAGCTCTTCTGCGTTGAGCACATCAACATCCAATAAAAGGAAACTTTCATCGATCTTGAACATTTATGCTTTCTTTTCCTTCGGTTGGCCGTACCGGTGATGATAAAAATCAAAGGAACGTTGGGCTTCTTCTTCTGAAAAAAGTTCGGGAACGCCAATCACCTTTGCCACCGCATACGTTTTGGCCGCTTCTTCGAGGGTCAACGCCCGTTCAAGGGCATCGTGCAGATTTTTTCCAAAGGTCAATACGCCGTGCCGACCCAACAAGACCCCAAATCCGCTGCCCAATGCCTCCACCGGCGCTGTGAGGAACGCTTCGTCCTCCACATGGGCATAGGCCGCCACCGGAATGGGCATTCCAAACCAATCAGCCTGTGTTTCGGTGATCATGGGAATGGGCTGATTAGCAACAGAAAACGCAGTGGCATAACAGGAATGAGTGTGAACCAATGCATTCAGGTCCGGCCGTCTGCGGAAGAAACGCAGCCACAATTCACTGGCACAGGAAGGCTTATAATGCCCTTCCACCACTTCACCCTGCAAATTCAGCAATACCATATCTTCCGGCTGCAACGTATCGTACGCCAACCCGCTGGGGGTCATCACCACCAGCCCACTGTGCGGATCCCTGGCACAGGCCGTTCCACCGGCCATCCAAACCAGGCCAAATTTTGCCAGATCAAGAGCGGTTTGCAGCACCTCACTGCGAAGCTGTTCCAGTTTCATCGCTTACCCTCACCCTTCCAGTGGATAAACCCCAAGGTTCTTTCCTTCCTCAAAGAACGACAGCAAGTTTTCCAACGGTACGTCATTCGTAAAATTGTGCGACGGAGCCAAAATATACCCGCCGCCTTTGCCCATTTCATTCACACGACTGCGGATCTCGTTTTGAATATCCGTGCGGTTCCCGCGGGTCAACACTTTCACCAGATCCACCCCACCCATGAAGACCAGGTCTTTTCCAAAATCGTTTTTCAAGCCGGCCGGCTCCATGCCCACCAAATTCGACTCAATGGGATTCAGGATATCAAAACCGGCGTCGATCAGGTCGGGGATGAAGCGGCGGATCGCGCCATCGCAATGCAGCATAACTTTTACATGCGGGGCTTTTTTCTTGATGCGCTCAATGGTTCTGCGATGATAAGGCCACATGACTTCTCGATAAAATTTGGGATTCAGCATAGGTCCGTTATTCGTGCCCAGGTCTTCGGCCATTTCCACGATCTGGATATAGGGGCCGACAGCGTCCAGGAACACCGCATAGAACCCATCCAGCACATCGCTCAGTTTATCAAAAAACGCTTCAAATAACTTCCTATCTTTGGCTGTCATGAGAAGCGCCTTCTCAACCCCCAACAAAAAGCGCGACATTTCCCAGGCATTTCCATACACCGGTCGATGCCCCACCAGGGAATAATCCGTGAAATTGAACAGCTTCTCCGCTTCCTCACGCAGTCCTGCCACACGCTCAGGCAGATTGGGGTCAGGCCAAGGATATTTTTCGATGTCGGCAATGCTTTCCAAGTGGCCGAGCGGTTCACCGCCTAGGTTGTAGTACCCGGAGAGCAGTTCATGCCGCAATCCCCATTCATCCACGAACGGTTTGAAGTTCGGACCTATTTCATTCATGATGAAAGAATTGACCGGCCGCAGATGCAAAAAGCGCATATCCGTTCCCAGACAATCCAGCAGGGGGTTGTAATCGGGGGTGGAATAAAACCCGACCAGGGTGCGCCTGCCCGTATCTTGAAAACCAAAATGCTCTCTCAAAGCCCGGTATAAATTCTCTGTAAGATGGTTCGCTGAACCACCCAAAGAAATGGGGACCCGGTCCGGTTCCTGGTGGTGAATGGCCAGTTCAACTCTTTTACGTGATGAATACTGTTCCAAGATAGCTGCTCCACGTTCTTCGGTATGTTTGATTGCTTTCAAATCCGGTCTCAAAGCCCCATTCTCTCTCTATTTACCACCCAGCAAAACAAGCGCTTCTTTGGCTGCCTGGCTGGCATCGGCAGCAAATCCATCCGCTCCAATGCTCCGCGCGTATTCTCTGGTAAGAGGAGCTCCGCCGACCATAATCTTCACTTTATCGCGCAGCCCTTTCTCTCCGATCATTTTCATGGTCATTTCAATGTTCACCATGGTTGTGGTCAACAAGGCAGACATGGCAACCATATCCACATGTTCTTTTTCGATGACCTCCACAAATCTTTCTGCAGGAACATCCACGCCCAAGTCGAGCACTTCAAAACCGGCCCCTTCCAGCATAATGGTGACCAAGTTCTTTCCAATGTCATGCAGATCACCCTTCACCGTTCCGATGGCGATCTTTCCATTGGTTTCTGCTTTTGCTTCAGCCAGTAGGGGTTTCAAAATTGATAATCCGGCTTTCATGGCGCGCGCCGCAATCAGCATTTCCGGGACAAAATATTCCCCTTTTTCAAACAGGTCCCCCACTTCGGCCATGGCAGGGATCAGCGTTTCATTGAGAAGCACTCCAGCAGGAATCCCCATTTGAAGCGCTTTTTCCACCTGCTCTGTTACCGTGGTTTCGTCTCCTTCCAAAATGGCGGTATAGATATCGCTTTGAGGAATTCCCATAAATTCTCCGGTTGAAAAATGAATTCTATTAATTCACTATTGTGAATGATAATATCTTTTCTAACTCACTATTGTATTATAGAGAGCACCAAGGAGGAAGTCAAGTGCAAAACCCGCACTAATGTGAAATGATCTTGAATTTTCTTCCATAAAAGAAAGCAGATGCCGTTTTGGCATCTGCTCTTCAATCAATTTCGCTAGCGCACGATATTCACCAGTTTGCCCGGCACATAGATCACCTTGCGTGGCACAGCCCCTTCCAGAAATCTCTGCACGGTCTCGTTTGCCAGTGCCAGCTCCTTGATGCGTTCTTCGCTGCAGTTCACCGGCACCATCAATTTATCACGTAGTTTTCCATTCACCTGCAACACAATAGTAATCTCTTCTTCTTGCGTGGCCTGCTCATCCACCTGCGGCCAGCGCTGAGTATGAATGGAATAAGGCAAGCCCAAGCGTTCCCAGATCTCTTCCGCAATATGCGGGCAGATGGGTGCCAGCATGCGCAAATAGATGCTGGTAGCTTCCTTCCAAACCGGAGCGGCGGAAGCGCCTTCAGCACGCGCCTCCTGCAACGTGTTGGAAAGTTCCATCAACCCGGAAACGACCGTGTTGAACTCGAACTGTTCATAATCACGGGTCACCGCTTTCAGCGTCTGGTGCAATTTGCGGCGCAATAATTTGGCTCCGGCTTCATCGAAATTTCCCACCTGCGGTTCATCCAGGAAAATGTTCCAAACGCGATTCAGCCAGCGTTGCACCCCGGTGATGTTGCCCGGTTCCCAGGGCCCTCCTTCTGCCCAACGGTAGCCGAACATCAGGAAAGCGCGCACCGTATCGGCGCCGTACAACTGCACCTGCTTATCCGGGTCGACCACGTTGCCGCGCGATTTGCTCATGCGCTGCCCGTCCGGGCCGAGGATCTGACCCTGGTTGCGCAACTGCAGCATCGGTTCATTCCCCTTCACCACACCCAAATCGCGGAACGCCTTATGGAAGAAGCGCGTGTACATCAAATGCATGGTGGCATGTTCCACGCCACCCGTATAGGTATCCACCGGCATCCAGTAATCGTATTCTTCCTGATTGAAAGGTGCATTCTCTTCATCCGGGCTGAGGTAGCGCAGATGATACCAAGAGGAGCACATGAAAGTATCCATGGTGTCCGTTTCACGTTCGGCTTTGCCACCGCACTGCGGGCAGGTGGTGAAACGCCAGGTGGGATGCAGCTTCAGCGGGCTTTCACCAGTCGGTTTCCATTCCACATCATCCGGCAATAATACCGGCAGGTCTTCATCCGGGACGGGCACCACGCCGCACTTCTCGCAGTACAGCACGGGGATTGGGGCACCCCAGTAACGTTGACGCGAGATCAACCAGTCGCGCAGCCGGTAATTCACCGCACCTTTTCCAAATCCTTTTTCTTCCACAAAACGAATGGCCTGCCTGAACGCTTCATCCGCAGGGGTGCCGTTCAGTATGCCCGAGTTGACCATGGTACCACGTGCCGGCACGGAAGCCGGCATGTTCGCGCCATCCAGCGCCGGCATATCCGGGGGCTGGATGACCACCCGCACTTCCAGGCCGAACTTGCGCGCGAACTCAAAATCGCGCTGGTCGTGAGCCGGAACTGCCATAATGGCGCCCGTTCCATAAGTCATCAACACATAATCCGCCACCCAAATGGGAATGCGCTCGTTGTTCACCGGATTGATGGCATATCCGCCGGTAAACACCCCGGTCTTTTCCTTATCCGTGGCCTCACGCTGGATATCGGTTTGACGGATGGTTTCTGCAACATACGCTTCCACCTGGGTCTTTTGCTCGGGGCTGGTAATCTTTTTCAATAAGGGATGCTCGGGGGCCAGCACCATGAAGGTCGCCCCCCACAGTGTATCAGGGCGGGTGGTAAAGATCTCGATCGGGTCGCCCTGCTCAGTGTGGAAAACCACCGAAGCGCCTTCCGAGCGGCCGATCCAGTTGGTTTGTAGCACCTTCACCGGCTCCGGCCAATCGATGTCCGTGAAGTCGAGCAACTCATCGGCATAGCGTGTGATGCGGAAGAACCACTGCTCCAGTTCTTTTTTTACCACAGGTGTATGGCAGCGTTCGCAATGGCGGTCCTCCCCCACCACCTGTTCACGCGCCAGGGTAGTGTTGCATTTGGGGCACCAATCCACCAGTGATTTCTGGCGGTATGCCAGCTCGTTTTTTAATAATTGAATGAAAAACCACTGCGTCCAGCGGTAATATTTCGGATCGGATGAGATCGCTTCTCTACGCCAGTCGAACATGTTGCCCATGCTACGCATCTGTTCGCGCATGTGGGCAATGTTGTCATAGGTCCATTGCTTGGGATGGATATTATGCTTGATAGCCGCATTTTCGGCAGGCAGCCCGAACGCATCGAAGCCCATGGGAAAGAGCACATTATAGCCGTTCATGCGCAGGTAACGGGCGCGTGCATCGGATGGGGTCATGGCATACCAGTGACCGATATGCAGATTCCCTGAGGGGTACGGCAACATGGTCAACGCATAATATTTTTTCTTCTCGGGGTCGATATCAGAATGATACAGCCCATCCGCTTCCCATTTCCTTTGCCATTTTGGCTCAATGTTGGCCGGAATATAGCGTGGTGTTTTTGATATGGACATTCGCACTTCCTTTCCCTTACCATCCTTTAAAAAAAGAAACCCTCATCCTCAGGGACGAAGGATTTCTCCGCGGTACCACCCCGATTGTTCGTGAACGAACCTCTCAGGCAGCTTTATCGGGCTTATCCGGCCGCAGCTACTTCCGTTCACCGCAGCGGTGCAGCGTTTCCGCTCCAGAGGCGAGTTCTTCCCGATGCGCTCCAGGGGCGCTGCATCGGGCTCACACCTCGCTCTCCCGAATCGCTGCTGGATGGAATACTGCTCCTCTTCACCTGTTCATGTACTTTTCAGTGGACCCAGAGAGATTCGAACTCTCGGCCTTCTCAATGCCATTGAGACGCGCTCCCAACTGCGCTATGGGCCCAAGTCTTCCCTAGATGGACCTGGAGAGATTCGAACTCTCGACCTCTTCAGTGCGATTGAAGCGCGCTCCCAACTGCGCTACAGGCCCGTTTCTCAGGGTAGGAAAATTCTACCCAAGAGCAATCCGGCTGTCAAGCCGAAATTGCTTCCCCAGTATATCATTCTTGAGCATTTGTATCCAGAATGGATTTTAAATAAGCGAACGCTGCATCCCGATCCCTGTACCATACAGTTTGAATACCCAATGTCTGTGCGCCCAGAATATTTTCACGGAAATCATCCACAAAAAGCGTTTCGTGCGGGGCAACCTGCAACCGATCCAGCATCAGGCGGAAGAAGGTCTCGTCCGGTTTACGCAATCCCGCCTCATATGAAAATAAGGAAACATCAAAGAGATCCAGAAAAGTATAGCGCTCCTGAATCCAATCCCGTGTACCTGAAAACGCATTGCTCAGCATGCCCAGTTTATAGCGCGGACGCAGCGCGCCCACGAAACGCTCCAATTCCACATCCACGGCATCCCCGCTGAAAAAATCCATTTCAAACGAGCCCTGCGCGCCTTCGGCAGCGCCGATGAACGGCAGCAACTGCTTCCAAAATTCCTCGCGCGATAGTTCTCCTTTTTCGGAGGCAATGCTCATTGGGCTGAAGAAAACCAGATCCGACAGTTCATCGATTGTTTTCCCATACTGCCTGGCCAGTTTCCGCCTGCCAGTCAGAGAGGCGGTGCGTAAAAAAACTCCACCCATGTCGAAGATGATCGCTTTGAAAAGTTGTGGCATTTTGAAAAGATCCCTTTTTAGATGTTGTTTTCTTGCAGTTTCTCCCAATCAGAGCGCAGGATGCCCATCATGTACATATCCCAACGTTGACCCTCACGTTGGATGAAACCGCGCAGCGCTCCTTCAGTTTTAAAACCAGCTTTTTCATACGAACGGATGGCCCGCGCATTATATCCCAGCACTGCCAAAGACACTCGATGCAGGTTCCATTCCTGAAATACCAGCTTGAGCAGCAAATTCATGGCTTCCGTTCCATATCCTTTTCCCCAATTCTTTCGCTCCCCTATCCCAATACCCAGCCAAGCGTTCCCGCTGTGCCAATCATAACCAGAGATCTCAATGAAACCGATGGGAACCTCATCAGCTTTGCGCACAATGATGAAAGAACTCAAGTGCGAGGTGATCTGTTTTTCATACCAATCCTTCATCTGGTCCTTGTTGTACATGACAGCCGGCAAGCTATCCATATAGCGATCATACAACGCATCCCGCTGCCAGGTTGCAAACCATTGAACATCCTTTTCCGGGTCCGTGGCGCGCAGGTTTACAGTTTTCCCCTGCAAATATACGTCGCTCATTTCAATCCTTTCTGGCTGCGCCATTCTTCTGCCAGCAGACCAACCATGATGCGGTCGAAATATTTTCCCTCATGAAAGATGATCTCCCGCAGGCAAGCTTCGTGCTGGAAGCCGGCTTTTTCAAGCACAGCAGCGATCGCCGTTTCGTACGCAGGGATTTCCATACAAACGTGGTAAAGGTTTAATTCATCAAACACATAGGTCAACCCCAACTGCACACTCTCTGCAAGGTATTCTCTGCACAGGGCTTCGTTTCCGAAATAGATCTGCAGAAAACCCTGGCCGTTCTTCCATTCGATATTGACTACATCCAAGAAGCCAACCAGCTCTTTTTTTTCATCTTTGGAACGGATGGCAAAATGGAAGCGATTTCCCTCTTCCTCTGCCTCTTTGAGCTCTTCCTCCAGTTTTTTCCTGGATTCCAGCGCAGAAATCGGGCGCACCGGATTGGATTTCCGGTTGCGCGCATATTCGATGGAATGTGACCACAGCGAATCCTTTTCGGAATCCGCCTTCGGGTCGACCTCGGTCAGCCGCAAGCGTTCACCCTCAAAAATATTGGTAAGCTCCATTGTTTCTTCCTCTTCCATGGAATGACTGTCTTTGAATTTTATCCTAAACTGCTCAGTATTTCTCTTTTGCTATATCCTGCCATTCTTGGCCAGCACCGTATAAACCTGCCAAGTGATCCATTTGTTCGCTTTTCTTTTGGATGGTTTTGTAAATGGCACAATCATCCGGTTCCAACTCTCGTCCAGCGCCCACCCGCCGGCAGGCAGTTCCTTGCGGGCGAGGAAATCGACCAGCTTCTCAAGACGTTGATCCTGTGCGTAGCCCAACTTGGCCAAAACGAAAGCAGTCTGCAGCACATCCGCCTGGTAACTGCGCGGAAAACCCAGCCGAAACCAGTGTTCGCTGAAACGTTGTTCGTCCACCGGCGAGAAATCCATATCTTTCAGATCATGCTCCAACAGATATTCCGCACCTGTCTTAATTGCCTCGTGCATCCGTTCATTGCGGTCCTCTTCTTTGACCAATGCCAATACGCGCAGTCCCTTGACCACACCCCATGCACACGGAGTTCCGCCATCATTGAAGCGGCAGCCGTATTCCCCGCTGAGCAGCGTACGTGCGATAAAATCCAATGTCTGGCCCATGCGCTTGTCCGATGGGTCCACGCCCACCCCCAACAAACCAAACGCTATCAAGACATCATTGCAGAAAAGGTCCATGGGCTTGCGCTTGACAAAACGACCTTCCAGGCGCGGGAAGGAACCATCCTGCACTTGAACTTGCGCAAACACCAAATCCACCGCCCGTTCAATCTGTTCATTCAAACGAGCCCCCAGTTCTGCCAGCAGCATGACCTGCCAGGCAGTGCTGGTGTACATGGGCATGATCATCGAATTCCCATTTCCCCACCAGCCCTGCGGAGTCTGCAAACCCAGGATCGTGGTAACCGGTTCCTGCATCATGATCCTGGAGCGTGCTTCTTCTAACTGAGCGTCATCTTCCGCCACATCCAGTATATTTTGCAGTGTAAAAGCACGCACACTGGGATTTTCTTCTTCCAGCAACCAAGCCAATAATTTTTCCTTTTCCATTCTGACCTCATCTTAACTTATCTCTTTAATGATAGAGAAGAAAACAGATTTTGCAATAACATGGCCGTCCATGTTTATAATTGATGGTATGACCACCCTCGCGGAGTACTACCAAACACACAGCGGAAGACCCGCCTCCCCGCCCCTACTGCAGGCATTCCAGGTGTATCAAGAGCAATTACTGGAGTGGAATGCGCAATTCAATCTCACCGCCATTCGCTCTGCGGAGGAGATCGAGACCAAACACTTCATGGATTCGCTCAGTTTGCTGCCCACCCTGCAGCAATACCGGGTTCATTCCCTGATCGATATCGGTACCGGCGCGGGTTTTCCCGGCATTCCCTTGAAAATCGCCGACCCTACCCTGCACCTGGTGCTGGTAGAATCGGTGGAAAAGAAAGCCGCTTTTTGCAGGCATATCCTGCAAACGCTCGAATTAAAAAATGCAGAAGTAGTGGTAGATCGTGCGGAAGCGTTGGGGCAGGATACGCTATACCGTGAACAGTTCGATTGTGCGGTAGCGCGCGCCGTGGCGGCCCTTCCCATCCTACTGGAATACCTGCTGCCACTGGTGAAAATCGGCGGGATTGTCATAGCCCAAAAAGGCACAGCCGTGAAAGAAGAAATATCACTGGCAAAAAATGCCTGCGCCATACTGGGCGGTGGTGAAACACGTCTGGAACCCATATCCATTCCCGGCCTGGACGCCACTCGTAATCTGGTCATCGTTGAAAAACGGAAAGCCACCCCCGCTGCCTATCCACGCCGGGTGGGAGTGCCAGCCAAAAAACCGCTATGAGAATTTATCGAGCATCACTTTGATCTTTGCTGCCATGGCAGTAAATTGATGCTGGCACGCTTGCTCATAGGCTTTGCGCAATAAACTCAAACCTATTTCTTTATGGCCCATCATGAGATGAATCGACCCTTGATATACCCAAGCTGTGCATAGTCCATCAAAATTCTTTATTTGCAAACAGATCTTCTCTTTTTCTTTGGACAAACGCATCGCTTCATCAAAATTACGTTTTGCCTGCAAGATAACCGCCTCGTTGCCCAATGCGCTTTGAATCCCTTCCAGATCTCCCAGTTTTCTACAGATACTTTCTTTTTCTTTCTGCTTTTCCATGGCTTCTTCGTGTCTGCCCCAAATATTCAGGATCAATCCTTGGTTGCCAAGATTCTTCTGGATCGCATCCTGATTTCCCAACTCACGGCACATCAACTCCTGTTCCTTGTATAAACGCATCGCATCTTCCAGCTTTCCGTTTGTTTTAAGGATCAGTGCCTGATTTCCCAGGGCAACTTGAATACCATCTCTGTTCCCTAATACGCGGCAGATGCGCTCCTTTTCCCGCTGCATCTGCATAGCTTCGTCGAATCTTCCCCAAGAATGAAGAATCAACGCTTGAATCCCCAACAAACGCTGGATACCTTCCTGATTTCCCATTTCCCGATAGATCTGCTCCTGATCCTTCAGCAATCGCATCGCCTCTTCCAGCCTGCCCCATTCTCGCAAAATCAGGGCCTGGTTTTCCAAACAAACCGAGAGTTCCTCCCTTTTGCCCAAGTCACGGCAAACCTTCTCTTGCTCTTTCAGGAAACGCATGGAATCTTCCGTGCATCCCGTATTTCTGAAGAACACAGAGATTTCACCCAGCAACAAAGTGAATTTCGAGTTCAGCAGCAAATGAACCGGGTCATTAAGCTTTTCAAGAAAACCATCATACGCTTTCTCGCGATGGAAATCCGCGTTCGCTTCAAGGACGACCCAAAAAGCGTAAAGCTCATAGCGATCAAGCGACCATTGTGCTTGAAAGTAATCCGCATCGGTCAACAATCGGTAGAGTTCCGCCCAATCTTTCGCCTGCTGGTACTGCCATGGCAATTCAACGACCTTTCGACCAGGATACCCTTCCATGCTCTGGAAATAATCCGCAAGCCGATGGTGGACAGACTCTCTTTCACTTTGTGTGGAGAGATAATGTTTTTCGACAGCCTGGCGAAAATAATCATGCGAAAAATGAATGAATCCATTATGTTCCAACAATGATTCGCTCAACGCCAGATGCAGCGGAGACCAGATGCCTTGAGCCAGCGGTTCTCCATTTTTACCTACAAGATCAAGCAATTCTGCTTCCGACAACCCTTGCCTGGCCCCCCAAATGCTGCAGAGCAGGTCCTTCACCAAACCCGGCCGTTCGGTCTCAAAATCATTTTCGCATCGTTCGAAAACCAATTCCAGCATTTCAATAATCGATTCCGCGTCCAGAAAGGTTTGAATGATCTCATCCAATCGTGTATAACTTCCGAACTGGCGTAGTTCATCCAACAAGATTCGTAATGCCAGTGGATTAGAAATTTTTTCGTTGCCCACAATCCTTTTCAACTGCTGCACATTCAACTGTTTCGAATACTGTGCGAGGAATTTTCGCACAAACTCTTCGCGCTCCTGCAGAGCAAGCGGTTCGAGGGTGAGGATGGAATATCCCCTTTCTTTCACTGCATCCAGTGCTTTTCCCGTCGTTGTTGAGAGAATCACCCATACGTTTTGCGGAAATTCAGCAGGCAGCCAGGTGAGTTCCTGCGCACCCTGTTTATCCTCCAATTGATTCAACGCATCGAGGATAAGAACAACCTTTCCTTTGCAGCCGGCTCTATACAACCATCCCGGAAACGCTTCCCGCAATGCATTAACATCCTCCGGAATTTCCCCTTCAAGGCCAAAATGATCCTGCAGTTCTCCGATAATCCTGCGCAGGATAGCAGCCCAATCACCTGAAGCGGTATTGGTACCAATGAAATGCATCAGCACTTTCACATCCTGATGTGTGCGGCGATACTGCAATCCCCAATTCGCCAGCAAAGCTGATTTACCGATCCCAGGTTCTCCTGTCAACGCGAGGGGAACATGCTTCTGTGCAAGATGTTCTTCGATCTGCTTAAAATATCGTTCCCCACCCACATACACACGGGTACGGCTTTCAGCAAAAGTCTCTTGTTCACGAATCACTCGCTGCAATGGGGTGGGTTGAGATCCTGCAGGATACATCTGCTCGATGATGCCGGTCAGATCCTGCAACACCCATTCTCCCAATTGCTGCGGAGAATTGAAATTCTCTTTCAACGGAAGACCGCTTCTACGAATCTTACTCTTCAGCGCTGTCAGTTTTTTCCTGCGCGACTCGGTTCGTTTCCATGCTTCTTCTTTACCAAAACGATCCACCTCTTCTTGCAACGGCATTTCAAGAAAAACATTTTCCTGGCCACCCGGGATTGCACCAGGATCGCGAAAATAGAAAAATGCTCGTTTTGCCATCTCCGGATTATTCAGAACGCCGTGCAGGATCTCCAATTCCGTCACAGAATGATCAATTTGTTCAGCCAACCATGGTTCACGATCCATTAATGCAGGATCGATGACCTGTGGAATCCAGCCATATCGTTCTCCCAATATTCCTATGAAATATGGTTTGCAGCGCTGGATCTCCTCCAGACAGATAGGCAAAACCTGGTCTTCAGCAGACTGTTCACTGGTGATCCCCCATCGCAAATCCACCTCGCTCCAAGTCACTCCCCGTTCTTCGCAAAGTTTCCTCAATTGGGGAAAGGTAAATTTGACGAGGTAGTCCCGTTCTCGTTGCATATCAAGAAACGTGGATGAGATAAAAATGCGGATCTGGCGTGAATTATTCTCGTGCATGAACCCTCTTCAGTGAAAAAAGCGTTAATGTATCTATCTTAGCATAAAGATTAACTTTTTAACCCGGATCGGAATTAATGAAATTGATGCATGATAGATTGGAAAATGAAAAACTCACTTAAGCGAAAATTCGCCCTTCTTCCACTTTCAAAATGCTGCAGGTTTTTAGAAAATCAGGATTGAACATGCTCGCATCCGTGGCGGTGAGAATGGCTTGCTCGCAATCACCCAGGGCATGCAGCAGGGCATCGCGGTGCGCCAGGTCCAGTTCGGCCAGCGTCTCATCCAGCAGCAGCACCGGCCATTCCCCAGTCTTTTCGCGCAGCCAATGCATCTCGCCGATCTTGAGCGCCATCAAAACCGTACGGATCTGCCCGCGTGAGCCATAAGTGCCCATATCGATCTGGTTGGCAATAAATCGCAATTCATCGCGGTGCGGTCCTTGCGTGGTCACTCCGCGCTGGATTTCATCCTTGCGCACGGTCTGCAGTTTTTCAACGAACGCTGCTTTTAATGCTTCCTGGCTGATCTTGCAAGAATCAGCGTCTTTTTCTGCAGAAAAGGTAAAGGCATCTTGTGCAGACTGCCCATTTTTCCTATCGAATCCAGGCAGGTAGGTGATCGTCAGCGGCAGTTTGTTCTCGGATAATTTCAGATGGACCACAGAAACCTGTTGTTCAAATTCTCCCAACATTTGCAGGCGTGTGCGCATGATGAAACTGCCTTTTTCAGCGATGCGTTCATCCCAAAAATCAAGCTGTCCGGCATCTCCACCGCGTTCCGCCAGTGTCTTCAATAATGCATTGCGCTGGCTGAGAGCCTGATTATATTCGGAGAGTTCACGTGCATACCCAGGATATACCTGGGAAATGGTCATATCCAAGTATCGGCGGCGTTCATCCGGCCCATCTTCCACGATCTCCGTCATCTGTGGCAGAAAGACCACCGAGTTAAAATTCCCCAAGGCGTGCTGCAACGGCCGTTTGATGCCGTCCAACAGCACTTCCTTGCGCAGCCGGCCACCCCCGTTGCCGCCATTGCCCAAGATCAGGCGGGCTTCCATTTTATGATCGGCCTTTCCGCGTTTGAAATCCATCACCAGACGGGCGACCGGCATCTCTTCTTCAAGAGCCGTGAAATTGATCAACTCCCGATCTTTACCAGCCTGCACCGAAGTGAGCGTGGAAAAAAAATTGATCGCCTCCAAAAAGCTGGTCTTGCCCTGCGCATTGTTTCCCACCAGCACCGTCACATGCTCCGGAACATCAACCTCCAGGCGCTGGAAGGTCCGAAAATTGGTGAGGGAGATATGTCGGAGATACATGCGCCGGGAACCCTCTAGACCTGCTCCGCCTGTTCGGCTTCTTCATCAGTGGTCTTGAAAAGCTTGGTGGCGCGGTCCACAAACAGAACGCCGTCCAGATGATCGATCTCATGCTGGAAAACACGTGCCAGCCAGTCTTTGGCGCGTACTTTGGATTTCTTGCCATAGCGATTTAAGCCGCGCACTTCCACCTGTAACGCCCGCTCCACCTCTCCAACAATATCCGGGACCGACAGACAGCCCTCAAGACCAAACTCGGTCTCCTGAGAACACTTCACGATCTCGGGATTTACCATGACATACAGTTTCTTCACGGAATCTTCCTGGCTGTCATCTTCCGGGTATTCGATCACAATCACGCGCAGCGGTTGGTTCACCTGCGGCCCAGCCAACCCCACCCCATCTTCCTCACGCATGGTGACGATCATATCATCCACCAGAGTCTGAAATTCTTCTCCGAAATTCTTTACTTCATGCGCTTTCTTACGCAGCAGAGGATGTGGTAATTTAATGACTTCACGAACATTCATTGCTTGCATTTCCCAATATTCTTCTTTTTATAATAAAAATTATCCGAATTATAACATGCTCACTCCAGATCCTCTTCTTCCCCCTCGGGTGCAGATCCCTGCGTGCGAATAATCTTATGATACGCGTCCATCCAATTCGCCAGCCGTTCATTGTTCATCGCGGCATTTTCTTTTTTTTCGTTTTCTTTCAGGTTTTGGAAGCGAGTATAGATCTCCTGCTGAACATAGGATGGATGCGGTACGTAATCGAATGTGAACTCCACATCCCCCACGCGAATGAACACCGTTCCAAAGTTGAAGAGCAGCCCGAAGATGCTCTGGCGCTTATATTCAATGGTTTGAATATTACGGATGGGCGCCGAGCGGCGTTCCTCCATACCCAGTGGTTTTCGATTCACGTCCACGATCTGATCCGGCGTGATCAGGAAATAATCATTGCGCCAATCCACCGTGCTGTACAGCCATCCGATCGCCATAACGATGCACACTGCGATCAAAATTGCCTGGTATATTTCCATGCCTTCCGGCACCAACCCGAACCATCCCTGGCCCGGAGCCAGTAAAAAGATCACGCCGAGAACGATCCCCAGGAATGGCAGGATCGTTTTGCGGATGAACACGAACCAGTGCGTGCGGTAGATGATGGTATCCTTTTCAACAACCCGCAGCTTTAAGATGCGCGAAAATAGATCAGGGACATAGCCGGAAGAAAGGGTATCTTCGACAGATCTTTCCGGTTGTTTGGATTGGGCATTCTTTTCAGCAGCATTTTGTCCGAGCATGTGTTTGCGCAGGAACGTCTCTGGATCCTCCTGGCTTTCCTGGGTGATCTTCGCCTTATGGTTCAACCATTGTTCCTCGACGATGCCCGAGACCGCTTCAACGTAGGCCACATCACTGAATTTCACCAACCCGGTAAATGTGCGCAGAACCACGTCGCCGTACTGATAGAGCCGGCCGACCAGCTCGATCTGTTTAGTAATAGAAAGGATGGCACTGAGCGGTGTCTCTTTGCGGCTGTCGTAAATTAACACAATCTTTTCCAAGAATACCACCCGTTGATTGGTGACCACGAAATAATCGTTCCTCCAGTCAAAGGCGTTCCATACCGACCAGCCGATCCCCAGCACGCCCAAGATCGAACACATCCACAGGGTCATGCTGGTGCTGATCACACTGGCATTGAAAAGAATTCCGACAAGAACCAGCAGCGCCAGCATGAGAAGGATCGGTTTTAACATGTTCGTGATGAGTATCAGCGAATGTTTTCGACTGATATAGTGCACGCTTTCATCATCCTGCAACCAATCCATCGGTTTCTTCAATAGGAGAGCAAGGGTCTGTAATTGCAGGGTGAACTGGATCTGAAAGGCAGGGAACTGCTCGCTGATCTTCTGCAGGATACGCAGCGGAGTCGCCAACACCAGAACAGCATCCTCCGCTTTGGCATACGTCATGCGCAGGGCATGCTTGGCAAGCACTTCATAACCAAAAGTATTCCCGGCTTGATAATTATTGATCAGAACCTGTTCCTCCCCCTCCTGTAGAAAAAGAGCAACATTCCCTGAAATCACATAATAGAACTTTTCTGCAGCAGCCCCTTTTTCATAGATAAGAGCATCGGGCTGGAACTGTAGCACCTGCGACCGATCAATCACCCACTGCACAAAGTTATCAGGAATATCGCGGAAGATGATGCCGCTTTTTAACACGTTGAAGAGTTTTTCCTTGGAAATGTTCATTGATTTAAGTATATCCAATATTTCTCGTTTCAAATTCATTCTGGTAAAATGAATGGTCAGAATTAGGAGATACATATGAAATTACAGAGGATCTCTCTGTTGCGTTGGATCGCGAGCGCACTGATCGTTCTGTCAGCGGTCATTCTCGTCATTGGGCTTGTTCGTTTCAGCCGGCTGCGAGCTGGCTTTCCGGCCGGCACGGTCATCGCCGGCATTCCTGTGGGAGGATTGGATCAGCAGGAAGCGGCAGATCGCGTCACCCAAGCCTATAACTATCCCATTGAAGTCCAATATGGAAACGAGGTTTTTTATATAAAACCATCTTCGTTGGGATTCTCCCTGGATATCGACACCATGATCGCAGCTGCCGACCAGCAGCGTGTGAACGCTCCTTTTTGGAGCTCTTTCTGGGGATATTTATGGAATCGCAATCCCGCAGCACAGGAAACACCGCTGGCGTACACCATCGATGAACGACAGCTGAAAATGTTCCTGTATGATGAGATCGCAACACGCTATGACAACGATCCCGAACAATCGCAACCCATTGCCGGCAGTACCACTTTTAAAATTGGAACATCCGGTGAAGTGCTGGATGTGGATGCCTCTCTACCTTTTGTGGAGAAAGCGCTCCAATCCTCTACCGATCGCGTTGTGACCCTGGTCGTTTCTGAGGTCGAGCCACCCAAGCCATCCATGGAAAACCTGGAAGTGCTGCTTAAACAATTGATCGACGAATCGGAATATGATGGGTTAACGGAAGTCTACGTCCTGGATCTGGAATCAGGAAAAGAGATCGACTTCGCGTATGAAAACGGGGTGGATTACACGCCGGGAATTTCCTTCACGGCTGCCAGTACCATCAAGATCCCCATCATGGTCACCGTTTTTCAATATCTTCCCGAACCCACCAGCCAATCGGCTGCGGAATTGATGGAGTTGATGATCGAGCAATCAAAAAATGATCCCGCGGACCAGTTGATGGAAACCTATCTCAGCCCCACCCTGGGGCCACTGGTCGTGACGGATACCATGCAGCAACTTGGCTTGGAAAACACCTTCCTGGCGGGCCATTTCTACATTGGCGCTCCCCTCCTGCAACGCTTCACTACGCCGGCCAACTCTCGCACTGATTACACCACCAATCCCGACACTTACAACCAAACCACCCCATCCGATATGGGCATGCTCCTGGAAGATATTTATCAATGCGCCAAAACCGGCGGCGGCACCTTTGCGGCAGTGTTCCCCAATGAGATCAGCCAAAATGAATGCCAGACCATGATCACCTATCTGACCAACAACAAGATTGCCGTATTGCTGCAAGCCGGGCTGCCTGATGGTACCCGTATCGGTCATAAGCACGGTTGGATCACCGAGAGCGACGGCTTAATGCACGCGATCTTCGACACGGGCATCGTATTCAGCCCGGCTGGCGATTATGTGATCTGCGTGGCCATGTATCACCCGGTCCAGTTGATCTTTGATACCGCCAACCTGCTCACCGCCAATATTTCCACAGCAGTCTACAACTATTTCAATATCCAATAAAGCAAACCCTAAATATCCCCATGGTTTCAAGAACCTGGTTTCAATCCCATCCTTGCAAGGATGGGATTTTTTAAGAACAGGCCCTGAAAGTTCAAGTATGATTCAAGAAGAATCAGAAATAACTGGAAGATCAACATGGAATCGATTCCTGAAAACTTGCTTGGAGAGATCATCGTGGACCGCGACAAGATCGGTTTGATCGTGAACCGCGTTGCCAAATCTATATACTATAGCCGCGATTACATTGATAACATCCCGGTGTTATTATGTCTGCGAGAAGGGGCGTTGCCATTTTTCACCGATCTCAAGAAGGAGCTGGATCTGCTGCATTTCACCTATGATTCCGCCGAACTCTCTGCAAAAAGCTATAAAGGCGCACACAGCAGCGGAACAGTGGAGATCACATCCTACTCCGGTCCTTCCTTAAAGGAGCGTCTGGTCATTATCGTGGAAGATGTGATCGACTCATCCACCACCATTGTTGCGATTTATCGCTATCTGGTCTCCCAAGGTGTGCGTCAGCAGGATATCTGCACCTTGTTATTCAAAGAAAAACCGGAAAATTCAGAATGGCGGAAAACTGGCCTGGATGGTTTCCAGGGTTATCCGGAAATTCGCTATGTGGGATTGTTCATTCCCGACCAATTTATCGTCGGCTACGGGCTTGATTATCGAAACTACGGGCGAGAGTGCAAGGATATCTGCGTACTTACCCCCGATGGTCAGATATGGATCGATGCCCAATACCAGGATCAATAAGAAAAAGACCCTCGCTCTTCAAAATGGCAAGGGTCTTTTTCATCACTCGATAAAGCTGCGCAAGCGCCGTTTCAGCGCATCGCTGACCGCCGGAAGATCATCCTGTTTGCTGGCAATGCAGTCGAACTCCTTGCCGGTATTCACCAGAGAAACTTCCACGTTGGTCGCATCTTCAATCCTCTCGATCAATTCTCGCACTTTATTGGTCAGCCCCGACCATTTTGTGATCCCTTGAACTTCAGGGTCGTACTGTTCGGCAAAGGTCAAAGCCAGTTTGTTCGCACCATTCAGCATAATGATGCGTTTCAACAGGGCATCATCAATGCTCTTCGCTTTCCGGCGGATCTGATGCTCCCCGGTCTCAAGATCCACAATGGAGCTGTATTCCTCGATACCCAGCCGCTTCATCTCTTCAGGGGTAAATTCCTCCACATCACCCAGCGGCCCACTGCCTTCGCGGGTGGGCAGCGCTTTCACCGCCACGATCACATCCTTCACCGCCCTGAAGTTCAACCCAACGCCAGCCGCCACGGAAGGCGCGGTCACATCCACAGAAGTGACATTGGGATATTCGCCGTGATAGCGCGAAAGGAACGTTCCCTGGGTTCCTTCCAGATTGATGGCACCCTTCTCCGCCAGTTTATTTGCCAGAGCGGGCACATCATCCAGATAGGGTTGTAGTTCGTGAATATCCTCTGCGATCGGGGCAATGCGCAAGGCAGCATGTGCCATGGCAATGCCGGTGCCGCTGAAGGTGCTGCCAATGGCTTTCATATTGGAATTCGCCTGTTCATCCGCGATGTTCGCCGCAGTGATGATGGGACAGCGAGGATCCACCCTGACCTTTTCCGGGGTAAGATGGAAGCGTTTGACTTCATACAGGAATTTCACAGGATCCACCGCGGTGCCAGGCCCCAAACCGATCATGCATTCCCGTAAAATGAAACCCAACGGAAGTTGGTTCACCTTGACATAATGGTCGTCGATGAACATGCCATGTTCCGGGTTTGCGCCGCCACAGCCGCGAAACACCCCCAGAGACGCGGTGCGAAAAGCTTCCCAGGCGCTGACCACGCCCTTCCCCTCATCCCCCCAGAATCCTCCGATGACAATATTCGCACTCATAAATCCTCGATCCTTGATTATTTCAATAAATACTACCGTTTTGTTAAACCCTAAAACCCAAAAAAGATTGTCTAGCTCGCCGCTTTTTTCTTCCCAAAGATGGCCGGCAGCAGCGGGATGGCCAGCAAGTTCATCAGCGCCAGGATCAAGAAAGTTGCTTTATATCCCAATCCTTCCGCCAGTGACCCGCTCAAGGCCAAACCAATCCCTGTTCCCAAATTGGCAACTGCCATCAAAATGGAGAACATGGTCGCAGCAATGCTCACATTGGTCTCGCGCATAGCAATGGCAAAATAGACCGTTTCATACAGCCCGAACGCTACACCAAACACGAAAACGAGGATCCATGCTACCAGTGGTGTGGCAATCAAACACAAGGCACCTACCGCCAGCATGGTGACCAGCAACGAAAGCTGAACAGACTTCTTCTGACCGATGTGATCCACCAATCTTCCGCCCGTCAAACTGCCAACCACAATGCCGATTCCCAGCACCGATGAAACGATCCCGGCAGTGGTATAGCTGATGGAAAACTTTTGCTCCAGGAAAGGATTTACCAGCTGGCTGGTTCCATTGATGATCAAAGAATATAAAGCGCCCAGCAAACCCAAAGCGATGATCGACCATTTTTTGAATTCTTTGAAGGCACTCCAATTGAACTGTTTATCAACCGGTTTTTCCGCTTCTTGGGCCTGCAGCACCATGGGGATCGGAACGACGGTCAGAGCTGCCAGAGCCAGAAAACCCGCATGCCAGCCGATCACGTCCACCAGCAGTCCCAAAACACCCGAAATGAGGATCATCCCCATTGCCCGTCCGGCAACCATGATGCCTTGGATCCTACCCTCGTCCTCCGGAGCGGTGGTATCCAGCGCCAGCCCATCGGTGCAGGTATCATACAGTGCCATTCCCGCCATCAAGAAAAAGGCATCCAGCGCAAAGAGCGCAAAATGTTTGGCAGGGTTAATGAAAATTACCAATAAAAGACCGATGATCTGGGCAGACAGACCGATCAAAATATACGGTTTGCGATTTCCCAAGTGAAAGAAATTTACCTTGTCACTCAACAAACCGAAGAATATTTTGAGCACAAAAGGAATCATGGCGATCGAACCGATCAACCCGATCTGGTCGAGACCCAATCCGTAGGTTTTCAGATACAAAGCATTCAGCGACGTGAAATAACCCATCACTGCTCCCTGAGCCATGTATAACGTTGCAAACAAGGCAAAACGGGTATTTTTCTTCATGGTATGCTCCTCCTAAAGTCAGTTATGGCAAAATCGATAAAACTTCCGGCCCTTGTTCCGTGATGGCAACGGTGTGTTCGAACTGCGCCGAGAGACTGCCATCTGCCGTGACCACCGTCCACTCATCTTTCAGAATCTTGGTATAGGGCTTGCCCATGTTCAACATGGGCTCAATATTCAGCACCATACCAGTCCTCAGGATGGGTCCACGGTCTGCAGGACCGATATGGGGTACAAAGGGATCCTCCCACAGTTCCCTTCCAATCCCATGCCCCCCATATTCACGAACAACCGAATATCCTTCACTTTCGGCATACGTTTGAATGGCAGTGCCAATTGCTCCCAGGCGATTGCCAGGAATACAGGCAGCAATGCCACGCTGTAAACTCTCATACGTGGTTTCCACCAACTTTTTCACCTCGGGTTTTACCTGCCCGACCATGTGGGTTACACACATATCTCCACACCAGCCCTTGTATCTCAGGCCAATGTCGATTCCTACGATGTCCCCGTCCTTGAGAATCCGTCCATCCGGAAAACCGTGACAGATTTCCTGATTCACCGACGCACAGATCACGCCCGGGAATGGACGTTGATTGATGGTTTGTTTGATCCCTTTGTACAGGGTTATAGCACCCTGTGAAAGGATAAACTCCTCAGCGATTGCGTCCAAGTCCTTCAACCGGACCCCGGGATGGATCTCCTGTGCCAGGCGGGCATGGGTTTTGGCGGTGATTTGTGCAGCCACCCGCAGCCCTTCAACTTCATGCTTTGTCCTTATTTCTATCAAGAAGGCCTCCAATTTGAGCAGCGGGCATTGCCAACAACAATCCCCGAACTTCAAATTCTCTTTATTCTACGCAGTTATACCGAAAAATGAAAGTTTTTCCTTGTTCCTCAACGTCATTCTCCGATCTTTTATTCATTGGAGTTGGTGTTTCTTGGGCTATAATCCAAGATACATGTATTTGCCTTGTGTAGCAGATATTGAACGAGGTTGAAGTGGACGCGATCAATCCAAGTCCCACGATAGAAGATTATTTGGGTATCATGTATACCCTTGACCGGGATGGCGAGAGCATCATCGGAGTCAAGCTTTCCGAATTGTTGGAAGTCTCCGCTCCGACCGTCACGGTCACCTTAAAAAGGATGATCCGTGACAACTGGATCACCATGGATGAAAAGAAAGAGATCCACCTCACCAAGAAGGGGTCGGCTGCTGCCGCCAGCATCATCCGTCGGCACATGCTCACCGAATGGATGCTTTCCAGGATTCTGGATGTCCCCTGGTCGCAGGTACATGAAGAAGCCCACAAGATCGAACATTCCATCTCCACGGATGTCGCAGAAAAAATGCAGGTGCGGCTGGATGATCCCAAATTATGCCCCCATGGAAATCCGTTTCCAGGTTTTGAAGAAATGACTCAAGCTTGGATCCCGCTGGTGGACATGGAACAGGGTGATCGATTCATCATTCGCCGCATCCATGAATTTGGAGAAGAAGACGCACATCTCATGGATTTTCTGCAAAGGAATGGGATCCAACCTGCACAGCAGGGGCTGGTGAAAGAGAAATTGGGATTCAATGAAACTCTTACGCTTCAAATGGCACATAACAGCGTAACGCTGGGATTAAAAACAGCCAAGCTGATTTTTGTGGAGAAAATCGAGCAACCAACCGTTTAGGAGAGTGAAACTGATGGTTCATTCCGCGAATCTGGGGTTTCCCTGCATCGGATTTCATCGCGAATTAAAAAAGGGACTCGAACAGTACTGGGCTGCTGAAATTTCAGAGCAGGAATTATTACAGACCGCCAGGACGATCCGCATCAAGAATTGGCAACTGCAATATGATCTAGGTATTGAAATTCTGCCTTCCAACGATTTTTCCCTCTATGATCACATGCTCGATACCATCACAATGCTGGGTGCAATTCCGAATCGTTATCGGCCAATATCCAGAGAGTTCAGCACGGATGTGTACTTTGCCATGGCACGCGGCGCGCAAAAAGCGAACATCCCCGCCATGGAAATGACCAAATGGTTCAACACCAATTACCATCACATCGTCCCGGAAATTGAACCGCACACTTCATTTTCATTCACCGATCCAAAAATCCTCAACGAATTTCGCGAAGCCAGCACTGCCGGTTTTCAGACCCGGCCAGTGCTCATCGGGCCGCTCACCCTTCTTTTGTTAAGCAAATCCATCACTCCTGGTTTCTCTCCGCTGCAGAAACTGAACGAATTGATCCCGGTCTATCAAATCCTATTCAGAGAATTGTTCGCTCTGGGTGCCGATTGGGTGCAGGTGGATGAACCCATACTGGTCAAGGACTTGCCGCAATCTGCGAAGAAAGCATTTCGCATTGCCTATCAACAGTTTGCAGAAGTAGCTCACCGCCCTCAGCTACTATTGACCAGCTATTTTGACGGTTTAGGTGAAAATTCTGACCTGGCCTTTTCTCTGCCGGTGGAAGGTATTCATCTGGACATGGTTGCGGGAAAAGATCAATGGAATTTATTAAACCGGAAGACTGTAAAAAGAAAAACCCTGTCGCTGGGCGTGATCGACGGACATAATGTTTGGCGCACCGATCTGGAGCGCATCCTCCTTAACCTACAATCCAAAACCGCGCTCCTTGAAAATGAAATTCAGCTGGCACCTTCCTGTTCCCTGATGCATGTTCCCCTGGATGTCAATGTAGAAGAGCATATCGAACCGTCAATAAAAAGCTGGTTGGCATTTGCGATGCAAAAACTGGAGGAGATCAGTGCACTGACCAGTGCAATCAATCATGAGAAGAGGACCGATTTGTTCCAGCAGAATTATGCTGCGCTGGAAAACCGCCGCCTCTTTCTTTCAAAGCACCGTTCAGATATCCCTAAAGACCCGATGGATCAGGTCAAAGCAGGCAGGCAAAGCCCCTATGCCGTTCGAAAAGCAAAACAGCATGCGCGATTCCATCTTCCACTTTTCCCCACCACTACCATCGGGTCGTTCCCGCAGACTGGCCAGATCCGTCTGATGCGTTCGCGCTATGGAAAAGGGGACCTTGCGCAAGAGGATTATGAGAATTTCTTGCGCCAGCAAATTCAAGATGGCATCCAATGGCAGGAACAGATCGGATTGGACGTGCTGGTGCATGGCGAATTTGAACGCAATGACATGGTGCAATACTTTGCAGAACAGCTTAAGGGATTTGTTTTCACGGAACATGGCTGGGTGCAGAGTTTTGGTTCGCGCTATGTGCGCCCGCCCATCCTTTTCGGTGATGTGGAACGCCCTCAACCCATGACAGTCCGATGGAGCAGCTATGCACAATCCCTCACCGAAAAACCGGTCAAAGGGATGCTCACCGGACCAGTTACCATCTTGCAGTGGTCCTTCATACGTGATGATCAACCGCACTCCCTCACCTGTTTCCAGGTTGCGGATGCGATCAACGAGGAAGTGCGCGATCTGGAGCATGCCGGGATCGGGATCATTCAAATCGATGAACCAGCGCTGCGCGAAGGGCTCCCCCTGAAGAAAAAAGACTGGCAGACATACCTGACGTGGGCAATCCAGGCATTTCAGCGCACCTGCAAAGGGATTGCTGATGAAACCCAGATTCACACACATATGTGTTATTCGGAATTCAATGAGATCATTTCCTCCATTGCCCAACTGGATGCGGATGTCATTTCCATCGAAGCCGCACGTTCATCGATGGAATTGCTGAAAGCTTTTTCCGATTACCGGTATCCCAATGAGATCGGCCCGGGGATCTACGATATTCATTCCCCGCGCATTCCATCCGTTGAAGAACTGACCGCCCTTCTGGAAAAAGCCATTCGAGTGATCGCGCCGGAACAGATCTGGGTTAACCCCGATTGCGGCTTGAAAACCAGAAACTGGGAAGAGGTACGTCCCGCGTTACAAAATATGGTAGCAGCGGCTCAAAACATGCGGCAAAAATTCATCGATAAAAGGGAATAAACAATATGAACAAGATCGAAACCTTTCAGGAAATCATGCAAGAGAACAGGATTCCGCTGGCAGCCATCACCGCCGGACCTGATTTACATTATCTGACCGGACTTGATTTTCATGTTTCCGAAAGACCAGCCATCTTGCTACTGGCATCCAGCGGGCAGCCCCATCTGGTCCATCCCGAACTGGAAAATGAAAAGGTAAAAGGTTGCAAATACTCTTTGGCATCCTTCCCATACGGAGAGGCCAAAGATACCTGGGCAAGCGTATGCGCGCAGGCATTGGGCGGATTGGATGTGGAAAAAACAAAGATCGGCGTCGTTTCCACCCAAATGCGATATCTGGAAATGGAGTTGCTGCATCACGCTCTGCCAGAACTGCATTTTGTATCAATCGATACTGCCCTCCAAAGAATGCGCATGCAAAAAGGTGTCGATGAAATAGCAAACATTCGCAAAGCCATTGAGATCGCTGAACAAGCATTCAATGAAACGTTGCACATCATTGAGCCCGGACGCACAGAAAAAGAAATCGCCGCAGCCCTGGTTTTGAATTTATTCCGTTCTGGCTCTGACCCCGAACTGCCTTTCAGCCCCATCGTTGCTTCCGGTGTCCATTCGGCAGATCCCCATGCGGTGCCCACGGAGCGCATCATAAAGAGCGGCGATCTGGTAGTCATCGATTGGGGTGCATCGCACGACCATTACATTTCGGACCTTACACGCACCGTCTCAGTCGGGAATCCCACGGAGGAATTCGAAAAAATCGCAGCGATCGTCAAAGAAGCCAATGCGGCTGGCAGAGAAAAAGCGAAAGAGCACGTGCTCTGCAGCGATGTGGATACAGCCGTTCGCTCCGTGATCGCTGCTGCCGGATATGGAGATTATTTCACCCACCGTACCGGCCACGGCATCGGCCTGGAACCACATGAAGCCCCCTACCTGGCGGCCGACTATCAACGCGCTCTGCAAATCGGAAACGTGTTCACCATTGAACCCGGCATCTACTTGCCCAAACGGGGGGGAGTGCGCATCGAAGACAATATTGTCATCACCGAACAAGGAGCCGAAACACTAAGCTCCCTGCCACGTGAGCTGTTCGTCATCGAATAGGAGGATGAAATGGAAACCTTTTTAATGCAGACTGCGGAACCATTCCTTTTCAAGGGAGATGAACTGGGTTTTGTGTTGATCCACGGATTCACCGGCACCCCAAAAGAAATGCGTCTTGCAGGAGAATCTCTGGCAAAACAAGGCCATACCGTGTTGGGCATTCGCCTGCCCGGGCACGCCACACGCATCGAAGACATGCGACGCATGTGTTGGCAGGATTGGGCTGCCGCGGTGGAAGACGGCGTTGCGATGCTGCGTTCTTGCTGCACTAAAGTGGTCAGTGTGGGCTTATCGATGGGGGGAGCACTTTCTTTGTATGCAGCAGCGAATTTCAAAGTCAACGCTGCCGTTGCCATTTCCGCACCCTATACCGTGGATGATAAGCGCCTGCCTTTGCTCCGCCCGCTCAGTGTGGTAAAACCGTATGTTTCAAAAGGTGCCAGTGATATGAAAGATGCCGAACAGGCCGCCGGTCACGCCAATTACACCCAATATCCCACCCGCTCTATCATCGAATTGGATCGCCTGTTAAAAGCTACACGAAAGAGCCTGCCTTATATTTCCGTCCCGGTACTGCTCATCCATTCCAAAGCTGACCAGGGAGTTCCCTTCCGCAATCTCGATCGTATTTACAAAAAAATCGGAACCAACCAGAAGACAAAAGTCGAATTGGAAAAAAGCGGCCATGTGGTCACAGAAGATGTTGAACGAGAGACAGCTTTTCAGGCCATTTCAGATTTTGTGGGAAAAGTAGTGAAATAACTGAACGATCACCATGACCAACTCCTTCGCCATCGACCTGTTCATTCTAGGTCAAATCCAAAACAACACCTATTTGCTCAGCGATTCCCAAACCAAACGGGCAATCGTCATCGATCCCGCTGCCGGTGCCGAAGAATTGATCGATGGAATCAAACACAGGCAGTTTCATCTCGAGGCAATCTGGATCACGCATGCCCATTTTGACCATATCGCCGGCGTGTCTTCGCTGCTGCATGCCTTTGGTTCCGACATTCCCGTCTATCTGCATCCTGATGATCTGCCGCTGTGGGAATCGGGAGCAGGCGCCAGGGATTTTGGATTTGACTTTGACCCGCATGCAAAACCATCGGCTTTTTTTCATGATGGCCAGCAACTACAATTTACAACCACTACCTTGAAAGTCTTCCATGTCCCCGGGCATACACCCGGACATGTTCTACTCTATTGGGAAGACCAGCAGGCAGCATTTTGTGGAGACCTGATCTTTTATCACGGCATTGGCAGAACCGATCTATCCTATGGAAGTGAGGAGGTTTTGTTGAATAGCATCCGTAAATGTGTGCTACCGTTACCCGATACTACCACCCTATACTGCGGGCACGGTTCTTCCTCCACCGTTGGTGAAGAGCGACAAAACAATCCCTTTCTCTAGAATGAAAAAACAGGCATCGGAGATTTTCCAATGCCTGCTCTTTTTTTACCACCGCTTATTTTGCGAAATCCACCGCGCGCATTTCACGGATCACGGTCACACGGATCTGACCGGGATATTGCATGGTTTCTTCGATATTCTTGGCAATATCACGCGCCAAGCGGGTGGCTGCCAGATCGTCAATCTTCTCCGGTTCCACAATGATGCGCACTTCACGCCCAGCCTGAATAGCATATGCCTGGCTGACCCCCTCGTACGAGTTCGCCATCTCTTCCAGTGCCTTCAAGCGCATGATGTACTGTTCCAGGTTCTCCCGGCGAGCACCAGGGCGAGCGCCGGAAATGGCATCCGCTGCTTCGCAGATAACCGCTTCCAGCGTTTGCTGCTCGGTCTCATGATGATGACTGGCGATGGCATTCACCACCGCATCGCTCACACGGTTGCGTTTGCAAAATTCAGCGCCGATCAGGGCATGGGTTCCTTCTACGTTGTGATCCATGGCCTTGCCGATATCATGCAGCAAACCGGCTGCTTTGGCAACTTCCACATCGCCGCCCAATTCTGATGCGAGCAACGCTGCAATGCGGGCAGTCTCGACGGAATGTGAAAGCTGGTTCTGGCCGAAGGATGTGCGGAATTTCAGCCTGCCCAGCATAGTGAGAACCTGGGGGGGCAATCCGCCTACTCCTGCATCAAACGCAGCTTCTTCGCCGGCCGCTTCGATGATCTTCTCCACTTCCTTCTTTTCTTCTGCCAGAATCTTTTCGATATGGGCAGGATGGATGCGCCCATCATCGATCAGGCGCTGCAGGGAACGGCGAGCGATCTCACGGCGGGTGGGATCAAAGCACGAAATGGTTACCGCTTCGGGAGTGTCATCTACAATCACGTCCACTCCGGCTGCCTGCTCAAAAGCACGGATATTGCGCCCATTGCGCCCCACGATCCTGCCTTTCATCTCTTCATTGGGAAGGGATACCGTGGACGAGGTGATCTGAGCCACCTGGTCGGAAGCCACACGCTGGATAGATTCGGTGATGATCTCACGAGCACGTTTATCTCCCTCGGCGCGCGCCTCCGCCTCGATCTGGCGATAAATGCGTGCCATATCCCCACGGCTTTCCTTTTCCACTTCCTGCAGCAGCATTTGTTTTGCCTGGTCGCTGGAAACCCCGGAGAGCTGCTGCAATTTTTCGATCTCCTGCTGGTAAAGCGCTTCTATTTCATTCATCCGCTTATCAACAGCGCTCTGCCGTTTATTCAAGTTCAATTCTCGCTGTTCAATGCGTTCATAACGCTGATCAAGACTGGTTCGACGATTTTGAATGCGATCCTCTTCATGTGCCAGTTCCGTGCGGCGGTGGCTGATCTCCACTTCTGCTTCCTGCTTGATCTTCAATGCTGCATCGCGGGCACGCAATTCAATATCGCGCGCTGCCTCTTTGCTTTCTTGAATAAGCTGTTCGCTTTTCTGGGTGATCTCTTTTGTCCTGATTTTTCCGATGAAAAACCCGACAATGACAGCCAGAACCGCTGCGCCGCCTATTTCAATAAGGATGCGTACCGTATCATTCATTTTCCAATACCTCGTTTTCTTTAGAATTTAATCGTGCGTTTTCCTCCCACATTTCCGATAATACCGGCTTGATATCTTCGTAGGAAAAACCTCTGCGCATCAAAAAACCATAAAGTTTCTTCTTGAAGCCATTCTCATCCAATCCTTTCAACCTGGACAAGTATTTGCTCGCAGCGGCATGGATCAATTGCTCCTCATCCGGAAGAGCATCCAGGGTGGATTGGATCGTTCCCTCGTCAACGTGTTTTTTCATCAACTCCATACGCAGCAAACGTTTCCCGCGCGGTCGAAAGGTCGAACGGTTCTCGATCCAATCGAGCGCAAATTGCTGGTCATTCAAGTATCCCTTCTCCATCAGGGTGGCGATCACGGCATCGATCGTGATATCTGAAAAACCATTTTCGACCAGACGGGTTCGTACCTCATGTTCGCTGCGCGGCCGGTAGCTTAACAATTTCAGCGCATGCTGATATGCATCTTCGCTTGTTTCCTCTTGCTGAAGTGCATGGATTTCTTTTTCCCCCAGCAGATCGCCGACCTTCAAATGGAAAGCCACTGCTTTATACAAACCAAAAGCAAAACGATGATCGAGATAAACATTCACTCGATTCGGGTTCTTTTTCTGCGGTTCAATCCCGGTTATTCGTTGTTCATCCATATAAAAAAACCTTAACGATTCAGGTTAAGGCTGAAAATGGTTGTTCTTTCCTATCAGGATGGGTTTAATTAAATCTAAAATACCTGTTTATATAAAACACTCTTCGATCAGACTTAATAACCTACAAATGAAAGGTTTTCCCATATACTCCCTTAGGAGTAGTTCCAATTTCAAAAAACTGCCTTAATCCTGAATAATAGGACCATTACGTCCCGAAAATATTCTATAAATATGTATTTATTATACAATAGATTTTTATATACGAAAAATCCAAATTTTTTCCGCTGTGCTCACAAGTTGAAATCTCATGACGAAATGAGCAGCGAGACAAAGTAGAATTAATCCATGCACAAGAAAATCATCGAATCATTGGCCTCCCTCCCGCAAAAAAAAGGATTCGTCCCCCTTACGCTTCTGGGCTTCACCATTTTGGCATTTGTCCCCTTGATGCCTTTTCTCGGTTTTTATTGGGACGCATGGCCGTACCTCTGGCAATACCATGTTTTTGGGCCTTCCGGATATCCGGCCTTTGTGGCTTCCGATCGCCCTTATTCTGCTTTCATCTTTCAAATCCTCACCTGGCTTTTTGGCACGCACGCCATTTACTACCACATCTTCACCATGCTCTGCCGCTGGCTTTCCGGTTGGGCTTTCTGGTGGATCCTGCAGCAGGTTTGGCCAAAAAACCGCGTGTTGAATACCTACGCAGCCATTCTATTCGTCCTGTATCCTGGTTTTCTCCAGCAGCCCATTGCACTTCCCTATTGCCATCATTTCAGCCATATGGCGTTATTCCTTTTTTCAGTCGGCGCTATGCTGGCTGCGCTGCACGACCGAAAACGAGCCTGGCTTTACACTCTCCTGGCTTTGATCGCCCAGCTCAATATCTTTTCCCTGGAATATTTTGCATCCCTTGAATTCATTCGACCATTCTTGATCTGGGTCATGTTGCATGATGAGATACCGGATAAAAAAGAACGTTTTAAGAAAGTACTGCGAACCTGGGCACCTTATCTGCTCATTCTGGCGGGTTTTTATTTTTGGAGGATTTTCCTGTTTTCCTTCCCAACCTATGAGCCGAAAATGCTGAATGAGTTGAATCAGGATTTTTCTACCGGAATCCTGAATCTCATTCTGCAGGCCTTCAAAGACATCGCAACCGTTACAGTAGGGGCATTCAAGAATATTTTCTCCTTCCCCAAAGTTGCAGAGGTTGGTTACTTTGCCACTTACGGATACTGGGGAATGGTCGCAGTCTCTGCAATTTTCTCCGCCTTCATTTTGATCACGGTGGAAACAAGGAAAGACCCAGCCCACGATCAAGACAAATCAGCTATCCACGGTGAAGTGCTCGGCGTCAGTGTCCTGTCACTTCTTTTTGCTGGCATCATCTTTTGGGTTACCAAACTTTCGGTGCGCATTGAATTTGCCTGGGATCGCCTCACACTGGCTTATATGGCAGGGGTGGCATTGCTGTTCGCCAGTTTGATTTTTCTCATCCTGCGCAGGAAGAAGCTACGCATTGCGATTACAACCATTCTGTTAAGTTTGACCATCGGTTTTCAGTTTTTGAACGCCATGGATTTCAAGCATGATTGGGATTCTTTCAAAGATTTCTTCTGGCAACTGACCTGGCGTATTCCCGACCTAAAAGAGAACACAATCGTGATGACCACGCTCTTTCCATTGAAATATTACAGTGATAATTCTCTGACCGCCCCTCTCAACTGGACCTATGACCCGGAATCGCAAGATGCAACCCTATCCTATGTCTTTTATTTTTCCGATGTACGCTTGAAAGTAGGAAGGTTGACCGCTCTGGAGAAAGATCTGCCCGTGGAACAGTGGTATCGTTCTTTTTCTTTCAGCGGCAACACCACCGATACCGTCGTTATCCGCTATGACCCGCCTGGTTGTATGCAGGTGCTCGATCTGCGCTATGCCAATGCCGGTATTATCCCCAACCTGACCGAACTGGAGGCAGCTCAAATTCCTCTTTCCAATCTCGATCGCATCGTCACCTCGCCGGAGGAGAGTAAATATCCCCCGCTGGAGATCTTCGGCGAAGAGATCGAGCATGGTTGGTGTTATTACTTTGAGAAGGCAGATCTTGCCAGACAAACCGAAGATTGGGATACGGTGATCAGCTTGAAAAAGGAAGCGGATGAAAAGGGCCTTTCGCCCCGCAATCCAAGCGAGTGGTTGCCTTTCTTTGAAGCATATGTGCAAACTTCGCAATGGGAAGAAGCCACTGCCCTTATCCATGCCAGTCTGGCAGTGGAGGACAAATACATGCCAGGAATTTTAATGACCTGGGACAGGATCATAGCGGAACAAAACCTGCAGCCAGATGCAGAGATCCTATCGTTGATCGAATCCTTGCGTGAGTAATTTGAATTCCAGATACAATTAGGAAATAAAGGTTCTATAATGAACAAAAGAACAGCATTCTGGCAGATCTGGGTTCCGCTCATTCTGATAATTTGCATCGTTGGAGCAGCGGCATTCTTTCTGTTCAAAGCTGGCTCCAATGGGGACAGCCAGTTCGCCCAATGGTCGGATGCCGCTTTGATTTATCTTTTGGTCCCTGTCATCGGCTGTTCGTTTCTATTTCTTGTTCTGGGAATCGCCCTGATCTTCCTGGTCAATTCGTCTCACAAAAAACTGCATGAATGGCTGGGGATCGCGGAAGTGCAATCAGAGCGTATAAAACACACAGTTCAAGCTTTTTGCCAGAAAGCAATCATTTTCGGTTCCGGCCCTTCAGAATGGCTAAAAAATCGTGGGAAAGTGGATAGAGATGGAAGAGAAAAAGGACAATAGTTTAATTTACATAATCGGAGGGGTGGCAGGTGCACTGTTGGGTGTGGCAGTTGCCCATGTGCTGCTTAAATCGTCCGACGCCGACGAGAAACCCCTTCAGATCACCCCACAAAAAGGAGTGCAGATCGGGCTTCACACCGCCAACTTCATTCGCGGATTGTTAAGTTTGATCCATAAAGCATAGAGCAGAACTATCGCCGCCATGCCCGTGCAAAACAGCATCCACACCATCATTTGCGGGTCCCTTCACCAAGAAACGATCATCGATTCACTCAATCATGTTCACTTGAAACAACCCGGAGGAGGGTTACTTTATGCCGCCAGCGGGCATGCGCTGTTCGACAAGAACATCGGACTGGTGGCAAAAACCCATTCCGAATTTCTCTCCACCTTTCAGAAAAATTTCAAAAAACTGAATGCCGATCTGCAGGGCATCACCATCATCTCTTCCCCCACCAACGATATTCGATACTATAGGATAAAAAACCGGAATGCCTGGGAAACAACCAATTACATACGCCATTTCTATGAATTAGGGTTCGAAATACCGAAGCATCTTCTCCACAGTGCTTCCTGCACAGAAAGTTCAATGCGAAAAATCCGAGCGGAGAATCCTCCCCTCACTTCTTCTGACTTCCCCGCCCTGTACGAGGGTGCCAGAAATCTTTTACTGACCCCCATGGATTATTTGTCGCATTTTTCCTGCATCCCGGCTTTGCGGAACAGGGGAATTCAGCAAATTCTGATACGTTCCTCCTCTTCGTACATGGTACCCGGAAAATTGGTTCAGCTGCCCAAACTGCTGAATGGGATTGATTATTTCTTTACCACCGAAAATGAGATTCGCACCTTGTTCGCCATCCGCTTTGACCGTTACCATGCCATGCTGAAAGCGCTGCAAACTTTCGGGGCAGCTCACATCATCATTAAAAATAACAACAGTGGATACCTGCTTCTAAATTCAACTCAGCAGCAGGCCTATCAGATACCGGATTATTCTGTTTACACCGTTGATCCGACCGGAGAATATGATTGTTTTTGCGGGGCCTTTGCTGCCTGCTTATCCCAATCTTCTCTAGAAGAGGCGGCAGCAAAGGCCAGCGCTGCCGCTTCCGTATGTCGTGAAGGCAGTGGCATCGATTACATCCTGGACACCTATCCCGATATTGTTTGCAGGCGCGCGGAAATGATCCTGGAGGATATCACGTCCTCTTCGATCGCTTCCATAACCGCTTGAATTGAAAATCGACCAAAGCGAGCAACGCTTCTTTTCTCAACGTTCGGAAACATTTCCGCATTCCCCGCCCGTCGGCATTTTGTTTTCCAAACACTTCCTGCTGATAGGCCTGCACGATTGTTCGAATGGATTCCCTTGCAGATGGAACACGCTCTTGCAGCATTTTCGCTTTTTCAAAGGGGGTCCTTTGCGCAAGGTTTTCAATCCCATAACAGCTTAGGATGAGATCAAATTGAGAAAAATTACGCTGCACATAGGTCAAATTGCGCCGGTCGGCCCAGCGCATAAACCAGTGAGGCATCCTTTTCCCTTTTTGTTCCGATGCCAACACCAGATAGTGTGGGAACGGTATACGTTTTCCCATGTATCGGATATTCCCAAAAAACAGGAAAATCAGCAATCCTGCCACGAACAAAGGAATAATCCATGCGATTGCCCAATTTCTGCTTGACTTGGCATATCCCACATTGTAGAGATTTTCTTCGTTGGCCAGCCGCTTTTCAATGGCATCATACCAGGCGTTAGACCTTCCGCCAGATGGGGGTGAACTCTGTTCCGTCAGACCCGTCTGGTTTCCCGATCGTTCACCGTTCTCCACAGGCTCATTGAGCATTTCATTCTCGGAAGAGAATTGCACGGCTGGCTGTGCACTGGTTGGCTCGAAGATCACCCATCCAACATGGGGAAAATAAACTTCAGGCCAAGCATGGCTGTCTTTGCTGCGGACTTCAAAAACCTTGTTCTTTTCAATTTCCACACCCTGGGCATACCCCACCCCCAGACGAGCGGGAATCCCAATGGAACGCAGCATCAACACTTCCGCCGAAGCATAATAATTACACGTGCCATTTTTCCCTTCAAACAAAAACCAAAAAACAGGATCAAGATTTTCAGAGATCTCCCCCATTTCCGTTGAGTAAATCATCTGTTCCCGCAAATAATCGGTGATCGCCAGCGTTTTCTCAAAGTCAGAGTCCAATCCATCGGTGATCGCCTCAGCCAGCATGTGGAAACGTTCCGAGAAATCTTCCGGAAGCTGCAAATACACCCGTTCGATCCTGGCAGGATAGTTATCTCCTGCATTTTGCAGCATTTCGATCGTTAGTGGGATAAAGTATGATTCCGATTGATAGGCTTCATTTTCCTTGATGGGTAGCAACGGTTTCCAAGCAATGACATCATAGTCATCCGTATCTTTGAACATCTCGGAAATTCTGGCAGGTTTATTAACTTGAAGGGTGGTCCCAGGCAGATAATAATAGTTCAATTCCGCGTTCGCCACCATCACAAATTTACCGGTCGTGTTTTGTGCTTCATTCTGCAGAGCAACCCTGCTGTTGGCTTCAAGGGTCTGCCCTTCCACATCGATCGAACTCCAGATCCCATCTTGATACGTGGAGTAACTGCGCGCTTTCCAATAATAATTTCCAGCATAGAAATCATCAGATGGGGTGATCACGGTGAGGAGAACCTCTTCCCCCAATGGCTGAGAAGAGCCAAGTCTAAAAGTATCTCCGTAAACCGTCTCTTTTTGGATGGGTCGTGTCTGAAAGGAAGAAAAGAAATTCGAGAAGAAATCATCCCCTTCTTCGATCGTTTGGATGAATGCCTTGTGCTGTTTGGTCCCCGGGGTGGCAACATTGATGAGAAATGGGATCCCCCAGGCGATCACGACTAACAAAACAGACAGGATGGCGGTTGTTCGTAGAAAAACGGGTTTCGATTCCGGATCTTCGTACGCGCTGTGTTTTTTCCAATCCTTTTGGACTGTCAGATAATTCAAACGGCCAAGGAGAAAAAGGAACAGGAAGAAAAAGACTACGCTCAAGAAATCACTGCGGTAACTGGTGGGCTGGAAGAACTGGGTGGCAACCGTGCTGGCGGCCAGCAATCCCAAGGGGAACCAAGGATTTTGTTTTCGTGTGAGTGCCAGCCCTGCCCACAAGGAGATGAACCAGTATGAAACACCAGTCAAAAGAATAAACAAAATATTATCCGCTACCGGTTGCTCCTTGAGCAAGGCACCCAACGCTTGACCGGCACGATGGAAAATAATCTGCCAGCTCTCACTCCATATATCGCTACCCGATGGCATCACGATCAGGAACAAAAAAAGCATTATCAGACTGTACAAGATGATCAAACAACCAAGCTGCTTTTTTTGAAATGAACTGACCCCCAGGGCAATGCCCAAAATGACCCCGATGCAAGCCAAGCTGGTAACCAGGTTCAGGTTCTCCGTCCAGTGGGTGGATTCCAAAGAGTAGGCGGAAAGGAATACCATACCTAGCAAGGAAAGACTTGCCAGGCCATCAAACCCTCGTTGCCAATATTTCTTAAACATACAACTTTACATTATACTTAAAACAAGATATTTCCATCCGACAATTGGCTAGGAAGCAACTATGAAAGAAGGAGAATCATGAGTAAATCATCAAAGTTCGTTGCAGGGGCAATTTTTGGCGCAGCGCTTGGAAGTATATTGGCTCTCCTCTACGCGCCAAAAAGCGGTGCTGAACTGCAAAAAGAGATAAAAGAAAAAGCTGATCAGGTCATGATCGAGGTTAAAAAAGCAGCCGCTCAAAAAGAAGAAGAACTAAAAGAAGAGATCAATTCTCTGAATACAAAGGATTAGCTTCATTTATTCCTGAAATTCCAGAGTATACGAAGCGGGCATTTCGGTATAACGGGTTGTTCCACTTACAACAAGGTATACATTCCGATTGGTGGTCGCATCAAAATCAAGGATCAATGGTTCATTTCCCGCCAGTTCATAACGGGTCACAACGGTATCGGCATCTTTTTGAATCACCGCAACGCGGTAAGTTTGCGGCAACACATTCATGATACGTACAAACCCATCCGCAAGCCATCCCCCAGCATCCTGCTCGAAATCCGTTTCATAGCCGATCGCTTCCATGCGCATGTCATCCAACAGGAAACCTTCTCCATTTAGCGCAGCATCAGTCAGATATTCGAATTGCAATGTGACCGTTTTTCCGGCATATTGTGAAAGATCAACCTTTTCTTGCACCCAACCTTCACTGGCTCCATTGTAACCGCAGCCCTGATTGGAACCGGTGATATTCTCCTGGCTGCAGTGCGCAGGTTTCAACTGCTCCCAATTCTCCCCATCTTCGCTTGCCAGCAAATAGACGTAATCCCAATCCGTTTCAAGGTCATACCAGGTGTAATACTCCAGAACCACAGGGCCTTCCACATCGGATAAATCGAAGGTCTGCGTCAATTGCATATCACTCTGGTCGCCTTTATTGGACCAGAAATAATAACCCCCGGAATGAGGGTCGATCGGCACCACCGGAACGGTCTGTTCTCCCTTGAACTGCACTATAAATGGATGGTCACACTCCACCTCGTAGTAATCCACCCCATATTGATGCACAGAATAGGGGCTTTCCAAAGCAGTTGTGCAATCCACAGAACCCTCCACTCTGAATTTTGATAGATCGGGAAGGTTGACATACCCAAACTTGCCATCGTCCAGACGATGATCCTGCAACAAATTTGCGATCGTCCAATCCTGGAATACATCATCGGCAGTGAGGTATTCCTCATCTTCATTCGTCTGTGTTTCCTGCAAGGTATCATCAATAGAGGGAAGGTCATTCAATGGATTCGCTGCCAATGCTTTCGAGAAATCTTCCCCAAAACGATCATATAAATAGGTCATGAAAACAAAGGAAGCGCCATAATGCGGCAGGGTGCTTTCCACCTCATCACGAGGCCAAAAATTCAGTTGAATATCCGGGTTACGCGCATAAAGCCAGTCTGCACCACCAACATCATACCCATTTAATAAGATCGCCAGCTCCGCAAAACCTTCGTTGATCCAACTGCTCTCATTGGGATCAAGATTCTGGTGGATCATGTGTTGAAATTCATGCGCCAGAATCCCATAGGTGGATTCGTCGTCCAGATGGGCATATTGCGCAGAAAGCATGAAGATCTCCGCCTCATTTGAATAGGGCTCAATTTCCTGCGGGTAGAGATCGGCAGAGGAAAAATATCCCGACGCACCATTCATGTGAGTGGTATACAAGACAAACAAATGTTCATCGCCATCAATGCCGGGAGTGGCTTCGCTGCCAAAAAATTCACGGTCGAGCGGATAAATCTGCCCTTCAAATGTCTCACACAAATTCACCACATCTTGCAGCTCGTATTCCACATTCTCTTCGATCCAGAAATACAGATGTGCGGTGCTGTAGATCAGCGTTGCGCCGACTGCCGAATAGGTATTGGCAACCGAGTCAAGCACAAAGAACTGTCGGCTATCGCCAAGTTTGTACGCGATCTTCGTATGGGCGGGTTCCTTAGGATCAATTTCAAGATGCCGGTATTTGGCCGCCACCGCATAGGCATCGTTTTCGGAAACCTTGGTCTGCTCCAATATTTTCAGGTTCTGCTGTTCCAATGGGATATCAGAATCATCCACAGATTGAATGGGGGAGATCAATGTTGCAGACCCCACACTGGTGATCGCGATCAAGAAACAAAGGAGAAGGGCAAAAATACCACGTTTCACGCTACCCCTCTTTTCTCCCGTACGGCAGATCCAGATCGGCTGCTGCAAATCCCAGTGCGATCCACATATACGGCATGGCAAACGAATCGATGCTGAACCCTTCCGCCAATAACGCACACAAGACAAAAATTCCAGACAAGGCGAACAAACCGGTCATGTTCTTTCTTATTTCCGCTCTCTTTACAAATTTGCGACCCAAGGAATACAGCCAGCCGCCGAATATCGCAAACCCGACCAGACCGGTCTCAGCCAGCAGGCGGGCCCATAAGCTTTTTACATTAAGCAAGATCGAGGTTCGATATGCCAGACGGCGCACCTCGATCAAATTCCAGCCATACGGAGTGATCGCTTTAGGAAAGTAAAACCCGGCATTTCCCAATCCCACCCCCAGAATGGGATGTTCGGTAAACACATCCCAACCTGCCAGCCAGTAAACCACCCGCTCCCCAAAACTCAATTCATTGAAATAGGCCAGCAGAGGATTGTCTTTGCCGACCGAGAAATCAAACAGCGATGCCATGCGCGGATCCACTTTGGAGAACAGATAAAGCCCGGCGGCTATGACCAATAGATAGAGAAATATGAAAACGATCGAGATTAAAGTAGCGACACGCTTTTTTTGCAATGACGAACCGTCTTTTTTCCTCTTTTGCAAAGCAGCGGTCACCTTCTGGACCAAAAAAGCATGCAGCTTGATAAAAAGATAGGTGAACATCAACACAAAAGCCAATAAGCCGACCCGTGAAAGGGTCAACAGCAGCGCGCCAACGCCAGCCGCCAGCAGGATATTTTCCATTGTCAGAAAACCAAGACGTTTTTTATAGGCAGAAACGCCTTTAATGGTCGCCGCCAGCCAGATGGGAAGATAAACCATATTGAGCTGGTGGGCAAACCAGGATGGTTCCAGCGCCAGACCGTTCACACGCTGGCGATACAGCACGCGGGAGGAGATCAATCCCTGCAGGTCGAACATCCAGCCCGGATAGTGGCCAAAACCATGCCAGGCAACCACCTGAAAGCCGGTCCACAGCAACATCACCATCCCGCTCCAATTGAGCACTTTCAAGGTGAGCAGGGCTTTCTTCTCATCCTGCAGATAGGAAGATGTGAGCAAAAAGAAAACAACGCCGATCAGCAAGGTAATGAACGCTTCGATGGAATTGCTGAGATAAGGCACATCTTTATAGGCGGGAATAATATAGAAATTTGCCAGGATGGTGGACGCCAGGGCTATGGTCACAAAAACCAGCAACGGAACGCTTTCCTTCACCATCCTTCCACGCCGCAGAATGTAAGGGACAAACCAGACAACTGCCATGAGAAAAACCACGAGGATGGATGGCGCAGCGACCGTATCGGAGCCAAGCAGACGTGCGATCACAGGCATGCTGGTGATGGGCAGCAGCGCGATCAGAATGATCCATAGAATATCTGCCGTTTTTTGAGAAAGCTGCCACCATGAATGTTTTTCGTTCATTTATTCCTTCTCTTTGTTCGGCAGAAGAGCGGCCACCACAAAACCAAGCATGGCTCCAGAAAAAATCAAAACACCCCGGGTGCTGCGCACAGGATTTGTATTAATAGCTGCATTCTCCGCCAAAAAGAACTGCAGGGCTGGCATTAATCCGTAACTCAGTGTCTGTTCCTCACGGATGGCCGCAGAGGTCTTTTCAACTTCTGCGGAAAGATGCTCATAATCAAATTTTGCGCAGGGTTCATTGCTCATTCCTTCCGGCGCCAGTCGCAGCAGGCAGTAATCGAGAGAATCCAGATACTGCTGATAATGGCCGGCAATGATGGCATGCTGCATGGCGCCATCCAGCGTGCTGACCGCTTCCTCAGCCCACAAATTTGCCAGCGTGGCTGCCCTTTCTGCGTCGCTGTCACGCACCCGCAAGAACCAGCGAAAATCTTCCCGTTCCAGCGTGAAGTTCTTCGCCATGCTGGAACGGTCGATGGAGATGCCTGCTTGCTCTGCTTTTTGCCTGACCTGTTCACGCACCGCATCCGAGTCAATGGCACTTCCCAATCCGCGCATGGCCTGATCTTCTTGAATGTCAGAAAGAGCTCCGGTGCGCGTGTAATCAATGGTCACAGCGATCACCGCCCGAGTTTCATAGATAGGTGCCATGATCTTGCTGGCTCCCAATCCGCACAACCCGCCAATCACCATCAAGATCGTGATCTTCTTCCACCCTGCAAAGAGCTTTTTCAGGAATTCCATCAGAATAAAGCCATCGTTCGAACCCATAGGTATCCTCTTTTTGTTTCAGACTTTTGTTTATTTTTTCGTAAAGTTGATCAGGATCAGGTTTTGATCACAGGCCGCATGGGTATCAAAGAAAATTTGATCCGTCAGCAAATTCCCGTTCAGATCCAAGACTTGAATGGAAAAATTGTTGGTCGTTTCCAAAGCGGTTGTTGAAAGGAGCGCTTCATATCCGCCCGGTCCGTATTTATCTCCCTCGGCAGTACCGGTTAGAACAACCGCCTCAAACGGTCTATCATCCACATTACCGCGAATCCAAACCACAAGATTGATGACCGGTTTGCCATTTTCATCAAAGATCTGCCCACCCACGCCCATCCAATTACATCCTGCATCCGGGTAGCCGAAGTTGCTGCTATAGAGGGGTGTTCCCGGTTGCAGCGCATAGGGCACTGCCGTAGGGGTCAAAGTCGGCAACGGCAGAGGAGTCGCACTCGGAATTACGGTATTGGCAGGCACCGTGATCTTTGTGCTGGTGGGGACGATCTCTGTTGCACCACTTGTCTGAGTTTCCGTAGGCAGCATTGGATCCTCGGCCCAGAGCTCGTCAAGCAGCACACAGGAAGAAAGAAAAATACACATCAAGCCCAAAGCAAAGAACGCTTTTTTCATGGTCACTCCTTCATCGCTTCTTCTGTCGTATACAATCCCATTTCCATGATCTGGTTATAAACCCCAACCGGTAAATAATATCGGAAAGGTTTTTTCTGATAAGCCAGGGCGCGGATCTTGTTGGATGAGATCTCCAGCAGGGGTGCCTCAATAAAGGATACCTTCTTTTCAATCCCGGGTAAATCTTTTTTCAGTTGTGAAAGATCGAATTTTTCCCCGGGTCTGCGCATCACCCCAATTTCAGAGCATTGGTCGATGAATTTCATCGGTTCATGCCAGTTCGGCAGGTCGCGCAGTGAATCGCCGCCCATGATGAAAACCAGGCTGTCATCCGGATAATGATCATGCAGGATCAACATGGTATCGAGCACATAATGCGGGCCCGGCCGATCGATATCGACCCGTGAAAGTGCGAACATCTCATCCCCATCGATCGCAGTTTTCACCATGGCGATGCGCTGGTCGATGGGGGTGATCGGTTTGCCGAGTTTATGTGGCGGATTGGGGGCAATGATCCACAGCACTTTATCCAGATGCAGCTGATCATAGGCTTCCATCGCAAGGATCAAATGCCCCACATGGGGCGGATCAAAGGTGCCGCCGAAGATACCAAAGCGCATATTAGTGATTTCCTTTATTCATACGAGTCGAATTCCTCCGTCCAGCTCAGCTCAAAATCCCCGATTTCAACGGTATCCCCTTCTTCAACCCCCTGCCCACGCAGTGCCTCAGTGATGCCGAGCGCCTGCAGGATGCGTTGAAAGCGGCGGATGGATTCGTAATTATCCCAATAGGTCATGGCAGCGGCGCGTTCAATGGCCACCCCATGCACAATAAAATTCTCCTCTTTCTTTTCAATACTAAATGCCCTTTCATCCACTTCCGCAGTGTAAAGCGGCAATTCCTCTCCTGCCTCTTCGGCAGGGATCGCTTTCAGCAGCTCATAAGCTTTCCAAAGGATCTCTGTGAGATTCTTTTTCTGCAATGTGGAACAAGACATCAATGGAATGTTTATTTTTTTGAACTTCTTTGTCAGGTCCTGATATTTCTCTTCCATATCCGGAAGATCCATTTTATTCAAGACAACGATCTGCGGCTTTTGGCCCAATTTGGGATCAAACAGAGAAAGTTCTGTATTGATCTGGGAAAAATCGGCCAGTGCATCCTGTGAGTTTCCATCCAGCACATGGATCAATACCTTGGTTCGTTGAACATGGCGCAGAAAGGTATCGCCCAAACCCACGCCCCTATGAGCGCCCTCGATCAAACCGGGGATATCTGCCAGCACCAGGGAGACCTCTTCATCCAGCACCGCAACCCCCAAATTCGGCACGAGGGTTGTGAAAGGGTAATCCGCGATCTTGGGTTTGGCGTTCGTGACCGCCGCCAGCAAGCTTGATTTTCCGGCATTGGGCATGCCGATAATGCCAACATCGGCGATCAATTTCAATTCCAGGCGCAATTTCAGCTCCTGCCCGGGTTCTCCCCGCTCAGCCATGCGCGGTGCTTGATGGCGTGAATTCGCAAAGCGCGCGTTTCCTCTTCCCCCTCTCCCTCCCTTGCAGAGGACCACCGTTTGACCCAGTTGGGTCAGATCGGCCAAAACACGGTCAGATTCCTTTTCATGGATGATCGTCCCTGGTGGCACATCAATCACCAATGCATCTGCCGATCTGCCAGTCTTGTTCGACGAACCGCCGCCTTTTCCATCTTCGGCGACATAGCTGCGGTTATGCTGAAATTTGAACAGGGTATTCATATTCGGATTCACGGAAAAAACGATATCCCCGCCGCGGCCCCCATCCCCTCCATCCGGACCGCCGCGATTGACAAATTTTTCCTTTCGGAAATGCATCATTCCGTCCCCACCCCTGCCGGAACATACGTGGATTTCTGCTTCGTCTACAAACATGCTGTTATTATAACCAAAAAGAGGAGGTCGGCTCTTGGCGACCTCCTCTTTACGAACACCAATCTTATTTTTTGAACTTTTTCCTTAAAATATCTTCCAGGGTAGGAACACCAATTTCCTGCAGTTCATAGCGCACACGCTGCATGGGCTTGTTCACCTTGATGATGCGGGTCAGATCGATGGGGGTGGCGGAGATGACCATATCCACATCCGATGCATTGATCGTCTTTTCCAAATCCTTGACCATCTCATTCCCATACCCCATGGCAGGCAAGATCGTACCCGTACCTGGATATTTTCTGTAGGTCGCCAGAATGGAACCCACCGCAAACGGCCGTGGGTCCACAATCTCTTTTGCGCCGAAGCGCTTGGCGGCCACCCAGCCGGCTCCGTATGCCATGCCGCCGTGCGTCAGGGTCGGTCCATCTTCAATGACCAACACACGCTTGCCCTGAATGCCATCAGGGTCATCCACGAACAATGGAGAGGCGCCTTCGATGATCACCGCTTCAGGATTGATGGAGCGCAGGTTCTCGCGAACAGTGATGATATTTTCAGGACTGGCGGTATCGACTTTATTGATCACAAAAACATCCGCCAGGTGCAGGTTGGTCTCACCGGGATAGTATTTCACCTCATGTCCGGGGCGGTGCGGATCGGCCACAACGATGGAGAGGTCTGACTTATAGAAAGGAATATCATTGTTTCCGCCATCCCACAAAATGACATCCACTTCTTTTTCGGCCTCGCGCAGAATCGCTTCATAATCCACTCCGGCAAAAACAAGCACCCCATTATCAATGTGAGGTTCGTATTCTTCGCGTTCCTCAATGGTGCATTCGTGTTTATCCAGATCAGCATAGCTGGCAAAACGCTGGACTTTTTGCTTCACCAGGTCGCCATACGGCATGGGGTGCCGAATGGCAGCCACTTTATAGCCCATATCGATCATGATCTTGGAAACGCGACGGGTAGTTTGGCTCTTGCCACAGCCAGTGCGAACGGCACAAACGGAGATGACCGGTTTGGTGGATTTGATCTGCGTGGTGGTCGTTCCCATCAGCCGGAAATCTGCGCCGCAGGCATTGACCAGTGACGCCTTATGCATCACATATTCATGGGGAACATCGCTATAAGCGAACACAACCTGATCGATCTTTTGTTCAACAATCAGTTTCTTTAAATCACTTTCAGGATAGATCGGAATTCCGGCAGGGTATAAAGAACCGGCCAATTCCTTGGGATATCTTCGTCCTTCAATGTTCGGGATTTGGGTTGCGGTAAAAGCGACAACTTCATACTTTTCATTATCGCGAAAATAGACATTGAAATTATGGAAATCTCTTCCCGCGGCACCCATGATCAGTGTTCGTGTTTTTGGCATGCAACTCTCCTTGATTTTTTTATCACATGATTTCAGGTACTTCAATTCCTAACAAACCCAGACTATTAATAATAGTCTGTTTTGTAGCTGCCACAAGTCTTAATCGGAAGGAACGAACCTCATTTTCTGCGGAAAGCACCGGACAGTTGGTGTAGAAATCGTTGAAGGCCTTGGCAAGCTCATAGGCATAATTAGCCACCTGCAGAGGGCGCAGTTCGCGGCTGGCTTTTCCCACTTCCTGCGGGAAACGTGAAATCAGATCCACCAGTTCAATCTCTTTTGCTTCCAGCTCCGAGGTAATTCCCATCGATTCCGGAACACAGAAATTCTCTTTGCGCAAAATACTGTTGGCACGCACTGCCGCATACTGGATGTACGGAGCGGCCTGTCCGTTCACGTCCAGGGCGCTTTCCCAATCGAAGGTGACGATGCGGGTGTTATCGCGCGTGAGCAGGGAATACTTAATGGAGCCAATCGCTATCATTTTGGCAATTCTCTGTTTGATTTCAAGATCCAATTCAGGGTTCTTCTGATCCACCACTAACATGGCCCGTTTTTCGGCTTCCTGCAGCAGGTCTTCCAGCAGCACCACCGTTCCTTCGCGCGAAGCGAGGGTCACATTTCCCGGCAAATTCACAATTTCATATGCCAGGTGATAGCACTGGTTCGCCCACGTGTACCCCATTAATTCCAGCACTTTGAAGATCTGTTTGAGGTACAGTGACTGCCGAACATCCACCACGTAGATTGAACGGTTCAGGTGGAACTCATCGAATTTTTTGATCGCCAGGGGAATATCCTTGGTTGCATAGAGGGATGTTCCATCGGAACGCAGCAACACCAGCACGCGATATTCTTCTTTAGTACCAAGAATGGCATCCAGGTCGATAATCACCGCACCCTGCGGGCGTTCATCTTTGGCCAGCCCTTTTTGGATCAGGGATTCAACAAACGTTTTCCCTTCATGTTCCACTTCGCTTTCAAAATACAATTTATCAAAATGAATGCCCAAAGCAGAGTAGATCTGGTCAAAGGCATCCAATGACCACTGGCGGGTTTCTTTCCACAAAGCCACGATCTCCGGATCATGTGCATCCCACGCCCGAAAATAGTTGCGGATGGCTTCTTCATTATCTTTGGATTCTTCGCGGCGTTTCACCGCTTCGGCATACAGGCTTCCGATCCAGTTTGTCATTTTTTCCGCCGGCGGTTTTTCACCGGCATGAAACTTTTCATAATTCCACAACCACGTGATCACATGCAGCCCGATATCTCCCAGATAATTCGCGCGGATCACTTCATCACCGCTGAATTCAAGGATGTTGGAAACGGCAGCCCCCAAAACCATATTGCGCAGATGGCCGACATGAAAAGCTTTATGCGTATTCGGCTGTGAGAACTCCACCATCACCTTCTGATGGGTGGCAGGCAGAGAGCCATAGTTCGTTTTTTCTTCCAAAACCCGATCGACCACCATACGCGAAAAGCTCTGCGTCTGAAAATAAAGATTCAGGTATCCTTTTACCGCTTCACATTTTTCAAAATCTTCGGATAATTTCAGTGCTGAGGCACAAAGAGAAGCCAGTTCCGCCGCACGTTGGGGTACATTGATCTTTTTCCCGCTTTTCGCTTCCTGCGCCGCAATCTGGAAGAAAGAGGTCGAAATACCCCAATGGCCGCTGAACGGGATCTCGCTCCATTGAAATACAGCAGATTGGATCCCTTCTTTCTGCAGTATGACCGTAAGCTGTTCTTCGATTTGCGTTTTATATGTTTCAAACATAGGACCCTATAAAATGAAAAGCGGGAGAACTGCCCTCCCGCATTCAACTCGAAGAAATAGAAATAGGATAATTAAATTATTTCTCGAGGGCAACGATTTGTTTCATCAACCGACTTTTACGACGAGCAGCATTGTTTTTGTGAATGATACCTTTGCTGGCTGCTTTGTCCAAAGCTTTTACCGCTTCCAGTACTTTCGCCTGTGTTTCTTCCTTATTAGCGGATTCGATGGCTACACGTGCCTTCTTAACCGAAGTGCGCGCCTGACCACGGAAGACTCGATTTTTCTGTCGCCGCTTCTCATTTTGTTTGTTTCGTTTAATAGCGGATTTAATATTTGCCAAAATTACCTCCAAAAAAATAACAATCTTGCAAGCCAAGATTCTACTAGACTGTACCCTTTTTGTCCAGTTGAAAAAGGAGCTCTTGCGAGCTCCTTTTGAAATCACTTATCCTGCAGGACCGCCAGCCCCGGCAATTCCAATCCTTCCAGCATCTCCAGCGAGGCACCGCCGCCAGTGGAAATATGTGTAATCTTGCCTTCCAACCCGGTCTGGTTCACCGCCGCAACGGAATCACCACCCCCAATGACACTGATCGCGCTGCTATCGGCCACCGCTCTGGCAATTTCGAAAGTGCCTTTTGCAAAGTTCGGGAATTCGAACACGCCCATGGGGCCGTTCCATACAACCGTCTTTGCATTTGCAATGACTTTTGCATATTGGGCAACCGTATCCGGGCCAATATCCAGAATTCTCCAACCATCCGGAACCGGTCCGGTGGGCACCACCTTTTTCGCTGCGCCATCTTCAAACTTATCGGCAATGACCACGTCAACCGGCAGATGCAGCTTCTGGCCACCTTCTTTGACCAATTCATGTGCCACATCCAGCACCTCATCTTCCACCAGGGAATCCGCTACCGGATACCCCTGCGCCTTGAAAAAGGTATTTGCCATTCCGCCGCCGATCAATACGTCGTCAGCTTTTTTCAGCAGGTTGCGAATGACGCCGATCTTGTCACTGACCTTGGCGCCGCCCAGAATGGCCACAAATGGCCGCTTCGGATCATCAATGGCCTGGCCAAGATATTGGATCTCCTTTTCCATCAGGAAACCGGCCACTGCCGGCAGGTAATCTGCCACGCCGGCCGTGGAAGCATGTGCACGATGGGCGGACCCAAAGGCATCATTGACAAAAATATCCGCCAGACTGGCTAATTGTTTTGCCATTTCCGGATCGTTTTTCGTTTCACCGGCATGGAAACGCGTATTTTCAAGAACCAGTACTTCGCCACCTTTCAGAGCATCGGCAGCGGCTTTCGCAACAGGTCCGACACAATCTTCCGCGAAATTCACTTTTTGTGGGATCAATTTTGCAAGATACGCAGCAACCGGTTTCATGCTGTACTGTGGATCAACACAATCCTTCGGCCGACCTAAATGGGAACAAAGGATCACCGCTGCATTCTTTTCCAGTAAATATTGGATGGTCGGCAACGCAGCGCGGATGCGGGTGTCATCACCCACCACACCATCCTTTAAAGGAACATTGAAATCAACCCGCACTAAAACCTTTTTATTTTGAACATCGATATCTTTGATTGTCTTTTTAGCAAACATGGCATCCTCTCGTTTCAAGATAAAAAAAGGCATAATCTCGATCGTTTATCGGATTATGCCTTCCATTGTACATGATGACCTAGAAGAAAACTACAGGTTTTTTGCTAATTTTGCTGCCAGATCGGCGGTGCGGCAGGAATAACCCCATTCATTATCGTACCAGGTTATGATCTTGATCATTGTTCCACCCATCACCATGGTCAACAGACCATCGACGATGGAAGAGCGTGAATCACCTTTGAAATCCATCGAGACAAGCGGTTCGGTGGTGAAACCGAGGATGCCCTTGAGTTTCCCTTCGGATGCTTCCTTGAAGGCAGCATTCAGTTCTTCCACGCTGGTTGGTTTTTCCACCGTGGCGACGAAATCGACGATGGATACCGTCGGGGTGGGAACGCGCAATGCCATGCCGTCGAATTTGCCTTTGAGATCCGGGATGACCAGTGCAACCGCTTTGGCTGCGCCGGTGGTGGTCGGGATGATATTCAATGCAGCCGCCCGCGCTCTGCGCAGATCTTTGTGTGCCAGATCAAGGATCTTTTGATCGTTGGTGTAGGAGTGAATGGTGGTCATCATACCGCGTGTGATCGTCCATTTATCATGGACGATCTTGACCGCCGGGGCCAAGCAGTTGGTGGTGCAGGAAGCATTGGAAAGAACATGATGCTTGGCGGGATCATACATCTCATCGTTCACACCTAACACAATGGTGAGATCTTCGTTCTTAGCGGGGGCTGAGATAATGACTTTTTTAGCGCCACCTTTTTCGATGTGAACTGCCGCGCCGGCTTTGCCTTTTGCAGGATCGCCCAATTTATCGGTGAAAACACCCGTTGATTCGATCACAATATCCACGCCCAGGTCTTTCCAGTGGATATTGGCGGGATCTTTTTCAGCCAATACTTTGACAGGTTTTCCATCAATGACGATGGAATCTCCATCTACGGTGACGGTGCCGGGGTATGCGCCATAATTTGAATCATATTTAAACAAATGCGCATTGGTCTCTGCGCTGAACAGATCGTTGACGGCAACGACTTCCAGTTCACTGCCGTGTCGTTCTTTGATTGCTTTCAGAACCTGACGACCAATGCGGCCAAATCCATTAATACCAACTTTAACTGCCATGACCGTTCTCCTCCGAAATTTTCTTGTATTTTACCACGCCTTTTTTTCGGCGTGGCTCAGGATTTGTTCAGAGGACCGGTCCGCTCTTCCAGCAGGTCGATGATCACCTCTGCCAGCTTGAGATAATCATGTCGCCAGGGGAAATCTTTGTCGACCAGAGATGCATAGTAAATGGAATATTGCTCTTCGAACTGCGCATCAGGCATGACCCATTCCACTCCTTCGGGCAACTTGGGGTCAAAATTATTATTGCAAATGATCACGTCAAAGTGAATGTCACTAAGATGCTGTTCGATCACACGGATATGATCGCTGCAGCGGTATCCATCCGTCTCCCCGTGTTCATTGGCCACATTGCACACAAAGAACTTCATGGCTTTGCTCGAATTGATCGCTTCCACAATGCCAGGCACCAGCAAATTGGGAAGGATGCTGGTATACAGGCTACCGGGTCCGATCACGATCAGGTTTGCTGCCAGGATCGCCTGAACTGCCGGAGGGTACGGCAGCGGATTGCTGGGTTCGATCCACAAGCGTTGGATCTTTCCCCCAGCCAGCGGGATCTGGCTTTCGCCAGCAATGTTAACCGTCGTTTGCTTTTCCTTCGATTGCACTTCGGCCACCAGGTTGACATCGTGCAACGTGGAAGGCAAGACCCTGCCCTTGATGGCCAGCACACGTCCTGATTCCGCCACAGCTTCCTCAAAACTTCCGGTGATATCCGTCAGGGCGCTGATGAGAAGGTTCCCCAGCGAGTGGCCGTTCACCCCGGCCTTCGAACCAAAACGATATTGAAAGACCTGCGTCAATAATTCCTCATCGCTGGAAAGGGCGGTCAGGCAGTTGCGGATATCGCCGGGGGGTAAAATTCCCAGACTTTGCCGCAGTTGACCCGAGGAACCGCCATCATCTGCAACGGTAACCACCGCGGTCAGGTTATGCGAATACTGCTTCAATCCCCGCAGCAGGGTCGCCAAGCCGTTCCCACCCCCCAGGGTGACAATGCGCGGCCCTTTCTCTTTCTTTTGATAACTTGAAAGGGTATCCAGCACTGCGGTTCCCGGCTTGATGAAAGGGCGCACCAGAGATCGGTAGAATCGATAGAACCCATAAACGGTGAACAAAGCGCCAACAATGGCAAGGAAAACGCGCAGCGCGATGGTGTTGGAAAGGGAAAATGGCAGTTGAATCGCATCCACGCCATTTTTTGCATTGATCTGTAAAGATAAGAAAAACGCACAAAACAACAACCCAACCAGCATCATCAACAACCAGCGCTTGATGTTGATCCCCGGTTTCAACCAGCGTAAGATTTTACTGATGGTAATTCGGAATTTTTGTTTGAGATTGGCGGAAACTTCACCCATCAGTGAGCATCATAGCAGTGATTTTCCAGTTCGTCAACTTCATCTTTATGAAAATTAGTATAATCATAGCCATGAAAACGATTCTCACATTTGATATCGGTGGCACCAATATCCGTGCGGGGTTATTTACAGAAGAATCGATCCAACCCTTCTACACCAAGAAAATAAAAACCAGCAGCCAAAATGGCTCAGCGTTGGAAAATATCCTTTCGTTGATCAAAGAAGTTCTTGCCCAGCATCCGACGCTCGACGCGATCAGCATGGCAGTTCCGGGCAGCATCGATAACAAGAACGGGATCATCATTAAAGCGCCCAATGTGGACGGTTGGAAAAATGTCCCCTTGCGCCAGATCATTCAGGAAAGATTTGGCATCATCCCGTTCATCGAGAACGACGCCAGCATGGCCGCCTACGGGGAATGGAAACATGGGGCGGGCAGAAACCACAACTATATTCTCTACATCACCATCAGCACCGGTGTGGGCGGGGCGGTCATTGACAACGGGCACTTGCTCACCGGTTTTCGGGGCTTGGGAACGGAAAAAGGTCACATGACCATTGTCGAAGACGGACCGCTTTGCTCCTGCGGAAAACGAGGGCATTTGGAGGCACTGGCGTCCGGTCCGGCAATCGCAGCGTATGTGCGCAAAAAAATGGCAGAGGGATTCCCCACCACACTTCCGGCCGATCCCGCACCCACCGCCAAAACCATTGCCAAGGCCGCCAAGCAGGGCGATGCGCTTTCCATCGAAGCGTTCCGCACTGCCGGTCACTATTTGGGCATCGGCTTTGCGAACTATCTGCATCTTTTCAATCCCTCCTGCATCATTCTGGGGGGCGGAGTTTCCTTCAGCGGTGACCTCCTATATGAACCATTCTATGAATCGCTGAAAGAGCATGTGATGAGCGATCAATATCTGGCGGGTCTGGAGATCACGTATGCGCAGCTCGGCGATGAAGCAGGGCTGATCGGCGCCTACCAATGGAGTCTGGACAATCTTTGATAGCAGATTCGCTTGTCCTTTCCGTTAATGCTCGTTAAGCTCTTCACAATCACCCAAGCCCAAGAAACTGCAGCATGATGGGCAAAGCAAGGCATCCAGCACCGATCGAAAGACAGCATACCCGGTCATTAAAAAAAGGAAATCCGTACCGAATTTTACGAAAAAAGATAATTCTCAAAAATCAGCTATGCGTATACAATTACCTGAAGTTACCAGGGAAGGAGTATTGCTATGCGCATCAATCCAGGGCCGATTTCAGAGAATCTCATTGAAAGAGATAAGAAGGTCATCTCATCTTCTTATCCCCGCGGATATCCATTTGTCATGGATCACGGAAAGGGCGTTGAGGTATGGGATGTGGATGGGAAGCGATACGTAGACTTCGCAGCCGGGATCGCAGTCAACTCCACCGGACATTCCCACCCAGAAGTGGTCGCCGCAATTACCGAACAAGCCCAAAAATTCATTCACATTTCCTCCGATTTTTATCATGTGAAATGGATCGAACTGGCTGAAAAGCTGGATGAAATTTCTCCCTTCCACCTGCCGGCCATTTCCTTTATGGCCAACTCCGGCTCCGAAGCGGTGGAAAGCGCCTTGAAACTCGCCAAGTATTACACTGAACGCTCCCAGTTCATCGGATTTCTGGGGGGTTTTCACGGACGCACCGCCGGTTCGCTATCCATGACCGCTTCCAAGCTCATTTATCATCGCTATTTCTATCCCCTCATGAACGGGGTCACCCACATTCCCTACCCCAATCCGTACCGACCGCTTCTGCAGATGGAAGAAGGGGAAGATGTGGGCGATGCGGTCATTCGCTATATGGAAGATGTGGTCTTTCAAAAATTGCTGCCCCCTACCGAAGTGGCCGGCATTTTGATCGAACCGGTTCAAGGAGAAGGCGGCTATATCTTCCCGCCCGGTCGTTTTCTCCCTGCGCTGCGTGAACTGTGCGACAAATACGGGATACTGCTGATCGCCGATGAAGTGCAATCAGGCATGGGACGCACCGGAAAATGGTGGGCGGTGGACCATTACGGAGTGGAACCGGATATCGTTTGCATTGCCAAGGGCATTGCGTCCGGTCTGCCCATGGGGGTGATGATGGCAAAAGCAGAACTGATGACTTGGCCGAACGGATCGCACGGGAATACCTTCGGCGGCAACCCTTTGGCCTGCGCAGCAGCGTTGAAGACCATTGAGCTGATCGAGAACCAATACCTCGAAAACACGCAGAAAATGGGCGTGATCGCACTGGATATCCTCAAAGAACTGCAAACCAACCATAGCTGCATCGGCGACGTGCGCGGCAAAGGGTTGATGATCGGCGTGGAATTCGTCAAAGATCGAAAAACCAAAGAAGCCGCAACGGATCTGCGCAACGAAGTGGTTGATCGCTGCTTTGAGAAAGGATTGTTGACGCTTGGTTGTGGCGACAGCACCATCCGCATCACCCCGCCCTTATGCGTCACCGAAGAGGAAATAAGAGAAGGATTAGAAATCTTTGCGCTGTCTGTGAAAGAGGCGGAATCTCATTTATAATCTTTCCATATTAATAGAAATGGTTTGGAAAGAGCATGTTTCCTGATTTTCGAGTCCGCCAGCGCGATTATTTATTGGAGATCTCTCAGGCATTGACCCAGGAATTGGACCTGGACGCTTTGCTGAACAAGATTTTAAAATTTGCCATCGAAATGCTGGCCGGACACGCCGGTCTGATCGCTTTACGCACTGAAGAAAGCGGCTGGCAGATTCGGGTTTCAGAAGGCATTTCCCCCGACTTTCTGGACCACATGAAACCCTTCCTGCAGCAAATTCCGGATGACCAGGACCCCGAGAAGTTTGAGGTGCCGGAAGTGAACCGTATTCTGGGCGAGATCACCTTTTCAGCAACCCTGGGGCTGCTGAGCGGTGTCGGGCTGCCCTTGATCACCCAGAAGAAAGTGGTGGGATTGATCTACATCTTCCGCAGTTATCCCGGGTTGTTCACCGCCAATGATCGAACTTTGCTGCACAGCTTTGCGAACCAGGCAGCGATCGCCGTACAGAACGCACAGCTTTACCGCAGTGTAATCCGCAACAAACAGCGCCTGGATGCGCTCTTTGATTCGGCTGCGGATGGCATCCTTTTGATCACCTCCAACCAGGTGATCGAACACTGCAACCCTGCCTTTTCTCGATTGGTCGGCCAACCTTCCGAAGAGGTCATCGGAAAATCACACGACCAGATCGTCCGTCTCGAAAACACCATGCAGGATGTAACGCTGGAAAAAGCCATTGCCGGCGGCTGGCCGCTGACCCCGCACGCACAGCTCTATGTTGAAGGCGATCTGGTGCGGCCCAGTTTACCGCCGCTCCCCATCGGCATCACCTATGCCCCCATGCTTTCTCCAGAAAACAAGCTGACCAACATCATTGCCACCTTCCGCGACATCACCAACTTCCGCAAAGCGGACGAAGCAAAAACGACTTTTATCTCCATTGTCAGCCATGAATTGAAAACGCCGGTCGCTTTGATCAAAGGGTATGTATGCACCTTGAACCGCAAAGATGTGAAGTGGGATAGCGCCTTCGTGGATGAGAGCTTGAAAATCATCGAGGAAGAAGCCGACCACCTCAACGGATTGATCGAGAATCTGCTGGATGCCACCCGTCTGCAGACCGGAAAATTCTCCATTCAAAAGACCGACATCTCCATCCCCGATATCGCACGGCGTCTGGTGGAAAGATTTTCGACCCAAACCGACAAACATACCTTCAAGATCGATTTTCCGGATGATTTTCCTTCCATCATGGCAGATGATACCCGCATCGAGCAGGTCCTTTCCAATCTCATCTCCAATGCCATCAAATATTCGCAAAAAGGGGAGATCACCATCAGCGGAGAAACGCGGCGCGATAAGGTGATCGTCTGTGTGAGCGACGAAGGACCAGGAATTTCACAGCAAGACCTTCCATTCATCTTCGATCGCTTCTATCGATCCCCCGATGCTGCCCGAAAAACGAAAGGCACCGGGCTGGGTTTGTACCTTACCCAGCAGATCATCGAAGCGCACAAAGGAAGGATCTGGATCGATACCGAAAGAAATAAAGGCGCCCGATTTTGTTTCTCTCTCCCACGAAATGAATGATTGGATGATAATTACACCTGTTTGCAGAAGAAAGGAATTCTTGAATCATGCCTAAAACCCAAATTGCTTGCCCGCAGTGCCACCAACCCAATATTGTGGAGGTGCAGCAGATCTTCGATATGAGCCAGGATCCGCTGGCAAAACAAAAATTGTTGAACGGAGCGGTGAACGTGATCCACTGCCCCACCTGCGGGTATTCCGGAATGCTCGGAACACCGATCGTCTATCATGATCCGGAGAAGGAATTATTTTTGACCTTCTTCCCTCCGGAAAGCGGCGTTCCTCTGAATGAACAGGAAAGGCAATTAGGCCCCATGATCAACCGCGTGATCGACACCCTTCCCGCTGAAAAACGCAAGGCGTATGTGCTCCAGCCGAAATCCATGCTCACTTATCAAACATTGATCGAGACCATTCTGGAAGCGGACGGTATCACCAAAGAAATGCTGGAAGAACAGCAAAAGAAGATCCGCTTGATCCAGCGTTTGGTAACCGCTCCAGAAAATGAACTGGAAGCCATCATTGACCAGGAAAAGGACATGTTTGATGTCTCCTTCTTTGCAATGTATTCCCGCCTGATGCAATCGGCCATCAATCAAAATGATGAAGCATCGACCAAACAGCTTGAAAAGGTCCAGAATCTGCTATTCCAAAAGACCGAAGTGGGGAAACAACTCTACAAATCCTCACTAGAAACCCAACAAGCCATCAAAGCACTGCAAGACGCAGGAAAAGATGGCGGGCTGACCCGTGAAAAATTACTGGATGTCGTCCTGAACGCCAAAAGCGATACGGCGGTATCAACCATTGTCAGTTTGGCCAGAAACGGCATGGATTACACATTCTTCCAGCTCCTCAGCCAGAAGATCGAGGATGCAAAGGAAAAAGAGAAAGAAAGATTGACCACATTACGAGACAATCTGCTCTCATTCACCGCCGAGCTGGACAAAAGGATGCAGGCAGAGGTCAAGGCAACCCGTGATCTTCTGGAGAAGATCATCCAAGCGGATAACATCGAAGCCGAGACCGAAAAGAATCTGGAAAACATCAGCGAGCTTTTCCTGCAAATCGTTGAGGATGAGATCGACAAGGCCAGAAAACAAGGCGACCTGGATCGAATTCAAAAACTGGAACGGGTGATGATCGTCATCCGCAAAGCGATGGAACCACCGCAAGAAGTGAAAGTGATTGAAGAAATGCTGGCATTGGTTGACAAGCAGGATGAACTGGAAAAATACCTGGATGCGCACCCTGAAGCATCCACTCCAGAACTGGTGCAACTCTTGAACGGCATTCTGACGCAAGCTGGAGATTCAAAAGATGAAAATCTGCAAAAAATTGACCAGCTCTATAAAGCGGTGCTGCACTATTCGATGAAAAAGAACATTGTTGCAAAATAAAGAGTTCGTAAAAAGACCTTCTCATTTTGCGGAGAAGGTCTTTTATTTATAGATTTGGCAAGGATGTGGGTCGGATACCCGGCTTCGCTTTATTTTCTGACCGGATTCTGCAAACGGAATCCATATCCGCGCACCGTTTCAACGAATTCCGTATGAGCATCATACTCGGCCAGCCGGTAACGCAGCCGCCGGACCAGCGCATCGATCGCTTCATTGGAAATTCCCACCCCGGAGGCATCCGGCCAAACGCGAGCAATGATCTGCGTGCGGGGAACGATGCTGCCCGCCTGTTCAAACAAGCAATTCAATAAAATATACTGCTGTAACGACAAAGGCGGATCGATCTTCTTATCACCCACCCAAACCACATTGTTCTTTTTATCAATATAGATCACCCGGTATACCTGTTCCTCGGAAAGCGGAATGGTGGCATCGGAGGAAACAAACAGAAATTCCTGGATCAGAGCAATTTGAATGACATCCCCTTCATTCAACGGGGCAGCCCCTTCGATCTTTTTATGGTTGATATATGTTCCGTTTTTGCTATCCAGGTCTTCCAAGAAGACGCCTTCCGGTGTTTGATAGAGCCGGGCATGCCTCCGTGAAACCTGGCGGTCATCGATGACCAGGTCGCAATCACTCTCCCGTCCGATGAGCAAGACCTCATCCAACAGCCATTGCTTGCTGTTCAATTTGCCGCTCTGGGCGATCAAGAGGGGTGTGTTCTTTTTTTCCATTGTTTCTATTCTATATGATAATACATTCAAACAAACCTCAGAGTATAATTCTCTTTCAGGAAATGAAATGGCAATTGCGCGAAAACCAGGCGAGGTATTAAAAAATCGCTATCTCATTCAAAAGATCATCGGGCGCGGCGGCATGGGCAGCGTCTATCTGGCCGACGATACGCTTCTCGAAGGGCGTAAATGCGCTCTAAAAGAAGTGGAATACGACCGTTCTTTGGAGGAAATTTTGATCAAGGAGGCACAGGAACAATTCCTGCGTGAAGCCACCATTCTTGCCCGCCTCGATCATCCCAATTTACCCAAGGTTTCTGATTTCTTTACCATCGAATCTTGTGATTATCTGGTGATGGATTATGTGCCCGGCGAAGATCTGCGTACCATCATCTTGCAGGCCAAACATAACAATACATTCCTTCCGCTGAATGATATCCGCAATTGGGCAGAGCAGCTCGGCGATGCGCTCAGTTTTTTGCATGAACAGGAACCGCCCATTGTCCACCGCGATATCAAACCCAGCAATCTGAAGATCACCCCAAACGGGATATTGAAACTGGTTGACTTTGGGTTGGTGAAAATTCTGGTTCCCGACGATGTGACCATCACCGTGATTCAAGGACAGGGCACCGCCATCTATACCCCTCTAGAACAATATGGGGGTGACGGCATCCACACCGATGTGCGCAGCGATATCTATTCGTTCGGGGCCACGCTGTATCACCTTACCACCAATCTCCAACCAGCCGATGCGCGCGAACGTTTTTTGCAACCCGAACGATTGACGCCCCCCAGCGAGATCAACCCGGCGATCTCCTCGCAAATGGAAAAGGCGATCCTTTGGGCGCTCCAGCTCCACCCTGACGACCGTCCGCAAACGGTCAAGCAATTCACCGATGCGTTTTTAGGAAACACCAAAAAACTGGTGGAAAAAGTCAATCCCCGCATTGACTATCGCCGTTTTTCTTCCAACAAAGATATTAAATATTTGTTCTGGATCTCTGCCGGATTACTTTTTCTTAGCTTCCTGGTCAGCTTTTTTGCTGGCTGATCTGGACGGTTTTTTCAACAGCTTGGCCTGTTTTCCTATGCCGAACCCGGCACCGAGAACCATACAGAACAGCTCCCACAAAATAAGATAAAGCAGATCAAGAAGATTTGTGCGCTGAAAACTGCCGGGCAATCCCAATTGGAACCACAAAAAACATGCATATCCGCTGATGACCGCATAGAGGGCTATGATCGTCCCTCCGGTCAGTGAAAAATAGCGCTGCGTAAAAAGATAGATCGCGTACGAAACACCCAGGACCACAATGGAGATGATGAACCATTGCAGCGTTCCCGGCAAATTTTTGTCTGCGACATTTTCATCCATTGCAGCAGTATCGCTCACCGTACCCTGATTCATCAATGCATTGGGACTGACCTGGGTGGGGAGCGGGGTCGGTGTGATCTGGCTGATCACACTGCCTGCCTCACTGGTAATGTCCAGAACAAAGATATCGGAATTCTTGGCCGGGTCACTTTGCGCCCTGATCTCCACCCTGCCGTACGACTGGATGGGGTAGGACATGCTCGCGATCCCGCTTTTTGTCTGGGCTTCGATCATGGTGGATTGTTCATTTTCCCCCAAATGATCGATCATGAAATACACCACCGTCCCGTCCGGTACGGGCAACCCATTACGATCCAGAATCGGGCCGGCTTTCACAGGCAACGCATCCCCCACTCTGAACACCAAATTCTCAACCCCCGATTTCTCACTTTCGGTTTTCTTGCTTTCCGAGAGGTTATTCACATCGATATCCAGTTGTATGGTCTGAGTGGGGTCCGGATAGGTCATTTCGATCAGATCATACCCAACCACGGGAATGGAAACCGGTGAATGTCCTTTGGCAGATATTTCCTGAAAAAGCAGCCGAGCTGCTGTTTCCACAAATACGGGGGTTTTGCTATACAGGCAATAATATGCGTCAATATAGGTCAGGTCGGTGGCGTCGAGATAGAAAGGCACATTGAAAGCAAAGACGATCACATTTTTATCACGCAGCAGATCAGGATTTTCATCCAGCAGACGTTTTAGTGCATCGGAACCGGCACGATCGGCATTAATGTCCAGGATGGAGAAGATGACCCAGTTTGCTTCAGAAATAAAACTGCCCACATCCGCCCGACTCTGTGCATCATCCAGATACTCGCTGAGATCTTCAAACGAGTAAGATCGCAGCCGCCTTTCCACAACCTGTCCGGTTCCGTTCGCTCCATACAGGCGCAACACGGTATCTTCCAGGGCATTGGCAGAGAGGATTTCTTCTTCCTCACACGTGCTGCATTGCGCAGCGCTCATGGTATCCGTGATAAAAACGATACGGTCGCTGGCAGTGGGCGGATCAGGTAAAACCGAAGAAAGCTCTTCATTGGAAGGGTTGACCAAGGTTGCAGCGCTGCGCGCTGTTTTGGACAGGATATCATAACCCTGCCCGATGACACCCAACTGGTCTTCTTTCGGCAAAACAAAAGAGAGGGAAAATACTTCGTAAATCTTGAACTTCAAGGCCACGATGCGCAGAACGGACTCATCCACCCGCTCCGCAAATGCATTATCCTCACGGTATTTTTGTGCAAAAAAATCCAACGTGCTGCGGATGGTGGCCATTTCGCTTTCATCGCCGGTGGATTGAAAGTCATCCAGGTAAAGCACATCATTGCCGGCCAGGAAAGCATTCAGGGCAATCTGCTTGCCATCGAATTTTTCATTGTTCGGATCAAAGAAATTGCGAACAGCATTTCCTCCCAAATTATCCGAAACCAGAATCCCGCCATTGTTCCGCCACGTGCTGAACTGTTCCAGACTCAGGATTGAATTCAATGCAGAAGAATCAAAGCTGACCGGTTTGGTCGTTTCGCGGATATTTCCTTGAAATCCCTGATAGCGAATATGGCTTACCAGAAAGCCATCTGCGGTTGTAGCCGGATCGCTGGAATTCACAGCGGCGGTTGCAAAGAACGGCGCCAGCTCAATCAATTTCAATTGTTCCAGTGATTTGCGCACGGTTGCCACTTCTTCTTCGGGCAGCCGGTCTGAGCTGCCTCTGCCCGGAAAATGCTTGGCAATCACGACCAGTTTTGAATTGCTGCCGGAATGCAGACCGCTGATAAAGGATTTACCCAATTCCCCAACCCAATACGGGTCACCTCCGAAGGTTCGTGCGCCCAAACTGGCATCGCTGGAAGAATTGCTGGAATCAAGAACATCCAGAGAAGGTCCCAAGAATAAATTGAACCCTACTGCCTGTAATTCCCTGCCCAACAATTCACCATTCGATTTTGCCAGGTCAGTCGAGAAGGTGGCTCCGATCGCCATCTGATTTGGCACAGTGGATAACCCCGAAAGGATCTGGTCAAAAGGATAGGAATCGCCATCTTGCGAAATACCGATGAACAGAGGAACATAGTTATTCTTGGTTTGTTCCATTTCTTCATTGGCAAAATCGGAGAGACTGTTTTCCCAATTCCTCTGTTGCAGTTGAGCGATCAATGCGGTCGCGGATTCAAGCGTGTTTTCCGGACCGGTGAAATTTTCATTGGCACGGGTAAGAACAACCCCACCGATCTGGTAATCTTGCATTAAAGAAAAAAGCTCCGAATCTTCGCTGAGCGCATCTCCGTGGAACGTGATCAAGAATAACTGCCCGACCTTTTCTTCGGGAGTCATTTTATTCAGCAATTGTTGAGCTTTTTGGGTATAGGTACTCTGTGCACTGTGAGCGTTTGCCAGAACCGAGCTGGTCGAGGAGAGCAGTACGATCAGAATACTTAAAACCAAAAAGAGTTTAAAGCTCCTCTTCTCCATTTGACCTAATTATAAAGGGATTTGGATTTAATACGAAATCGAGGAAAGCACTTGCTGTGCGATCAACAGATCATCGCAGAAAAAACCGTCCACACCCCACCGCACCAGGGTGCGCATGAGATCTGCATCATTGATCGTATAGCTATGCACGCGCCGCAGATGGGCATGCTGCCGCTCAATGAAATGAGCCGACAGACTGGAAAAATGGGGGTGGATGAGATCAGGGCTGACTCCTCCCAGCAATCCGATTTCAATTTTTCCAATGAACCCCGGCAGGGTTAAAAATCCCACCGGGCAATTGGGTAATTCTTTGCGGACCATGCGCACATTCTCTCGATAGAAAGACGAAAAGATGATGCTTTCTTGCTGTCTTTTTTCTCTCACAAGGTTGGCTGCCTTTTGCACCAATACCCGGTTGCGTTCTTTTGCGTTTTTGATTTCGATATTGATCAGGGCTTTCCCCTGCACAAGATCCAGCACTTCTTTCAGCGTCGGGATCCTCTCACCCCAATAGTCATTCGAAAACCAGGAGCCGGCATCCAATTTTTTAATCTCCGCCAGCTCAAGATCGTTCACTGCCCCCTTGCCATCTGTGGTGCGATCGACCGTGTCATCATGAATGACCACCACTTCATCATCTTTCGTGAGCGTGATATCCAGCTCCAGCGCCTGTGCGCCCATTTCCAGCGCTTTTTGGAAAGATGCCAGGGTATTTTCGGGGGCGTAATTCTTCGCTCCCCGATGTGCAAAGACCACCGGCTTGGAAAGTTCATATAAGCGATGATTGTTCATGATCCACCTCAAAAGCGCATTATAGCACACCCCATTAATTTCGATCGTTCACCCCTCGATGTAAGGAAGAAGCGGGATTCCCAACCACCCACTCCAGTCCCATGTTCAGAAAAAAGAACATTGTCCTGAACACAGCGAGCATCGTTTCATGAGTTCCATCAACCAGCCAACAACAGACCCAATGAAAACACCGAATAATCTTCTTCCCTATATAGAATAGCCCAACTTTTCTTTATATAATTACATCAATCGATCCAGTAAAATTGCTTGCAGATTGGGGCTATACGATGACAAAAATTATTACAGGAAATCGGATAGGGAAAAACGGCACTCTACGAATTGGATGTTCTGCAGTAATTTTCAATGAGATGCGAAAGAAAATCCTTTTAACAAAACGTGCCGATAATGGTCAATGGTGTTTGCCAAGTGGTGGGATGGAACCAGGCGAAAATGCCAGTGAAACATGTATCAGAGAAGTACGTGAGGAAACAGGATTGAATATTGAGGTGAAGCGTTTAATCGGTATTTATACAACTCCGCACGAGTTGATCGTATATCCTGATGGGAACCAATTTCAACTGGTGGCTTTTTGTTTTGAAGCTGAAATCATTGGCGGGGAATTAAACATTTCTTCTGAAACAACTGCATTCAATTATTTTTTTCAATCAGAAATCCGCGAATTAGATCTGCTTCAAAATCACCAGCAAAGGATCAATGATGCTTTTTCAGAGAATAGTGTTCCCTACATTAGGTAATAAAACATCTTTCAGTAAGCAAATGGTTTTTCAACCCATAATAAAATTTTATTGGTGCGTTAGGAACGCACTCGACTAAATTATTAACTTTTATATAGAAACTATTCTATATCTCCTTCTTCTTTTTGTAATTTCAACTTAATAAAATGTTCCCAAGTCTGCATAATCTTTCCTGCAAGAAGAAATGCATCAATTTTTTTCCCATCACTAATTATTATTAACGAATAATTAGAACCAAGATTTCCATTTTGTGTTGTGTATTCCCTTATTTCAGAAGGCGGAATAGGTTGACTTGGAGAGTTAATCGCATAATGTTTATGAGAATTGGCAAGATCGCGACAAAGACTCATACTCTCATTCTCTCTAAATAACTTATTTAGCTCATCTCTTGACACGGAATTTGTATATATTAACCAATCGCGAAGATGGAAAGCATTCTCAAAGAAAGTATATAAAAAATCTAATCTATCAATAGAATTACTGGTATTCTGAGCTCTTTGATACCAGCGTTTAACTCTTTTGAATTGACTTTGCCATCCGCCTGACATATATAAACTCCAACCTAAAAATTCTGGAAATTTTTGCATATTTTCCATATCTTAACCCTAGCCTTTAGTACACATTTATTATGACACCCTTTCTCTTAGTTCAATATGCAATTAATAACCTACAAATAAATACCAAATAAGAAATCCCTTATAACTCGACCAATGGGTTTCCCGTTTTTCTATACTCCTGATTTTTCCACTCCTTATCATTTATAATGTAGGGCGGGTTTCCAATCCACCATCAAAGTTAACCTTCCAATAATCTGATTGAAACGTTCTCTTGGTCGTAGGGCGGTATTCAAATGCCGCCACCTATCTAAACCACAAAACCGAATCCCAATCCCACACTCACTTCATTTATAATCCTTAGTATGAAAGTCAGCGTCATTATCCCCGTCTTCAATGAAGAATCCTCCATCCTCTGCACCTATCAAAAAGTGAAAGAAACCAACCTGGTTCAGGAGATGCTCTTCGTCAATGACGGCTCTTCCGACCAGACCCAGGCAATCCTGGATTCCCTCCACGATCCATCGACCGTCATCTATACGCATCCAGTCAACCGCGGCAAGGGTGCCGCCGTGCGCACCGGCCTGCAACATGCCAGCGGCGATATCGTCCTCATCCAGGATGCCGACCTGGAATATGACCCGCTCGATTATGCCGCGCTGCTCCAGCCCATCCGGAACGGTGACGCGCAGGTGGTATATGGGTCGCGTTTCCTGCACACCATCCCTGAGGGCATCCTGTTCTGGAACATGCTCGCCAACCGCTTTCTCACCTTTGCCACCAATCTGCTCTATGGAACGCATTTAACCGACATGGAAACCGGCTACAAGGTTTTCCATAAAGATGTCTTGCAAAAGCTTATCCTCACTTCAGATGGCTTTGAGATCGAACCCGAGATCACCGCGCGACTCATCAAACGGCGCATCCCCATTCACGAGGTGCCGGTGCGCTTTCACCCGCGCGCCTACCACCAGGGCAAGAAGATCCGTCCGCGCGACGCATTCATCGCGTTATGGACGTTGATCAGATTACGCTTCCAGAAGAATTAGCCTGCCGATTTGCGCAGATCACGCACCACCAATTGAATTCCCCCATTGAAATCGTTGACACCGAAATGAAACGCCACATCCACATTCTCAGCAATGGCATCCAGTTTTTCCCCAAAACCGAAGGCAATGGCATCCCACAGGATATTCCCATCCCTTAATTTCAACTTCAAATGTTTGGCAGTTTTCCCGACCGTGCGTTTCTCCACCACCCGCATCCCGCGGTTCAGGAGCAGCGGGCGGTTGTTGCCCTCCCCGGTCGGTTCGAAAAGCTCCAACGTTTTCATGATGGCCGGGATCTGGCTGACAATCTGTCCAGCCGATACCTCTCCATCCAACTGAAGTTTGGAGCAGGTTTCCAGCCAATCCACCTCGCTTTGTGCGATCTGACATAGTTTTTCTTTAAACTGCTCCATATTATCTTTTTCGATGGTCAGGCCGGCTGCCATGCTGTGCCCGCCATACTGCACCAGCAGATCGGAACAGCGGTCCAGTGCATAGGTGATGTTGAACTCTTCCACGCTGCGGCAGGATGCGCGGATCAATCCCTGGTGATCGGTTCCCACAATGGCCGGACGGTGATATTCCTCGGTCAGTTTGGAAGCCACCAGCCCCACGATCCCCTCATGGAACAGCTCATTGATGGCAAACAGGACCGGCGTATCCGCCGCACCCAATTCTTCACTGGCGGTTTGAAATGCCTCTTCGGTCTTTGACTGACGGTCGCTGTTCAACGTGTTCAAATTGGCGGCCAGCGTGCATGCTTCGCTTTCATCATGGGTGGTCAACAGCTTCCAGGCCAGCATTGCCGAATCCAACCTGCCGGCGGCGTTCAGACGCGGGCCCAGACGGAAACCAATATGTTCCGAAGTGACCAGTTCCATGTTCAGGATGCCGCTCTCTGCTACCAAAGCACGCAGGCCAGGGCGTTTGCCTTCATGGATCTTTTTCAACCCTTTCTTGACAAAGGTGCGGTTCTCCCCCACCAGCGGCACCACATCCGCCACCGTCCCCAACGCCACCAGGTCCAAATACTGTTCCATGGCCTCCCGGCTTTTTTCCGCTTGCTGAAAGAGCGCCATCATCACCTTATAGGCCAGCCCCACCCCGGCAATGTGCGGGTTGGGATACAGCTCATCATTCTTCTTCTGGCAGATCACCGCGTACGCCGGCGGCAGTTCCTCGCCCGGCAGATGATGATCGGTGAGGATCACATCCATCCCCAATTCCTGCGCAAGCTTCACCTCTTGCGGGGAGCGAATGCCACAATCCACCGTGATCAGCAGCGTGGTACCCGCCTGTGCCAGACTGCGCATGGCATCCGGGTTCAGGCCATACCCTTCCGAAAAACGATCAGGAATATAGGGATTGGCCGACGCGCCCATCTCCTGCAGCGCCTGGGTCAACAAAGCCGTGCCGGTGATGCCATCCACATCGAAATCTCCGTACACCACCATCTTTTCCCCATTCGCAATGGCCTGCAGAATGCGGTCGATGGCTTTGGGAACATCGCTCAAGAGATACGGATCCAACAGGTCCCCTTCACCATACAGGAACTCCTCTGCCTGCCGGGCATTGTCCAATCCGCGATTAAAAAGCACCTGCTGAATTAAAAGCGGGTAACCCGCCAGCGTTTCCATCCCTTCTGCAGGGATCGACGCCGGCATGAGCCATTCTTTTCCGCTGTAGCTTCGGTTGATTTTGTTCAAGATCACTTTATGTAGCGGCGTGGGATGCGATCAGCCATTCCGCAGATAACCTCGTAATTGATCGTGTTCCAATCCCCGGCGATCTCCGTTGCGCTGAGGGTGCTTCCATTTTGAGATCCCAGCAAAACCACTTCATCCCCCACCTGTGCATCGGGCACCTGATCGATATTGATCATGCACTGGTCCATGCACACCGAACCCACCACCGGCACTTTCTTGCCGCGCAGCAGCACATGGTTGCCATTCACCCGGCGCATACCATCCCCATAGCCCACAGCAATGGCGCCGATGCGCTCGCCCTCCTTGGTATGATAGCGATGCCCGTAGCTGATACCGAACCCTTCGGACATGCGTTTAATGGAGATCAGGCGCGTCTTCCAAGACAGGGCCGGTTTGAAACCTTCCGGTAAAGTCATCGCAGCGGCTGGGGTTAAGCCGTACAATGCGATGCCGCAGCGCACCATGCGGTAATGCGCCTGGGGATAGTTCAAGGTACCGGCGGAGTTGGCGGCATGCATAATACCCGGGTTGATGCCTTTTTCTTTCATCTTGCCAACGATATTCTCGAACCGCCGAATCTGCTGGGCAGTCACCTCTTTTTCCGGCTCATCGGCACAGGCAAAATGGGTGAACACCCCCTCCAGATCGAAGGCGGGAACGCGGGTAAGATCCTCAATGAACGGCAGGGCCTGATTGGAGGGTACCCCCAGGCGCCCCATGCCCGTATCGATCTTGGCATGCAGATGCAGTTTTCCGAACTTCGCGTCCACTTCTTTTTCATATAAAGCAGCCACCAGCGGGTCATACACTGTGAGATGGATCTTGGCTTTTTGGGCATCGCGCACCCGCTTCTGCGAGGTATATCCCAATACCAGAATGGGCAGGTTCACGCCGCTTTCGCGCAACTGCAGCGCTTCTTCGATGCGCGCCACCCCCAGCCAGTCCGCGCCAATGCCCTGCAGATGCAGGGCGATCTCATTCAGCCCATGACCATAAGCGTTGGCTTTCACCACCCCCATCACCGGCACCCCGCTGATCTTCTTCAGCAGTTCATAGTTATTGGTGATAGCGTTCAGGTCGATTTCCAGCCAGGTGGCATATGGGTCGTTGTTCATCATGCGCCTTAGTATATACTCGCCTCGAAAAACCAGCAAGAGATTCATTCCTGCTCTGTGCTTGTTTCGGCTATAATCAGCGCAGGAAAGGTACAGGAGATTGATGGATAATTTTCAATACAGCCTGCTTGCCAGGGACGGCAAGGCCCGCGCCGGCCTTTTCAAGACCCCGCACGGCGAGATCCCCACTCCCGTCTTCATGCCGGTCGGCACGCAGGCCACGGTCAAAGCCGTCACCCCCGAGCAGTTGCTGGAGATCGATGCTTCCATCATCCTTTCCAATACCTATCATTTGTATCTGCGCCCGGGGGATGATCTCATCCATCAATTGGGCGGCTTGCACAAGTTCATGCACTGGGAGCGCCCCATCCTCACCGATTCGGGCGGTTTTCAGGTCTTTTCACTGGGCGGACTGCGCCGCATCGATGAAGATGGCGTTACCTTCAAAAGCCATATCGACGGCACCCTGCACCGCTTCACCCCTGAAAAATCGATCGCCATCCAGGAAAATCTGGATGCCGATATCATCATGGCCTTTGACGAATGCGCCAACCCCAGCGATTATGCCTACAATACCCGCTCCATGCAGCGCACCCACCACTGGGCAGAGCGCTGCCTGGCGGCCAAGACCCGCCCCGACCAGGCCCTGTTCGGCATCGTGCAGGGCGGCATTTTCAAGGACCTGCGCGAGCAATCCGCCACCTTCATCCGGTCGCTCGATCTCCCCGGGCATGCCATTGGCGGCCTCTCGGTGGGCGAAACCAAAGAGGAGATGCTGGCATCCATCGAAGCGGTGAACGCCATTCTGCCCGAGAACAAACCGCGCTACCTGATGGGGGTGGGCACACCCTACGATCTAATCGAATGCATCCGGCGCGGGGTGGATATGTTCGACTGCGTCCTGCCCACCCGCCTGGCACGCCACAGCGCCGCCCAGACCCTGAGCGGGCGCATCAACCTGATGAACGCCAAATACGCACGCGATGAACACCCCATCGATGACGCCTGCACCTGCTACACCTGCCGCTATTATTCGTGCGCCTACCTGCGCCATCTCATCCGCGCACGCGAAATGCTGGGAGCCACGCTCATCTCCATCCACAACATCCACACCCTCGTGAATCTGGCACGCACCCTGCGCGCCGCCATTCTGCAAGGAACATTCGATCAAACCGCAGCAGCGCTGCTTGAAAGCATACCGCTTTCGGAAAGGAATTCCGCATGACCATCCTACAATCCATCATCCTAGGCATTCTACAAGGGCTGACCGAGTTCCTGCCCATCTCCAGCTCCGGGCATCTGGTCATTCTGCCTTACCTACTGGGCTGGGACCTGCCGGCCGATCAGGCCTTCGCCTTCGATGTGCTCGTCCAGTTGGGCACACTGGCGGCAGTGATCATCTATTTCCGCAAAGAGATCGTTGACATTTTCAAAGGCCTTGGCAGCGACATCAAGACGAAAAAATTAGGCAGCACCCCTGAAAGCCGCATCGGCTGGTTCCTGGTGCTGGCCACCATCCCGGCCGGGATCGCCGGGCTGCTCATCAAGGACATGGTTGAGCAGGCCTTTGGCAATCCCAACGCAACGGCATTCTTCCTATTCGGCACCGCCCTGTTGCTCATTCTGGCGGAATTGATCGGCAAGAAAGAGCGCGATCTCAGCGGAATGAAATGGGTGGATGCATTGTGGATCGGTATCTTCCAGGTGCTTTCCCTTTTCCCCGGCCTCTCGCGCTCCGGCGCGTGCATGGCCGGCGGCATGACCCGCAATTTCGAGCGCAAGTCCGCCGGGCGCTTCTCCTTCCTCATGTCCATCCCCGTCATGCTGGCCGCCGGCCTGTTGAGCGTGCTGGACCTGTTCGACATTCCCAACCTGGGCAGTTTCCTGCCCGTGCTGCTGATCGGCTTTGTGGTAGCCGGTGTGGTGGGCTACTTCACCATCTCCTGGATGTTGAACTTTGTGCAGAACCATTCCCTGTTCGTCTTCGCCGGTTACTGCCTCTTCCTGGGAGCCGCTGTGCTGGCCTTTGGCTTCTTCTTCCCGCAGGCAGATGCAACCAGCACAACAGAAACCCCTGCCGCTCAAGAACTTGTGCTGCCGGAGAGTGTGAGCTATACCCCCGAGCTGGACTGGCTGGCGCCTGCGATCTCCACCTGCATGGACGAAACGCTGGACGCGCCCCTGCCTTTGCTGATGGAGTCTGCAGCGTACCAACCCGGCGAGCTGCGCTTTACCCTGCCGATCTCCGAAGCGGGGGAAGCTTTCACCTACCAGATCGGGACACAGACCCTGCAGTTGAGCCTAAACCCGGCCAACCCGCTGCGTTCTGTGAATCTATCCGATGTGAGTGCCCTGCTGCAGGGCACTTTTTCTACCTGGCAGGAATTCTTCCAACACTGCGCCAGCTGCGTCTACTCTGACCAGGGCAGCGCCGCCTTCGATGCGCCCATCACATTCTATATCTATCCGGATGGCAGCCCCTACCAGGCAGCCGTCAACCAGGCATTCGGTTTGGGAAGAGGGCAAATGGGCAGCGCCCTGTTCATCCCCGATGCCGAGACCCTGCTGACCACCCTGCAACTGGAGAGCGGAGCGGCGGGCTTTCTGCCCTCGCACTGGATCCCGGTCGGATTCACCAGCACGAGCATCAGCGACTTGCCGCAGGATCCCCTGCAGCTCCCCATTCTGGCGGTTTTTTCCTCCCAACCGGACGGCGCGCTGAAAGAGCTCATCCTGTGCGTGCAGGGAACCTTCTAAGAAACCGCTGCCAATTCCCGGCTTTTCAACTACAATAGTGCAAACAAACGGGGCGAACCCGTGGAATGAGGGATCAGCATGTTATCGGATATTCGTATCGCATTGATCGGACCAGGGGTGATGGCGGAAGCCATGCTCAAGGGATTGCTGAACAAAAAGCTTGCCACTCCGGAACAACTGTGCATCTCCGGACCGAATGAGGAACGCAACCAGGAACTGCATGCTACCTATGGCGTGCGTCCGTTCAGCGACAACCGGGCCGCGGCTACCCAAGCCGACATCGTGGTGCTGGCCATCAAACCCCAGCGCATGGAAAAGGTGGTCAGCGAGCTGAAGGGAGCCATCCAAGCGGATGCCTTCATCCTCTCCATCATCGCCGGCGCATCGATCAAAAAGATCGCCCGCCTGAGCGGGCACGAGCGCATCGTGCGCTGCATGCCCAACACCCCCGCCCAGATCGGCGAGGGCATCACGGTATGGACCGCCTCCGCGCAGGTGAGCGAAGCGCAGCGGCAGATGACCTGCGCCTTCCTGAACGCCTTCGGCAAGGAAATCTTCGTGGAAGAAGAGGACTACCTGGATAAAGCCACCGCCCTTTCCGGCACCGGCCCCGCCTATGTGTATCTTTTCATGGAGGCCATGGTGGATGCAGGCGTGCATCTGGGTTTTCCGCGGCGCATTGCCGAACGGTTGGTGATCGAAACCCTGCGCGGCTCGGTGGATTACTACGACGATGGCAAGAGTGAGTCGAAGCACCTGGCCAGCCTGCGCAACCAGGTCACCTCGCCCGGCGGCACCTCCGCCGAGGCGCTCTATTACCTTGAAAAAGCCGGCTTCCGCACCGCCATTTCACGCGCCATCTGGGCGGCCTACCAGCGCTCGAAAGAACTGGGCAAGGACGCCGAGACCAATCCCCCGGAGGAATGAACAGCACCATGCAACGTTCCGTCATTGATCCCCACTATCCCCTGGTCGAACTGCACCGCCACCTGGATGGCAACGTGCGCCTGGAGACCATCCTCGACCTGGGTTTGCAATACAACCTGGGTCTGCCCGCCACCAGCCTGGAAGGGCTGCGACCTTACGTGCAGGTGGTGGAACCCAAGCCCAGCATCCTGGATTTCTTCACCAAGTTCGAATGGCTCACCAAGGTGATGGTGAACGCCGAGGCCTGTCGGCGCATCGCTTACGAAAACGTGGAGGACGCTTATCACGAAGGCATCGATTACATCGAGCTGCGCTTCAGCCCGCTCTTCATGGCGGAAGCCCACCAGCTTGACCCGGCCGGCGTGGTGGAAGCCGTGGTGGACGGGGTGAAAGCCGCCCAACGCGAGCTGCCCATGCGGGCCGCACTGATCGGCATCATCAGCCGCACATACGGCGTGGAGGGCTGCTGGCGGGAACTGAACGCCCTGCTCACCCATAAAGACAATATCATCGCGCTGGACCTGGCGGGGGATGAACTGCATTTTCCGGGCGAGCTGTTCGTGGAGCATTTCAAGAAAGCGCGCGAGGCCGGCTGGCATGCCGTTCCGCACGCCGGCGAAGTGCTGGGAGCGGAAAGCGTCTGGCAGGCGCTGCGTGAGCTTGGCGCCGAACGCATCGGGCATGCCGTGCACGCGGTGAGCGACCCCGCCCTGCTCGATCATCTGGCGGAACAGCAGATCGGCATCGAATCCAACCTGACCAGCAACGTGCAGACCTCCACGGTGGCCGATTACGCCTCCCACCCGCTCAAGCTCTTTCTGGAGCGCGGCATCCCGGCCACCATCAACACGGATGACCCGGGCATCAGCGCCATCGACATCGCCCATGAGTACCAGGTGGCGGTGGAGAAAGCCGGGCTGAGCATGGAGCAGGCCAAGCAGGCGCAGCAAAACGCCCTGCAGGTGTGCTTCCTGAGCAAAGAGGAAAAGCAGGCGCTGATCGAAGCCAAACAGGGTTGACAAGCGTTGACAAAAGTTGACAGCGCGACAAACTATGCACATTCGTTCCACAGGAACGAATGAACCTGCCTATTTTGACCAATTGACAACGGGCAGCGATCTTCCTATACTACATTTTCATTCTCAGGGGACCATGAAGATAAAAGACAAGCTCAACGAAAAACAGGAAAACGCCATCGAGCTGATACTGCAAGGGATGAACGACAGCCAGGTGGCCGCACAGGTGGGGGTAAGCCGGCAGTGGGTGAACACGTGGCGCAACCATGATGAAGCTTTCATCCAAGCGCTGCAGGAACGCAAACACCTGCTGCAGGAGATCCACATGAACCAGCTGATCCAACTGGTGGAGCTATCGCTGGGGGTGATCCAGCAAGCGCTGCAAGGCGTGGATGAAAAGACGAAATTGAAAACCGCGCTGCAGGTACTGCGCATTTCAGGACTGCAGGGCTATACCCAACCCCTGGCAGAAACGACGGAGGAAGACAGGGTGAAGAAGGCACTGCTGGAAGCGCTGGAAGAGGTGGAAGAAGAGATGGGAATAGAAAAGAAATAAAAGAAAATCCAACTTTTCCAATCCTGTTTTTGGAAGATCAAATTATCGTTTCTTCTATTAAAATAGTTATAAACCTAAAGGCCGAGAATTTTTGATATTCATTTCTAGAAATATCTTTGATATAGTAATAGAATTAAAGGATAAGAATAAGGTTTACTGCTTCATAAATTTTAGAGGGAATTTTATGACATCGTTTCTTTCCAAAATTGAGAATAATAAAAAGAACAAAGCTCTTGAAAAAATTGCATTTGGCGAATTTGAAAGCGCCAGGGGAACTTATCATTTGAAAATGCTGAAAGATGCACAGACGCGATTTCAATCCATTGTGAAAGATTACAACCTAGAAATCCTTGAGAGCAATGATCAAATTAGGGAAATTGAAGATAATACAAAAAAACAATTATCCCAATGTCTAGAAAGATATCTAATTTCTACAAAGATCACAGAAATTCCTGGTATTGGCGCAGCATTAGGACAGCGAATTCTTAAATTCATCTACAAAAATACATTAACCGATTTATATCGATCGTTTGCATTAAACGGAATTGGGGATCAAAAGCAATTGCAAATCAATATTTGGGTACATAAATACTTGGAAGAAATTCCTGGCCTTTTACTTAAAGATTTCCCCGGGAAGGAAGAAATTATTATTCAGTCAAACGATAAAATTTATACAATTCAAGAACAAATCAAGCAAAAGATATCTGAAAAATCCATGGTTGAAAAAAAGTTGGAAATGATCAATTTTTGGATTAACAAACTTGAAAAAACCACTCTTAATGACTTCATCACAGCAAGAGTAGAAAATAAGGGGAATTTTTCAGAAATTGAAGAATATATCAATGGTGTCTTCGCAGAATGGGAACCGATACCGGATTGGTTCAAAGAGGTAATAAGCGGGGAGACTAATGTTCAATAACTTCTTACAAATTTTCAAACGGATCGAAGTCAAACCTATTGAACTTTCCTTTGAAATGGACATCAATTCGAAAGGACAGCATATTGTTCACATTTATAGAAACGGTGAATCCGAGAAACAATCAAAGGAAAATATTGAAAAATTAATGGCTTATGATTACAGCGAAACAATACAAGAAAATAATCACCCTTCCATTTACACTCTTAAAAATGAAGATCGCCAAACAATCCTATCTTTAAAAAGTTTAAATCCAGAAGTCAAGCCTGATGGTTCTTTAGTTTTCGATATTGAGCCGCCTGTACTAAATTATTTGCGAAAAAAAGAAATCTCGGAGACAAAAAGAGCAAAAACTGTAAAAGTTCTTGAAAAATCGATTGACCCCACAGCACAAATATCTTATGACAAGAAAACAGGAATCAAAATTAATGTTGGATATAAACTAGATGGCAAAGAAGAAATTACCCCAATCAATGAATTAGATTTAACAAAAGATAGGAAATACACACGAATAAAAAATACTTTTATTCCTATTAAAAAAGTTAGTCAATATGCAGAAGAAATATTGAAAAAGGGAGAATTATCCTATTCAATCAAAGAAATACCCGAATTTTTTATTCGTGATTTGGTGCTTATTAAAAAAGATTTCAATGCAGTCTTAACAGATTTAGCAAAAAATATTCAAATTATTACAGAACCAGCCACTCCAGTTATAAGTATCGCAAAAGATCCTCAAGGATGGCTTGATTTTGATGTTCACTATAATCATAAAAATTTTAGTTTACCTAGAGATTTGGTGTTAAAAGCCAAAGAGAATGGTGATAACTATTTACAAGTTGATGATCTTACTTGGGTAAAAATTGATGAGAATACGATTAATAAAACTGAAAAACGATTAGAAGAACTAGAAGCAAGTCTGACCAATGATGGTTTTCGTTTACCGGCATCAGAATTTGCTTCATTGGAAGAATTCATTGATGCGATTGGTGGAAAACGAATTCTCGATGAAGCTTATCAGGAATTCATAAATCAATTATCGGGTTTTCAAGCAGATGATTCATTCAAATTGCCTGAAAAAATGGAAGATCATTTAATTCTAAGCGGATTGAATTTACGTCCATATCAAAGGGAAGGAATTCAGTGGCTAACCTGGCTTCGGAAAAACCAATTACATGGAATCTTGGCAGATGACATGGGATTAGGAAAAACCATGCAGGCTCTTACAGCATTATGTTTGGGTTATTCCGAGACAGAGTCATGTGATCACAGCTTGATTATTGCACCAAAATCAGTTTTATTGCATTGGGAAAGAGAAATTCCCCGTGTGTTTAATTTCATTCGAGTTTATATTTATCATGGCCCAAATAGAAATGCCCGATTTTTTAAATCTAGCCTTCCCTATATTTTCATTACAACTTATGAGACCGTCTTACGTGACAAAGAAATTTTAGCAAAGATACCGTTCTATTATTTAATTCTTGATGAAGCAACAAGGATAAAAAATCCTGATACCAGTCGAAGTCAAGCAATTAAAGCTCTGAATGCTAAACACCGGCTTGCTCTAACCGGAACACCCGTTGAAAATAGACCTGCAGAATTATGGTCATTATTTGATTTCTTAATGAAAGGTCATCTAGGAAAATATGGTACATTCGTGCGCGTTTTTGAAAATGGAATCGTAGCTGGAAACCAATCAACGTCTCAACAGTTAGGCCGACGAATTAAACCATTTCTACTAAGAAGAAAAAAGGAAGAGGTTGCAAAAGATTTACCTCCAAAAATTGAAATAACAGAATGGGTAAATTTAACCCAGGAGCAAAAAGACTTATATGGATCGCTTCAAGATTCCATGAAACAATTGCGTAGTTCTTTATTACGGGGCGAAAATATCAATTATACGAAAAATATTTTACCTGTTCTAACCAAACTTAAGCAAATCTGCGATCATCCCGCCTTGGTAACTGGAGAAATTGATCCGATAGAAGGACGATCAGAAAAATTTGATTCAATCATCGAAAAGATTGAGGAAATTGTTGATAATAACGAGCAGGTAATTGTTTTTAGCTATTTTCTTAATATGCTTTCTCTTTTTGAAAAAAAAGCTATGGAAAAAAAGATACCATATATTCGTATTGATGGAAGTACAAATAATAGGCAGGAATTAATTGATCAATTCAATCACGGTAATGCCAAAGTTGCATTTCTTTCTTTAATGGCAGCAGGACATGGCATAAACCTCACTGCCGCCAATCATGTTATTCATGCAGATCGATGGTGGAACCCTGCAATCGAAGATCAAGCTACTGATCGTGTGCATCGAATTGGACAAAAGAAAAATGTGTTTGTCTATCAAATCTTAACAACTGGCACCCTTGAAGAAAAAATTGATCGCTTATTAGTAAAGAAAAAGGGAATGGCAAATCAAATCATTGGAGCAGCTATTGAAGGTGAGCAACATTGGACACGTGAATATCTTTTAGAATTACTTAAACCGCTTGATTGATAAGAAGAGACAATGCTTTTTGAATGATAGATTGTATGACGAAGCTTCTCTAAAATTCTTCATTATATAAAATATAAATCAATTGTTTCAATGCACCAACAGCAATATTGTAATATCCCAGGTGTGGTCTCGCGGTTTTATACTGTACGAACCAATTATCCGAGTTTTTTAAAGAGTCTTTGCAAATTCCTATAGTTTTTGTTTTTGTAATAAATTTTGTGTAAATTCATAAAGCATAGATCACAGTAGCTGTTTAGAAATCATTCCATGGCAAAAAAAGGAATTACTTTATTGCTACTAGATACGCGTTTATGCGAATAGAATATATAATTGATACAGGAAATCCTTTGGGGCATAAAAATGTGTTAGTGTAACAAATTTTCTGTAAATTCAAAAAAAGTGTAGATCACGGTATCCTTTCAGAAGTTAGCTCAATAACCAAGAAAGGAATGAGAACCATGATCTACAAGAGTGATTGTACATTATCAAAAGAATATCTGGAAC
>JAAZOD010000024.1 GCA_012797975.1 Pelolinea sp. | reverse complement strand
GTTCCAGATATTCTTTTGATAATGTACAATCACTCTTGTAGATCATGGTTCTCATTCCTTTCTTGGTTATTGAGCTAACTTCTGAAAGGATACCGTGATCTACACTTTTTTTGAATTTACAGAAAATTTGTTACACTAACATTGAGATTAAATAAAAATAAAAATTATATAGAAAATAATTTCTCAAAACATTTAATAGAAATATAAAATTATTTTGCTTATATTTGTGCGGGAAGTATATAATTACCATAGTTTATTATAGGATCCCAAGAAAAATAACTGAATGAAAAAAGCAAATGAAATGGAATTATTTTTTTAGAAATTAATGAATAGAGAGGGTAAATTGGGACTCCTCCTCTATTCATTAATCATTGAATCATTCAACTTAACCTATTTCAACCCAACTAGCCCTACGTTAACGGATTGAAATTGCAGTACAAATTGTGGGTATCCAGCTCTTCGATGCAGATGGCTTCATTATTCGAGTAGAGCGCTTCGGCCTTCATGCCAAGCCGCGTCCAACTGAACTCGCGCTGCGCATAATACAAGTAGTAAACCTCGCGGTCGGTCGCGTCGATACCCAGGACATAGCCTCCGCCGCCATACTGGACATCGACAAAATTATCACCCACCAGGGTCCAGGAACCTCCCGTGGACCAATCATCGGTATGGTAGACAAAGTAATAGTCGCACACCGCCAATCCCTCTCCAAAATCGCCCGTGACCACCACGGGGTATTTGAACCCGGTCAAACTGCAGTCGGCCGGGGAATTGACCTGAAACCATTCCTCATTCTTCTGCACGCTGTTCCATTCCCACAAGCTGTACCCATCGGTGGACGCGCCCCACAATCGATCGGTGATATCCATAGAGACAAAGAATTTTCCCTGACCACCGATCCGTTTCCAATCAAAGGGTTCACCATTGTAGCGATAGATATCCCCGTAGGTCAGGCCGGAAGCCCACAAGGAGCCGCCTCCGGCAAGAATAAAGGCAGAGGAGTTGCCAATCTGAATCCAATCAAAGGGTGTACCGGTATACTGCCAGATGCTCTGCTCATCAGGAGCCAGCGCGTAGAGCGCATCGGTGCTGTAATCCACGGCGAACATCTTTCCAGGCGTTCCAACTTGGAACCAGTGAAAGGGGATACCCGAATACTGATACAGATTGCCATACACAGGATCCGTGGCATAAAGCACGTTATGGCCAAGAACCACCGTCCCAACGTTATACAGGATCTCTTCAAAATACGGCGGATAGTCAGGAAGCAGGATCGATGCACTCTTTTCATGCAATTCCAATGATGGATCGGGCATAGTAACCGGTTCCCTCCTGGAGGTGAAATGAATACTGCTAAACGGAGAAAGACTGCTGGCGGACGCTGCGAAGACCACGATGAGACTCAAGATGACGAACACTATCTTGTTTTTCATTTTTCCTCGCTTTTTTATTTGTTAAAATTCGTACTTTCTATCATATATACATCTCGCAGAGAATTCAATCTAAAAGCACCCATTTCCGCTATTAGTTCTTCCTTAGAGTAATAGTAGGGTGGGTTAGTAACCCACCCTACCAACTTTGTGTAGTAAAGGGCATATAATGAATTCGTTGATAAGAGAAGTAATTACCCCTGTCATACAACTTTTAAAAAAGATCACAATAATTTTAGCCAGAAGAATCAAGAATATTGAAAACAAGAGATTTTAAAGGATTAAAAAATGAAGTGCTTAAAATGTCAAAAAGAAATTCCAGAAAACAGTATTTATTGTTTGTTTTGTGGAAATAAAGTTGCAACACTGGAAGAGAAAGGCAGTGAATACTTTCCACCAGTTTATATAGATTATTTTTCGTTTTCAACAAAAGGTCCTATAAAAGACGAACAAGGAAAGAATAAATATGGATATGAAACCTGTCTTGTTCTACGTGACAAAAATGGAAATTCAACAACAGCAAATGGTAAGGTACTTATTCATGCAGAAGAGACAGTAGTCTTTGGGAAAAAATTCAATGCATCCTTTAATTTTCAAAAAGAAGACTTTCAGGAATCCGGAAATAAAGAAATTAAACACGTATTGTATGTACAGAAAATTGAACCACTGATACCTTTTTCAACAGGATTTTTTGTTGAAATTGACGTCACAACCGACGAAGGAGTAAAACTCAGCAAATGGATGCATGTTTAACCGATGGGGCAAACTAATCTATTCTATCTTTACCATATGCGTCAATCACATCATAATATTCCTTCAGCAAGTGATATTCCAAATCATAAATATCAGTTCAATATTTATAAATAAAATCTCACGAAATATCAATTAAAAAATAATCTGGAATTGTTTTTTCTTAGTATATCCAAGAAAAAGCCCCCACGATTCGCCACGAAAGAAAAAGAATCCAGGATCGTACGGACCGAAAAATCAATGCTAGAATCTTCTCATGGAAAAGGAACTCATCGCCCCCTGCGGAATGAACTGCGGTCTGTGCCGGAGCTTTTTACGCAGCGAAAACAGCTGCCCGGGCTGCTTGAGCGGCAGGGTCGTCAATCAGGTCTGCATCCACTGCCCCATCAAGCAGTGTAAAAAGAGGAGAGGGGAATACTGTTTCGATTGCGACAGCTTCCCCTGCGAGCGCATCCAGCGCCTGGATGCCCGCTATCGCACGAAGTACGGGATGAGCGAGATCGAAAACTTGAAGACGATCCAGGAGAAGGGCATCGATCTTTTTCTGGAACAGGAAGAGCAGCGCTGGGTCAACGAAGAGGGCACTTTTTGCGTGCACGATAAAAAGCGCTATCCGTGAAATCTGCCCATCCCTATACCAGTCAACAAAAAAAGACCCTGCCTGCAGGGTCTTTTTTTACAATGCCATTGTATCAGTCCAAACTGGCGACTGCCGTTTCGAGCGAAAGCAGCATCATATCGTTGAACGCGTCCTGGCGCGCCTGAGCCGAGAGGTTCTCGCCCTGCCGAAAAGCGCTGTCGGAAACGGTCAGCAGGCAGGCGGCTTCCTTCTTGAGCGCGCGGGCATTGGCGAACAGCGCGAACGATTCCATCTCCGATGCGATGACCTCGTTCTCCGCATAAACGGCACTCCAGTCGGTATCCACTGTGGTATAGAACACGTTATCCGAAACCACGGTCCCTTCATGCACTTTAATTCCCTTCTCTCCCGCCACCTTTTTTACGATATCCGCAACGCGCTGGCTGCCATGAATGAGCGTGTCGGCGATGCCATGCGCATCTTTGGCAAAGGTCTCGGTGGAAAAAGAAGCGCTGGCCAGGATGATATCCATGATATCGAATTCCGGTCGCAGCGCGCCGCAGGAACCGATGCGCAGAATGGTGTCGACCGCATAGAATTTGTACAGTTCGAACGAATAGATGCCGATGCTGCCAAAACCCATGCCGGAACCCATCACACTGACGCGCTTACCCTTGTAAGTTCCAGTGAATCCCAGCATGCCGCGCACTTGATTGAACTGCCTTACATTTTGCAGGTAATCTTCGGCAATCTTTTGGGCGCGCAGTGGATCACCCGGCATAAGCACCACTTTGGCGATCTCATCTTTGGATGTTGCTTCGATATGAGGGGTTGGAATTTCAGACATACGATATCCTTTTCTTGAACCAGTAATGGTCAGTCATATTTTGTAAACAATGCACCTATACTATCACAATAAACATTCCCCTTTGCAGTTCTTTTACTCGAATAAGAATGGATAAAACGAAGAAAAATCGAAGTTGTTTCCAGGCATTTCAATACCCATCGATCTTTTCTCAAAGACCAGTCATCTTTTCCAAGTCTTCCGGATAACGCGCCCCCTGCACCCGAATCTTTGCTGCGGCATTCTCAATTTCCTCAAGATCATCGGAAGCAAGTTCGATTGAAGCCGCTCCAATATTTTCCTGCAAGCGCTCCAACCTGCGGGTGCCCGGGATCGGCACAATCCACGGCTTTTGAGCCAGCAACCAGGCAAGTGCGATCTGGGCAGGTGTTGCGCCCTTTCGATCGGCAACCTTACGCAACAGCTCGATCAGCGCTTGATTGGCCTTGCGCGCCTCCGCTGTAAAACGAGGGATACGGTTACGGATGTCGGTACTGCTGAATGTGGTCTTTTCGTCAATTTTCCCGGTAAGAAAACCTTTTCCCAAAGGACTGTAGGGAACAAACCCGATGCCAAGTTCCTCCAGGGTCGGCAATATGGATCCCTCAGGGTTTCTCCACCACAGAGAGTATTCGCTTTGGACTGCCGTAACCGGTTGAACGGCATGGGCACGGCGAATCGTTTGGGCGCCTGCTTCGGAAAGACCAAAATGTTTGACTTTGCCCTCCCGGATCAGGTCCTTCACTGCTCCCGCAACCTCTTCAATGGGAACATTAGGGTCTACGCGATGCTGATAGTACAGGTCAATGACATCCACCTTCAACCTTTTCAATGATCCTTCGACCGCCTGTCTGATATGTTCCGGGCGACTATCCAGGCCCTTCCAACCCGGTCCTCCCTGTGGATCGAGATCAAACCCAAATTTCGTGGCTATCACCACCTGGTCGCGCACCGGGGAAAGAGCTTCCCCCACCAACTCCTCATTGGCGTAAGGACCATACACCTCTGCGGTGTCAAAGAACGTGATCCCGCAATTGACCGCCTGGCGCACGAATGTGATCATCTCCTGCCTGTTTGGAAATGGGGCATAGGAAAAACTCATCCCCATGCAGCCCAATCCAAGAGCCGACACTTCCAAGTTATTCTTTCCAAGATAACGTTTTTGCATTTCTCATACTCCTTTTCTGAAATCGACCATTGCGTTATAAATCTTTAAAGCAATTCCTTCGTTTCAATCCCTTCTCGCAATTCTTTTTCTTTATTCAAAATGGCGTTTTCATAGCCTTCGATCTTATGATCCAAAATATCCAGCGTCTGTTGCAGTTCTTGCATTCTCACCGCCAGCCGTCTGCGCTGTTCTTTCAAAATCCTTTTTCTGGCTTCGATGGTCTGATCGCCCTGCTGGACCAATCCCATATACTCAATCAGGGTTTCCAAAGGAAGTCCTGCAGTGCGCATACATTTAATGAACTCCACTCTCTTCAAATCCGTCTCATCATAATCCCTGATACCACTCCGATTGCGATTCACCGGCGGGATCAATCCAATCCGTTCATAATAGCGCAGGGTATCGGAAGAAATCTCATACCGTTCGCTTACTTCCTTGATCTTCATGTCATCACCTCAATGAATAGTGTACAACCTGGAGTCAACTCCAGGTCAAGAAGGTTTTTCGGCAATTTCCGAGGAACTTTCAATAAAGATGGAATCCATCCCATGCTGTGATAGAACAGGATGAAAATAAGAAAATAGAATTGCTTCAATTTCGAAATCCGCCAGGTTATTTTTGTTGTAGTGCCACGACAATGACAAATCTACCCGAAGACAGGGTGAAGTCCTGTTATTCCCCCTACACATATCGGTCAATGATCCGTGAGAATCCCTGCCCTTTTCGCAATGGCCAGCGCCCCACGAATGCTGAGCATATCGATCTCCTCCGGCTGTGTGATGCAGCGCACAGAGCAATGAGGGTGAGCGCACATTTGCCGAAGCAGATATTCGTACACCCTGCAGCGTTGCGGTTGGCCGATCAAAATAAAGTTTTGACCCACCTGCCCCACCAGTTTTTCAAAGGAAGGCAGCGCGCGCAGATCCTCCGTGGCGATCAAGGATTCGATGAGCAGATGACGTTCGCAAAGCGGGGCCTGCAACAGCGTATCCATGAAACGCACCAACAACAATCCGCGCAGGAATCCCGATCGTTTTATCTCGTTTTGGGCAATGTCAACAATCCGCGCATCGAAAAAATCCCGATCTTCTTCCCGTCCTTCAGGAAGGGACTTCCCAACGATGGTTTCTTTCAACAAGGCATCATAAAGCTGCCCGGAAAGCGTGGTGGCACTGCCAAGAATGGTACGCTGCGCATCCAGCGTAATGAACTTGGTGTGAGAAGACAGCACGATCACGCAGCATGGCACCTGGACCCCGGGATTCTCGAGAAGGCCCGCAATCTGCGTTTCTTCCCCGCGCATGAAATCCAAGGTATCCAGATCTTGAAGGTGGAGCGAAGCGGGATCGAAGGCATTCTTGATACCGCGGATGAAATAAACCGGAATGGAGGCAGGGAAAACAGACGGATCACAAAAGAGCTGCAGGTTGGAGGAAAGATCATCCAGCGCACAAGGCGCCCACAGGTGCGGGATCTCCTGCAATCCAATCTCCGAGGAGATCATCCCGGAAGAAAGGATGCAATGGATATCCGGGATGCGGAGCCCGATTTCTCCTAAAGCCTGTTCAAAGAGCGAATGCAATGCCTCTTTCAGGACTTTCTTGCTGCCTGAAACCGCCACGTCACGCACCCCCACCCGCATGCTGGCACGATACAGCACGTGCACATTGGAATCCACGATGTAGATACGGCTGTTGGTGGTGCCACAATCGATAATAATAATGTTCATTCGATAAATTTCCCGGGGCGATCAGAATATCGGTAAGTTTTCTATCAAATAGTCTATCAGATTATCCGCTCAAGCCAAAATCAAGCGGATATTGTTCTTTGCAAAAAATTCGCAAAATTCAGGAGGAGGGGTCGCGTCGGTAATGATGGTATTGACAGAGCGCAGATCACCGATCTTGTTGGGATAAACCCTCCCGAACTTCGAATGATCCGCCACAACGATCAGGTTATCAGAATGTTCTATCATAATGGAAACAGTCAAAGCGGATAATTGGCTTTTGATGTTCAGCCCTTCCTCAACGGTGAGCCCAGAAACCCCGATCACGCCCACATCAAAGTAATTGGATAGCAACAATTTTTCAGTCACCGGTCCGTCCAACGTAAAAAAGTCACCGTGGACATTTCCCCCCGTGCACACCACTTTGTAGTTGATCTTATTCGCCAGTTCGTAGCACACTTCGATCGAATTGGTATAGATGGTCAACCTCTTGTCAAATCTGGCCAGCGCTTTGGCAACGAAGCGAACCGTGCTGCCCGAGCCGATGATGACGTTGCTGCCCTCTTTCAAAATCTTGGCTGTTTTGATACCAATGCGGTTCTTTTCCGAGAAAAGGTCCGAATCCTCCTTGAAGACAAGATCATCCTTGGAATGATCCTTCAAGCGGATCCCTCCATGATACCGGTCAATGATCTGCCGGCTGTGCAGTTCTTCGACATCCCTGCGGATGGTCCATTCAGAAACGTCCAGTTCCTCCGATAATTCCCGGATCGAAATGGAATCGTTGATCTCAAGCAAGTGCAAAATATGATCCTGGCGGTTGATGGTGCGCGAATTTTTCATTTCCTTTACCATTTTGTGAAAAAAGATCAAAAGTTGCTCATTTGAGCATAATTATAATTGATTTGCTCAATTGATTAGACTATTCTTTTAACATACGAACGAAGTTTAGAAAACAAACCTTATCAATAGACATGACCAAAATAAACGACACCATGGATTCGCTACAAAACGCCCTTCCGGCCGAACAAATCAATTTGAACGTTTGCGCCCATGATTGGCAGGAAGCCGTTCGCGAAGCGGGCCAACTCTTATTGAAAACGGACGCCATCTACCCCCAATACATCGATGCCATGATCCAAACCGCCAAAGAACTGGGCCCCTATATTGTGATAGCCAAGGGGATCGCCATGCCGCATGCTGCCAGCGAAGCGGGGGTAAAAAGAACCGCCCTGTCGCTGGTCAAATTAGCTCACCCTATTGAGTTCGGCAACCCCGATAATGATCCGGTGGAACTGGTGATCGGATTGGCAGCCATTGATGGAAAAACGCACGTGAACACCATGCGCATGCTGGCGGAACTGATCATCGATCCAGACCGATTAGCCCGCTTATTTGCAGCTCAGACAAAAGAAGAAATCTTACAGGTCATTGCGCAATGACAGGAAAGACAGATGCTTGAAATAAAAACATTGGCAGAAGTGGATGTGTTGGTGGTCGGTGGAGGTGCAGCCGGTTGTTTGGCTGCCACTGCCGCAGCCCGCAAGGGGAAAAAAGTGCTGCTGGTGGAAGCCATGAGCGCTCTTGGCGGAAGCCGCACCTGGATGGGAGTGGATTCTTTTAACGGCATCTACAGCCCCGGAGAAACGACCTACCAGCTGGTAGGCGGCATCAGCTACGAGGTTGCCGAGAGACTTCTGGCACAAGGCGGGGCATTCCTGCGGCAAAACACTTTCGGCTCCGGCCCTGTCGTCACTTATGAGATCGAGAAACTGAAAATCCTCTATGAAGATCTGGTCATCCAGGCCGGCGGGCAGGTACTGTTCTACAGCAATGCCGTCGACGTTGAACGCAAAGATGGCAGGATCGCCAGTGTGATCCTCTGCAACAAGAGCGGTTTAAAGCGGGTGAAAGCCCAGATCGTGATCGATGCCAGCGGTGATCTGGATATCGGCACGCAAGCAGGAGAGGATTATGAACTTGCGGGAGAGCATAACAATCCGGTGCAATCACTGACCCTAATCTTCTACATGGCGAACGTGGACAATGAAAAAGCATTCTCCATCTCTCAAGAAGAACGCACGCGCATCATGCAGCAAGCACATGAAAGCGGAAAATATCAATTAACCCGCATCGGCGGATCCATCCATCCCACGCCCCATCCGGGTTTCGTACACGCCAATTTAACGCGTATTCCCAACATAAACGCAGTCGATCCATTCGCCATGACCGCCGCCGAGATCGAAGGGCGAAAACAGGTTCAAGAATATGTGCGCTTCCTGATCAACGAGTATCCGGGGTTCGAGAACGCCTATCTGGCGTCCACTGCCTGCAGCATCGGAGTGAGAGAGACCCGCCGATTGAAAGGGAAGTATGTTTTAACCGGTGATGATGTGCGCAAGGGAGCAAAATTTGAGGATGCCGTGGCATGCTGCTCTGCACCGATCGAGGACCACACTGCCGGCAAAAATGTCCAATGGCAATACCTAGAATCAGGAAATTACTATCAAATCCCCTATCGATCACTGCTTCCGGTAAAGAACAGAAATCTGATCGTGGCAGGGCGCTGCCTGAGCGCCACCCATGACGGGCAAGCATCAGCGCGCAACTCGGCGCAGTGCATGGCAATGGGTGAAGCAGCCGGGCTGGCAGCCGCACTATGCAGTGAAAGCGGCAAATATCCAGATGAACTGGATATGAATTCATTCAAGAAAGAACTAACCGACCAGGGAGCGCTGCTTGCTCCACGGGAAGTGAATTTGAAAGGATCGTTGTAATGGATGTGATCAGAACGGTACTGGGCGACATTCCAGCAGACCAGCTAGGTTTTACAGACTCTCACGAGCACCTCATCATCGACCGTGATTACGTGCTGACCCTGAACCCGGATTACCGGTTGGACAATGTTGAAAAGACCTCGCAAGAAGTCAAAACGTTTCTGGACGCCGGGGGAAGATCCTTCGTTGAGATGACCTGCCTGGCCTTTGGACGCAACGCAAGAAAATTGATCAAAGTTTCCCAAGCCACCGGAGCGCACATCATCGCCTCCACCGGTTTTCACCGACCCAATTTCTACATGGACAGTCACTGGCGTTTCTTTTATTCCGTCGATCAGATCGCCAGAATCTTGATCGAAGAGATCGAGCTGGGAATGGACGAGAACCAATATAACGGCCCGGTCATCGATCGTACCGATGCAAAAGCAGGTGTGATCAAAATTGCCACCGGTTATTTCACCATCAAACCAGAAGATATGGTAACGATCGAAGCGGCAGCCATCGCCCACCAAGAAACCGGCGCGCCCATCATCACCCACACGGAAGACGGCACTTTGGGTTTGGAACAAGTGGAAATACTCGGATCGTACGGCGTTGCACCGCAGAACATCATCGTAGGGCATTACGACCGGAATCCGGATTTTTACCTGCACAAAGAATTGGCGCAAACCGGTTGTTACCTGGAGTATGACACGCCCAGCCGGCGGAAGTATTTTCCAGAGACAAACTTCATCGAATTGGTAAAGAAAATGGCGGAGGCCGGGTTTGAAAAACAGATCCTGTGGGGCGGTGACTTATCTCGCCGCAGCTATCAAACTGCGTACGGAGGGCAGCCAGGATTGGCATATATACTGAACAAGTTCATTCCGCGAATGCGTGCGGAAGGTTTTGATGATGCCATGATCGATAACATCTTCATCCATAATCCAGCGCACGCGTTCCATTTGGCAAAGAAGAAATAGGTCAAGGAGAAAAAACGTATGGCAAAAAAGATGAAAATTGTAACGGTATGCGGTTGTGGATTGGGCAGCAGTTTGATGGCAAAAACATCCATCGAAAAAATCATGAAAGAATTTGGCGTGACGGCTTCGATCGAGGCCAGCGATGCAGGCACCGCCAAAGGATATCCCTCCGACCTGGTCGTGACAACCACCATGCTCAAGCCGCGTGTGGGTGAGATCCCCGGCACCCCTGTGGTGGCAGTGAAATCTTTTATGAATGTGGATGAGTTGCGCGAAGTGATGCGACCCCACGTGGAAGAATTCAAGAAAAAGAACAACATGTAATTTTTGTTTTCTTTATAGAAAATTCAACAGTCCGTTTCAAAACCTATTTCTTTTTGAAAGAAAGGAGGCGCTTATTGAAGTATTGCCAAATGCACACCCATCTTATTGATCGATTTATAAAAAAATAGAATGGAGATAAAGATGACTGTAATAAATTTCTTGATCAATGAAGTCTTCGTAGAAGCACCAGTATTCCTGGGTTTGGTAGCGCTGATCGGTTTATTGCTTCAGAAAAAATCCGGAGCAGAAGTTTTGGAAGGGACCATCAAAACCATTGTTGGAATGATCATCCTGAATTCCGGTATCGGTGTTTTCTTGGGTTCACTCAGCCCATTGACCACATTATTGAACAATTCCTTCGGGATCACCGGTGTGCTGCCTGATTGCTTCGGTCCTTATGGCGTAGCCATGCAGACCTACGGCGTTGAAATCCCGATGGCATTTGTGCTGGCATTTGTGCTGCACCTGTTGCTGGTCCGCATTCTCCCCTTCAAAAACACCAAGAACGTTTTCCTGACCGGCCACATCATGCTCTTCAATGCTTCCATCATGCTGCTGGTAGGACGTTCCGCCCTGGGATTGACCGGCGGAGCTCAGATCGCATTCTCGGCCGTGATGACCGCATTGTTCTGGACCTTCATGCCCGCCATTGCACGCCCATTCACCGACCCAGTGACCGACAAACGATTCACCTTGGGACACCTGCAGACTTTGGACCTGCCCGTCGGCAAATGGTTCGGTGGTTTGGCCAAATCAAAGCGCGCAGATGAACTGGAACTACCCGGTATCTTCAACCTCTTCTCCGACTACACCGTTCTCCTGTGCGTATTGATGCCGGTCATGTACATCATCATTGGACTCACGGCTGGTAAAGCAGCGGTGGACAGCATTTCAGATGGCGGAAACTGGATCGTCTGGTTAATCATGCAGGGTATCACCTTCGCGGCTGGCATCGCCATCGTATTGTACGGCGTGCGCATGTTCCTGGCAGCCATGATCCCGGCCTTCGAGGGCATCAGCAAAAAACTGCTCCCCGGCACACAACCTGCATTGGATTCACCGGTGTTCTTCCAATACTCACCTGCCGGAAGCATGCTGGGATTCGTTTCCTGCTTTGTGACCATGGTGATCTTCACCCTGGTACAGGTTGCAATCGGCAGCCCGGTCGTCATCTTCCCCGGCCCCATCTTCTTCTTCTTCGATGGCGCCCTGGCCGGAGTGTTCGGTGATATTCACGGCGGTTGGGTAGGTGCGATCATCGCCGGTGCAGTCATCGCCATTGTCATCAATGTTGCCGCACTGGTCACCTACCCATTCCAGGCAGAATTCTTTGCCGGAACCGGTTTGATGTTCGGCGGCGGCGACTACCTGATCTGGGCACCGATCTTCTGGCTGCTCAAATTCATCGGTGGTGCGTTAGGTTTGGCTGCATAGCCATTCCATTGTGCTGATCTCCAATTTTTGATCCTATGGATCCGGAAAATAAACTGATGGTTGCATCCATTTTCCGGATCCTACGGGCAAATTGAAGCAAATGAAAATCACTGTTGAAATGAAAAGACCTTCAGGTCCTGGAACAAAACCATGAACACAATTCCAATGAATGCCACCTGCAAGAATATTGCTCACCAAGCAATCTATGATTGGGCAAACAAAGAATTGGGAAATGGCACGATCATGGATATTGGCAGTGAGTTAGGTTTCGGGCTGCGCCATTTATCTTCCCGTGATCGGCATGTGATCGGTTTAGACATCCAATTCGACGAACTTGTTTTCTCCAAAACATACGATCGTCCCCATGAGAACGAACAGTATGTCTGCGCCGATGGCATGGTGATCCCCTTTTCTGATGGTTTTTGCGGCGGTCTGTGCATGGTGAATGTACTGCACCTGGTGCATGATCCCATCCAAATACTCAAAGAGTGCTGGCGAATACTCTCCCCGCACGGGTTATTGATCGTCACCATCCCGACCGATTACAACCTGCCGGATAACTGGCGGATCCCTTCTGAAAAAGAATATTTCAAAACCGTATTGAAAAAGGTTTTTTCATCCGTAGAGTTTCCGCAAAAAAACCACACCGATAAAGAAGATGCGATTGCCCAACGGCAAGGCGAATTTGGCCTATTGACAGCAATCTGCAGAAAAACAATTTTTCCATGAAAGGCACAAAATGGCATATTCTCATAATCTCATGAATCGTTTCATCAACAGCGGGATCATGGCAATTCTACGAGCGGATGATCCAAAAAACATCATCCCTGCGCTTGAAGCGCTCATTGACAGCGGCATCGATAGCGTGGAAATCTCTTTGGTCACCCCCAACGCTGTGAAAATCATCCAGGAATTACATGCCTCCCTGGGTTCAAAAGTACTGTTGGGCGCCGGCACCGTGCTTGATGAAGAATCCGCACGGGCAGCCATTCTCGCGGGAGCCGAGTTTGTCATCTCACCCGTTTTATCGTTGGACGTTCTAAAGATCTCCAAACGATACGGGAAGATGGCATTCGCAGGGGCATTCACTCCAACCGAAGCGTTGATCGCCTGGGAAAACGGCAGTGACGCGGTCAAAATCTTCCCCGCCATGCCTGCCGGCCCGGAGTACATCAAAGCGCTGCATGCACCACTGCCGCAGATCCCGCTGATCCCGGTGGGGGGAGTGACCCTGGAGAATATGGAAGCGTTCATGGATGCCGGCTGCATCGCCGTCGCCGCAAGCAGCAGTCTGGTCAGTAATAAACTGATCAAAGAGGGAAAGTTGGACGAGATCAGGCAAAACGCGAAACGATGGATCGCAGAAATGCAACGCATCAGAGAAAAGAAATAGTTTCGATAAGGAGAATCATGAAATTACAAGGAATCATCCCGCCGATCCTGACACCATTTGACGAAAAAGGAGAAGTCGACCTGGAACGATTGGGAAAATTCGCCGAATTCCTGCGCCCGCATGTTCAAGGTTTTTACGTAAACGGCACTTACGGATCCGGCGTTCTGATGAACGTGGAAGAAAGGAAAAGCGTTTTCGAAGCGCTGTCTCCCTATTCAGATGGAAGCTTTGAATTAATCGCGCACGTCGGAACGACCAACCTGCGCGACAGCATTGAATTAGCCCAGCATGCAGAAGCCCACCGGGCATTGGCCGTAGCGGCCGTACCTCCTTTTTATTTCCGGTACTCGGAAGAAACTTTATTCGCATTCTTCAAGGATCTTATCGAGTCGGTCTCCATCCCTGTCTATCTGTATGACAACCCAGGCGCGACCGGAAATCCGGTTTCCACCGACCTGATCAATCGTTTGGCAGAGGTCGGTTTGGCAGGCGTCAAAGACAGCACCTTTGACATCAGCAAAACCTACCTGGTCATGCGCAAGGCCCAAAAGGAGGGGTTTGATGTTGTAATCGGATCCGAAAGTCTCTTTTTGCCGGCCTATATGCAAGGTTCGCGTGCCTGCATCTCCGGTCTGGCAAATGCCATGCCAGAACTGATGCAAAGACTGTTCAGCACGGCAGAAAGCGCCAATTTTCAACAAGCAGCAATCCTGCAACGGCAAGTGCTGGAAATGTGGGATATCCTGCATTACGGCCCCTCCACCGCAAGCGCTTACGCCATGTTGAAAATCCGGGGAATCGATGCAGGTTTTCCCCGCAGACCCTTTCTCCCAATCGAAAAGGAACTCTACAAGAAAATCGAATCGGCCATGAAAGCCAATGAAACAGTTTGGAAAATCTAAAAATAGAAAAAATCCATCACAACCATGATCATGAAGTCAGATTTTACAAACCATCCAATCCAAGCTGTTCTAGTTGACGTGGCTGGTGCATCGGTCAATTCAACCCTGAATGAGGAAAGGAAAAAATGAACATTATTTTAACAAGATTTTGCATTGTCATCCTGAGCTCGATGTTATTGATCTATTTGTTCGCCCGTTTTGCACCAAAGACATGGAGCAAACAAATCTACAAAACGGTCACCTGGCTGATCGACATCGCCTTTATCTATTTTGTCAATTTTTTCATCTTCTTTAAACCCTGGAAAGAACATAAGGACAAGGTAGGGGTCTATGTTTGGTTGTTTTTGGTATTCATCATCATCCGGTATTTATGTGCAAAACAACCCCTGACCACTGAGATCAAATCTCCCTATTTAGCATTCATCGGATATATCTATTTCATGAGTTTCCTTTACTTGATCAAGTTCATTTTTGAATTTTCCATAAAAGACATAAAAACCACAGATTGACACTTTACTAAAAAGAGAGGATCTTACAATGAAAAAAATCGACAGGAGAATCCAGGATGTCTTGGAGAAAGGTGAAAAAGTATTGGTTTCCGGCGTCCCGGTTGGTTATCCCAACCTGGATGAAACCCAAAAACTTGTCGAAGTGTACCTTCGTTCAGGAATGGACATCGTAGAATTTTCGATGCCCACACGCAATCCCTATATTGACACTCAAATCATCGCAGATTCGAATGTTAAAGCGTTGGACCTTGAACCGGACCTGGATCATTATTTTGAAACACTGCACAACATTCGCAAAGAGTTCCCGAATGAGCCATTCTACATGATGGCCTATGCTGACCTGATCCTGCAATTTGGTTTGAAGAATTTCGTTGACCAGCTGGTAGAACTGGAGATCGACGGGGTCGAACTACCCGACAAAGACGAGATGGTGCCGGAATTAGCTTCTGAAATGGAAACACTATTCGATCAGAACGGTATCTACCGGATATACATTCTCCATCACCCTTTCAACAGTGCCTTTTTCAGCAAAATTAAAGAGAAAGCGGCCGGTTTTCTGCTACTGCAGTCCATCGCCGATGAAAAGGGAAATCGTCCCAATGTAAGCCCGGAAAATAAGGATTTGATCGCAACAATCAAGAAAGAGACGGATATCCCTGTCATATTAGGGTACGGGATAAAAAATGCCGAGCGTGTCAGAGAAGCCGTTTCGCTTGGGGCGGACGGTGTTCTGGTAGGAACTTCCATGGTGGAATACATCAGCCAGGGTAATCATCAGAAATTCTCCAAATTCATACAGGACCTAAAAAAAGCCACGCACCAAGATTGACAAAAATCAACCGCTCTGGCAGAAAAGGACAATCCGCAAAACCGGATTGTCCTTTTTGAAAATATGCTCCCTTTCATGACGCAATTTGCAAGAGAGGTCTTTGACAAGCTGATATCTATGCGAAAGACAATTTCCATGAATCCACCTGTTTTTGCAGGCACCGCAGACAAAATTCGATTATTTCGATAATGTAGTATAAAATCTTTAGCAGAGGAGTGCCGATCAAAATCAAACCAATCTGACAACCATGAAAACACGGTAGCGTCCATTGCTGAAACACAACACGTCAGTAAAAAAATCGGCATCGCGAATTCATCACTTGACAAAGGAAAATTCATAAAAATGAGCAATTTAAAGAAATACATCATCGATTTTTTCGGTATGCTCGATTCACTCAAGAAGCAACATGCGGCTCCCCAATTCATTGAATCGATCAAAATGTCCATCCTTGCCTTTTTAGAGGATGAATCCAAAGAGAATGCCTCAGCGGTCTATGAAATCTTTTTCGGAACCTACCGCATCATGCTGGAAGGGTCTTCTGCCACATTTCTGGATCTGCTGGATGTGCTCAGCGTATATGAAGAACGAGCTGCCACACTCATCGACAAACAACGCGACCACTACATCCATTCCGTCAATGTTTTCATCCTTGGATTATGCATCTATTCGCAAAACACAACCTTCCGGTCCGCATTCAAACAGGCAAACATCGATGCGAACCAATACCCCGAGAACTTCGACAACGAACACGAAGAATTCTTCTTCCGCTGGGGCATCGCCGCACTTTTCCACGATGTGGGCTACCCGGTGGAAATCATCGGCAAACAAATCGAGAGTTTCATGGAATTCGCCACCAACGCCGACCACGATGACAGCAAAGGAAAGATCAAAGCCCATCTGGAATTCCAAAATTTCCGCCGCTTGAACTCGGTCGCAGAAGTGATGCCGAAAAAGTCATTCATCAAGGATTTTTACAAACAAGACGAAAGCTGTGTTTATATAGACCTGCTGCAACCCATCGATCTGCTGTCACAAAAGATCCACCATGCACTGGGAATTCCACTTCAGGAAATCAAGAACAAGCTGGATTCCTTCACAACCGACATGGCCAAATCAGGATTCATCGATCACGGTTTTTACAGCGCCATCATCGTGCTGAAATGGTACGGCTATCTGATCCAAAAGACGAACACCAACCCCATGCGTTTTTTCAACGCCACTGTGGACAGTGCGAGCGCTATTCTGCTACATAACTATTACCGCAACATATGCCAGAAAGATTTTGCCTGCGGGTCACTGCAGCCTCAAAGTCACCCCATCGCTTATCTGCTCATGTTCTGCGATGAAATGCAGGAATGGAACCGGGCCGGTTATGGGAAAATAGACAAAACACGCACCCAGGCAACTTCAGCCGATATCATCATCGATGAAAAGAAATTTGGGATCACTTATCTGGCAGCCAAGGGAATTCTGCCCAAGCAATTCATTGAGGCAAAAAAAGAGCTGTTCAATACCTTACTCCAAATTGATGCCATCTTCCCGGATGGGCTGTTCATCAAATGTGATACCCTGGAAACCATTTTCAAAGAAGCCAGTGAAGACAAGCTGGTCCCCCGGCCCATGCTGGAAAACCTGGAAATCCTGGCAAAAGCAATCCACGAAGATTACATCGCTCAACGTAAAAAGAGGAACGAGCCGATCCGGGTGGCTGAGAAATTTGAAGATCTGGACGAGTCAGCCCGTTACTCCAACCTGCGCCAAGCGATGAACATTGGCAAGAAACTGCAGAAACTCGGTTATGGATTGGCGGCAAAGAATGCGGAAGGCCAGGAAATCACAGGTTTCGAGCAAGACACGCTGGAAGCATACGCCATCCTTGAACATGAAGACTGGATGGAAGGGAAAATCAAAGACGGTTGGACCTACGCCCCGCAGCGCGATGATACGCAAAAAAAACACAACTGCCTCGTGGAATGGAATTCGCTTTCGGACATGTACAAAGAATATGACCGCGACGCAGCCAAGAACGTAATCAAACTCGCCTCATTAGCCGGAATGAAAGTCGTAGAAATATAACAGCAACGATACAAAAGACAGCAAAGAAATAACATGGAAAAAAATAACAAAACAACCAACCCTGCCGCAAATCCTCATGCAAACCAAAGGAATATCAAATTACCTTTCGCAGCCTATAAAGGCAGCGAACCCTATCTGTTCATCAGTTATTCCCACAAAGACACGACAGAAGTATTCTCGATCATTGGAAAATTCCACGATCAGGAATATAACGTATGGTACGACGAAGGCATCGAACCGGGCATAGAATGGCCTGAAGAGATCGGGAAAGCGTTGAATGATGCCAGTCTTTTTGTAGTTTTCATTTCACCGGACTCCGTCGAATCTGAAAACGTGCGCAATGAGATCAACTTCGCCCTGAAGAAAAAGAAACCTTTCATGGCCATTTATCTGCGTGAGACCGAATTGACCTACGGTTTGCAGCTTCAGATCGGATCCAAGCAAGACATTAAAAAATATCTGCTGGATGAAGACTCTTTTCAAAGGAAGTATCTCTATTCTTTCGAAAGTGTCTTTAAAAAACAAAATCCGGTGATTTACCCCTCCAAACCCAAACCTGAGCAAGTGAAACAGGAAACCGTGAGCCAACCTCCTGCAATCCCAATCCCAACGCCTGCCGGAGCATTGAAATTCACCTGTGATATTGTGCGACGAGCCGCCTGTGAGAAAATCGGATTATCAGAAGATCGGCAATTGGAAATGAAACACACCAACGCAGTCAGCGAACTGCGCATTTTTGCCGAGGCATACGGAGAACAATTCCTGGCCTGTTCCAAGGGAAAAGAACGGTTGATGGTATACAAGAAGGAAAGCCAACCCGTCTTCTTTTTTGAAAGGGGCAGTGTCAGCGAACTTTCTGATTTTCTATATTTCAAGAATTTGGAATATCTCTCGTTGATTTTTCAAAGCTTTTCCGATCTTTCGCCACTGGCAAACCTGCCAATCAAGGTCCTGGATCTTTCCTGCAACCAGCTATCAGACCTGTCGCCACTGGGGAAAATGGTAAAACTCACGAATCTCAGTTTGGACTACGCCACGTACGGCAGTTTGACCCCTCTGGGAGATATCAAAACGCTCAGCTTCTTATCGGTGTACGAACTCTCCTATAAAGGGTTCACGGAACTATGTTCCTGCAATCTTCCCAATCTCCAAACGCTGCACATTCCATTCAGCAAACTGGAAAGTTTGGAAGGAATTTCGAACCTTCCATATTTATCCTGGCTCAGCATCAACGATTGCATCATCTTTGATTTCGAAGAGATCGCAAAGCTTAAAAACCTAACCACCCTATCCATTACCAGAACGAAATGCAGTGATTTTTCTTTCTTAAAAGAACTGCCTCTGCTGAAATCAGTCATCGCAGATGAAGAACAAAAAACGCAGATCATCGAGCTGTATGGAGAAAAACCGAGTTTTTTGAAATAAACACATACAAATCTTCGAGCCGAAAAAATTGCCGCAGCAACATCCTGCGGTATTTTTTTATTTCGCAGAGAATCAGAAACCTTTTCTCATGAAAATTCAGCTGTTCACATAGTAGCGATACTTGCTCCCAATGTAATAACACAGGTTGTGCTCGCTGAAGCTGTAATCGGCATTATGGCTGATCCTGACATACTTCAAAACCGGGTCGGTTTGCGGAATTTGCAGCATTTCTGCAACGGAAGAAGGGGGCAGCATTGATTCCAGGTACTCCTTTGCCGACAGGAGATAAATACCAAAAGAGGCCAGGTATTCATACAACGATCCATAGTAATCCTTGGGATCGGTGGAAAAAGACTTGGAAAAAGGAAAAGAATTCACGGAATAAGCGATGATATCTCCATCACCAATCGCCCGCACTCTTTTCAATTGCAAGATAGTGGTAGCGGGGTCAATATCAAGCAGCTTTGCCAGTGTCGCATCGGCGGGAACCTGATCAAGCATCACACGCGTGGTAATCACATTGAAACCGCGTTCCCGCATCTCATTGGTAAAGCTCTTGGCAACCGGTTTCTTTTCCTGGATCTCTTCCTGGAAGTCCTTTACAAACGTTCCTTTCCCGCTAACCTGGTAGAGATAACCCTCCAATTCCAGTTCCGAGATCGCCCTTTTTACCGTGATCCTGCTGACCTTATAAGCTCTGCAGAGTTCCTCTTCCGTAAGGATCTGGTCGCCAGGTTTCCATTCTCCCAATAGGATTCGATACTTGAGGTCCTCTTCAACCTTCAAGTATTTCGGGAGTTTTTTCTCCAACTCAATCCTGCTATTGTTATTTTGATTATTCATTTGAACACTCTGTACTCCAATTGAGACAACCAACCCATGCTGCAAAGACAGCATTTCCAATCGATATTGAATGGGAAACGGTTGTTTTTATTGTATCATCCGGCGATTTTCCGGCAAATAAAAAAAGAAATTCACGATGCATTATTTTTACATTCTCCCCGGAAGCAGTGACCCTTAAAAGTGGCATCATTCTTCGTTCTCCGCTCGCTCAAAAATCAGTATTCCGAACATGTCGCCAAGACAGCGCGCACCGGCGCTGATCCGTTTTATTCCTTTCAAGCGACCGACACCCTCCTGCACCGCACCCATTCGTTTGGGCGAAATGCTTCCACCGAGCGCCACCAACCGTTCATCCCTTCCTTGCATTGCATCCCATCCAATCGCGGCATAACCTGCATATCCGCAATTCCTCATTCCTTTTCGTCCACGACTGATTCTTTCAACAAGAAGCCCATCAGGAAAGCGGAAATGAGCGTGCCGATCACAAAACAGAGAATATAGAGAAAAATATTACTGGCAAACGGTATGGTAAAAATCCCGCCGATCGGAGTGCTCAAGGTCAATCGGAACTGAGCTGAAAGAGCACCCGCAACCGCAGCCCCTATCGTGAGGGAAAGCCGGATTTCACGAGGATGCTCCTCAACAAACGGGATAGCACCCTCTCCGATAAAGCTCAAACCCAAAATCCAGGCAGCTTTCCCCGCCTCTTTCAATGAAGATGAGAATTTTTTAGGAAAGAGAACCGTTGCCAACGCACAGCCAGTGCTGATGGTCATTCCAGCACAACCCGCCGCGCCCATGGCAATGGAGGGCACCAGCCTTCCTGACCCATCCATCAACGTTGCCACCGAAAACAGGTAGGCAATCTTATTGATGGGACCTCCGCAATCATAGGCCAGCATCGCACCGATCAGCGCACCAAGAAGAATGGCAGCGCCATGCGGCATATTCTGAAGCAAGAAGGAAACACCTGAATTCACCAGGATTGCCAGTCGGTTGACAGGCATCATCGCTAAACCAACCATGAGCGTGCCGACGACCGGAAAGATGATCAGTATCTTCATCCCTTCAAAAGAACGAGGCAATTTTCGTGTGATATGCTGCAGCAGTTTGATCAAGTAACCCGCCAGAAAACCGCCCAAAACCGCACCAAGGAATCCAGAGCCAGCTTCTTGTGCAAGCATACCTGCCACCATCCCGGCCAGCAAGCCGGGACGATCGGCAACGGAGAGGGCAATAGACCCGGCCAAGAGGGGCATCAAGATCTGAATGATCAGATCACCGTTCTGTAAAAGCCAACGGGAGATGGCGGCCACTATCCCGGACCCTTGCGCGAGCCCATTTCCCGGATCCATCAACAGAGCAGTAGAAACAAGAACGTAACCGGCGACGATGAAGGGCAAGAAATCCGACAAGCCCGACATGGTATGGCGATAAACAGGATGATTGCCTTTCACTTTTGTCTCCCGGGAAATCAGTAGATTTCCAAATTACCTTCTTCAACAAGCTGAATGCATTGTTCAGCTTTCCGTATGGCATCGCCCGTAGAAATGCTGAGCATGGGCTTCCCACGAAAACGTTCCATTGGCACCGTCGTATCCGCTGCCACAATCACCGCT
>JAAZOD010000023.1 GCA_012797975.1 Pelolinea sp. | reverse complement strand
CGGACAAGACAAACCCAAGGCAGCCACAGCTTCTAGATGCGGCTCACGATCAGAGGGAAAATCATAACCGGCAATTCCAAATCCCGCTCCCGCAATCTGATCCACGCCGATGCCAGCCATTTCGCAAGCTTGTTCGAGAGTTTTTTTCAAAATAGCCGTCAGCACGGCATAACCGACAACCTGATGGTTCCCGCCCGCGGATCTGCCAAAGCCAAGGCACACGCCGGTCTCATCCGCAATGAGCGCATGGGTCTTTGAGGCGCCCACATCCATACCGAGGAAATACTTCATGGTCGTTCCACCTAATCTTTTTAAATCTCTCCAGATCCTCTTCGACAGAGGTTCATTAACGATGCTCCCGCATGTTGCAGAAATGATCTTCCTTCAACAACACCCGTCTGTTTTTGCGCTTCACCCTTTCAACGCAGACTCTTTTACACCGTAATCAATTCTCACACAGCACTTTTATTCTGGTTCTCCGCCAGCGCCTTCTTTTTTGTCAGGGTATCGCGAATTTCCTGCAGGCGTTTCCCATGCAGGGGGTACAAATTGAGAAAAAGAATCGCCAGCACAAGACCGATGGTGGTGGGAACGGTGAGGAAAATGCGGAAGCCCTGATCAACAGAAGCGGGCTGCACTTCCAGAAGTGTATCATATCCAAAAGCAGGCATCAGGATGCCAAAAATCGAAGAAACAAGCAATCCGCTGAGGGTGATGATGAAACCGCTCATCCCAAAATACATCCCGGCTCGTTGGTGCCCTGTTTTAACTTCATCCTCATCCACCACTTCACCCATGATCACGTCACCCATCAAGATCAGGCCACCCAAACCGATGCCGATGATCACGGCCGAAACCAGCACAAAAGTAAACGAGGGGCTGAAAGCAAGCGGAACAATACCGATGATCATCATCAGATTGGCCGCCATGAGCGTACGCCGCGAGTCGAGTTTATTGGCCACCCAATTGCGCCATGGATACAGTGAGAGCATGGAAACCACAAAGGTGACACCGAAAAACACGCTGAACATGCTATCGCTCACATGAAGACTGTATTTCAAATAGAAGGGCATGCCCATCTGCAAGATACCGGTGGCCACAAAGCGCATGGCCTGGGCGCCCGCAGCGGTGAGATAACTCTTGTTCATGAAGGTCAATTTAAGCGCTTTGAAGAATGGAAAACTGGTGTCGGTCGCCAAATCTTTTCGTTCAAACAGAGCCGGGAAACCGACATAGATAGGAATGATGGCGATGATCGCCAGCGAAATGGCCATCCCTCCCCAACCAATTTTATTCCACAGCAAGGGAGGTACAACCGAAGCCAGAATCAGCGCTATGACCTGGAAAATGTTCATCTTGGCAGCGGTATCCGTTCGTTCCTGATAGGTGCCGAACATTTCAGGAAGCAACCCATAATAGCCGGTCGCCAATGCAGTATACAACCCCTCCCAGATCGTAATAAGCACACCAAAATAGATCAGCAGCGCGACGGGGTTGTCCTTTCCATCAAACGGCGTGCAGAAGATGAGAGCAAAAACCAACGCATACGGTATTCCCGAAAAGAGAATATACGGCCGCCGCCTTCCCCAACGCGAGCGGGTGCGGTCAGAAGCATACCCCAAGGCCGGGTTGTTCAAAGCATTGTAGACGGTATAAAAAAACCAAAAAGTCGCATACCAAGTGGCAGGCAAGTTCTTGATATCGACAATGAAATACATAATGAACGCCCCGATGGTTTCAATGGGCAAAGCCACACCCAAACTCATCAGTGCATACATCATGCGGGTTTTCGTGCTGGTCGCAAAATCCTTTATGGTTGTGGTGGTCATAAGTACTTCCCTCCTATCAAATTTTTAATGTAAATCTTCAACTTCTCAGCACATCTCTGATCGAACGATACCCAATTAAATGAATTCCCTCCTCCTTCAAGAATTGCTTGATCTCATTGCTCATGAAAGCATTGTAATTTGCAACCCGTGCCGGCCAATCAGAGCAGATGGCGCGCAACTCGGGCGTGTCAACGGATGGGTGAAAAATAAAATGCGATATCCCTATCGGAAGACTGCGGAGAAGCTGTTTGGCAACATGGATATGGTCCTGGTCATGCTCCAACGGCATGGTGAACATGCCATCCAGCATAGGAACCTTCTTGGTCTCCAGTTCATTCAAAAACGGCGTAAAAGCAGCCAGGGTCGCTTCATCAATGCCCATGGAATCAAAGCCGCACGCGCTGGCACGGGGCAGCATATTGGGAAGCTGACGGGTCATAGCCGCTTGCAGATAGGCCTGGATAAATTTGGGGTGCATGATCGTGCCCATGTGCGAATCAATGTGCGTCGCATCAATCCCGGCAGCCAAGACACGCTCCGCCTGCATTTCAACCTCCCCGGTCACCGCTTCAACCGATGCAGACTCAACAACCGCTTGCGAAGAACGATGAAGGTAACCTTCCGCATCCATCAATCCTGATTTTGGATCGCGGGTTGATACAGGCCCCCAGCGGTAGGTTTTCCATTCCGCGTTCAGGGTGGCATGGATGCCCAGATCCATGGCAGGGTTCTGGAGAGCCATCTCCGCTGCAGCAAGGAACCATGGGCAGGTAGCCATCACCGCCCCGGAGGACAGGGTGCCGAACTCCCATAAATCTTTAAAAGCTTGAATTGAGGCCTGGCACATGCCAATGTCATCGGCATGGATAATAACCAGGCGATCGCCATCAGAATAGCCAAGTTTTTTAAGAAGAGGATTTGCTGTCATTGTTTTCCTTTCCGTGCATTTCACATGGATATTGTCTTACCCATCACTCGAAAAATTGGGGCAACCATTGTCTATTCGTTTCCAGCATATCATCCAGCACCCGTTGCACGCGGTCCGCGCTCGGCCCGAGCGGATGTGCCAGCAATGCCTGATAGGCCGCGTTTCGATCTGCATGTACGGCAGCCTCTACGGTGAGCAGTTCGTACATTTTGACTTGAGAGATCAATCCAAAGCAGACCGCAGGGAGAGGTTCCGCAGAGAGGGGGTGCACTCCCTGTTTATCTATTTTTGCGGGGAGTTCCAACACCCAATCTGACGGCCAGGTGCTGACGGCGCCATTGTTGCGAGTGTTGATCACATGAATCTGCCCCAGATCGTTGAAATGCGAGTTAATGACCTGCGTGGCAAGTGTTGAATAATAGGCGCCACCGCGCTTCATTAAATCCGCCGGGGGTTCCATGAGCGACGGGTCTGCATATTCACGCAGAAGTTGCTGCTCGATCTCTATCACCTGTTCAGCCCTGGAAGGAGGCCATTTCTTTTGGGCTTCCAGTTTTTTGTAGGTATAGTAATAATATTGCAGATAGTAATTGGGAATCATGCCCAGTGACTCGAGGGTGTTCACATCCCATTCGGATTCTTCTTCTTTTTTCAAAGAATCAACGAAGGCAGGAAAAATCTTCGGCCATAACTCTTCGCCATCCACGGTAAAACCGCGATGCCATGAAAGGTGGTTCAAGCCGAGGGTATCCAAATAAGCACGTTCTGCATCAATAGGAAAACCAGTTGTTTTTTCGAGCCTTTCAAGGATCTCCATCTTGGTGGTAATACCCACATTGCACAAACCTGCCGCCTGGATTGCAGGCGCGTAACGCATGAGCGCTTCCGTAACCAGACCGGACGGATTCGTAAAGTTAAGGAAAAACGCCCCGGCAGCCAGCCGGCGAATATCATCGGCAATGTCGAGGATGACAGGGATCGTACGCAGTGCTTTGGCCATCCCACCCACGCCGGTGGTTTCTTGACCAATCAAGCCGTGGCGTTGACCAAGATATTCATCTTCGCGGCGGGCGTGCATTTTACCCACACGCAATTGCGATATCACGTACATTGAATCCGCTATCGCCTCTTGCTGATTTTGCGACAGGAATACCTTAAAGGGCTCACCTCTGGTTTTGACCATCCTTTGAGCAAAACCGCCAACAATGGCAAGCCGTTCTGCATCGGTATCCATCAGCCAGAGTTCATCCAGCGGCAATGAGCCCACCCGATCCAGAAAGCCCTTCACCAATTCGGGTGTATAGGTCGACCCGCCCCCAATAACAGCTATTTTCATTTTAGAGGTTGTCTTTTTTGAAAGATCAGTGATATGTTGCATGGTAATTACCCGTGGACAAACCTGATTTTTTCAGTATCATCTTCGATGAAGTTTGCATCTCTTCCCCAGCATCTTTGTTTATTCTATCATATTGTTCTAGCGGATCTTTTCAGCACCGTTCCGCATTGGGGTGGGTTAGCAACCCACCCTACCACTCCAGCCACCCATAGAAAAACAAAAGGCGGGATTTCGATCCCGCCCTACAAATTTACTTGATGCATTCCACAGAGGGAAAAAAGGTTTTTCCGTCCGCTCACTGGCAGATCTTGTTGGGGTTGAGGATATTCCGGGGATCAAAAACCTGCTTGATACCACGCATCAGATCCATGGTTTTCTCGCCCAGCGAATCAGCCAAAAAGGACCTTTTGGCAAATCCGATGCCGTGTTCGCCAGAAACCTGCCCGCCCAATTCTTTCGCCCTGGCATACAACCGCTCAAAGGCAGCGTTCAATTTTTCACGCCATTCCTCTTCGGAGAGAGCATCACGCAGCACATAGATATGCAAATTTCCATCCCCGGCATGGCCGAAGCTCATGATACGAATATCCACATCCCGCTGAAGCTGTCGGGTAAATTCGACCAATTCCGCAACGGCGTTGCGAGGCACCACCACATCACATTCGTCCATTTCTGTGGTGGATGCCTTGATGGCTTCCAGGAACGCTCCGCGCGCGGTCCAGATCACTTCGCGCCGTTCCTCAGTATCGGCAATCAACACATCCAGCGCACCACATTCCAGGCAGCGCTCAGCGGCCGCGCTGTAAGCTGAATCCAATTCCGATTTGGAGCTGCCATCCAGGGTCAACAGCAAATAAGCCGGAGCAGATTTATCGGGGAATTTTTTTCCCAGATACTCTTCGGCTGCCAGGATCACCTCACGTTCCATGAATTCGATCGAAGTGGGCATCGCTTTCAGTTTCGCCAGTTGCGGTACCGCACTGATGGCGGTATTCAGATCCTGAAAAGGAACCAGCAGACTCACCACCCGCGAGGGTGCCGGAACCAGGCGCAGGATGGCCTTGGTAACCACCGCCAGCGTACCTTCCGAACCGATCACCAGGTCTTTCAGACTGTAGCCAGAACTATTCTTGGCATTCTTGCCGCTCAACATCAGCACCGTACCATCCGCCAGCACCACTTCGAGGCCTTTTACATAATCACGGGTGACGCCATATTTCACCGCCCGCATCCCGCCGGCGTTGGTACTGATATTCCCCCCGATGGTAGCACTTTTTTCACCGGGGTCGGCCGGGTACGACAATCCGAAGGGTTCCACATATTTATAGATATCCATCAACAGCACACCCGGTTCCACGGTGAGCATCATGGTAGCTTCATCCAGTTCCAGGATCCTGTTCATCTGGCACAGGTTCAACAAAATGCCCGCCTGCACCGGCACCGCCCCACCCACCAACCCGGTGCCCTGTCCGCGCGGTGTGACCGGAATGCAACGGTCGAAAGCATATTTCATGATCGCAGAGACCTGAGCGGTGGAAAGCGGTTCCACCATCACCTCAGGGAAAACGCGAACGCCTGCCAGCTCGTCATGGCTGTAATCTTCACTGATCTCATCGCGAGTTTTCACATGCTCCCGTCCGCAAATCGAAAGCAGGGCAGCCACATCAGCCGCATCGATCTTTTTATAGCTCATCCAATCACCTCGCTCTTGACGGTCTTTAAATGTTCCTGAACCTGCGAAGGTTGCCCGGAACCCAATTGTTGCAACAAAGCCGGGATGATCTCATACAGGTCTCCCACCAACCCGAGATGGGCCACCTTAAAGATATGTGCCTGCGGGTCGTTGTTGATAGCGACCACGAAATTCGCTGCCCCCATGCCCGCCGTGAACTGCACGGAACCAGAAATACCGCAGGTGATCAACAATTTTGGGCTGACCGTACGCCCGCTCAAGCCAATCTGGCGGCGCGGATCAACCCAACCGGCCTCGATCAGGGGGCGGGTCGAAGCAATCTGACCGCCCAACCTTTCCGCCAGCGCACGTATCAATTCCAGGTCCTGTTCTTTCCTGAGGCCGCGCCCAACTGCGACGATCACCTCGGCATTTTCGATATTCTCAACCACCGGTTTGGACTCGATGGAAAGCACGCGCACACCCGAGCGCAATCTTTCAGGGTCAAGGTACATGACCTGGATCTCACCGCGGGGCTGCTGCAAGCGCGGGGGGGCCGAGAAAATCTTGTAGCGCACCGTCGCAAACTGCGGACGGTGGTTGCGAGTGCGGATATGCGCCATGATGTTGCCGCCGAAAGCCGGGCGGATCTGATCCAGGTCGGTATTGGGCTGCATATCCAGTTTTGTACAATCAGCGGTCAACCCAGTGCGAAAATGAGCCGCCACACGCGGAGCAAGCGAACGCCCAACCGTCGTCCCTCCCACCAGCACTGTGGAGGGTCTTAGCGCAGTAATGAAATCTTCCATCGCCGCCGCATACGGTTCCGCACGGAAAACCTCCAACTCCGGCTGGTCGTACACATAGATCCGATCGACCCCATAATGCCGCAGTTCTTCCGCTTTTGAAGTGATCTGATAACCGACGAAAACAGCATAGACCGGATGGGCAATCTTGGCAGCCAGTTCGCGCGCTTTGCCGATCAATTCAAAAGTAACCGGATGGATCTCACCATGGGTATGTTCCACATACACCGCAATCCCGCGCCAGGCATCCTTATCAATCTGCACGAGCGGTTGTTCCACCAGTTCAAAGGCGCCCACTGGTCCGTTCTTGACACACAGTTTGCACATTTTACAGGCAGCGCTGATGCTTAAGACACCATTTTCATATTGGATGGCACCAAACGGGCATACTTTCAGCACATCGCCCGGGTTCTTGATTTTTTCCTGATGAATGATAATGCTTGCCATAGGGTTCTCTCAAATGAATTTGCGTTCTTGCAGGGCACAAAAGAGTTTTTCGGCCAGGTCCTGTGAACTACCTTCCCAGACCTCGCTGGTGGTATCAGTTTCGGGAGGAAAGATGCGCATCACCTGGGTGGGGGAGCCGTTCAGACCATAATGGTTTTCATCATGGTCAGCCAGGTCCTGCACGCTGAAAACCTGCATGGGCTGACCTGCCAAGCGCTTCTTGCGCGTAAAAGAAGGCAGTCGGGGTTGATAGATATCCTTTTCCACCGTGATCAGTGCGGGAAAGCGGATCTCGCTGCGCTGCAGCATGCCCGGCAGATCAGCTTCCACAATCATGCCGTTCGCGTTCATCTCCTCGATCTTCAGCACATTGGTAATATGGGGTATGTGCAAAAATTCAGCGATCTCCGCCCCAACCTGCGCCGTATCGCCATCCGTGGTCTGTTTGCCGCAGATGATCAGGTCAGGCAGGCCGATCTTTTGAATGCACTGTGAAATCGCATAGGAGGTAGCAAGGCAATCCGCACCAGCTAAACGCCGATCGGTCAAGATCACCCCGTCCACATCCCCCATGAGAAAAGCTTCTTGAATGATCTCCTTCACCTGAGGGGGTCCCATGCTGAGCACCGTAACATGCGCTTCGGTTTCTTGCCCGATCTGCAGAGCCGTTTCCAGAGCATAGAGATCATAAGGATTCATTTTCGCGTCCATGCCATCGCGAATCAGGGAACCGGTTTTCTCATCGATTTTCACATCAGAGGTTCCGGGCACCTGTTTAATACACACAATAATGTTCATATCATCGCCTCACCAATCAAGGGTTATTCAAAGCAAACCCGCAGCGTTTGTTGCGGATGCCATCAAGTCACATTCTTTCACAAAATGGCCTTACCTGGAAACGATTTTGTGATTGTATCCTTTTTTGATTAAAAATGGAGGTTTTTCGATGAGAAAAACCTCCGCACGGAAAAATCGAACATCCAAATTGATCTGATCCTATAGAGAAAGATTCCTTATGGATTTAATGCCTTCCATCCCCGATCTTTCTGCCAGTTTTGCCAAATCAGGCAAGGAGAGCTGGTTCCGTTGTAAAAGAACTTCCACCAGCATCGGAAGGTTCAATCCGGTCACCACTTCGATGTTCGAAAATTTCGCCATCGACAGAACGGCAACATTGCAAGGCGATGCACCGAAAATATCGACCATGATCAACACGCCCTCACAATCGATAGTCAGGTGGGCAAGCATCGATTCGAGGCGATCGGATAATTCATCGATCGAGTCCTCTTCAGTCAATGGAAGCGCATCGATCCCCGGCTGATTTCCCATAATCAGTGTGGTCGCATCCAATAACCCGGAAGCAAATTGACCATGCGTTATCAACAATAAATGAACCATTTTTCTTGTTTTCTTTCTCTATCGTCGCATAGAAATTCAAATTCGATCAAAAACAAATTGACCATCCACAATGGTGTGAAGAACATTCATCCGTTCATCATGAATAATGATATCGGCAATATTCCCTTCCTTGATCGATCCTTCATTTTCCAAGCCCAAACTTTTCGCCACATTATCACTGGCAAGGTTCACCGCCTGATCGATCGAAAGTCCAAGGAATTGCACGGCATTGGCTACGGCACGGTTCAAAGTAAGAACGCTTCCCGCAAGACTTCCTGATCCCAAGCGGGCCACATTATCCTTCACGACAATATGGCGATTTCCCGGACGGACGAAAGAACCATCTCCGAGCCCGGTCGCCTGAATTGAATCCGTGATCAAAACGATCTTCTTCAGCCCTTTTGCATTCACAAGCGCCTTGGCAGCACCCGGATGCACATGAAATCCATCCAATGTGATCTCTGCGTACACCTTTTCGCTGGCCATCACCGCACCAACAATACCCGGTTCATGATGTTCAAGTTGCGACATTGCATTGAAGGTATGCGTGGAACGATTCAGTCCATGCTCCACAGCCAAAATCGTTTCAGAGTAGGTTGCGTTCGAATGGCCGACGGAACAAAGAACACCGTTCTTCCTTAGAGCATCAATTAATTCCAAACCACCTTCAATTTCAGGGGCTAAAGTCATGACACGGATGGCATCTTTAAAATACCCAAGGTAGTCACCAACTGCCGATACGTCAACCGGGTTCTCTTCATCATAAGGTTGAGCGCCCTTTTTCTCTTTATTGATAAAAGGCCCTTCAATATTCAGCCCAAGTATCTTTGCAGCGGGGCTTTTTCGTCTGCAAACATTGGAAAGGGTCCGACAAGCACCCAGAAAGCCTTCTTTCAATCCCGCCGACAAGGTTGGGAGCACAGCAGTCACGCCGTTCGACGCATACCAGCTCAATAACCGTTCAATCTCATTTTCTGATGCCGTGAGAAAATCGTAACCCACCCCTCCATGGGTATGTGAGTCGATCAAACCAGGACCAATAAATTTCCCATTTGCATCAAAAACTTCCGAATACTCTTGTGCCTGAACATCCTCCGTACTGCCTACATAGGTGATCCTGCCAGCGCGAATTCCAACCGCAGCGTCGGCCTGCACGCTGTGATCGGTAATCAGTCTTCCATTTTTAATCAGCAAACCAGTTTTCATTCGAATGCTAATACCTTAATTCGGGCAACCGTTCACCGTATTTCTCAGCGAATTTTCTATTGTATTCGAGGCCCTCCGGAATATTCCGGCTGATCCGGACTGGCACCTGTTCATCCATGGATAAAAGGATTTCTGCTGCCATACAGTAAATGGCGTGCAAAAGCGTAACATTCGCAACCGTGGAAAGAGGCCCCATTTTGATTTTGGCATCTGGGACGGCGACGCTTGCATCGCCATAGGGAACATGTGAGTCGATGGCAAGGTCGACGATATCTGCCAAAACCTCACCCTGTCCGCGAGACCTCTCAGCATGCTCAAAGGAGGTGATGGCGATTGTAAAAACCTCTTTTTCTTTTGCTGTCTTTGCCACCTCGATGGGCAAAGGGTTCTTGCCAGAATTCGAAAAAATAATCAGGACCTCTCCCTTTCGGCCATCGAAACTGCGCATGATGGCCTTTCCAATTCCCGGAAGTCTTTCGAACCTATCGATATCCATTTCTCTCATTACCGGTTTTGAATTTGAGAATGCTCCCGCCCGTATATAGACCTCAAGCGCTGCGAGAACCGAATGGCCCGAACCAAAGAGGTGCACGATCCCACCTGCGGCAGTGGCTTCGGCAATCTTTCTCGCTGCTATCTCAATCTTCCCATTTTCATCTTGTTCAATCGCATTGATCAATTTGCGAACATTTTCAAAATACACTGTGCTTAAATTCATGACAACACCCTTTTAATAAATCAATTCCGGAATTCTGGTCTTGTATTGTTCAATGACCTTCCGGTTATGTTCATCTCCACCGGGGATATTCCTGCTCATGCGGATGGGAGGAAGGTAATCATTTGCGACCAACCGATCCACCACCTCCGCGGTCAGCATGTGGACAATCTCAACCCCCGACAAGGTGGAAAGCGGCCCAAATCGAACTGCATTATCAGGGGTAGAAAGCGATGAATCTCCAAAAGGAGCATGGGTATCGATCACCAGGTCAACGATCTCGTACAGTTTTTTCCCACTTTTATGGTTGCTTTTTACCTTACTGGTGTGATCCATCGATGTGATCGCAGCAGTATAAAGTCCGCGCTCTTTTCCGATCATTGCCACGTCGATCGGCAGAGGGTTGGTTCCAGAAGTTGAAACCACCACCAATACCTCACCCGGCTTTCCATCAAAAGCGCGCATCAAAACCTCCCCTACGCCATCGATGCGCTCTATCTTTCCAAGATAGTTATCAAGACTGATCGGTCTCGAATTCGTCAATGTTCCGGCTCGCGTGAATACTTCTTTCGTCAATAACATGGAGTGACCTGATCCAAACCAATGAATGATGCCACCCTTCATGGTAGACTCGGCAATTTTTTGAGCCAGGGTTTTAATATTTTTTGTTTCCTGTTCTTTAACAGTATTTATTAAGTCGATCGATATTTCGACGAATTTTTCCAGTGAGTCCATAATTTGTTCCTTACAAAGGATTTTTAGAATCTTTCAAGCACTTTATTCAAACTAGTAATCGATTGGTCGGGCACGAACTGTACCTCAATGGTGTAACCCAAGCGGGCAATTTCCTTCCATGCTTCCAATTCCGCTTCAGTTGCTTTCACTTCTTTGGTCAGCACAATGCTTGCATCCGGCTGGCGTACGCCACCGACATTTACCTTACCAATTTTCAGGCCAGCTTTGATGAGAGCAAGCAGATCAATAGGATTCTTCACCAAAACCATTACCGGCGTGTTATCCCATGCGTCTTCTGAAATTTTCTTTTTTGCTTCCTCCATGGTGAGAATTTCAACCTGCACACCGGGTTTTGCTGCCATTTTCAACAGATTTCGCTGCAGTGAATTTCCTGCAACCTGATCGTTGACCGCCATGATAAGTCTGGTGCCGGTCAAATTTGTCCATCCAATCGTAATCTGTCCATGGATCAATCTCTCATCAACACGCGTAAATACAACTCTCATTTTTCCTCCAGCGGCCTGTTATAATTATGGCGGGTTTTGGTCTCTCACACCGAACCCGCCATTTCACTTAACCGATCTGTTTGTTTTTATCCAAGTATCTTAAGAGCACCCAGCACACCACCAACAATAAGAATTATCAATAAAACCTGGGTATTCTTGAGACCCTTTTTGATGCCAAAATAGACTGCCAGGGTTGCAAGTAGAGGCAATACCTTTGGCATAATGCCATCGAGCATGGTCTGTAAGGTGATTGAAGCATCCTGGATGGTATAAACAACCGGGGTTTTAATATTAAGCCATGTTCCAACCAAGCCACCAATACCCATAAGTCCTGCAATGGTAGCACCTTCCAGCAATCTGCTCATACTCGATTGATCAATCTCTTCAAAGAAGCGTGTTCCAAATTTGAAACTTACACTGAGCGTATTCCATCGAATCCAGAAGTGGGCTACGTTGATGACCAGGAAAAACAGAACCGGAGCGATGGGATTTCCCTGCAAAGCCAGAGAAGATGCCACACCACCCATGATGGGAACAAGGGTTCCCTGAATCATGGAATCGCCAATTCCAGCCAGCGGGCCCATCAAACTGCCTTTTACTGCTTGAATGGATTGTTCATCCACCTCTTCCGGATTCTCAGCACGTTTTGATTCCAATTCGGCAACGATCGCCACAATGGGGCCAACGATCCATGGATTTGTATTAAAGAAGGACAGATGCCGCTTCAATGAAGCTGAAAATTCTTTAGATCCTTTGTAGATTTTCTGAAGGAACGGCATCAGGGTCCATGTAAAGCCCAAGGCCTGCATACGATCAAAGCTGAAAGCCGATTGGAGAGCAAAAGAGCGCCAGAACATTTGCGCCTGGTCTTTTTTCGACACCACACTGTATTGATCCACTTTCCCTTTTGCACCGGAAGTCAGTGAGCTCAAACCACCTTTTTGGGCAACGTAGAACGCGGCCGCCATAATGCCCACAAAAGAAACACCCAGCACACCCCAGCCAGCATACGCTGCAATGGCGAAACCAATAAAGAACCAGGGGATGAAGGCCGGTGAGGCCAAGGTGCTCAACAGAATTCCAAAGCCGAGCGCGGGGAGAATCTTTCCCGCCACGGTGATACCCGTGCGAATTGACTCGGGGAGCGCAGAGGAAGCAGCAGCAACCGCATCCTGTCCTAAAACCAGCGCGATGAAAACAGGAATGGCAGTGGATAAGCCATGTGCAATGTTCCCAAGATGGACCATGAGGGAAATGCCACGGCTGTTTCCCTTTTCTGCGTATTTTTCAGCAGCATTCACAAAAATTGTCGACGCGGTTTTTGCCAACAATTCGCACAAAGATCCCAACAAAGCAACGGGGACTGCGATCACCAGCGCTTCTTCAAGCGTCAAGCCAGCGGAGATTGCAAAAGCAGTACCGATCACTGCTCCAACAGGAATGTTCGGAGGAACAGAACCACCAATCGCTGTTGCACCCATGAAGACCAACTCCAGCGTACCACCAATGAGCAGGCCAGTTTTCAGGTCTCCCATGATCAAGCCGGTAAGCGGAGCCATAATGATGGCACGTTCAATGAAGGGTGCACCCATGAATCTTCTTGCATAGTATGCGAATCCTGCTACGAAAGCCAGTATTAAAGCAAGACCAACAGTAATTTCCATATCATTTCTCCATTTTTTTAGTAATAAGACTTACAGAAAGATGTTTTTTTATCCTCCTTTCTTTAGAGCAGAACCATATCCACTCCTTTGCCTTTGATTTCTTCGACGATATCATTCGGCGCTTTTTTTGTTGTGATGATCGATTTGACCGAAGTGATATCTGCAGTTTTATAGGTTGCAATATGACCAATCTTGGTATGGTCCGCAGCAACAATGACATTCTCGCTGACATTGTAAAAAACCCGGTCCGTCATCAATTCCTGTGGGTAGTCGCTGGTGAAACCATATTCGGGGTGAACGCCACTCATGCCAACAATGACGCGGTTAAAATGCAATCCCTTCAGCGTCATCTCCGCGAATTGTCCAACGAATGTAAATTCCTTATGGCGCAAGCAACCTCCAACCATAATCAGATTGATCGATTCCATTTGGGCAACCAGATTCGCCAGGGGCAGGGAATTCGTGACAACCGTCAAGTTTTCAATGCCAAGGACATATTTTGCAACCCAATAAGCGGTCGTGCCCGCGCCAATGTAGATTGTCTCGCCGGGGCGGACGAGCGACCCGATATATTTTCCGATCATCTGTTTTTCGACCCTCTGCTGGTTAACGCGCGACAAGAGATTTTTGAACTTTGAGGGCATCAATTCTTCCGAAGTCACCGCCCCTCCATGTGTTCGTTTGATCAATCCCCTGTCTTCCATTTCATTCAAGTCGCGCCGAACCGTTACAACCGAAATCTTGAACTTCTCCGCAAGATGATTGACATCCGCTTCCTGGTGCAGATCAAGATATTCCTGAATCAGCATTTGTCGACGCTCTTTAAACATTTCGATTTTCTCCTTGCACCTGTTGAATCAACGGAACACATTTCTCCACAAGAAAATCGCCAATGGAAGCGGCCCAAGGGCTTTTCAGTGTTTCATATGTCTGTTCCTGCTCCCCCATTGGAAAATAGCCCATGTAGTCATTGGCATAACCGACCACCATGAGGGAGCGATCGGGAAAAGAAGCTTTAAGCGCGAGCGATATTCCCGAAAATGGTTCGCCGGGGATCCCGACCATGGTCAGATCGCCAAGCTGCACGATTTGAATCTCAGACTCTACAGTTTTCATCCCCTTTAAAGAAGCGGCAAAGCGTGCCTGAACACGCGCGCCCAAGATCTTTGTTTCCGCTTTCCGCAATTCTGCCGGCTCAGTCGAAGTTCTTTTCAATTCCTCATATCGCTTTTCACTGGATGCAAGCACTTCCCTGGCTTCGGTTTCTGAGGGAAAATCGCGAACGGGCAGCCCTATGGGAAAACGCTTGCTGATGATGCGATCATCCGCAACAAGTTGGGTTCGCTGCATCAATGCCAAAATGCTGCCAAACAAGATGGCTCCAAACCTTTTCAATTCTTCAAATCCCTGCGTACGTCGCGTAAACCGTGTGCTCACGTCCCCTGCCGCGCCATTCATGAATAATAGAATGGAGGTGGGATAGTGAATTCGGAAATATTCACGAACTGCGCCGGGCAAATCAGCAGACAGCTGCAAATTATCAGCGCTCATCACCGTTGGATGGCAAGCATAATTGACAAGCACCGCCAAAGGGGCACCCTCAACATCAATCCGAACCACGGTCAACTGATCGTCGATTTTTTTATGGGGATCATTTCGATTCAAACCAACACCAGACACATGCTCAGACCCAAGACCGATGGTCGCTTTATGCGCCGATGCTTTTGACCAGCGTGCCGCTCCAGCGATCTTCTCCATTGTATTTTGTCGTAAGCAATCACCCGCATCCGATCCTTCGCGAGGAAATGCATTGGCGTAGCCATCAGGCCCGGAATGGGTATGGGTGCACAGGATCATGATGGAGTCTTCGGGAATTCCTGTTTCTTGAGTGATCCGCATCCGGGTTTGTGCCGCAAAATCGGCATCCACTGCGACCAGATCCAGCCCGACAAGCAATATCTCCCTCGATGAATCATTTAAATAAACAAGCGCAGCATAGAGTGGATCATGTATCCCTTCGCTCCCCTTAATCCGGCTCCCGTAGCCAGCCAAAGGAACCCCAATGGGCGGGGTGATTTCAATTTGCTTTGCGCCACAGCTAATCATGTTGACCAGATTCCAATCTGAGGGAGATTTTACATAGAGCGGACACAAATATCAACTGTACGATCACAATCGGTCATTCGTTTGTGTTCTAATTGAATTCAAATAGAAATGTTCTTTTTTTGAATTTACTTCCTGAAAACCTGTAGTCTCAATAACGAAATTGAGTTCCCTTTGGTTTTTTTAATTTGTATCTCGTACAAACTAGAGCTAAAATTTCATCAACATTAAAAAACTAAATGGGAAGGATTTGAATGAAAAAAACATCTTTATTGCTTTCCATTATCGGAATGGTGCTGTGTTGCGGCTGTGGGGGAAGTAAGCAGTTGAAAAGCATACCCACCAGTGAAACAACCAGCACTTCCACCAACGTCCCCGCCACCGAAACACCCATTCCCACACTGACACCCACACCCATGCCTGATGTGGTATATCAATTGAGCGGTATTGATCTCGGACCTTACATAACCGGCGACCCCAACCTGGGTGCGACCGTCTCTGAAACGGAAATAAGAAACCTTATTGAAAGAATCGCCCCCTATACCTACTGGGTCCGAACGTACGGAACAGAGAACGGGTTGGAATATGCCGGAGCCATCGCGCATGAATACGGACTCTCCATCGCCGTGACCGCCTGGCTGAGCAGCGACCTGGAAGCCAACGAGAGACAGATGGCATCCCTGATCGATATGGCAAAAAATGGCGAAGTGGACCTGGCCATCATCGGAAATGAAACTTTGCTGCGGGAGGACCTGACCGAGAGCGAGTTATTGAACTACATCACGCGATTTAAAGAAGAAGTTCCCAATGTACCGGTGACCACCACGGACGTTTGGTCAAAGATAAAACAATCTCCTGATCTGATCGCCAGCATGGACGTAGTGGCTGTGAATGTCTATCCATACTGGGAAAACATTGGTATTGACGAAGCGTTTTCTGCCGTAAAGGAATGGTATAAGGATGCTGTGGAAACCGTGGAAGCCATCTCTCCCGGCAAAAATGTCATCGTTGCCGAAACCGGATGGCCCTCTTGCGGGGAAAATGGCGACCCCACCAGTGCGCTCTATTATCTATCCAGTTTCACATCCTTCGCCAGAGTGAAAAGCATACAGTATTTTTGGTTCGAAGCGTATGACGAAGCATGGAAAGCAGAGTATGAGGGAGAAGCCGGAGCATGCTGGGGCTTATGGGACAGCGAAGGTCAGCTCAAACCGGGCATCGACGAGATCTTTGCGGGAAATGCCGGGAGTGGGAAAGTTGTGCCAGAGCGCGAACCGAAACTGGACCTCACCCTTGTTCCACCCATGGGGAGCATCACGGACCTTGCAGGAATAGCGTGGTTCGTCAACCCTGAGGACTACCGCGTGGCCGTGTACATCTATGTACCGGATGCGGGCGGCTGGTGGATAAAACCAACCTTCGATTTTCCACTCACCGAAATCAACAAAGACGGTTCCTGGTCGTGCCCCGTCTTCACCGGTGGGATCGATGAGCAAGCCACCAAAGTGGCTGCCTTCCTGGTTCCCAACGATTATAATCCTCCCGCCGCAGCGGGATGGAGCAGTCTGCCGCAAGAATTGTATGATATATCGGTCAGCGAAGTGGAAACCAATCGGTAACCAAGGAATACAAGCCACCTGCTTCTCGAGGAAGCAGGTGGTTTTTTATCGGATCGGCACTTCGCGATTCTCATCGGGGAATACACGAACAGTGACCGATCCTTCGTTGATTCTTAAAAAACAAATCCCTGAACCACTTCGAATATTGTTGTTTTCTTCAACCTAATATAAAATGATGGAAAATCTTATCATTACAGCACGGGAGGATACCATCGTGAAGAAACTCATCGTAGTTCTATCAATCTTCGGAATGGTGTTTGGCAGCGCCTGCGGGGGGACGAAGCAGTTGAAAAGCACGCCAACCATTGAAGCAAGCGCCACTTCCACCAGCGTACCTGCCACCGAAACACCCATCCCCACCAAGACCGCCATCCCAACTGAAACGCCCATCCCCACCATAACACCCACTCCTCTGCCCTATGTGGAGAACTACATTAACGGCCTCGACCTGGGACCCTATTTGACCGGCGATCCCAATTCTGGCGAAAGCATCTCGGAATCGGAATTAAGGGATCTCATCGAAAGGGTAGCCCCGTATACGTTCTGGATCAGAACATACGGGACGGAAAACGGATTGGAATATGCCGGAGCCATCGCGGGAGAATTCGGGCTGCCACTTGCAGCAACCGCCTGGTTGGGAACCGATCTGGAAGCCAATCGAAGCCAAATGGAATCCCTGATCGAAATGGCAAAAAATGACGAGGTGAATCTGGCCATCATCGGAAACGAAACCCTGCTGCGCGGTGATCTGACCGCGCGAGAACTGATGATCTATATTGACTGGTTCAAAGAAGAAGTGCCTAACGTGCCGGTCACCACTACGGATGTCTGGGCGGAGTTGAAGCAATATCCGGAATTAATCGAAAGCATGGATGTGGTCGCCGTGAACATCTATCCATACTGGGACAATGTCAAACTCGAGAATTCCATTTCAAGCATTCAAACTTGGTACGAGGAAGCTAAAGCGACCGTTGAAAGCATCTCTCCCGAAAAGGAAATCATCATCGCCGAAACCGGCTGGCCATCCTGCGGGAAGAATGGCGATCCTGCCAGTCAGCAGTATTATCTGGCCAATTTAAACGCCTTTGCCGAGGAAATGGGCATTGATTATTTCTGGTTCGAAGCGTATGACGAAGCATGGAAGGTGGAATACGAAGGAGAAGCCGGAGCTTGCTGGGGTCTATGGGACAATCAAGAACAGCTCAAACCAGAGATCGAGAAATTCTTTTCCGGCGACATCGATGAAACCATCGTAGAAGCAGCGGGAGAACCGTCACTGGAACTCACCTATATTCCCCTTATGGGAGATACGGATGATCTGGAAGGAATGGTCCATTTCGTCAACCCGGACGATTACCGGGTGGCCGTGTACATCTATGTACCAGATGCAGGCGGCTGGTGGACCAAACCGTTTTACGATTATCCGCTCACCGAGATCGACGAGGGTGGGTACTGGTCCTGCCCCATCATCACCGGCGGGATCGACGATCAGGCCACCAAGATCGCAGTATTTCTGATCCCGGCAGGTTATACACCTCCTTTGGCAGCTGGATTGAGCAGTTTACCGCAAAGTTTGTACAACGCATCGGTCAGCGAGATCGAAGTGAGCCGGTAAATATACAACGGAACCGATCAAATCAAGCCACCTGCTCGAAAATAAAGCAGGTGGCTTTTTTATAAACACTGTCCTTTGCGACTTGCTTTTGGCAATGCCGACTGAGTGGCAGATGCTTCACTTCGCTCAGCATGACAATACGGGAGGTTTTGCGACCAGTTTTAGGGTTCAACAGGTGGGCGACCAATTCTTCGCTGGCATTCAGAATGACATTTAACCTAGAACAGCACAATTTCCATCAGCAGGCGCAGGTTGGCAAAATACAGGCGATCGAGGGCCTGCTGGTGCGCCATTACTTTTCCTTTTGCCCCCCTCACCCCCAGTTTGCCCGCCATGACATGCACCTGTTCGGTGTAATCAGGATTGCTGAGCGGCACCTGTGCATCCGTGGCAACCAGCAACACATCACGCCAAAAGGAAAGCCAGGTTTCAAGCTGCGCACGCAGGTCTTCTTTGGTCTCTTCTCTTGCGCCATCCTTATAGCGGGTAATGCGGTCGGCGTAAGCGAAGCGGTCGCGCAACGGGCTGGCTTCCAAATCCAGCAGGTCCTGCAAGCACTGACGACGTTCTTCAAGCAATTGCGGTTCACGAACCATATGCAGCGCTGCCCCCGGGCGGCCACCGGAAACATGAGCCAGCAGATCCGCCTGCCCGGATTCCACACCCTGCTTTTGCAGGGCTTCTGACAACAGTCCCGGCGCAACGGGACGCAACCGCAGCACCTCACAGCGCGAGACGATGGTGGGCAGCAGTTTTTCAGTATTTTCCGCAGTGACAAGGATGATCACCCGTGAATTGGGCTCTTCCAGTGTTTTCAACAGGGCATTTTGCGTGCTCTCGTTGGCCTCTTCAAACCGCAGCAAAAGCGCAATGCGATATTTGCTTTCAAAGGGGGTAAGCGAGAGATCGTGCTGCAGGTCCCGGATATTTTCCACCTTCAAGACACCCCCTTCAATCTCCGCTTGCACCACATGCAGGTCGGCCTGCTGCATGGCTGCGATCTGGCTGCAAGCGCGGCAGGTTCCGCAGGGTATCCCGGGTTCCACAGGGTTGGGGCAGTTGAGAGCCTGGGCAAAGTGCAGTGCCAGCGTCCGGCGACCCACCCCTTGCGGGCCACAGAACAAATACGCATGGCGCACCTGTGCGTTGCGGATATGCTGCTGCAACATCTCCACCGCCCATTCTTGCCCAACCATCTCCCAATTCGACATGCCGTGATTGTAGCGTAAACGAAGGCGAATGGCAAATGGTTACCGGAAAAAGGAACCCGTGCGCTTGATTTTTTCCACCGGAAAAGATAAGATACCCAAGCAATCATTCGTTCGAACAAGGAGCAGCTCATGACACTAAAAGATAGATTTCTGCGCTATGTGCGCATCAATACCCGCTCAAACGACGAGATCACCGACCGCACCCCCTCCACCGAAGTGCAGTGGGATCTGGCACGGGCGCTGGAAAAAGAATTGAAAGAACTGGGTATGCAGGATGTAAAGCTCAACGAAAAATGCATCGTGACCGCCACCCTGCTTGCCAACACTGACAAAAAGATCCCGGTGATCGGATTCCTGGCGCATGTGGATACCAGTTCCGATTTCAACGGCGAAAATGTCAATCCGCAGATCATCGAGAACTATGACGGAGAAGATATTCCTCTGGGCGGCACACGCACCCTCTCCCCCAAGGAATTCCCTGACCTGAAGAAATATATCGGGCAGACCCTCATCACCACCGACGGCACCAGCTTGCTGGGCGCCGATGACAAGGCGGGTGTGGCAGAGATCATGAGCGCCATGGAATACCTGCTCGCGCATCCCGAGATCAAGCACGGCACCGTCCGCGTGGCTTTCACCCCCGATGAAGAGATCGGGCTGGGCATCCACGCGTTCGATGTGGAACAATTCGGCGCAGATTTCGCCTACACGCTGGATGGCGGAGCCTTGGGCGAGATGGAATACGAGAACTTCAACGCCTGCCGGGCATACATCACGGTGACGGGCAAGTCAGTGCACCCGGGAGATGCCAAAGATATCATGCTCAATTCACAGCGCGTGTTCTTTGAATTCGACGCACTGCTGCCCGAAGACCAGCGACCGGAACATACGGAAAAGCGCGAAGGATTCTTCCACCTGTGGAAGATGCCGGCCGCTTCGGTAGAAGAGACCAAGGGCGTTTATCTGCTGCGCGATCATGACGCGACAAAATTCGATATCAAGAAGCAGCGCATTCACGATGCGGCCGATTTTCTCAACAAAAAGTATGGCGCTGGAACCGTGCAAGTCGAGATTTTGGACCAATACCGCAACATGCGCGAAGTGCTCGAACCGGTCATACATATCGTGGATACGGCCAAACAGGCCATGCGCGATTTGGGCATCACCCCCATCGAACAGCCCATTCGCGGCGGTACGGACGGCGCACAGCTTTCCTATAAAGGGTTACCCACCCCCAACCTGTTCGCGGGAGGGCATAATTTTCACGGTCCGTATGAATACACGGTGCTGGAATCGATGCAAAGGGCAGTGGACGTGGTGGTCAGGATCATCGAACTGTACGCACAAAAATAGTCCCGAGCGCCGGAATTCCGGCGCTTTTTTCTTTTTTAAGGTTAATTCCTGTTTTCGCACAGTTTATCCATTAAAATCATCTTTCAACCATGAGTGATCTTTTGGCCGATCTCAACCCCCAGCAACAGGCAGCGGTGAGCGCACCGGATGGCCAGATATTGGTGCTGGCCGGGCCGGGTTCCGGCAAAACGCGCGTACTAACCCAGCGGGCGGCCTTCCTGATCCTGGAGCGCGAGGTCGACCCATACCGCATCCTGGCGGTCACCTTCACCAACAAAGCCGCCCGTGAAATGCAGGAACGCCTGCAACGCATGCTGGGCAGCAAGCTGGACGGTCTATGGCTGGGCACCTTTCATTCCATCTGCGCACGCATCCTGCGGCGCGAAGCGGATGCGTTGCCCTTCACCCGCGATTTTGTGATCATGGACGCTGACGACCAGCAGAATCTGGTGAAATTGAGTTTGAAAGAACTCAATATCGATGACAAGCTCTACCCTCCTGCCAGTCTGCACGCTGCCATTTCCAACGCCAAGAACAATCTCACCCAGGCCAAGGATTTCGTGGCCGGCAATTACCGAGAAGAGATCACCCGCCGGGTGTTCGAACGCTATGAACAGAAACTGCAGGCCAGCAATGCGCTTGATTTCGACGACCTGCTGCTGTATGCGGTACGCCTGCTGCAGGAAAATGACGGTGTGCGCCAGAAATACGCACGCCGCTTCTACCATGTGCTGGTCGATGAATTTCAAGACACCAACATGGCTCAATATGAACTGCTGCAACTGCTGGCATCGCACTATCAGAATATCTTTGTGGTGGGCGATGAGGACCAGTCCATCTACCGCTGGCGCGGTGCGGATTACCGCAATGTGCTGCGCTTTGAAAAAGATTATCCAAAACACGTCAAACTGCTGCTGGAACAGAATTACCGTTCCACACAAAATGTGCTGGATGCCGCCACCGCCGTGATCGATCGCAACACCCAACGCACCCCCAAGAAACTGTTCTCCAAACGCGGAAAAGGCGACAAGATCGTGCTGTACGAAGCCGTGGATGACCACGCCGAAGCCATGTTCACGGTCGAAACCATCCGCAACTTACTGGAAGGCAAAAAAGCCAAGGGCGGCGATATCGCCATCATGTACCGCACCAACGCCCAATCCCGGCTTCTGGAAGAGGCGTTCTTCCAAAGCCGTCTGCCTTACCGGCTGGTGGGAGCTCAACGCTTTTACGGGCGCCAGGAAGTCAAGGATATGATCGCCTACCTGCGTACTGTGCAGAACCCGGCCGATGAGGTCAGTTTGCTGCGGGTCATCAATCTGCCGCCGCGCGGCATCGGCGACAAGACCATCGAAGATCTGCGCACCTGTGCAAACCAAGCGGAATTGAGCATGGGCAGCGTTTTGCTTGACCTGGGAGCCAAACAAGATACCTCCCCTTACTGGGATACGTTCAGTCCGCGCGCTGCCAGCGCTTTGGCCACCTTCGGCGCGCTGCTCATCAACTGGCGCTCGCTGAGCACTTCGGTTCTGTTGCCCGACCTTTTTGAACATATCTTAAAAGATACCCATTACCAGGAATTCATCACGGATGCCAGCAGCGAGATCGGCTACAGCCGCTGGGAGAACGTGCAAGAATTGCTGCGCATGGCCTATGAGTACGCGCAGGTGGGATTGGTCGATTTTTTGGAAAATCTGGCGCTGGTCTCGGACCAGGATACCCTGCCCGAGAAAAGTGATGCGCCCACCCTGCTCACCCTGCACGCCGCCAAGGGACTGGAATACAAGGTGGTCTTCATCATCGGATTGGATGAGGGTACCTTGCCGCACCGCCGTTCGATGGATGATCCGGAGGAAATGGCAGAGGAGCGGCGCCTGTTCTATGTGGGCATCACGCGCGCCAAAGATCATCTTTATCTGGTGCGGGCCGACCAGCGGCGCAGTTTTGGCAGCTTTGATTACAGCACCCCTTCCCGTTTTTTGGAAGATATCCCGGAAAACTTGTTGTTGCGCGCCGGCTTTCAGCATTACCATTCCAGCGCCCCCTCGCGACAAACTCTGCAGCCGCGCTGGACCTCGACCTCTGAAAAACCGAAGAGCGCGCCCCGCGAAAGCGCTCAATACACGGCGGGCATGCACGTCAAACACGCCGTTCTGGGAAACGGCATCGTGATCCAGAGCAAACTGCAGGGGGATGATGAGATCGTGACCGTGGCTTTTGACAAGGCCGGCCTGAAGAAGCTCTCGGCAGCCATCGCCAAACTGGAAATCTTGTAGTTTCTTTTTTCTTCTATTCCCATTCGATGGTGGCAGGGGGTTTGGAGGTGATATCGTACACTACACGGTTCACTCCCTGCACCTCATTCACAATGCGATTGGAAACCGCCGCCAGCAGGTCATGAGGCAAATGCGCCCAATCAGCGGTCATGAAATCCTGACTGGTCACCGCGCGCAGCACGATGGTTTCCTGATAGGTGCGCTGATCACCCATCACCCCCACCGAACGCACTGGCAACAAGGCAGCGAATGCCTGAGCGATGGGCGTTTCCCCTTCTTTCGTTCGCCGGTCGATCATGCCCGCTTCGCGCAACGCTTGCTGGAAAATGGCATCCGCAGCGCGCAGTTTCGCCAACCGTTCAGGGGTAATGGCACCCAGGCAGCGCACTGCCAGACCGGGGCCGGGGAAAGGCTGTCGCCAGATGAGCTCCGCCGGCAACCCCAGCGCCTCCCCCACCGCCCGCACTTCATCTTTGAAGAGATAGCGCAGCGGTTCGACGATCTTGAAATCCATCCGCTCCGGCAGTCCGCCCACATTATGGTGGGATTTAATGCGCTGGGCATGCGAACGCTCCGGAGCGCGTGATTCCACCACATCCGGGTAGATGGTACCCTGCACCAAAAAAGGCAGATCGCCAAGCCGGCGCGCCTGCTGCTCGAAAACCCGGATGAAGGTAGTGCCAATGATCGTGCGTTTTTCCTCCGGATCGCTCACATCCTGCAGTGCTGAAAGAAAGGTATCCGATGCATCCACCACGTGCAAATGAGTGCCGAGAATGGGTGCAAGGGCTGCCTGCACACTCTCCCTTTCCCCCTGGCGCAGCAGACCGGTATCGACAAAGACCGCCTCAAGCTGATCACCCAGCGCCTGATGAACGAGGGCGGTCGCCACACTGGAATCCACCCCGCCGCTCACCGCGGACAGCACACGCCGGCGACCCACCTGTTCGCGAATGCGCTCCACCGCATCGGTAATGATGGATTGCGCAGTCCAGGAGGGCTGGCAATCGCAAATTCTATACAGGAAGTTCTGCAGAATCCGCTCCCCGTGCGGCGTGTGCAGCACTTCGGGGTGGAACTGGATGCCGTAGAAGCGGCGCGCCGCATCCCCCATCGCCACCACCGGACAGGTGGGGCTGGTGGCAAGCAGCGTGAACCCGGCCGGCATTTGCTCCACCCGATCCCCGTGCGACATCCATACACTGTGAATTTCTTCCGGAATCAGATCATTCTTCTTTACCAGTTCTATCTCCGCCGAACCATACTCATGCTGAGAAGAAGGGCTGACCTTTCCCCCCAGTGCATGGGCCAGCAATTGCATGCCATAGCAAATACCCAGAACGGGTAGGTCACTGTTCAAAACATATCCCGGCAAGGTCGGGGCAACCTCCTCATAGACCGAAGCAGGACCCCCGGAAAGGATGATGCCGCAAGGATGCGCTGCAAGCACATCCGCAGCAGGTGCATCCCAGGGGAACAGTTCACAATACACCTGCAGCTCACGCACCCGCCGGGCGATCAACTGCGAGTATTGTGATCCGTAATCGAGGATGGCAACAGACATAAACACAACCTGCCTTTCTAAAAGAACAGGCAGAGATGGGTATCCTCTGCCTGTCGGTTTGTCATTCCTTCAAAACAATCCTGTCATCATCCATGGCTGTGATGCACGCCAGGGACTGGATGGGCACACCCAGTTCCTCCAATTTTTCACGTCCGCCTTCAAACTCTTTTTCGATGAGCGCTCCGATGCCCACCAAGGTGGCACCGGCCGCCTGGGTGAGCCGCACCAAGCCATTGATGGTGGCACCGCTTGCCAGAAAATCATCAATGATGAGCACGCGCTCGCCGGGCTGCAGGTATTCAGGCGAGACGATCAGGTCGACCATCACCCCTTTGGTATGAGAAGGCGCCACGGTGAGATAGACCGTATCGGGCATGGTAATGGGCTTGTGTTTGCGGGCATACACCACCGGCACGTTCAGGAACTTGGCGGTCATGAGGGCCGGCGCAATGCCGGAGATCTCCGCCGTAAGCACGCGGGTGGGACGTGTGGTTGCAAACAAACGGGCAAACTCACGACCACATTCCTCCATGAGCTGGGGATCAACCTGATGGTTGATGAAGGAATCCACCTTGAGGATGCCATTTCCCAGGTAGATACCATCCTTTTTAATAAGGTCACTTAGTTGCTGCATTGGTTCCTCCCGAAGTACCTGATGCTGATTAAATCATGAAAGGTGAAAAAGCGAGAATAATTTAAGAATAAGGTATCGGCGGCCATGGAAAGCCACCCTACCGTTTCACCTGCATTTTTCAAGAATCGTCTTTTCTACGGTACATAAGGCAGCATATCCATCACCACAAATTTTCCTTCAGCATTTCTGGAAACACCAAAGAGAAAATTGGAACGTTCCTCTGTATCGGTTGTTCCGCAACAGGGCCCCTGAACGAACAGGGAACCATCTTCCTTTTCAAATTCCACGCGATAGACAAACTCGGAATCCGATCTCTTTTCATCCAGCACGATATTTTTCGCTTGAAGGCATTGCGCCCCGTTGATGGTGCAGGCGTTTCGCAGCAATGCAATAGGGTCATTGGGGGAAATAGCGGGATTCTGATCGATCATGGTCTTATAAGTGCCGCCGTAGAGGGAGGCGGCTTTTTCATAATCGCCGGCATGCAAAGCATCGAGAAAATCAACAATGGCCTGAAGCGCAAGTTGATCATTCCGCGCTGCGGGGGTGGAAGAGAAAACTCCAGCAACGGTACAGGCAGTGAAGAAAACCAAAAGCAGAAGCAAGCCAACCATCGAAAATCGAGCGCTCATTTTTTCTCCTACATTAAACAGACGCACCGAGCATGAAACATTCAGGGGTGATGAAAAACAAGCCGCACAAATTTATCGGTCAAATAAAAAACGGGCTTGCGCCCGTTCCTTATTCTTACAATTTCGCTTCCATCTCCGCGATCTTGTCTTCCATCACATCCACGACCTTTTTCAACGTGGCCGCATCGAAAGCCAGCTTCACACCTGCCGCTTCATATAATTTCGGAAGTGTGGTGGTTCCACCCAGCTTCAGGGCGCTGTGGTATTTTTCCACCGCGTATCGTTGATCCTTCAACGCATTCAACCACACCTGCCCGGCACCAAGCTGCGCCAGGCCATATTCGATGTAATAGAAAGGCGCCTGGTGAATGTGGTGTTTGCGATGCCAGCCGGTCATCATGATATCCTCAAAGCCGCTCCAATCCAGATGGGGGCGGAAGCGTTTTTCAAGCTCAGCCCATTTGGCATCGCAGGCATCCGGATCCAACCCACCTGCAGGGTTCTCATACGCCCAATGCTGGAAGGAATCGACGATGGCCATGTAAGGCCAGAAGCGTAAATTATCTTCCAGATGAGAGATGATGGCACGCGCCGCATCCCGTTCGCTGTAAAAACCGCCCTGTTCTTTGGTGAGGTAGGGCATGATCAGGTTTTCCATCGACATGGAAGCCACTTCATTGAACTCCATGGGGGTCCAGCGCTGCTGGATATAGGGCAGATTATAGGTCTCAAAGGCATGGAAAGCGTGCCCGCCTTCATGAACGAGGGTCTGCACATCATCATGAATGCCCACAGCATTCCCGAAGATAAAGGGGCGTTTGATCATGGCGTAATCGGTGGTGTAAGCGCCATCCGCCTTGTTCTTGCGATTTGCCAGATCCAGCAGCCCCTGATGGCGCATGACCTCAAAGTATTCGCCAAACTGCGGGTGCACTTTGTGGAAGATGGTGGAAGCGACCTCTTCCAGTTCGGCCGCATCACCGAACGGATGCAAGGGCGGATAATCATCCAGCGCCACGAACAGGTCGTAATAGCGCAGTTCATCGATGCCGAGCGCCTGCTTCCTTTTTTCCGATTGGCGGTTGACCGCCGGCACCACCACCTCTTCGATAGCATCATGAAAGCGCATGCAATCAGCAGGGGTGTAATCGAAGCGTTTGTAGGATTCCCAGATGTATTCGCGATAACTGGGTTTCTCAGCGTTCCTGGCCACCTGTTGGCGGAGCTTGAACATTTTTACCCAATTTTCATTGATCGCCTGACGATCGGCCAGTTGCCGTTTGAAGGAAAGCTCCCAGCCGGCAGCGCGTTTGGCGCGATCCTTGTCGCGCAGCACCACTTCCATCTGGCGGGCGGTTCGTTCTTCTCCCTCCCATTCCACCGTCTGCGCACCCAGTATCTTATCCAATTCCACGCTGAGCTGGTTCAATTCCACTTCGAGGGGAATATTCTCTTTGCGAAAGAGAGCCGCCTCGGAACGCATGTTGCGCATGGGGATCTCAAAACCAGGCGGGGTAAGATTGCTGGCCAACAGTTTTTCCTTCAACTGCTGGCTTTTTTCCATAACGGAAGGGTAGGTCTGTTCCATAAAATCTTTCAAACGCCGTTCTGCTGCTTCATCCACGGTGTTCACCGAGGTGGCCACATACAGGCGATTGAAAAGCTCATCCGCAGCCGCAGCGATATCCGTCCACTCGGCCACCCAGCTGGCAACGGTCGATTCATTCAGATCAACTGCCAGCAAATCTTGAAAATATGGTTCGAAATTCTGCCATTGCCAGGTCAATAATTCTTGGGGAGTGGGGGTTTTCAATTTCATGATCGATTCCTCTTTTCTTTATAACGATGAATGCTGTTTTATTATACGGCGAAATAAAAAGATCCCGGTCAGACCGGGATCTTTATTTGGTAATCTACTATCAATCCACTGCAAAAAACAGCGAACGAAAAATGATATACACAAAATACATGATCATGAGATAAATGGCGTGAACTTTTTTCAATTTCCCTTTGGTCAAGATGAGAATGATCCATAAGATCATTCCAGATATAGTTGCCCAGGGTAAATCCCAAGCGACCACAGGATCCGGAACTGCATACGTAGAAATCAGCGCACCGCCCCCAATGGCGACCAGGGGATTAGTGATATTGCTGCCCACCAGAGTACCCAACGAAACGCCATTTTCTTTGTGGCGGATGCCCGCCATCGCGGTTGAAAATTCTGGCAATGCAGAGGCCACGCCCAGCGTTAGAACACCGATCAGAGAGCCGCCAATACCCGTGCGTGCAACCACAATCTCGGTAATGGAAAGAACATATGTGGCTGCCAAGACGGTCAAACCAAGCATGGAAACCGCAACAGCACTATCGCGCAAGATCTGCTTGCTGTTCGTGGGGATACTATTGGCAATTTTTTCACTCTTGGGTTGGTTATCTTCTTCTTTATAATGCTTCCGTTCATCTACATACAGGTAATACGTATATATAATGAACAGCCCGAATAAAATTGCGCCATCCATTCGAGAGAAAATTCCATCTACGCCCAAGAGAATACAAAGAGCGGAGGTCATTATCATAGGAAGCATACTTTTCGTAAGAAAATATTTACGAAAATGAAGCGTTCCAGAAAGCACCACAACCAATCCTAAAATAAAAGTTTGTTGCACCACATCAGAACCGATATTGCTGCCCAGAACGATCGCAGAAGCAATAGAATAATCGGATGTGCCATTTAATATCTTTACAGAGGCGGTGAGGTGAGAGGTAATCTCCGGTATACTGGTTGCCAACGATAAAACCGTTACGCCCATAAAGGTGGATGATAAGTGATAATAATTGGCAATTCCTACCAGCTTGGTGACCGAGATGTTGGACGCGATAACTAAAACTGCAATGGCTGCGATGCCAATTAAAACGAGGACGGGTAATGTAAAAGTTTCCATGAAAAACTCCTTTGTGAACAAAAGAGAGCCGCAATAAATTACGGCTCTCTTTTGTTTTTAGAAGATAAACGATTCCCGCTTATTGCGTCAATAACTGTTTCCGAATATGTAAACAGAAAGAACTTTCAGGGTCATCTTCTATCGGAACCTGATTGATCATCAATAAGTGGTCGCTTGAAATCTGATATAGTTTCATAATCCTGAATCTCCAGTGAAATATTTTATTGTATAAGAAGTGTTTGGTCAAGAAAAGTACAAATTCCAGCAGCAATCACAGTAGTGAGTGAATTTTCAGGATCCTGTTTTCTTTGGTTTTTTTACAAAGGAGTCCGCCGTACCCATTTCTGATGATCTTTTATGTCGCGATCCAGGAACAAACGCAAGAAGATCACCTGCCATCGCTCTCTGGCATCAACGGGCAAAGGACGGTGGTTCGCTTCCAGCCGTTTTGCAGCCGTGATCGCCAGCATTCCCCATGAAACAGCTTGAATTGCAGAAGAGCCATGCAGATAGCCTGACAAAAGCGGCAGCAAGCCCAGAGCGACCAACACCAGGGGAGCCGAAATATCCAAGATCAATCCGATCCCCAGCACAACAAGCATGAATAAAAGCCCACCCGGAAAGAGCACCAACAGAATCCCAAAAAAGGGGCTCAACCCACGGCCGCCATGAAATTTCAGAAAGATCGGCCAGTTATGACCCAGCACAGCACAGAGACCCACCCAGGCCGCAGAGTTCGCCGATAGACCCACGGTGAGACTGATCCAGACCGGCATGGCCCCCTTCAAAACATCGAAAATACCCACTGGAAAAAGGGCCCATTTTCCCACATGCTCCCAAACCATCGATCCGCTCACCGTTCCACTGCCATACTGGCGCAAGTCAATGCCCTTCAACCATTTCCCCGCCAAAAACGCCGTGGGGATGGAGCCGATCAAATAAGCCAGAACAGCCATGCCCGCGATGAGCACACTTTGTGATGTCATCCTTCCTCCAAACTCAGCGATTCATGGTCATTCGAACATATACCCCAGCCCAAATGCTCCAGGGCCGACGTGGATGCCAAACATGGGGTTCATATCACTGATCGGAACTCTCTCTTCCGAGAATGCCATGCTGGAAATCTCTGCAAGGCAGCCGCTTTTTCCGGAGCGTCCGTATGCATCACGGTGATGGTCAATTTTTTATATCCCTGGATGATTTCCTGAACAATCTTGAGGATCGAATTGCACAGCCCTTTGGCGCCCCGCTTAATGCACAGAGGAGAAACTTCCCCTTCTTTGATGGAAAGAATCGGTATGATATCCAACAAACTTCCTAAAAAGTGGGATGCCTTTCCGATGCGCCCTCCTTTCGCCAGAAAATCAAGGGATTCCACCGATCCTACAATTCCCGATCGCTCTTTGGTCCTTTCCAACCACTGCAAAACCTCTGTCACCGGATTCCCCCGCTTGATGCGCTGGGCAGCACCCATGGCCAGAAAACCTTGTGGGCTGGCAATGACGGTGCTGTCAACCACATGAACCTTCCGGTCAGGATAGGTCTCATTCAGCGAATCAGCCACCGAACAAGCATTGGAATATTCGCCGCTCAACTTGCGGGAGATGGTGAGATAAATGATGTGGTGAAATCCCCGATCGAACAGTTCGACAAATTTTTGGTAAAAAACACCGATGGATGGCGGCGCGGTGGTTGGCACTGCAGCGCTGGTGCGCATGACCTTATAGACCTCGCACGGTTCGATATCCACACCATCCGAATAGACCTTGCCGTTCATCTGGATGGTGAATGGAAGAACCTCAATTCCGTTCTCCATTCTCTGGGAAACAGAGACCTGCGCCGAACTACCTGTCACCAATGCGATCGAATCTTCTTGCATATTCTTCCTCTTCGTTTCATAAAGTTTTATGCACCTCTACCTTTTTTGTGTACATAAATCTTTCTTCAAAGAGGCAAGACAATCGGCGGATGATTCAGGCCAGGATCCAACCGATACATCCATTTTCAACCCTGCCATGCGAATTGGCAAGTCCATTTTCCTGAAAATCACAAATTTTCTGTGCTCAACCCTGTTCAGAAGCCATTCATCTTTTATTATCAATCAAGTGTTCTTTCATCCATTGAGAAAGATTCTTTGTACCAAAGAGATCGGTTTTGTGATCTGTTAAAAAGAACACTTCAGAAGAAAAGTCGTTGCATCCATCTGTCCTTTCTGAGGCATGGCATTCCTTTAGCCCCAGCGCGGTATTCTTATTCAAAATAGTACCCCAGCCCGATCAATCCGGGCCCCACATGCACACCCATCATCGGCGTTATCTCACACAAATAGATATCATCAACTTGAAAGATGCCCCTGGCCATCTGCAAGAGCACTTCAGCGCGCTGTTTATCATCGGCATGCAGCACCGCCAGGTACAACCTCTTCCATCCGGCGACAGCCTTTTTCACGGTCGCTAAAATAACAGAAAGGACCTTCTTCGGACCACGCTGAACAGCTACCGGCATGACCACCCCGTTGACCAGCGAAAGAAGCGGTTTAATATCCAGCATGCTCCCGATAAATCGGGAGGCCTTTCCAATGCGGCCGCCCTTGGCCAGATACTCCAGCGTATCCAGCGAAGCCACCAAACCGGCACGAACTTTTGATCCTTCCAGCCACTGCACAATCGACTGCGCGGACATTCCCCGTAATGCTTTTTCGGCCGCCTCCATCGCCAAAAATCCCTGGGGGATCGCCGCGCCGGCACTATCGACAACATGGACTTTGTTATCAGGGTAATTGCTATTCACCAAATCTGCCACCCCACAGGCAGCATGGTAATCGCTGCTCAGTTTTTCCGAAATGGATAGATAGATGACATCCCGGCAGCCCTCTTCGAACAAGGACTGGAAGGTGCGCAAATAATCCCCATTCGAAGGTGGTGCTGTGGTGGGAGCAATATTCGATGAGCGCATCACGCGATAAATCTGAGAAGAGGGGAGCGCAATCCCGTCATCCAGATAGCTATTGCCATCCATTTGAATGGTGAACGGCAGCACCTTAATCCCTAATTTTTCTTGTGCGTCTTTTGGAATTTGAGCACAACTCCCGGTGACAATGGCAACAGACTGGTACACCATATCTATCCTCCTTTCCTGGTTGGGTTATGCACCTCTGCCAAACCCTGTGCACAACCATTCATGGAAGATAGAGAAAACGTATTTTCCCGGAAAGTGTGAATTTGTTAAACGATCTTTCAACCCATTTTACTTTGAAAATGGATGCTTTTCGTCCATAAATTTCAGCATTGGGTAATACTATAGAGCCCTTCCAAGATCACTGCACGTCCAATGGAACGCGCTGGTGAAAATCTGTAAAGGACTGGTAAACGCTGGCAGCTCGAAACAGATTTTGCTCAGAGAACTGCGGACCCATGAGCTGCATGCCAATGGGAAGCCCGTTACCATCAAACCCGACCGGAAAGGCCAACCCCGGCACGCCAGCCAAGTTAGCTGGCAGGGTAAAGACATCCTCCAGATACATGGCCAGCGGATCATCGGTATGCTGCCCCAATTTAAAGGCCGTGGTCGGCGCAATGGGTGCGGCAATGACATCCACAAATTCAAACGCCTTTTCAAAATCCTGTTTGATAAGGGTGCGCACTTTTTGCGCCTGGCCATAATAGGCATCATAATAGCCGGCGGAAAGCGCATAAGTGCCCAGCATGATGCGCCGCTTCACCTCAGCCCCAAAACCCCTGCCGCGGGTTCTCAAGTACATGGGTATCAGGTCCTCTTCCTCCACGCGCAGCCCATAGCGCACACCATCAAAGCGCGCCAGGTTGGCGGATGCCTCTGCGGGAGCGATCAAATAATAGACGGGCAGCGCATAACGGGTGTGCGGCAAGGAAACCTGCAGCACCTGCGCTCCATGTTGCTCGAGCTGGCGCACCGCTTCTTTGACCGCCACATCCACCTCCGGCTGAATGCCTTCGATGAAATATTCCATTGGCAGCCCGATGCGCAGCCCGTGCAAATCGTTTTGGTCCTCTAGCGGCGAAAAGACCGGCAGGTCACTGGTGGTGGCATCGCGAGGATCAAAACCTGCCATCACGCGCAGCAGCATTTCCACATCCTGTGCGCTGTGTGCCATCACACCAGCCGTATCCAGCGAGGAACCGTACGCGATCAAACCATAACGGGAAACGCGCCCATAAGTGGGTTTTATACCGGTCACCCCGCAGAACGAAGCCGGCTGGCGCACACTGCCGCCCGTATCGGTAGCCAGGGCAGCCGGGATCATGCGGGCTGCAACAGCCGCCGCACTTCCGCCGCTCGAACCCCCGGGCACATGCTCCACATTCCAAGGGTTATGGGTGGGTCCGAAGGCCGAATTCTCAGTGGAAGAACCCATGGCAAATTCATCCATGTTGGTCTTGCCAACAATGATCACCCCTTCATCCAGCAAGCGCTGGACCGAAGTGGCATTGAACGGTGGATGAAAATTCTCCAGAATGCGGGAACCGCAGGTGCAGGGGAAGCCATCCACGCACAGCACATCCTTGACAGCGATGGGCAACCCCAATAGAGACGGTATCGATGCACGCTTTTTGGCGCGCCATTCCACGTAAAGCGCATCCGCCCGATCCGCCTGCTGCAGGGCGCTTTCCGGTTTGAGGGAAAGGAAGGCATGGATGCGCCCTTCCAGGGCATCGATACGGTCAAGAAAAAAGGAGGTCAACTCACGGCTGGAAAAATCACCGTCGCGCATCCCCTTTAGCATTGCCTGAAGCGAGCATTCTTTGAAATCCGCCATTTTCGTCAATCCAGAACCGGCGGAACGCGGAACTGATCCTTTTCAGAATCCGGTGCATTCTGCAATGCCCTGCTGGTATCCAATCCCGGCCGCGGTTCATCACTGCGCAGTCCGCTGCGCAACGGAAGCACGCTGGAGGTGGGGGGAATATGTTCGGTTTCCAGTTCCTGCAATGCCGCCACATGTTCCAGGATGGCAGAAAGCTGGTCGGCATACCGGATGATCTCCTCATCGCTGAGTTCCAGGCGAGCCAGCAGGGCAATATGTTCTACTTCCTTCCTTGAGAGACTCATGCGCGTAATTATAGCGAGGTTTGCGAATTTAAGCGATTATTCTACGTTTTCGTGACGAATGTCAGGGTGAACTCAGCCCCTCCCGCAGGGTGATTGCGCGCGGTCAGGTCACCGCCCAATGCGTGGGCAAGTTTTTTTGAGATCGCCAGACCCAGTCCGGTGCTATCCTTGTCGCGGCCGGTGACGCTGCCTTTGCTGAAGCGCTCAAACAGCACCGGAAGCACGTCCGGGGGAATGCCCTCGCCGGAATCGCGCAAGGAAATTTCCACTCTATCCGCCAAATTCTGCACTTTAAAGAACAGCGCTCCATGCCTGGGGGAATGGGTGACCGCATTCTGCAGGAGATTGGTCAAGATCTGCTCCAGGCGCAGGGCATCAGTGGTCAGCAGTATTTTTGTTTCCGGTATCTCAGCATGCAAGGTCAACTGTTTTTCCTGCAGGCGGTTCTGAAATTTTTCCAAAAAAGTGCGCAAATAAGCGGTCAATTCAACGGGTTTTTGAACCAACCCCAATTCACCGGCATCCGCCAGCGAAAGAGTACGCAGATCATCAACCAGCAAACGCAGAGTATGATTTTGATCGAGCACCACCTGAATATTCTTTTTGTCCAGCGGATAGACCCCGTCGAGCATGGCTTCGAGGTTCGCCTGCTGCACCGCCAGTGGTGTGCGCAGCTCATGGGCAATATCAGCGGTCATGTTCCTGCGGTTCTGGTCCGCTTTTTCCAATTCCTCCGCCATGCTGTTGAAGGCCTTGCCCAGATTAGCGGTCTCCGCCGGGCCGGTTTCACATACACGCTGCGTCAGATCACCCTTTGCCAGACCGGTGGCTGCTTTTTCGAGCGCACGGATAGGCCGGTAAAGGAAATATCCCAAAATGATCGCCATGCCTAAACCCACCAGCGCTGTGATGAGCGCCGCCCGGATGGAAGAGGGCAGCAGCAGATCCAGCAACGCTTGATTGACATCCACCGTGGGGAACATATAACCGGTCTCAGGCAGCAAGTAGCCGATGACCGTCTCATCGAGGGTAAGCACTACCGCCCCCTGCGGTTCAGCGCCCAGGCGGGCGCCCACATTCTGCGGGTCACTCTGATCAACGACCACATAGCCATCCGCATCAACCAAGCGGAAAGCCATGGCATGCATCCCCTCCGAACCCATCATCATGCCGCCATGCTGCATCATGCCCTTCCCGCTTCGAGCGGATTCGAGGATGGTTTCGGCGCCCTGCCAGGTTTGATGTTCCTGATAATATTCCTCCAACGCTTGAACGATCTTTTCCACCCCCCACAATCCGCCGCTGGTCACAAATGAGGATACTTCGCTGGAGGTGGAATGGTAAGCAAAAAAGGTCAGCGACCCAACCGCAACCAGAACGATCAACAGGAAAGAGAGAAAAATCCGCCAGCGCATGCTCATGAGCTAATCCTCCTTGAAGCTGTACCCGATGCCAAAGGAAGTTTCGATATAGTTTGGCCGATCGGCCTTATCTCCCAATTTGGAGCGCAGGTTTTTAATATGCGCATCAATGGTACGTTCGTAACCCTCATACGCCACACCCTGTGCAGCTTCCAAAAGCTGCAAACGTGAAAAGACCTTGCCGGGATGTTCCGCCATGGTTTGCAGGATCGCAAATTCCATGCGCGTGAGCTCCAGCGGCTCACCCGCTTTTTTAACCTTGTACGATTCGGCGTCGATCTCCAGGTCTTTGATAATAATCTTTTTCGTTAGTTCTTCCACTGGTTGCGCGCGGCGCAGCACCGCTTTCACACGCGCCACCACCTCGCGCGGGGAAAATGGTTTGGTCACATAATCATCGGCGCCCAGTTCAAGACCTACAATTCGATCGGTGTCTTCGACGCGGGCGGTGATGATTATGATGGGAGTGGCCGCCGTTTTGCGGATGGCTTTGGTCACTTCAATGCCATCCAGGCCGGGCAAGCTCAAGTCCAGCAATACCAGATCGGGGGCTTCGTTCTGCCAGGCGGCAAGGCCGGTATCACCGCGCAGTGCGCTGACCACCGAAAAACCGGCATTTTCCAAATAGGAACGCAGCACCTTGACCAGTTCCAATTCATCTTCAATGATCAATATTTTTGCCATAGTTCTATTGTATACGCAAGCAAACGGGGTTGGAATGTTCCAACCCCGTTCTTTTCAGGACGCACTGTTAGAAGCACATCCCCGCACCGAAGCCCCAACCAGAATAACTGGTGGGGGTTGCAGCGGGGTCCGCATCCTCATCCGCATCGTTGTTCCAGCAGGGCATATCGACACCCTGCGATTCGGCAATGCTTTCCAGCGATTCGCCGGCATCCAGGCGCGATTTGAGCTCATCCTGGCTGATGCCAAGAATGGCAGCCCAGCGTTCCAGGTAAAGATCATCATTGGAAGAAGAGCGGTTCCAGCGGCGCATCATGCCGCCCGGCATACCTGAGTTGTTCCATCCCCGGCCTCCATAGAAATCGCCATCAACGCCACGGTTGACACGACTGCCGGTAAAGAAAGACACCAGGAACAAAATACCACACACCGAGAGGAAAGCGCCAACCACAATCAGTGCAATCTTTAAACCTTTATTCATTGTTCACCTCACAAGATCCTTTCAAGCGTAAGAATACCGGTGAGATGTGAAGAATTAGTGAAGAAAGTATAGGCAGGTTATAAACAGTCTATAACAAGGCACGCACCTTCTCTGGATCATTTTTCATCTTCGGAATGGGGAGGTGAAAAATGCAGCCGAAGGGTGCCCAGTATGAGCAGCACTCCGCCAACCCACAACCATACCATCAGTGGAAATTGGGCAAGCAATACTGTGGTGCTGCCATTGGAAGTTCCATCCCATTCTAAAATGGCGGCATAGGTATCGGACAAAAAATTGGAGTGAATATCTGGTGCAGAAACGGTGCTGCGGGTATCTTCGTACCAGAGAATATGCGGTTGTAGCACAATATAGCGCTTTCCAGCGGGATGGAATTCGTACTCCTCCGCATACAGTACCTGCTGGTTGACCGATTCCTCCACTTGCGCTGAGGTTTTAGTAACCTGCCTGCTGCTCAATACCGCATTTTGCCCGACTGACAGGGATACCACCGTTGACTCAGCCAGACTGCGGCTACCGACCACACCCAGTGCCAGCAGAGCAAAACCCAGGTGCAGTACAATATCTGCCATCTTTGGAGAATGTCTTTTCTTTTTTTCAACAGAACGCACATGGCTGAACCGATCGAGAGCGGTAAGAACCAGCGCAGCAATCAAAAAGAAAACTGCCAAAAGACCGATCAGCGCAGAGAAGTTCATCTTTCCAAATAGGACGCCCGTGATAATCACGAGCACTAAGGCGATGAGTACAGAAGCAGTACGCAATTTCTTCTTATCCGGCAGATAGCCCAATGCAGTGCTTGTTAAAATAACAAGCAGGGGCGGCCCAAAACTCCATTCATAATACAGTGCCGATGGCTCCGTCCTTTGCCCGGTGAGAGCTTGCGAGGTGAGCGGCAGGGTGACGCCCAGCAGACAAACCAGCACCAGCAGGGTCAAGCAGAGCGCAAGCGTGCTGGTAAGTCCAGCGGGGGTCAGGAAAGCCGGCCTTTGCGATGCCGGGCGCAGTTCTTTCCAGCGCACTGCCAGAGAGCCAATGGAAATAACGAGCAGAAAAAGGAAAAAGCCCATAAAAGCCGGACCGATGCTGCTCTGCGAATAGGCATGCACCGAAGTGACCACGCCGGTGCGCGAAAGATAGATGCCGAAAATGATGAGCAGCACCGTTCCCGCTATCAATCCATAGCTCCAGCGGCGTACCTGTTCGCTGGAACGGTACGTATTGAGACAGTGCAGCAGCCCCAACCCGCTCAGCCAGGGCATCAACCCGGCGATCTCCACCGGATCCCAGCTCCAGTAACCGCCCCAGCCCAAAATATCGTATGCCCACCAGCAACCCAGCAAGATGCCGGCAGTGAGAAAGACCCATGCCAGCACGATCCAGGTGCGGGTGCTGCCCAACCAAGTAAAGGAGTAATCCCTGCGCCACAGCGAAACGATGGCAAAGGCAAACGGCACAAAGAACAGGATGAATCCCAAATAGAGGAGAGGCGGGTGAATGACCATACCGGCGTGCTTCAAGAGCGGATTAAGCCCCTGCCCGTTCGATGGGACAAGAGGCAGCGCTCCGGCCGGAGCGAACACGGCCGCCGCCACACTCCCGTTCGTCAACTGCCACAGACGGGCGAAGGGGTTGGTCTGAAAGGTGATGAGAGCCACAAAGAACAGGTTGAAAAGCTGCAGGAGCAGCATGACCCCGTGAAAATAAGGTTCCTTTTTGCCCTGCCATTTCCCAAAGGCCGTGATGGAAACGCACAAGGAGAGAAGAAAGCTCCAGAAGAGAAGCGAACCGCTTTTATTGCCCCACACTGCCGTGACCTTCTGCAGCACATCCATCTGGCGGCTGGTGTTCTCATAGACAATCTCATAATCAAATTTACCGGAAACCAGCAGAAAAATGGCCAATCCGAAAGCAGCGCACACCGCCAGCGTTCCAACGGCAGAAAGGGCTCTGACCTCCAATTGGAACGAGCGGCTTTTTTTGAACAAAGCATAAGCGGAAACGAGCGCAGCCAAAGCGCTGCACACCACTCCGACGACCAGCAAGAGATATCCAATGTTCGCGATCATGATGATGGGTTCCTATCCTTCCATGCTTCCGCATACCAACGCAGGTACTCTTCCACGTGCGACTGCCAGTAATCTTCATTGTGAGTGCCCAGGAAGATATGCCACTCATGAGGCATGCGGTATTTGGTCAGCCGCACTTCAAAGGTATTGGCGGCATCCAGATTGACATCCAGGACTCCGATATCGATCCAGATGCGCGGCAGTTGATCTTCGGGGATCTTTTTAAACCAGGAGGGAGCTTCGTTAAAGTCGCCACGGAAGGGCGCCAGACTGTGGGTGCCGATGGTGCCGAAGGTTTCCCAGTAGATCAGCCCGGTACGCATAGCCCAAGCGGCTCCGCGAGAGAGACCCCCGATGGCGCGGCATTGACGTTCCGCACAGGTATGATAATGTTCATCAACCCAAACGGTCAGCTCTTCCGCGATGGCCGGGCCATATTTCGAATCCCACTGGTTGGACATGTAATCCGATTCCTTGGGCATGACGATGATAAAAGGCACCACTTCCCCGGCCAGAACAAGGCGGTCGAGCGCCTCATCCGCACCCAGGCGGTCCCACTGGTCGTCGTTAAAACTCTGGCCATGCAGGAAATACAGCACCGGGTACTCATACTCCCCCTGCGCATCATAGCACACCGGCAGATATACCCGGAAAGAAAGCGGATGGGTCATCAGCGTGGTCTGGATCTCCTGATATTCAAAATGCCCTTGCGTTTCGGTGCAGCCCGCGGGGATAGCAGTAGGGGTGGGAAGTTCCTGTGTGGGAGCAAGGGTCGCGCTGGGCTGCGTTGCAGCAGTCGCTGCCGGAGCCCCGGCAGCACAAGCCATCAGAAGCACGCCCAGCAGCAGCCCAAAGACAGCGCGACAATGTTTCCTGTTCTCGATCATCTTTCTATTCTCATTCCTCCATCCAGTTGCGAGTATACCAGCTCAGATAATCCGGCAGATGCTGCTGCCAGTATTCTTCATTATGGCGCCCTGCATACAGATGCCATTCGTGCGCCACGCCCAACGCATTGAGCACCTGGTCAAAAGCCGAAGCATCTTTGACAGCCGGGTCGCTGCTGCCCACATCCGCATAGATGCGCGGCAGCATATCTTCATGTGCAGCATCCACCCAATCAGGCAGGTCTTGCAGATCTTCCTGCGATACAGGCAGGCTGTGCGCGCCCAGCGTTCCGAAGACGCCCGGGTTTTGAAAAGCCAGACGCACCGCCCAGGCCGCACCGCGCGAGATGCCACCGACGGCGCGGCAATCACGTTCGGCACAAGCCGAAAGGTTTTCTTCCACCCAGGGCAGCAGCTCCTGCAGGATGGCGTCGGGGAAACGATTATTCTGCATAGAGCGGAAATAATATTCCTCGTAGGGCATAATGATCAAAAACGGCCGGCGGTGCTGCTGGAGAATGAGATCATCCGCCGCGGCTTGAAGACCGATACTTTGCCACAGGTCGATGTTCTGCCATTGCCCGTGCAGCAGGTAAATGACAGGGTAAGCCTGCGCTGCATCCGCGCGGTAGCAGGGCGGGAAATAGACTGCGAACTGCATAACATCCTGGAGCAGTTCCGAATCAAGCGAAAGGATTTGGATGGTGCCGCCCTCCTCGCACAAAGTCTGTGATCCGGCACCATCCTTTTCTTCCAACCGGAGCACGGAGGAAGAAGTAGCGGTTGGAGCAAGGGCGGCGGTAGGCAGTGGGGAAGGTTCTTCAAGCACAGCCGCAGCCGGCTGGCAGCCGAGAAGCAGGAATGCGAGCAGGAAGAAAGAAAAACGCAGGTTGCAGGTTAAAAAAAGCGGTTTGCGCATGCGCGAGCGGCACTCCTTGACGGTTGAAGTGTTCTCAGATTATACTTCATGCGCCGGGGTGTAGCGCAGTTGGAAGCGCGCTGCGTTTGGGACGCAGAGGTCGGCGGTTCAAGTCCGCCCACCCCGACCTGTAATTATCACAGAACAATTGTATTCCCCTTATTGTATTGAAATACGAAGAGTAGATGCTTTTTAAAGCATTCCATGGTTTTTGGAATCAGTTATGTAATTTAAAGACATTGAGACAACTGCCGACCATGCTAATATCTTGAATTCCCCTGACTTCAACGCATCTTCAATTTCATTTTGGCTGAGAAGCAATAATTCCTGATCTTCCAGGTCATCACTATTAGGTTCGGTTACTTGTTTTGCCTTCAGAGCCAAAAATAAATACATGGTTGCTATACCTCGATTGGGATCCAGAATGTAACTTCCAAAACTAATCCAATGTGCTGATTCGTAGCCAGTCTCTTCAAGTAGTTCTCTTTTTGCTGCATCCAGTGGTTTTTCATCTGGCTCAAGCATGCCACCAACCGGGGCTAACGTTGTTCCTTCCACTGCATATTTTGTTTGGCGAAAGCAAAGAAATTCATCGTTTTCCGTCACCGCAAGGACAATAGCAGCACTTGGAATAATAATCCATGGCCAATCGGAGATTACCTGCCCACTAGGAAGTTTTATGATATGATTTTCAACTGTTAAAAATTTACCGGATTTGAGGATAGTTCTTTTCGAAACGGTTTCCCACACCCGTAGTTCTTTAGGACTCATACTTCCTCCCTTTGATAAAGAAATGTTTTCTATAACGAGTGCTCTTTCCAACAATTATACGAACTTTTGAAACATCCTAATATCGCCGAAAACCCGAAAAATTACCATCAGAGTGCATACTCTATATTCTATTAGTTATAAACCTGTGTCACTGGTTGAAATTTTTACTTAACGATTATTACGCATTGATTATCAACACCTATTTGATTTCGTAAGTAAATATTTCGATGAGCAGAAGTGATATAAAAAACACGATTAAGTGTAAACGTCCACATCGATATATTGAGATTTTCAATGACTTGAACATTACCTTTATGGTCTGTTGAATTTTTCTGCAATAACCAAAACAGAGTAACTCTGGGTTTTATTAAAAGAAGCACCATTCCTCTCTAAATATTTGATCACGTGAAAACCGTTATCAAATAATATTTGCTCTAATTCATCAAGACAATAAATTTGCCGATACCATGTTCCAGAGAATCTTTTCATGTGCTGAAAATCTTGTTGAATAAAAGATTCCCAATGTGTCACCATCAGCCCCAAAGCAATATCTATAGTGGATTGGGTGAAACGTACGAATTTTAATCCTTGATATTCTCCAGCGGTATCAATCAGTTTGCCTTCAACAAAAACACCTGCTTTCACAGCATCAAGATTTGTTATATCAAAGATGAATAATCCACCGTCTCTAATGTTATCTTTCTTATTCTTCAATGTCATAAGAAAATCCTCTCGGCTTAAGTAACTAATGGAATTCAAGATTGCTATTATTGCATCATACACACCCTTATGTGAATTTTGCATATCACATTGATAAAATTTGATCTTAATACCTTTGGCTTTTTGCTGCGCAATTTGAAGCATTTCTGAACTGGAATCACAAGCAGTCACGTGATATCCCTTTTTCGCGAGAGGGATCGTTTGAGCCCCAGTTCCGCATGCCATATCAAGAACAGTGTTTACGCCATACCGCGTAAAATAATCCTCCAAAACATTTAAAACAAAGGAATACATCGAGCTGGATTTCAGTTCAAACAGATCATAATAACTGGCGAAAGCACTAAAACTGTTTATTTTCGGCATGAACTAACCCTCTGGGATATACTTCTCCACTAATGATGGAGACACTGATTGTAATGAAAACCGAAAATATTCTGTAACCGGTCTAAAATAGACTAGCCCAATGGATTCCAAGGTTGCATCTCTCATCTTTTCCAAATCCCGACAGATCATAAATTTCCATTGAAGATCAACTTTTCCAAGTTCCATGTCCAGAGTGCAGTGAGGAACCCAATTTCCTGGTTTGTAGTTATCGTCGGTTTCTATTTCAGAGGTTTTAAGCAGATGATGAAATTCTTTGTGAAGATTAAGTAATGGTTCTGTCACTACTGGGGCAAGGAAGATAATACCTTCTTCTGCTAAGAATATTGAGATTGATGATATGTTGATGGGTATTTTTTGATGTTGGGATGTAAACGTTTCTAGAATTTGCTTAAAATACTCGATGTCCATCTTCTCGTGAAGGCTTAAGGTGATATGAGGTGAAGCGTTAATTTTGAGATTGATCGAGCCAATATTTTGCCATATACTTTGAATGATTTGTGTCGACTTTTCATCAAAATACATTTCAACAGCAAACCCCATATTTTCACCTCGACTTCCAATTTATTTGTTTTTTGACCATTAAACAGTTTCAAGGGGAAAATACTACTAATACTGACCTTTATATATTTCAATTGTACTTTATACACAATCTAGAAATCAATAATATACAGATATCCTAGTATATTTTGTTGGATAGCTTACCCATTGCTCGTATAATATCCCTTAGCATGAACAAGCCCTTCCTCTCCATCATCATTCCCGCGTATAACGAAGAGACGCGCCTGCCGGGCAGTCTGGAAAAGATCGCCGGTTTTCTCGCCCGGCAAGCTTACCGCGCCGAAGTGCTGATCGTGGAGAACGGCAGCAGCGACCGCACCTATGCCATCGCCCAGGATTTCGCACAGAAGAATCCCCTCTTTCGCGCGCTGCACATCGAAGAACGCGGCAAGGGCATTGCGGTGAAGACCGGCATGCTGGCCGCGCAAGGAGAGTACCGCTTCATCTGCGATGCCGACCTCTCCATGCCCATCGAGGAAGTGAACCATTTCATCCCGCCCATTCTGGAAAATTGCGACATCGCCATCGGTTCGCGCGAAGCGCCCGGCGCGCAGCGCATCGGGGAACCGGCCTACCGCCATTTCATCGGGCGCGTGTTCAACAGCTTCGTCAAGTTCATGGCGCTGCCCGGCCTGCAGGATACGCAGTGCGGCTTCAAGTGCTTCAGCGCCAAAGCCGCCGCACATCTCTTTCCGCTGCAAACCATTGAGGGCTGGACCTTTGACGTGGAGGTGCTCTTCCTGGCAAAGCATTTTGGCTATACCATCCGCGAAGTGCCCATCCACTGGCATTTCGACGCGCACAGCAAAGTGAGATTCCTGCGCGATTCGCTGCACATGGCGGGCGACCTGATCCGCATCCGCTGGAAAGCCATTCGCAAAGAATATGGTGCGTAAAGCCGCTCCCACCCCCCGCCATCCGGACATCGAGATCGAAAAACAGCTCTGGCAGCAGGGTTATACTTGCGTTGCCGGGCTGGATGAGGCCGGGCGGGGCGCCTGGGCCGGGCCAGTGTACGCCGCAGCGGTCATCCTGCCATGCGATGAACACATCCTGCAACTGCTGCACGGAGTGAAGGATTCCAAAAAAATGACCCCGCTGCAGCGCGAGCGCTGGAGGGGCTGCATCCAATCGTCCAGCATCGCCTGGGCGGTCGGTTGTGCCAGCAACCAGGAGATCGATGAGCTGGGCATCTCCGCCGCCACACGCAACGCCATGCTGCGCGCACTGAACCAGCTGCATTACAAGGCCGATCACCTGTTGATCGATTATGTCCGTTTAAAAGAAAGCGACCTGCCGCAGGTGTGCCTGCCAAAGGGGGACGCACGATGCTTGAGCATCGCCGCCGCTTCCATCCTGGCCAAGACCGCCCGTGATGCGTACATGCTCGAAATGGATTCCCAGTATCCGCAATACGGGTTCGCCAGGCATAAAGGGTACGGCACCGCTTTCCACCGCGCCATCCTGCAAACAGCGGGGCTGTGCGCGATGCACCGCATCAGCTTTGAGCCCATGCATTCCTTGCGCATGCCATAAAAAAAGAAGCGCAGGGTTTGCGCTTCTTTTCGTTTACCAGCAAATTCTTTATGCTGCCTTCTTTTTCCCAGAGACAATATATTTCACCACTTCAGCCGCCACAGAGGGCAGGAGCAGCAGCGGAATAATCTCTTCCCATTCCACCAGCGTTAAGGGAACGGTATCGAAGACGATATTCAAGCCAGGGATATAAATGACCGCCATGACCAGCGCAACGGAAGCCAGCACGGCCAGGTTCATCCATTTGTTCTTGAACACGCCCATCTTCAAGAGCGGGTAGCGCTCCGAGCGAGCAGTATAGGCGCGCAGCAGTTCGGAAAGCGAGAGCGTGACGAACGCCATGGTTTCCGCGGTCTGCTGATTGCCCATGCGCAGCCCGAGGGAATATGCGATGAGGGTCGCAGAGGTAATGGCAACGGTTTGAATGGCAATGCCCATCAGCATGAAACGATTGATGATGGGTTCCTTCTTGGGGCGCGGCGCCTGGTCCATGATGTCAGGGTCACCCTTTTCGGTGCCCAACGCCAGAGCCGGAGCACCATCCGTCACCAGGTTCAACCACAGCAGCTGGATGGGTTTCAGCGGCGAAGAGACCGCCATGGTGGCAGCGGCAAAGGGGAACATCCATTTTCCGAGGATGGTGGGCAGGAAGATGATCATGATCTCTGAAATATTGCAGGAAATCAGGTAGTACACGAACTTGCGGATATTGCTGTAAATGATGCGGCCCTGTTCCACTGCCGACACGATGCTGGCATAGTTATCATCCGTCAGCACCATATCCGCCGTTTGCTTGGCCACATCGGTGCCGGTGATGCCCATGGCAACGCCGATATCGGCGGTCTTGATGGCAGGCGCGTCATTCACGCCATCCCCGGTCATGGCAACCGTTTCGCCATTGGCGCGCAGGGCGTTGACAATGCGCATCTTATGCTCCGGGGATACGCGGGCGAACACATCGATGGTTTTCACCTCTTCCTGCAACTGTTCATCGCTAAAGGCCTCAATATCAGCCCCGGTGACCACACGATGCCCAGGCTGCAGCAAGCCAATACTTTCGGCAATGGCTTTGGCCGTGTTGGGATAATCACCGGTGATCATGATGGTGCGGATGCCGGCCCCAATGGCTTTCACGAGGGCAGGTTTCACTTCCTCGCGGGCCGGGTCGATCATGCCCACCAGACCGGCAAAGACCAGATCTTTTTCCAAATGATCGCTATCCACGTCTTCGGGTTTGGCAGATACCACACGATACGCCATACCCAGCACACGCAGGGCCTTCTGGGTCATGCCATCGTTCGCCTTCAGAATGCGCTGGCGCGCGGCGTCATCCAATTTCTCTGTCGTATTATCAGCTTTCTGATAACGATCGCAAAGTTTCAACACCACATCGGGGGCGCCCTTCACCGCGATGACATAGGAACTGGTTTTTTCTTTCCCATTGAAGGGCAGGGTGGAATTCTTCCAGGCCTCTTTGATGCCATGCACGGTGACCATGCGCTTGCGGGTGGAGTCGAAGGGGATCTCCCCTTCGCGGGGATAAGCCCGTTTGAGATCGGCGGCATGCACGCCCGCTTTGGCGGCAGCCACCAGGATGGAACCTTCGGTGGGGTCGCCGACGATGCGGTAGTTCATCTTGCCGTTCTCATCTTCGATTCCTTCCAGTTCTGAATCATTATTCACGCTGCCGACCCACAGGGTGGTTGCCACGGCAGGGATATCGTTCAGTTCGACCTTCTTGCCATCCAGAACAAAGTTCCCTTCGGGAACATATCCCGTTCCAGTGATATTCACGGTCTTCCCATCGGTCCATACTTCGGTAACGGTCATCACGTTTTGGGTGAGGGTGCCGGTCTTATCCGAGCAGATCACCGTAGCGGAACCAAGCGTTTCAACCGAGGCCAAGCGGCGGATGAGGGCATGCCGTTTGACCATCTCGTGCATCCCCAGCGCCAGACTGATGGTAACCACCGCCGGCAGACCTTCGGGAACCGCCGCGATCGCCAAACTGACAGCCACCATGAACGATTCAAGCAGGTCGCCGCCTTGCAGCCAACCAGCCACAAAGACCACAGCACTGATCACCATACAAGCATAACCAAGCAGTTTTCCGAGCTGGTCCAGTTTTTGCTGCAATGGGGTTTGTTCCTCTTCCACAGATTGCAGCATGGTGGCGATCAAGCCGATCTGGGTATTCATGCCGGTGCTGATGACCACCCCTTTTCCGCGGCCATACGAAACGACCGTTCCGCTGAAAGCAGTATTGATACGATCGCCCAGTGTTGCATCCGCATCCAGCAGAACCGTGGAGTTCTTTTCCACCGGCACTGATTCGCCGGTGAGAGCTGCTTCATCAATCTTGAGATTGACCGCCTCCAGAAGGCGCAGATCGGCGGGCACAAAATTCCCCGCTTCAAGGAAGACAATATCACCAGGTACCAGATCGCGGGCCGGGACGGAAACACGATGCCCATCGCGCAACACCTGGGCCTCCGGCGCTGCCATCTTTTTCAAGGCATCCAACGCCTGCTCGGCACGGCTTTCCTGCACCACGCCCATGATGGTATTCAAAATGACAATCGCAATAATTGCGCTTGCATCCACAATTTCGCCCAAGAAAGCTGAAATAATGGCAGCCACCACCAGCATAATGATGACGAAATTGTTCAACTGCTCCCAAACCATATTCCAGAAAGTGCGCTTTTTCCCCTCCTGGAGTTCGTTGGAGCCAAATTTTTCCTTGCGCGCGGTCGCTTCTTGAGAAGAAAGCCCTTTTTCAAGAGGGCTTTGGAGCTTGTCGAGCACCTCATCCTGGCTAAGAGAATGCCAAGTGATCTCCACGTCTTGTTCGGCGGCGCGTTGAACATCTGCAGTGTTTTTTGCAGTCATCCCAATTCTCCTATCTTTTCCGCTCTTATTGGAAATTTTGACAATTGGCACAAGTCTAATACAAATTTCACGAAGGTGCAATGTGAGTGCCGGGACTTAAGATGGTATTCTTCGGGATGACCACGATCCCATCGCGCACCGTCCAATTCGGCGCATCCAGTTCGGTGCCGCGCGGGAACGGCAAAATGGTGGTCCCTCTGCCAATATGCGTATTTTTATCGATGATCGCCCCTTCGATATAGCAATCGTTGCCAATTCCCAACGGAATCCCTTTTTCCTCCACATCGCGCGCCCTGAAAAAGCCGTACGAGTCAGCGCCCATGATGATGCTATCCTTGATCACCACCCCCTTACGGATCTGGCTGCGCAAGCCGATCACAGAATGGGAAATCTGCGCATCTTTGATCCAGCATCCTTCAGCCAGCAGGGTGTGGCTGATCTGGCTGTTTTCGATCTCGCTGCCCGGCAGGAAGCGCGCATGGGTATAGATCGGCCATCCCTCATCGATGAGGGAGAAGGGCGACTCGTCATCGGTCAGCATAAGGTTGGTTTCATAGAAGGCACGGATGGTCCCGATATCGGCCCAAAAACCGTCATACGAATACCCGTAAACCTGAAACTCGTTCACCGCCGCCGGGATGGCATGCTTACCAAAATCGTCGTAATTGGTGTGTTCCAATAATTCACAAAGCACATCGGTTTTGAAAAGGTAAATGCCCATGGATCCAAAATAAGGCTTCTCCGCAGCGGGCTGGCTGATCATTTCAGCCAGCATCTTTTCATCCTTTGGTTTTTCTGCAAAACGGATAATCCTTTCATCCGCATCGCGCTTCAACACTCCGTAACGGGGTGCGTCTTCGCGCAGGATGGGCTGAACCGCCACCGTCACATCGGCATCCTTTTTCCAATGGAACGCAGCCATGGCCGCATAATTCATGCGGTAGAGGTGATCACCCGCCAGAATCAAGACGAACGGCACACCGGTGGTTTTAATCTCAAAGAGCTGCTTGCGTACCGCATCCGCCGTACCCTGATACCAGGAATTGCTTTCGCCGGTCTGTTCCGCTGCCCAGATCTGCACATAGCCGCCGTGAAAGGAATCAAAGTTATAGGTATTGGAAATATGGCGGTGCAGTGAAACAGAGTTAAATTGCGTGAGCACGGCAATCTTATAAATTCCGGAATTGATGCAATTGCTGATGGGAACATCGATCAGGCGATATTTTCCGGCAAACGGCACAGCCGGCTTGGCGCGCTGCTGGGTCAGAGGAAAAAGGCGGGTTCCCTGCCCACCGCCCATGATCACTGCCAGGGTATTATCCAGTGTCTGCATTTTTCCACCTTTTTGTTTGCTATCCTGTTTTTAAGCATAGCAGATAAAAATAGAAACTCAATTGCCAGAATGCAGGTTTGCAACCTACCAGGTTTCCCTGTGGTCCCAACGGAGAAACCTGAGTTGCCCTGAACAGGGATGGGGTTACTACAGTCTTGCTTCGTGTTTTGGCAGCCGGCGCAGCAATAAAGGCCCGAGCTTATCAATGATCCAACCAAACAAGAATTCCACCACGCGCACTACGCTGAATATCCCCGGGACATATTGGAACCTGCGCGGTGAGCGGACAAGGTTGATGACCGCCCTGGAAGCATGCTCTACTGAAATGGAGAGCCCCTCACCCGGAATTTTGTTCCCATTCTCTGATTGTTTGGCTGTATCAAAGAACTCGGTTTTTACCGGTCCCAGGCGCAGCACACTCACATGCACGCTGCTGCCGCGCATCTCTCGATACACGGCGGTGGTAAAAGCATCCATGAATGCTTTGCTGGCAGAATAAACCGCAACTCCCTGGTTGGGAAAACTGCCCACCATGGATCCGATGTTGATGACATGACCGTAGCCGTGCTGGCGCATGCCCGGCAGCAGGGCGCGGGTCAAAGCCAGCATGGCCGTGATATTCACCTCCACCAGGGAATGGGCAAGCTCCCACGGCATATCGGCATAATATCCATACCAGCCGAAACCGGCATTGTTAACCAGAATATCAATTGGCTTTAACTCCGGAAGGTGAGCAATCAATTCGCTGCGAGCGTCTTCCTTCTCCAAATCGCACACGAAATATTCGGCGCTCCCTCTCCGCTTTTCAATCTCCTGCTGGATGGAAACCAAGCGATCCTGGCGGCGAGCGACCAGGATGACGTGCACCCCCAGGTCAGCCAGATCCAGCGCAACCTGCCTGCCAATACCGCTGGAAGCGCCGGTGATCAGGGCAGTTCTGCCCTGAATGGACGGTTTTGTCATCATTGAGCTTACATTCCGCTGTTATTGCTTTTCTTGGTCTGCCACCATTTCACGGTATCCGCGATGGTCATGAACACATCGCGCGGAGAATAACCCAGTTCGCGCTTGGCTTTCTCATTGCTGATCACCGAGTTGCTCTGGACGGTTTCCAGGGCGTAGCGGGTGAATTTGGGCTGTTTCTTCGCAATGCGGTAGTAGAGAGTGGCAAGATCAGCTCCAATATTGGCAAGTTTCAAAGGGATATTAATGGTCGGGGTGGTAAAGCCAACGATGCGTTGAACCATCTCCTTCAGTTCAAATAATTTGATCTGATGCCCCGACAGGATATATACCTGCCCGGTCTTCCCTTTTTCCAGCGCCAGCCGATGCCCAATGGCCACATCGCGCACATCCACAAAATCGTAGGCCCCTTCCACCAGCATATGCACATGATGTTGTGAAAGGTCGTTGACCAGTTCCCCCATGCTGGATCCGCGAAAATCGTACGGTCCCACCACACCGGTCGGGCAAACGATCACCGCATCCAGCCCCTCTTTGATGGCCTGATTCACCGCCAGTGAAGCGGTGGCTTTGGTGCGGTCATACGTTCCCACCGGGTTATCCGGGTCAAACGGCACTTCCTCATCGATCGTCCCTTTCCAATGCCGGCTGAGAGCATGGATGGAGCTGGTATACACCAATCGTTTTATTTTGGCTTTCTTTGCCGCCTTGAGCACATTGCGCGTGCCCTCCACATTGACATTCCAAACCAATTCATCTTCTCCGGGCACAATGCAAACGATGCCCGCCATGTGGAACACGTAATCGATCCCCTTCAACACACGCTCCAGCGACTTCGGATCAAGCACGTTGCCCAGCTTGATCTCCACATCCAATCCAACCAGAGCTGAAACATCCTCATTCGGCAGCACCATGGCGCGCACTTCATAGCCATGCTCCAACAATTCACGCACCAGCACATTTCCCAAATGCCCTGCAGCACCAGTAACAAGAACTTTTCCTTTATTCATTCTGTAATCCTCTCAACAAGATATCCATACTATTCTGCAATTCCGTTTTCCAATCAGCTTCTTGCGGATATAACAAGCCCTGCAAAATAATACCTATCGCCAGCCCAAGAATTGCCCGCGAAGCCGTGCCTGCATCCATCGGCCTGACACTGCCTTCTGCGATGCCGTCCTTGATCATCTGGGAAAAATAAAAATAATATTTTAAAAATGGCTGCTTGGTCTCTTCCCACACCCGCTCATCGCGGATAGATTTGCTCCAGAATTCCAAAAACAGGGGAAAATGGCCCTGCACCTGATCAAAAATGATGTCGGAAGAATTTGCCATCCTGGAGATTCCCGCCAGGACACCGTTGGATTCCACGCTCGCTGTTGAAAATACTGCATCCATTTCATCCAACCAGTTTTGCAGCAAGGTCATGAACACTGCGTGTTTGGAGGGAAAATGATGGTAAAACGCACCTTTGCTCAAACCGGCTGCGGTGCAAATCTGCGAAACACCAGTGGCATCATAACCGGCCGTAGAGAATAATTCTTGTGCCGTGAGGAGGATCTTTTCTTTCGTTTCTGCACTTCGCTGCTGCATAAAAACCGACCAATCGGTTTGATTCTAGCGTATCGGTGGTCATAATCAAGTGCCGACGGTCAATGCACATGGTCATAAAGAAAAAGCCCGCTTCATGATTCAAAGCAGGCTTTTCTTTATAAACGATTTTCTTGATTGTGGACTATGGACAGACCGAATAATCGATATCCTCATAGACATCGGTGCGGGCCACTTCGTTGCGGTTCTTATCGGTCGCCACAAACTGATAGCGGAAAACCGCGTAATCATAGGCGTCAAAATTGGTGATCTTCGAAGCATCCAGTGTGATGGAATATTTTCCGTCACTGCCCTGAGGGGTCATGGCATGGCCAGTATCCCATTTGGTTTGTCCTTCTCCCTCTTTATCCATGAAACGCGTGAAAATGACCACGCTCCATACCTTGTCAGGATCCGAAACCTGGAGAGAAATGGTGATCTTGGTCGGTCCGCAGGTACTGTTTTTATAATAGAACTTGTTCACATCATGGGCGACCGCATAGATATACGGAGTGGATGGTGTGGCGGTCGGGATGGGTGTATTGCTCGGTTGCGGTTGGGATGGCTGGTCCGCGGCGGGCTGGTTCTCTTCCACCGCTGCCTGCGCTTCCGTGACGGTCAACATGACGTCGGTATAATCGCTCCAATTCCCTTTGGCGTCCTGGTCGCGCACCCGGATGATATGGCTGCCTGCTGTTTGTGGAGTCCAGGTATAGGAAAGTGCGACGGTGGTTTGCGATGGGTCAGGCGAGGTGTACGAATTGACCACATACCCGTCAATATTCAGCTCAACCACTGCCACCCCTTCGGGCGCGGTGGCTTTATAGCGAATTTCAAGCGGTCCCATGTTGACCTGACTACCCTGCGCGGGCGTTTCCACGCTGACCGCCAACGGAACATTGGCCTTGGAGCCGCCGGAATCGCCGATGCTCACAGTAATACCGCCACATGCTGCTAAAAAGACAAGTGAAAAAACGATCAGAATTGCCAGTTTTCCATGCTTCACAGCTACCTCCAAAATTTCTTCTTCTCTGTTTGATTATAGCAATGATAAAAAAGGATGGAAACCATCTCTGCAATTTTTGAACTTAAAAAAACAGCTCCTCGACCAGGACTCGAACCTGGAACCCATCGGTTAACAGCCGATTGCTCTGCCGATTGAGCTATCGAGGAACGTGCGATAATTATAGGTACCTCGCTGTGGGTTGTCAAGTTCAATCAAGTGGCAGAAGGGAAATTCCACATTCAGATTAATGTTCGCAGGTATAATAAGAATCAATATTCATGTTGATGTTTTGTAAAATTATTCCTTTCACATTATTTTTTTCCCTGTTTTCCCTATTGAAACCAATGTATTCTGAATCTACCTCCAGAAGGGTCACCCATTGTAAATGCCTAAACGAAAACTAAAACGACAGCTCAATCTTTTGCAAGTAATCATGCTGGGCACTGCCGGAACCATCGCAGCGGAAATCTTTGTTCTAACCGGACATGCTGCCGGGATCGCCGGACCGGATGCAGTACTGGCATTGATCATTGGTGGCTTTCTGACCCTTAGCATCGCCCTCAATTACTGTGAAATGGCAACCACCTATCCTGTAACTGGCGGCGCCATGACCTATGTAGGAGAAGCGTTTGGAAAAAGTCTGATCATGTTCCTGGTGGGTTCCCTGGATTGCCTCTCCAGCACGTTCTATGCCGCACTATCTGCCATTGGTTTCGCTTATTCAGCAAGTGTATTCATTCCAAACCTTCCCATCATCCCAGTTGCGCTGGCAGTGATTATTCTGGTGGGCTTTGTGCATATTCGCGGGGTGAAACAGGCGGGAAATGTCCAGATCGTTCTGGGCGGATTTCTGCTGGTGGTGTTCACCATCTACATCGTTCGCGGTTTGACCAACGTGAACGGGTTTAACCAGGAGATCTTTCAATCAGGCAAAATCCTTTTTGAGAATAAGACACCCCTGGCAAATTTGGGACGCATGCTCACAACCATCGCCCTGATTTACAACGCCTATGTCGGTTTTGAAGTGATCGCCGATGACGCTGAAGAAATAACCCATCCGCAAAAGAACATACCCTTGGGAATATTAATCAGTCTGGCGATCACGACTGTCATTTATACCCTTGTTTCATACGTGACCATCGGAACGATTCCCTTCAGTGCTCTGGCAGGGTCCGAGACCGCCCTGACAGACGCAGCCAGTTATTTCTGGCCAAGATTTGGGGTGCCGATCATGGGAGTGGCAGGCATCATCGCCACCCTCACCTCCGTGAATTCGGCCATGCTCTCAGCAACACGAGAAGCGTTCACCTTGAGTCGGGAGGGGGTATGGCCGCGCTTTTTATCCCGTCTGAGCCGATGGCGCACCCCCTATGTGGCGGTCATCATCATTGTTATCATCAGCGCTCTGGTCTCTCTGTTACACATGGTGGACCTATTAAGTTATATTTCCAGCGCCGGGTATATGTTCGTGCTGTTCTGGGCTACGCTTGCCATGACTCGGCTGCGAAAAATGCATCCTCATATCGAGCGTCCCTTTAAAGTCCCTTTTTATCCTGCTACGGTATACATCGCTGCGGCATCGGGTATACTGATCATCTCTTTTGCCAGCAAACAAGCGCTTGTTTTTCTAGGTATCGTGTTATTCATTTTATCCATTCTTTATTATCTCTCCAATTGGATCAATTCGCTTCATGCAAAGCACGAAAAGTTCGAGGAAGAAGAAGGCGGCGGGCGGATACTGGTGACAACCGTGAACCCCAAGACCGCTGTTGGACTGGTGAAACTGGCAGCACGTTTAGCCGAACATCAGGAAGATACCAGCATCTGTTTATTCAGTGTGGTTAAAACACCCCGTGGTGCTTCGCAAAAAACCATTCAGGAATTAAGCACCAATACAGAAACAATCCAGAATGAACTTTTAAACACAACTGCTTCCATTGCACAAGCCAGAAATGTTGCCATCTATGCAAAACATAAGCCGGCCCCCAATGTGGAAACAGGCATATTCAATGAATTAAAATCTCACAACCCCGTTCAATTGGTTTTGATGGGCTGGCCATCCACCGCGACAAAAATCACCGTACCGCATAATATCATCAAAGAAGTTTTGGTCATGGCACATAAAAATGTGGGGGTTTTCCGCGATCGAGGAATTGACGGGTTAAAGAATATTCTTGTTCCGATCGGCAATGGACCAAATGCACGATTGGCCATCAAATTGGCTACCGATCTTGCTTTTCATCAAGACGTCAATGTAAGTGCAATTCGAGTGGTGCCGAAGCGTTCCAATAAGGAAACAAGAGAGGATGAAATGCTTCAGTTGCAGGAGGCCATTGAAAATGAGCTGGGAGAAATCCCGAATTATATTCATACATCCGTCGTATCATCTGCCGAAGTGTTGGAAGGAATCGTGAAAGAAGTCAAGAGAACCCAATGCGACCTGCTGATCATCGGTGCAGCCGAAGAGGTATTTTCACCACACTATATCTTTGGCAAATTAAATGATGCTCTGATCGAAGAAGTAGATTGCTCCATTCTTATTGTGCGCAGGTTTGAACCTGGCACCGCACTATGGTTCCGTCAAAGAATCAAGGATATTGAAGAATGAGTCGCCATTTTTCAAGTGCCAATACGCGCAATTCGGTTTGTTGACAAAGCAAAATTATGGTGCTATCCTAAACTCCTAGAACGTATAAAATACATTCTCGAAAGGATCGGTAAGATGACGCACGTAATTACTGATGAATGCATCGTATGTGGTTCCTGCGAAGCAGAGTGCCCGCAAGATGCCATTTCAATGGGTGAAGAACATTTTGAGATTGACCCGGCAAAATGCATTGACGATGGCGCCTGTGTAGAAGTATGCCCGGTTGATGCCATCATCAAAGAAGGATAACACCCTTTTTAAGCTTAAAAAAAGAGCCGCAGGAAGCTGCGGCTCTTTTTTTTCCATGGTTCCCATCCTATAATAATTGCAATCATGAAAAAATTTATCACCATCGCCGGAAATATCGGGGCGGGCAAATCCTCGCTGGTGCGGCTGCTCAGCCAACGTCTGGACTGGGAACCATTCTTCGAGCCAGTAGCCAACAATCCTTATCTCTCCGATTTCTATGCCGATATGCGCACATGGAGCTTTCATTCACAGGTCTACTTTCTTTCAAACCGACTAAAGGTCTATCAGGAACTGCTGGACTGTCCCAACTCGGTCATCCTGGACCGCAGTTTATATGAAGATGCCGAGATATTCGCCCGCAATCTTTATCTGCAGGGTTTAATGAGCCAACGCGATTACGAAACTTATGAAACCATTTATCAGACCTTGCTGCACTTTTTACCCACCCCCGACCTGGTCGTTTATTTGCGCGCATCGGTTGACACCCTGTTGGAGCGCATTCACCGGCGCAATAGAGATTATGAAAAAAACATCAGTGCTGATTATCTGCAGCAGTTGAACGATACCTATGAAACCTGGATACAAAACTTCACCCTCTGTCCTGTTCTAACCGTCCCTTCCGATAATCTTGATTTTGTAAACCACGCCAGACATATGGACCTGATTCTGGAAAAGATCCAGGAAAAAATCGCTGGCAAGGAAGAGGTCGTCTTCTTACCGGAAGAATGCAGCCAATATTGATATCTTAAATACTAAACACTGAAATAGAACAAAATGATGGATTCTATTTCAGTGTTCTTTTTTTATTTTTCTCTTAACGGGGCTCAATAATAAACTTGATGGCCGTTCTGACCTTCCCGTCGATTTCCACATTGACAAATTCAGGGATGAAAACCACTGTGATGCCATCCTGATCTAAAAAATTTTTTGCCAGGATGAGGGCTTTGATGGATTGGTTCACAGCTCCTGCACCGATCGCTTGTACTTCAGCATGTTTGTGCTCTCGAATTACTCCCGCGATCGCTCCCGCGACTGCTGCTGTGCGGGAAACAGCTTTTACTTTGATCACATCCATGGTTTCCCTTCCTTTCAGAAAATCGTCTTCTTTTTTATCCCTTGTGCAAGGGAGCAATTCACCTTCCTCTTAGTAACAGCATTGTACAAAAAAGGAACCTGTTATACAAGCATGCTTAAATCTTTCATTCTTTGTATTTTATTAAAGTATTTAGTATTCATCGTAGGCGCTGTGGAAAAGTGGATAAATTAAAAAAGCCCCCAGATATGGCATACGGTAAAAATCAACATCCATCAATTTGCCTTTTACCAAAAATTATCCATTTTTTTGTTGTGGATAAAAAAAGAATAAATGCTGCAGATCAAGAAAATATCTCTTTCTTTTGAGAATTATAAACAGTTTATGAGAACGTAATTCCCAAGATATAAACAGCGGGTGAAAAAAAATAGAATATTTATTCGAAGATATCCACAGCAACTTCCGTTTATCCACAGAAAAATAACACTTATCCACAGGTCTGTGGAAAAGATTGTGGAGAATCAGAGCAATCCGCTAACCTTCTGCCATTCTATCGAAGTTGCATCCACCGCTTCAAGGTAGCTATCTAAATTTTGCATTTTTTGAGCGAAAATGTCTCTTGTAAAATTGATCTGTTCGCAGAAGCTTTTCCACTCCCGAGCTTCCGGTGCACGCTTGGGCAAGGTATGAATGACGTTTGTCCAAACCCAGAATAAGATCCACAGGGCTTCATCCGGCCGTTCCAGTTGATAAAAGGAAATGGCTTGCTGATAATAGCGGAAACGAGCTAGAGAATATTGGGGTGGGCAATAAGATTTTTCTGCCAATGCGGTAAAAGCGGTTTTCATCTGCTCCATGCTGATTTCCCACGGAAAGCTGGAATAATCATTGATCCCGAACAGATCCCGCATGCCGCTTGCCAGCCCCGGACGGCCCAGATATGTTGTGCAGGCTTCCAAACCGGAAAGAAATCTCCTTTCGCTCAACGGTTTTCCGACCAGACAATTAATACAATTCCCTGCATCGTACAGGGTGGTGAGATAGTCGTAAACAGTATCGGCGGAAAATTCGTCGATTTGATGCTGGAGTTCCACCCAGCGGTTGCGCGCCCGGGCAAAGAAATATTGTGAGCGAGCGGATGCATTGATGGGAGAGAAAAAGTTGGAAAAGACCCCGGCACGTAAGAAATCATAGTAATGGTAAGAATCATACAACACAAACGGACCATCGCAAAAAAGACAGCCCAGCCAAGGATCCTGACGCAGTTCTTTGGGTTGGTTGAAAATGCGTCGAGGATAATGCAGAATATCCAGTTGAAAATCATCCCCCAATGATTGGACTTCGCGAGCCAGTGCCGGTTCGGTATTGTGGATGAAAACCAGATCAATGTCGGTGCCCTCTCCCAAAAAGGGGTCTTCCTCGAGCAGGGAACCGATCAGAAAGACGCAGGCGATATCCGGGTCGTTGAAGGTTTGTTCCTTCACATAGTTGCGAGCGGTTTCCAAAAGCATGTTCCTGGTTACTCTCATTTCAATTCCTTTTCTCTCAATCGATTGGAAGAGCGGCCTGAAATGGCGGCATGCGCAAGGTTTGCCTGATGCGATCATCGATGTACTGCAGATCGGCGGGGTTGTGAACAAAATCCAGCTTGTTGGTATCGATGGTCAGCACCATGCGGCCCTCTTTCACATGGGTGAAAAACTTTTCATACGCTTCGTTGAGCGAAGCAATGTAACCCGCTTCCATGGAGCGTTCATACGAACGGTCGCGCATGGTGATGCGCTGTAAAAGGATATCCGTGCTGGCTTTCAGGTAAACCGTGAGGTCAGGGGCGGGAATCCTTTCGGCAAGCGCCGCGTGAACCGAATAATAGACATCCAGCTCATCACCTTGCAGATTTACATCGGCAAAGAGCGCATCTTTCTCGAACGTATAATCGGTGATCAGGTTTTTATTGGACTGTAAAAGTTCCGGGACGTTATTGCGCTGCTGGTGATAACGGCTGAGCAGGAAAAAAATCTGCGTCTGGAAGGCATAACGGGCACGATCTTGGTAGAACTCTTGGAGGAAGGGATTTTCTTCGAATATTTCAAGCAGCAAATTTGATTTGAATGATGGTTGCAGAAGGCGGGCAAGGCTGGTCTTCCCCACGCCAATCACTCCTTCTATGGCAATGTACATGCGCTCTCCTCAAAACATTGACAATGGGATAAATTAATCTAAACTATTATATAACATTGCATAACGAAGCATGGAGGGAGAGAATGGCATCGTTAAATCGTGTTCAACTGATCGGAAGACTTGGCAAGGACCCTGAATCTCGAAAAACCCCAAAAGGCACAGAATACACCGCCTTTTCACTGGCAGTCGATCGCAAATGGAAGGATAAAAAAGGCGAGCTGCATCAGGAAGCGGATTGGTTTAATGTGGAAGCTTGGGGAAAACTGGGGGAGATCTGCCAAAAATATCTGGCGAAGGGCAAACTGGTCTATCTGGAGGGGAAATTGCGCACCCGCAGATATGAGCACGAAGGAATTACCCGCTACTTCACCACTGTTGTTCTGAGCACCCTGCAAATGCTGGAACGAAAGGAGAAAGAAACGGCTCTGGAAGAAGTGGAAGAATCCGAAGAAGAAATTACCGATTAATCGTTAATAAAAGGCTGCCGGTATGAGCCGGCAGCCTGCTTTTCTTAAATTGGAAGGTTAGAGGGATTCGAGTTGGGTGACCATGGCCTCGATCAGGTCAAACCCGCCCTGCCAGAATTCTGCTTCTCGGACGTTCATACCCGCCTCATCCAGGATCTGCATGGGGGCCTTGGAACCGCCTGTGGATAACATGTGGATATATCTCGGTTTAAAGCTGACCCCTTCACTCTTGAACTGTTTGTAGAGCGATAAGACCAGCAACTGGCCAAAGGCATAGGCGTATACATAGAACGGCGTGTGGTAGAAATGCGGGATGGAAACCCATTCCCAGCGGAATTCTTCGCCGAGGGTAAGGGAATCACCGAACTGGTCCTGCAGGTTCGTGAAATAGGCGTCCGCCAGGTCATCCACGGCCGCGCCCTGCTGTGTCATTTCGTGGGCTGTCTTTTCAAACATGGCAAAATATGCCTGGCGCATGATGGTGGCGTACGAATCATCCACCTGCTTGAAAAGCAGCGAACGGCGCACTTCTTTATCTTTTTCTTCGGAGAGCAAGCGGTCAATGAGCATCATTTCACCGAAGGTTGAAGCGGTCTCAGCCAGCGGCAAGCAGGAATGCTGGGTGAACAAACTGTGATCAGAAGCCAGCAGCGAATGAATAGCGTGTCCCAACTCGTGTGCCAGGGTTGCCATGTCTTCTGCTTTGCCCTGGTAGCTGGTCAACACCCAGGGGGTCAGGTCCGGGGCCACTGTTGCACAAAATGCCCCCGAGCGCTTTCCCTTGCGGACCTCGCTATCAATATGTCCCTGGGCAAAGACACGGTGCGCCAGTTGTGCAAAACGCGGGTCAAATTCCTGGAAAGAATCAAGCACCAATTCGGTCGCCATTCCAAACGAGTAACTCTTGTTCGACTCCGCCACCGGCGCATAGACATCATAACGCCGGATGGCATCGACACCCAGCCATTTTGCTTTCAACCGAAAAAAGCGCTGGAAGACAGGCGCATTTCTTTTGCAAACATCCAGCAGTGTATCAACCACATCGTCGGGAATATCATTGCCAAGATTTCTGGCTGAGATGGGTGTTTTATAGTTGCGCAGCCCAATGTTCTCGTTGCGCCAATCGCGGATGATGGTTTGATAGATTTGCCCCAGGATGGGACCCTCATCGCCATATACCTGATACAGTTTTTGGTAAGCGCGGGCGCGCAAGTCGGGATCCGGCAGCCGCACCAACGACATCAATTCCCCTCGTGTCAGGTCCTTCTCCTCCCCATCCACCGAGATGCGAAAAGCATAGCGGTTGGTGATGGAATCATATAGCCGGATCAGAGCGGCAAAGCCGGTGAGGTCTTTGATATTGATGATCTTCTCTTCGGCTTCGGTGAGGGTATGCGGTTTGAAATGGCGCATTTCCTCCAGCCAGTAGCGGTAATCGCCTGCGCAGTCGATCAGCCGTTGGGCATTCTTCTCACTGAGGTCTTTCCACCACAAGTTGAAAAAGAGCACTTTATTGGATTGTTCTGCGGCAAATTGTTCGGCGCGGGCAGCCAGACTCTGGGCTTGTTGGTTCTGGGTGTCTTCGGCAAACCACAATTCTGCGTAATCGTTGATCACCCCCACCTGGCGGGTGAGCGCTTCAAGCTCCTTGACGATCTGTAAAAATTGTTCGCTGGAAATATCTTCGGAAAGGACATCACGTTTCTTTTCAAAATCTGCCACCATCTTTTCAGCCTGCTTGAAGGCATTTTCCATTTCCGGGGAATCGGCAGACGGGAACAGGTCTTTCAAACTCCAACGCGATTGATTAAAAGCATCGTTCTTTGTGGTCATGGGGTATTCCTTTGGTTTTATTTCGATAAATTCACAACATACCCATTATACAGCATGGGTTTTTAACGACCATTAGTCGATTGGAGCATTGTGAGCAGTTTGGCATGCAGGACGGGGTTGGCCGTGACCAACGCATAGGGCGATTTGAAATAATCCGTCTCGCCATTCAAATCAGTGACCAGCCCCCCGGCCTCTTCCACCAGCAAAGTTCCGGCGGCAATATCCCATGGATGAATGCCGATTTCCCAATACCCATCCAACCAACCTGCGGCAACGTAGGCAATGTCCAGAGCAGCCGAACCAAGACGGCGGATGGATTGAACATGCATCAGAAAGCTGGAAAAATTGTCCAGGTTGTTCTTTGCCGATTTTTTTAAATCGGTGGGAAAGCCTGTTACCAGCATGGCGTCCACCAGCTCGCGCGTAGCCGATACATGAATGGGAACGCCGTTCAAAAAAGCTCCCTTGCCCCTTTCGGCGCTGAAGCACTGGCCGCGGGTAGGGTCAAGCGTGACCCCCAGAACGATGCGATTTTGAATCGCATAAGCCACCGTAACGCTGAAAATCGGAACACCGTGTGCATAATTGGTGGTGCCATCCAGGGGGTCTATGAACCAGCAAGCATCCTGGTTTCCCTGCAAAATGCCGCTCTCTTCGGTAACGATGGTGTGGCTCTTGAAATCACGGCGGATCTCCCCCAGCAGGTATTGCTCCGAACGACCATCCATCTCCGTAACCAGGTCAATGCGTCCCTTGTGCCGGATCTCATGTTGTTGGAGGTATCCCTCCATGAGGATTTCTCCTGCGTGTGTTGCAATACGAACCAAATAATCCAGATCAGGTGTCATTCCAACTTAAACTCCAATTTAAAAGTCAAAAACACGTCAGCGCAGCCCATTGACCTCTTCCTCGAGCTGCTTGAAGAAGATATCCAGAAATGCATGCCGTCCTTCTGCCAGTTGGCGACCGGTGACCGTGTATAACGTGTCATGAACGTTCCTTAGTTTAAAGAGATATTCATGATAGACGCTGTGGTGTTCGCCCGCGCTGAGCTTGCCGGTTTTCAAAAACTGTTCCGAAGGTTTGCAGTAGAACGGTTCGCCTGCCTGCACGGCATACCCGATGGTTCGGGCAATGCCGATCGCACCGATCACATCCAGTTTATCTGCGTCAAAGAGCGATTTTGCTTCAATGGTTTGGGGTTCCTCGCTCTTGCGAAAACGGTGAGCGCGTATGCAGTGCTGCACCCTCCGGATGTTCTCTTCATCCCAACCCATGCCGTTCAGGATGACACCAGCTTTTTCAGCAGAAAGAAGGTTGTGTTCTGCGCGATTCTGTGAGGAAGGGTCGCTGCCATCGCAATCGTGCAGCAGGGCGGCGGTCGACAAGATGTTCATATCCGCCTCTTCCGACCTACCAATGATCTGGCATAAGTGGTAAACCCGTTCAATATGATCAAACCCATGAACCGGATCGGCGCCGGGGTAGAGCGCTTGCACAGCGGGCAGGTCGAGCAGCGGAAGTTCATTCATGAAAATGGATCACCTTTCCTTTTTTGATAACCGTATCGACCAGGTTCTCGCCAAAGCGGTAACCCAGATGGCGATAATCGGGTATTTTTAAGATCAAAAGGTCGGCCTGCTTACCGGGTTCCAGGGATCCGACTTTATCCTGCATCCGAATGGCTGCTGCCGCATTAATGGTGGCGGCGGCAATGGCTTGGGCGGGGGTCAATTTCATGAAACGGCAAGCCAGTGCGATCACGAACTGCATGTTTCCACACCAGGCGGTGCCGGGATTAAGGTCCGAAGCCAAAGCCAGCAGCCCATTTTGCGCAATGATGTGCTGCGCCGGAGTATACGCATTTTCCGCCAACCCGAAGGGGGTGCAGGGCAATGCCACTGCAACAGTATTCCCGGCTACCAGGGCTTTTATATCCTCACTCTTTGTCTTTACCAGATGGTCGGCAGAGGTGGCTTTTAATTTTGCAGCAAGGGAAGCGCCCCCGATATTCTCAAATTCATCGGCATGGACCTTCAGGGGAAACCCCAGATCGTGCGCTGTGCTCAGAATGGCGCGCGTATTGGCAAGGTCAAAAACGGCAGGTTCGCAAAAAACATCCACGAACGGTAGGGGTTCCAATGGAAAACGTTGTTGCCACCATTTTTTCAATTGCGGAAGCGCCTCTTCGACCAGCAAGCGCGTATAGCCAGCCGGGTTTCCGGCAAATTCCGGAGCAATGGCGTGGGCTGCCAGGTAGGTAGGGATAACATCCTGCGGCAGGATGTTGCGCAGGTGCATGATGATCTCCAGCAAGCGCTGTTCACCGGCGATATCCAGGGCATAGCCGGTCTTTGCCTCAAGGGTGGTCGTGCCATGCAGCAGCATGGCTCGGGCACGTTCTGCCGCAGCATTCAGCAGGTCGGCATCCGAAGCCAGACGCGTGGTTTTGACCGTGGATGCGATTCCACCCCCTGCTTCCATGATCTCCATATAGCTTTTGCCTTCCAGGCGCATGTTGAATTCCAAAGCGCGATCACCAGCCCAGATCAGATGGGTATGCGGATCAACAAAACCTGGCATGACCACCTGCTGGCGAGCATCGAGTGTTTCTTCCCGGGGATAACGTTGCAGAAGCTCTTGGGTACTGCCCACCGCGTGAATGGTGTCGCCACGGATCAGCACTGCACCATTCTCGATGATATCCAGGGTACCGAGCGCAAGACCCCGCTGGGGGCCGCCGCGCAAACAGATCAACTGGGATGCGGAATGTATTAACATAAGGTACCATTCCTTCTTTTGATAGCTCAATTATACGGGGAAAGGAAAAACAGGGCAGGATGGGTATAGTAAAATCAAGAACGAGATATTTCATTTTTGGAAAAACTGAGGAAAATGCATGAAGCGGAAAAACCTTGAGGTATTCATCTCTCTTCTTTTCTTTATTGCCCTGTGGATTGGTTTGTCTTTCAATACGGGCGGGCCGATCTATTCGGATGAACTGCTGTACATCGAGATTGGCTTGAACAACCAAAGCGCTCCGAATTATGGGAACCGTTATTTTCATGTCTATTTGCAAAAGCTATTCATGGCTGTTGCACCCACGCCTTTGATCGGCATCCGGGTGTATTGGGCGTTCATGATCGCCCTGACCACGCTGCTGGTTTATTGGAGCGCACGAATTTTCCTCAAAGAAAGCTCTCCCCTGCACGGCTTGCTGGGGGTGGCCATTTTCCTATCCTATAAGTTCCTATCATCCTATGCGGGGGTAACTTCGGTGGATATTGCCGCCATGATGATGACAATGGCGCTCATTTTTACCTATCTGCTCTATCAAAGAACAGAAAAGAAAGGGTTGCTGTATCTTTTAGGGGCGCTGACCTTTTTGGCCTTCAAGACCAAGGAAACCACACTCTTTGCCAATGTGGTCTTGCTCGGGTTCTTTTTTGACAAGCAGGGAAAATTTGCGTTCAAGAATATTCTCCCCATCTTGAAAAGTTATCTCATCGGTTTTCTGGGAGCGATCGGATTGTTCATCCTCCTGGATTCGATCTTCCTTGGCCAGCCGTTCTTTGCTATCAGCCCCGCCACCATCAAAGAAGTCTTTGAAAATTATGCTTATACGGGAGGATTTCGCAAAGAGCCGGTGGACTGGTATCAAACTTACCTGCTGGATGATATCATGATCCCCTTCCTGCTCTTTGTTGTGACAGGCGTTAAACTCAACACTCGCGCTGTTTCCCCGCAGAAAAAGATCCTATGGGCTTTTCCCTTATTGCTGGTCAGTTTCATCACATTGAACATGCTCAAGATTCCCTGGGGATTCATCGAACGATTCTATTTTCCGGCATTGCCGGTGATCGCATTTCTTGCGCCACAGTTCATTTCCATTCCCGATTGCAAAGATCAAAAAAGCCGCTGGCAATTGCCGGCTGCCATTTTGGCGGCTTTGCTGCTGGTGGTGGTGATGCGCCAATTCGGCATGCGATATGTGACCGACATCGATTGGACCTATGGAAAATATCTCGAGAGCATCTACTTCCCCATTCTGCTTTCTGTTTTACTGGGATTGGTCATCTTGGCAGAAAAACAAAATCTGCTCACTTTTGGGATCATTTTATTCTTCCTTGTTTCCTGGGTTCTGCCGAAGCTTTCCTATAATTACAAATATATTTATGTGGAACCGACCACCAATGCAAAATTCCAGATCAAGTACTATCCTTTCCTCGAATTCCAACAGGATATCGCAGTGCGCGAGGATGTGAAAATGTACACCACCGCCACGATCTTTAGCAACACTGTGGAAAATGAAGATCACATGTTCAGCGACAACCCCTATGATATTCTGGGAATGTACGATGTGCTGTTCAATATGCGCACTGAACGCGACAACTTGACGTTATCCTATAAGCAGGAAGATATTCCCGAGCAGATCTTGGCTGAACGATACGATTTCATGATCCTCTCGACCGATGACTGGCAGTATCTACAAGACAATTATCCGGAAGTCATCGCGGAATTAAGCAAAAATTACACCAGCCGGTTCGATGAGGGCCAGATCCTGGTGTTCCTGGTACCCAATTCATGATGGGATTGTTTAAAGCTGAGTCTGAACTAAAGAACGGCTTGCTTTTCGTTGGAGAACTGCTCGAACGTGATGGTCTCTAATTTATCCACCAGTTCTTTGCGCGTATCGCACCAGATGATGTGCATGGGGCAGTCTTTGGTAAAGATACAAATGCCCGGATTGCGAGTACATTCGTTCAGCATGACCGGCCCGTCAATGGCCTCGATCACATCCAAAACAGTAATTTCCTTGGGCTTTTTTGCCAGTGAGACGCCGCCGTGGGCTCCCCTGGATGTATGAATAATCCCGGCGACGGATAATTGTGAAATGATCTTCGCCAAAAATGAGGATGGAATCTGCTGTTTTTCCGCAATAATGCTGGTGGGCGCTTTCTCATCCTCGTCTAGCCGGGAAAGGTAAATGATTGTTCTTAAAGCGTAATCTGCCTGGCGTGTTATCTGCATTTCTATCTACCTCTTTGGATAATTTGTCTGCAAATTGTCCACTTTTATAAGTCTAACAAAGAAATCCAAGTTTGCAAGTGTTTTCGATATAATTATGACATGTCTGAATTTCGTTTTTTTTACCCGGTACAGATCCGTTATGCGGACCTGGATGCCCAATGGCACGTGAACAATGCGCGCTTTCTCACCATTCTGGAGCAGGCGCGTCTTTCTTATATCAGGCAGCTTGGCTTGTGGGACGGAAAATCATTCCTTGACCTGGGGTTGATCGTAGCGGATGTCCATATTGCCTATAAAGCACCCATCGAACTGGAGGAAGAGATCCAGGTTGCCTTGCGCGTCGACCGCATCGGTAATAAGAGCATGACAATGATCAATGAGATTCGCAATGCAAAAGATGGATCTTTGAAAGCGCAAGCGGAAGTGGTCATGGTGACCTACGATTTTCACAGCAAGGCCACCATTCCAGTTCCCGAGAGCTGGCGAAAAACGATCACAGAATTTGAAGGACTTTAAAGGTCGTTCCATTTTCCCCGTATCTGCAAAAAGCACCAAAAAGCTATTCTGATCTATTTCTTATGCTTTCTTTGGTACAATCCTGATACAAAGGAAAGAGAGCAGATGGAAGATGGTCTGCCTTCCATTCAAAAGGAGAGTTCGTTGTCTGGTTTGGAAAAATTCACACAAAGTTCGCGGCAGGTGTTAAGCCTGGCCCATCAAGAGGCCGAGCAATTCCACCATCCACAGATCCGCCCCGAACATATTTTGCTGGGTCTCATCCAGGAGAACAACGGGGTGGCTGGTCGCGTTTTACGTGAATTAGGGGTTGAGCTGGAACGCGCGCGCGAAATGGTGCTGCGCTTGACCGGCATGGGCACTTTCAACGAAGGACGCATCGACCTGTCTGTTGACGCGCAAAAGGTGATCACACTATCGCTGGAGGAAGCTCAAAAAATGAGCAGCCGCTATATCAGCACAGAACACCTTCTGCTGGCGATCGTAAATTCCAACGATGATTTATGCGAGAGCGTGTTGAACAAGCTGGGCGTTACCTTTGAACAGGTGCGGCGCCAGATCACACGCGAGATCAACCAAAAACAGCCGCCACTTTCGAAGATGGGGGAAATGCCCGAAGAAGCACCCATTCTTTCGAAACGTTCAAAAAAGACCCCCCTGGTCGATCAACTGGCGGTTGACCTCACCACCCAGGCAGAGGAACACAAACTGGATCCCGTCATCGGGCGGGAAAAAGAAATCGAGCGCGTCATCCAGATCCTGGCTCGACGCACCAAGAACAACCCCGCACTCATCGGAGAGCCAGGCGTAGGGAAAACTGCCATTGTAGAGGGTTTGGCTCAGCGCATCGTGGAAGGCAATGTACCCATCCCACTGCTTGGAAAACGTGTATTGCGGCTGGATGTTGGTTCGCTGGTAGCCGGGACAATGTACCGCGGTCAATTTGAAGAGCGCTTGAAACGTGTTATCGATGAATTGAAAAAGTCGGATGCGATCCTTTTCATCGATGAGGTCCACATGCTGGTGGGTGCCGGTTCTGCCGGTTCATCCGTGGATGCCGCCAACATTTTAAAACCTGCCCTCTCGCGCGGTGAACTGCAGGTGGTGGGTGCCACCACCCTGGATGAATACCGCAAAAATATTGAAAGCGATGCGGCACTGGAAAGGCGTTTTCAGCCGGTGGTGGTCAACGAACCTACCAAGGAAGAAACGTTGGAGATCTTGCGCGGTGTGCGCAAGAATTATGAGGAACACCACCATCTGGTGATCTCTGACGAGGCGTTGGAAGCAGCCACCAACCTTTCTGCGCGCTATATCACAGACCGCTTTCTGCCGGATAAAGCCATCGACCTGATCGATGAAGCGTCTTCGCGTGTTCGCATGTACAAGAGCGACGCGGCAAAAGTGACCAAACAGATCACCGATGAACTGCGCCAATTGCGAACGAAACATTCCAACCTGATGGAAGCGGGTGAAGACGAACTGGCGCTCGAGGTTGCCGGCCAGATCAAAGATATGGAAGCAAAACTCAATACCATCCGCGACCAGTGGGATCGCGACAGCAGCCCAGTGGTCAAAGCGGATGATATTGCGGAATTGGTTTCTATGTGGACCGGTGTGCCGATCATGCAGCTTGCCCAGGAAGAATCACAGCGATTGTTGAACCTTGAAAAAGAACTGCATGAAATGATCGTGGGACAGGACGAAGCCATTGAAAAGATTGCCAAAGCCGTTCGCAGAGGAAGAGCCGGTTTGAAAGATCCCAAACGACCGATCGGATCATTCATGTTCCTTGGACCTACCGGAGTTGGGAAAACAGAATTGACCAAAGCCCTGGCGCGCATCATGTTTGGCAGTGAAGAAGCGCTGATCCAATTGGATATGTCAGAGTACATGGAAAAACACACGGTCAGCCGTTTGATGGGCTCGCCACCCGGATATGTGGGTTACGAAGATGCCGGCCAGCTTACCGAAGCCATTCGCAGGCGACCCTATTCGATCGTGGTCTTTGATGAGGTGGAGAAAGCACATCCGGATGTGCACAATACGCTTTTGCAGATCCTGGAAGAAGGGCAGCTCACCGATGCGCATGGGCGCAAGGTCAATTTCCGAAATGCCATCATTGTGATGACTTCCAATATTGGTGCAGAGTTGATCAAACGCCAATCGGGTATGGGCTTCGTTCTGGAACAGGATACCAAGAAAGAAGAAGAGCAGGTTTATAAAGATATTCGAGAAAAATTGCTTGATTCGCTGAAAAAAGCGTTTCGCCCAGAGTTTCTGAACCGGTTGGATAACGTGATCGTGTTCCATCCATTGAATAAAGAGCATATCCATCAGATCGCCGAAATGGAGTTGGTCAAGGTTGCCAAGCGCCTGTCCGAACGGGAGATCCGCTTGCGTGCCAGCCCGGCAGCCATTGATAAGCTGGCGGAAAAGGGATATGACCCTGATATGGGCGCCCGACCGATCCGCCGGGTAATTCAATTGGAAATCGAAGATAAATTATCCGATGCGCTTCTTGCAGAAACCTTCCGTGATGGAGATGATATTTTCCTGGATGTTGATCAGGAGGGCAATTTTATCCTTCTGAAGGACAAAGAAAACATATCCGGCCAGGGAGAAGCCCTGAAAATGGGTGCGTAATACCTTTCATTCGAACTAAAACTGAAAGGAAGATGGAACACCATCTTCCTTTTTTTCTGTTTTATACTTAGAGAGATTGATATGACCAGAGTAGAGACACGTTACGTATGCCAGAACTGCGGTCGGGTTTCGGTAAAGCCGTTGGGTCGTTGCCCGCAATGCGGGGAATGGGATTCCATGGTGGAAGAAGTGGTACAGCCCACCGGGGACGGAAAAAAGAAAGCAGGTACCAGTTCGATCGCCTCCAAAGCGTTGCGGCTGGATGAGATACACGCAGAAAACACCGAACGCTGGGAATTGAGCATGCATGAATTTTCGCGGGTGCTGGGTGGAGGGATCGTGCCCGGCTCGATCGTTCTGGTGGGGGGTGATCCGGGGATCGGAAAATCGACCCTGCTGTTGCAAGCCGCCATGGAATTTGCCGAAAAAGGGAATGTGCTGTATGTATCGGGCGAGGAATCAGGGCAGCAAATTAAAATGCGTGCCCAGCGCCTGTTATCCAAAGGAAATGGCGAAAAAATAACGACTTTTCCACCGCATCTGTATTTGCTGACGGAAACAGACCTGGACGCCATTCTTTCGCATGCCATGCTGGTCAAACCGCAGCTTTTGATCGTGGATTCCATCCAAACGATGGCGATGGATGCTTTTACCTCCAGTGCCGGTTCGGTCACACAGGTGCGGGAATGTGCCTCACGACTGCGCGAATTTGCGAAGAACAGCGGAACCACTGTTTTCCTGATCGGGCATGTCACCAAGGAAGGTATGATCGCCGGGCCGCGCGTGCTGGAGCATATCGTGGATACGGTGTTGCAGCTGGAAGGCGATCGATTCCAAAGCTACCGCATCCTGCGTTCAATGAAAAACAGGTTCGGGCCAACCTCGGAGGTGGGCGTTTTCGAGATGCGCGAGGCGGGTATGCTGGAAGTTGCCAATCCATCGGAAGTATTTCTGGCAGAGCGCATGCAGAATACCCCCGGTTCTGCAGTGGCAGTAGCCATGGAAGGCACCCGCCCGCTGTTGATCGAGATACAGGGGTTGACCAGCACTACCAATTTTGGCAACCCCCGCCGCACTTCCAACGGGGTTGATTTCAACCGGCTTTTGCTGGTGGTAGCAGTGCTCACCCGATGCAACCGGCTGAAGCTGTTTGACCAGGACGTTTTTGTGAATGTGGTCGGTGGATTCGCCGTGGATGAGCCGGCCGCCGATCTGGCGATCGCCACTGCCATCGCATCTTCCTATCTTGACAAAGCCGTGAATCCAGAAATGGTGTTGATTGGTGAAGTAGGGTTATCGGGCGAGCTGCGCTGGGTAAACCAGATGACCGCCCGTTTGAAAGAAGCTGAAAAGATGGGTTTCACCAAGGCCATCATCCCCCAACGGATGAGGAAAACTGAAAAATTGCCGACCGGTATCCAGATCGTCGAAGCCCGTTCGCTGATGGATGCGGTACAATCAGCCATTAACCAATAAATCGAGAGAGGTTAGAAATGGAAGCAATCCTGGAAACAAACCCGGTGTGGAAGGTTCGCTCCAATCATGCTTTGGAGCATGCTACTCTGCATGTGCTGGAAACCAAGGGCGTGCGTGCCAGAGTGAGCGGATTCTCTGATGCGGGTGGTTTCTGGTTGCTTGGGGAAGTGCCAACAGGCTTGATTTTTGAAAGCGCTCGTGAAGCTCTGCAGCGCATGCAGGCCGGTGAAACCGGTCTGGCGATCCATGAGAACTGCGGTTCCAATCTGGTACCCAGCATTGTCGTGTCAGGTGGGCTGGCCTGGCTGGCAATGTCGGGAGCGGGAAAGGATTTTCACAAGAAGATTTTACGGCTGCCACTGGCGGCATTGCTGGCGGTGATTGGTTTTGAAGCGGCCCGGCCGGCTGGTCCATTGTTGCAAGAAAAGGCCGTTTCTACAGACCATGTGAAAAATATGCTGGTGCGAGAAGTGCGCTGTTATAAACCGAATGGATGGGTGGTCCATCGCGTGACCACAGAGTTCAAGGCTGGCTAAGGAAATGCAGGAAAAGGAACTTGCCGAATTGGGCATCAAGGAAGGATGTTCTGTATATCTCTTCCTTGGTGATGACCTGGATAGGCTGCAGGCAGCGGAAAATGCCATGATCCACAGGGTGGAAAACCCTGACATGGCGGATCTTAATATTGCGCGGCTCAATGGGCAAACGGATGCTTTGGACGAATTGGTCAAAAACATTGGCCTATTTCCGTTTGGAGTGGAAAAGCGGCTGGTGATCTATACCGATCCTTTGGTCCGTATCCATGAAAAAAAAGAACTCGAACGCTGGCAAAAGATTGTGGAGAACGTTCCCCCCACCACAATTCTGGTGCTGTTATTTCCCACCATTATGGTGAAGAAGAACAAAGAATGGATGTGGAAATCCTATGCTGACCATCATTGGTTTGAACAATGGGCAGCCAGAAAAGAGGATGGGTATTGCTTCAAGGAGTTTCGCATCCCCTCACAGTGGGAACTGCCCGCACGTGTCATCCAGATGGCCGAAAAGGAAGGGGGAACGATCGAAAAACGGGCAGCCGAGGAGCTGGCCCGATTGGCGGCAGGTGACACCCTGCTCATCAGGCAGGAAGTGAAAAAACTGTGCACCTTTGCAAATGGCGAACGAACCATCTCCGTTGAAGATGTTCACCTGCTGTGCAGTGCGATCCCGGAAGAAGATGTGTTTGCCATGGTGGATGCTTTTGCGCTGGGCGATGCGCCGCGGGCGCTGCATCACTTGAAATTAATGTTCGCCAATCAAGATTATGCGCGTGTGTTTCCCATGATCGTGCGCCAATTTCGCCTGCTACTGCTGGTTAAGGAAGCGCTACAGGAAGGCCCTGCTTCGGCCGTAGCCGAAAAATTGCACGAGAGCAACTTTGTGGTTCAAAAAATCATCCCGCAAAGCAAACGCTTTACCATGGAAGAACTGGAACACATCTACCATGCCCTTTATGACATGGACGGAGATGTGAAACGCGGGAATATCACTCCGGAAGTCGGTTTGGAATTAATTTTTTTTGAAAATACCGGCAACACCATGCTTCAGGAGTAATGCAGCACCTGATCACGAATGGCGCCCCATTGAAGGGCATCCGCAATTCCCTGTTCGACGGTGAGCTCGGTCTTCCATTTCAAAAGTTTGGCTGCTAAATCGGCATTTGCATACGATCCGGCAGAATCTCCGGGGCGGCGAGGCGCTTCGCGTTTTTTGATGGGTTGACCGATGACTTTTTCGAAAGCGGTCACCAGCTCGCGCACGGTCACGCCATTCCCTGACCCCAGGTTGACCACCAGGTAATTCTCTGCGGGATTTCCCGCACGTTCAAAGACGCTGTCAAAATCGGCAACGGCCAGCAGATGGGCGCGCACCAGGTCCCAAATGTGGATATAGTCGCGAATGCCAGTTCCATCTCGGGTGGGGTAATCGGTGCCGGTGATCAAAAATTCTGGCAACCGTCCAAGCTGCACTTCCACCAATTTTGCCAACACATGCGAAGGATTCTGCACGTGCAGCCCAGAACGCATTTTTGGATCAGCGCCGATAGGGTTGAAATAGCGCAGCGCAATGCCATGCATTCCGTAGGCCTGGCAAAAATCCTTCAAAACCATTTCCATGACCATTTTCGTGCGCGCATAAGGATTGGTTGGGTTGAGGGGTGAGTTTTCGGTTACCATGAAACCGGGCACCGTATCATAAATGGAAGCGGAGGAACTGAACACCACCCGCTTGCAGCCAGCGGCGTGCAGCGAATGGAAAAGTTCCAGCGATTTGCCCACATTTTCGCGATAGTACTCGTAAGGTTTCTGGGTCGATTCGGGCACCACGATCAGAGCAGCGCAGTGGATGGTGGCCTGAATGTCGGGATGGTCCTCAAAAATACCCTGCACCAGTGCTTTGTCGGCAATATCTCCCCGATAGAATATGCGATCCTTGGTGAATTCCGGACGGCCGGTTATCAAAGAATCGAGAATAATGGGGGTATGCCCGTTATCTTCGAGTACAGAGCAAATGGTGCTGCCAATATAGCCAGCACCGCCGGTGATGAGATATTTCATGATCCCTCCAGACAGATTGTTTTTAAATTCATGATCTCTTGCATTGGCTAAACGATACCACATCCTGTGGCATTGAAATCATCCATCGCTTTTTGCGAAAATTCATTATCGGCCAGACTCTTCAAAAGGTCGAATTTTATGGTTAGATGTTTCACACCGGCGCTGGCCGCCTTAAGCACTTCCTGTTTTGTTTTAAAGCTGGCGGCCATCACTTCAATATTCTCATACCCCGCAAGCAGGTGCACCATTTTTGGACCCAGTTCCGCGCCATCCGGCATCCATTGTTTGGCGCGGTTGTGATAATAAATGGCGTAGCGTGCGCCGCAAGCTTGCGCCAGCAATGCCTGCTCGGGGGCAAAAATGGCTGTGATGGAGCAGCAGTAATCATCCGACAATCGGGCGGCCACCTGAAAACCCAGGGTGGTGGCCGGGATCTTCAAGACGAGCTGGTCCTGTAAAATGTGATGTGCCTCCAGCGCTTCGTGCACCATCCCCTCCAGTGTAGGAGCGATGAGTTGATAAAAGATATAACCATCCAGTATTTCCGCCATTTTCTGCAGGGTTTCACGGGGTGGCAGGGGACTTTTTGCCAGCAAGCTTGGATTGGTGGTGGCGCCGCCGATCCAGCCCCAACTGGCCGCCTGCTGCACTTCTTCGATGATGGCAGAATCAACAAAAATGGTCATGGAAGTTCTCCTTGAATGTGAGTTTTATTATAACCTGCACAGATCAAGGCATAAGGGAATCAGCACAGATTCTTGTGCTGATAAAAAAACGCACATGCCACCTATCGCACGGCACGTGCGTTATCACCAAAAACTATTCCATTGAAAAGCCGGAAAAACCCTATTCCGTCAGGTCTTTGACCTCTGCGGATGGCGCGTTTTCCTTCACCGAAGCGATGCCGTTTTCCATCCCGGCTTTGGATGAGTAGGTTTCGCTCTTGCCGATGATCTCCTTGTTTTTGGCTTTCAGCACAAAATAGGGTTCATGTTTTTTGGATTCCAGCCGCTCAAAGGCGCCATCGGTTTTGCAGTTCTTTTTCACCGAGTCGATGCCGTTCAAAGCGCCGGATTTGCTGATATATTGCTCGCTGGTCAAGATGATGCGCCCATTGGGAGCTTTCAGGTTAAAGGTGAATTCTCCTTTTTTATTCTTCTTGAGTTCGAATTTCGCAGCCATTTAGTACCTCCAAAATATTAATGATTTTCAATTCGTGCTTCTTCATTATCATTATACAAGGAGTAAAGAAAAAAACACCGCATCAGAATCACCAGGAAATCCACGCTAGCTGGCATCGGCTGATATACTAAGGCCATGATCACGATCACATCTGCGATTTCGCTGGATGAGAACGAAATCCGTTATGCTTTTTTCCATTCCTCAGGTCCGGGCGGGCAAAATGTCAATAAGGTTGCCACGGCGGTGGAGCTGCGCTTCAATGCTGCCCATAGCCCTTCTCTGCCGGAGCCGGTGCGCGAACGATTGATGAAATTGGCCGGGAAACGCATGAACAAGGAAGGGGAATTGGTGATCACGTCAAGCCGCCAGCGCACCCAGGAAGCGAACAAAGAGGATGCCTTGAATAAACTGATGATGCTCCTGCGGGAGGCCGCCCAGCCGCCCCGCACCCGGCGCGCCACGACTCCCAGCCGCTTATCCGTGGAACGCCGATTGCAGCATAAACGCCGGCGGGCGCAGAAAAAACATGAGCGACGGCAATTCGATTTGGATGAATGAAATATTTACCGCTTGCTCTCAAGATTTTGAAGCATATCAAGAATCGTTTTTGCAATAAAGATGCGATTCCGTGTTTTCCCAGTTGTTTCTTGAAGCAGGTTCAATTGAACCAGTTTTCCAACATAGTCGTTGGCAGTTTTAAACGGGATTTCAAGGATATTTGACAATTGATTTATGGAAAAGATGGGACGGGTAAATAAGAAATCAAGCACAAGTGCCATACGCTCTGAATTGCGGTCATGTTCAGCAATAGCCTGGTATTGCATCCGTAAAGCTTGCAATTGCTGGATATGAAAAACACCATGTTCTGCCTGCTCTCTTATGCCACGCAAGAAAAAACACAACCATTCTTCCCATCGGTTTTTCTGAGAAATACCCAATAACAAGTTGTAATAATCAGTACGATGTTTTTCAATATATGTGCTTAAATTCAACAATGGCTTCGATAACAAACCCCATTCATAGAATAAAAGAGAGATCAATAGCCGCCCCACTCTACCATTTCCGTCCAGAAAAGGATGAATGGCTTCAAACTGATAATGGATCAATCCAATACGGATAAGAGGGGGAATCTCAGAGGATGTATAAATGAACCCTTCCAAATCTTCCAAGGTTTGGTGCATTTCCTCAACCGGTGGGGGAACATAAGCGGCATTGGAAAGTGTGCTTCCAGCTGGACCAATCCAATTTTGGGTTCGGCGAAACTCTCCTGGTGTAAGTTTTCCTCCCCGCACATTTTCCATCAACTTGGCATGCAACTCTCGTATGAAGCGTAGACTGAGCGGAAGAGATTGGAGGCGTTCAACACCATATTGCATGGCACGCACGTAATTATGTACCTCTCGAACATCATCCGTGGATTCAAAAAAGGAAAGCTGTTTTGCTTCATAAGCGTAGATATCTATTAACGATGCATGCGTTCCTTCAATTCGAGATGAAATAACCGCTTCACTGCGGATAAAAGGTTGCTCCAATATCTTTGGAAATGGGAATGAATCGATCAGGCCAGACATACGACTCAGGGCCCGTTCTGCTTCGGTCAATTCCGAAATTAAATGCAATGACCAATTTATTGCAGGGGGTAAGGGATTTGGAATGAAAGCCCAATACCCTTTTTTGCAATCTATAACTTTTCCTGCATTTGAACCTGTGAAGTCTTGTGGATCCATCGATTGACCTTCCAAGGAAAGTGTAAATAAGACCCATTAATATTAACACTTATTATGGAAAGTGTAAATAAAAATTGCTGCTAAACTGCCCCAGACAACTAAATAGAAAGAAATAGAGCGCAGAAAAAACATGAGCGTGGAAACGTAAAATTTGAAAACGATTGAAAGCTATTCTTCGTAGATCTTCTTGTATTCCGGATCTTTGCGGATATTCTCGAAATCCGGATCCTCTTTGGACCATTCTTTCATTTCCGGATTCATTTTCAGCGCTTTTTTCAAGGTGGCGATGGCTTTTTCTTTCATGCCGGAGACAGAATAGAAACAAGCCAGGTTGTAGATGGCGATGTATTCCCAATCGGGCAAAATCTTCAATTGGGCAACCAGGTTCTCCTGCAAGGCCACGCCCTCATCCAAGCGGCCATGCTCGGCGAGGTAGCGCGCATAATGCCATTCATCATGCCAGCAATCCCCCAGAAATTGGTGATAAAGTGCTCTGCCGCGCATCCATTCATATTTTTCCGTGTCGGTCAAGTCCTCTTCGTTGAGTTTATCAAGCCATTTCAACACTTCTTGCTTGACCTGTTTGTTCTCTTTCAGGACTTTATCCCAACTGTCGTTCTTATGTTCTTCCAGCACACCGTCGTTGACCGTGTTGATATCTTCGGGCATTTTCTTCACTTCTTTACCCTGTGAAGCGGCCTGCAGTCGATCCAAAAAGACATTCCACCAGAATGTGCTGTGGACAAGCACATCTTTGAAACCCCAGCGCTTGATGGAGCCTATCTCATTACGTTCCTTTTCCGATAGGTTATCAAGCAGAATTTGCTGGTCTTCGGATACGACCGCAACGATCTTTTTAATTTTTTCTTTTATGCTCATGGGTTCACCTGCTTTTTATGGGTGTTGACTTGATTGTAACAAAGGAAGGCGAAGAAACCAATATACAATCGTACTAACCCAGCTTGATGGATGATATTTTCCGTTTTGCTCGTTTTCGCAATAGGGTCAATTTTTGAGGGGTACGCCGGGTCTTGAATCAATCTCTCCTTGAGGGCGAATTGTGCTTTTATTGACCAGACTGATGCCGACCAGGATCGAGGCGCCCCCCAGCAGCGATATCCAGGTGATGGCTTCGTTCAATATCACTGCGGCAATGAGCATGGTGGCAATCGGTTCGATGAACAAATAAACACCCACGCTGGCCGAGGATAAATTCTGCAAGGCATCGTAATAGAACACATAAGCCAGAAACGTGCAAAAGATTCCCAAATACAGGATCCCCATCCATCCGGAGGGGCTCAAGCCGGGCAGAGTTTGCCATCCTTTTTCGACCAGGAATTGAATGCTGCTGATCAGCCAGCCGAACAGGATGGAAAAGAAGGTGGTTTTCAGTGCCGATTCACGCTGCAGGGTTTTGCGCAATAAAATGGAATAGACAGCCCAGTTGGGAGCGCTGAGCAAGATAAGCAGATCGCCGGGCGCCCCAAAACCGTTTTGGAACAAGCCCGCGATATTTCCATTGCTGACAATGATCAGGACCCCCAGGGTTGCCAGTGCGATGCCCAACAATCCAAGTTTTCCCAACTTTTCTTTCAGAAAAAGCCAGCCAAAGAACACCATGAAAAGCGGGATCGAAGCAACGATCCAGGATGTGGTGGAAGCCTGCGAGGTCACCAGACCATTCGATTGCAGCCATTGGTGCAGACTGACGCCCAGAAAACCAAGCAGGGTGTATTCGCCAATGTCTTTCCATCCCGAAACGTGCAGCATCCCCTTTTTCAAAATAATCGGGAATAAGCACAACAAGCCGATCAAAAAACGCAGCCAGATGACCGTTGCCGGCGAGGATTCCTGTACGGCAATCTTGATAGCAATGAACGATCCTCCCCAGAAAATGACAGCCAGGACCATTTTAATCTTTGCAGCGAAGCGGGTATCTTTGCCAGCCATCGTTATGCCACTTTCAAAGCGTGAATCAGCAGCTCCCGCCGGTGGGGGTGAGAGCGGTGTTCGAAAAGGAAGATCCCCTGCCAGGTGCCCAAACTCAACCGGCCATTGTCAATGGGGATGGTAAAACTGCTTTGCGTCAGCGTGGCGCGGATATGGGAAGGAGAATCATCTGTGCCTTCCAGCGTATGCTGATACCAGCTTTGCCGCTCAGGAGCGAGGCGTTCGTAAAACTCCTCCACATCATGGCGTGCGCTGGGATCATAAGCTTCACAGGTGGCCAGTGAAGCACTGGTATGGGGGAGAAAGAGGAAACACATTCCCTCTTGAATGTTCCACTCCCGCACCACAGACTGAACCTGATCGGTGATCTCGTGCATTCCTTTGCCATGCGTTTCAATAAAAAGAGAAGTTTTCAACCAGTCCATCGATTCCCTTTCTGCAGTGATTCCCAATTGTAGCCGATTTTTGTTAATAGAGTACTGATATAAAAATATGATGAATAAGGTCTAATATATATTCATAAAGGTCTCAGAGAATGGAGCTTGTGAAGGACTCATCCGCGATCACCCCGCAAGAAAAATTGGATTTTCTATTGCGCATCAGCGATCATTTGCAGCAGCGAGAGGAGAATTGGGGAAACAATCTAGCAGCCATTGTCGACGAAATCATAACGATCAGCGGTGCCGACCAGGGATATCTTTTTCGATGTGAAAATGCCGGGCTTGTTCCGGTCCTTCAGCGCACAAACAATGCAGGAAATATTCCTCAACACGAAATAATGATCCCCATGCATATCCTCAACCGATCACTCCAAGAAAACCAAGTCTTCTTTGTGACCGATACCCAAACCGATGACCGTTTTCGCAATATTTTGAGCGTTGCTGCATTTCATCTGAGCTCGTTCATTTGTATACCCATTTCCAATCATCATCAAAAAGAGGGGTTGCTGTATCTGCAGAGACTGGATGATAAAACTTCCTTTCAGCGCGACCATTTGGAAATAATCCGATCGGTGGTTCCCACCCTGGAACTGCTTATGGAAAATACAAAAATGCAGGCAGTGGAACAGGAACGCGGACGGATCCAGCGGGAAATGCAGATGGCTCGCGATGTTCAACGCAGTTTGATTCCTGATGCTATCCCCCAGTACAAAGGTTGGAAGACCGCGGTATGCTGGCAGCCCGCTTTTGAGGTCGGCGGAGATTTCTACGATTTTATCCCCATCAGTGATCACCTGCTCGGTCTGGTGATCGCCGATGTTTCCGACAAGGGAATGCCGGCTGCCCTTTTCATGGCACTGGCACGGACGATCATGCGAGCGGTGGTGGGGGGTCAAACCGGCAGTGCAGCCGATATGATCACACGTGCCAATACCCTGATCCACCGCGACGCCCGGGAAGAAATGTTCGTGACCCTTTTCCTCGGTCTGCTGGATTTGGAAAATGGATCTTTAACGTATGTAAATGCAGGGCATAACCCACCCCTCCTTTATGATGGAAAAAACGATCGTGTGGTCCAGTTAAAACCAACCGGCATGGCCATGGGGATCGATGAACAAGCAAAATATGAACAAAAAATGGTCAGAATCGATGAGGGTGATTTTCTTTTTCTTTATACAGACGGCGCACTAGACGCGGTGATCCGCAACAAGGTCTTTGATGAAAAAGAACTCCATGCTTTTATCCGCCGCCATCGCAATGCGGATCCGCTAATGATCGTGAATTTATTAAGAAAAAAGATCTGTGAAGAGAATTCAGCCCCCTCTTCCCAGGATGACCTGACCATGCTTGTTTGGAAGAGAATCACAACAGCCGAAGCTTTATGACCCCGCACGCCCTGGCTGGGAAAAAGCTCTTTTTCGTTCTCGCAAAACAAAATAAGCGAGCACACCGTTCAATCCCAGTCCTATCCAAAAACCCCCCACCGGATTGATGGCCAGGGTGGTGGGAACGGTGGAAAAAAGCAGAACAATCTGGTCATTGAAAGCAGCGATCATCCATGCCAGCAATCCCACCAGTCTTCCCAGCGGGTAGAAAACCATCCCGCATACAAGAGCAACCCCTCCCAGAATCATGATGATCGGCTGCAGGGGGAGGATGAACAGATTGACCAGGGGAGAGATCAGGGATATTTCTTCGAATTGACGAGCCAGAACGGAGAAGGCAGCCAGTTGAGCTGAGAAAGCGATGATCACGGAATTTTTTATGAATTCAAGCACTAATTCCTTGGAAGGTATGTCTTTCTTCTGCAAGAACGCATCCGTTTTTTGGGTGATGAAATCCGTGTACATTAAGATACCGAAGGTCGCGCAGACGGAAAGCTGAAAACTGGCATCCCATACCAGGTAAGGGTTAAAGAATGCCATGATTGCGGCTGTGATCGCAAGCGTATGAATTCCGATGGACCTGCGTCCGATCAGATATGCCGGAATGGCAATGATCGCCATCCATGCTGCCCGCAGCACCGATGGCTGTGCGCCGACCAACAGAGCATACGTGGCAATGATACCCATCGAAATGAACGCACCCAGTCGATAAGGTAAAACGCGGTTCAAATACTTTGTGACCATACCGGCGATTAAGGCAATATTGAACCCGGAAATGGCGAGTATGTGGGCTGTGCCAGTCAGGCGGTAGGCTTCACTGAGATAGGCAGGAATGCGCGAATCGATCCCCAGCAAAATACCTGCCAGCAATTCACTTTCTGGGTAAGGCACAATGGTTTGAAGCGTTTGGTATGCCCGGTTGCGAAAACTGTACAGCAGTCCTTTGAAGGTGATTTTTTCGGAAGGGATTTCCTCCACAACGGTTGGAAAAAACATCCGATAATCAACGCCATTGCGTTTAAGCCAGGAAGTATACGGTTTTGCATCCGCCTTAACCGTGGAATCCATGATCCCCTGCAATGTGAGCGAGGTATGAACCCGAAAACCAAAGAATTCGGGCAGACGGACGACAACTTTGCCTTCAGCCGGCTGCCAATTCCCGTTTGGATCCAGATAACGGTGGAGTTCCAGAACCGTTTCGCCATATTGGGTGGACGGCTGAGTTGGTTCTGCGACAATTCCCTGTATCGTGATCATTTCTCCGGGTGTGATATTTTCGCCAAAACCGACCGTAGTTTTCTCAACAAAAGATTGATAGCGCAGCGCACCGCAATAGAAAGCAGCCAGAAGAAGGGACAGAAACAGGACAGTTCCACCGAACTTTTTCTTTTTGTTCAGGCGGTAAAAGAAAAAGAGCAGAGCAACCAAAATAAGCCCCCACGACCACTCGATTGTAATGGAGGTTGCTCCAGCTGTGATGATCCCAGCTAAAAACGTGGCTGAAACCCAGAGGAGCACCAATTTTGGCATGCTTAAACGGCAAATTCTTTTAAGCGGGGGTGATTCCTGTATACCCCCTGGTATTTTTCTGGCAGAAGAACCGCGATCCGGCACATGATTTCTTCGGTGTAGCGCAACAAAATCTCTGCACGATTATCCGGATCTGTGATGGGAGAAAGCGTGAAGGGCTTTCCAAAGCGAGCGATCATATGCGGTTTCCGAAAATGCTTCAATCGATCAATTGCAGATTCGGTTCCCTGAAGCCCGGCGGGCACAATTGGAACGCCGCTTTTTAAAGCCAGCATGGCTGTTCCCTGTTTGCCTTCGGCCAGCGCATGGCTCTGGCTGCGTGTCCCTTCGGGAGAGATACCCAGTGTTTTTCCTTCGGAGAGGGCGATGGAAGCTTTGCGAATGGCAGTGAAATCGGCAATATCGCGGTCGATCCAGATTCCTCCCGCCGTTTCCGAAAACCAGCGGATAAAAGGGTGCGATTGGTATTTGGTGGTGATCAATGCGGTAATGTCAGGCCGACTTGGATTTACAAATAAAAGAGGAATATCCATATAGGAGAGGTGATTGATAGCAATAATGACCCCACCCTCGGAAGGAATGTTCTCCAATCCGTAAAACTCTGTTTTCGTGAGCGTGCGCATCAAAAAGCGAACGATCCATTGCAAGGTTGATCTCTTCACTGTTTTTTCTCCTAGTTTATTCTACTTCATTCATGAAAACCCCACCCTTATCATTTCTGTGCGGTTCCGAAGAGGTTTCTTTTTTCAATTTCCGATTCATTTTCCAAAGCAGGAAGAAGACCAAGCCCCATTCCAGGATGATCGCAATGAGGATGATGGTTTCCCAAATTTTGGGAGAGAATCTTGTGCCATAGGATAATGCCATGAGATCCGGAGCGCTAAAAAGGAGCGCCAGAGAATTCCAGATCCCATGCAGGAAAAATGCGGATAAAAGTGGTTTCCAAAAGGCACGATTCTTCCCGGGCTGCATGGAGCGTGCATAGCCCCAGCCGACCAGCCCGCTGCAGGCGATGTGCAGCAGGGCAGTGGATGCCCTTAAAAGGATATTCTCAACCCACCCCTCTGCACCGAATTGGATGACCATTCCGGCGTTTTCGACCAATGCGAATGCACCCCCAAAATATAGGCCTAAAATGAAACCTTGAACGGGTGTAAGTGAACGTTTTCGAAGCACCCATAAAGCTGCCGGCTTCAGACTTTCTTCAAGAAAAGGCGCAATGATCCCCACGACGGAAAACAATGCGGCAATGAACCAGGGGTTCTGAACAATCGCCGTCAGGTAATGCTCCAGGAATTGTGTGTCGATGTGGGCTGGATTGATGGATTTCATCCATTGCTGGCTGCCGGCTTGGGCGTTTGCGAAGATCAAGAAACCGGCAACCATGAAAAGCACAACGCTCAATTCGAGGAACATGATAAAAAGAACCCCGTAGCTTGCCCCAAAACTCAACGCAGCCGATTGTTTGCGGGAAGTTACGGGCGGCAGGTTTCTTTTTCCAAATTCTACAAGCCACCAGATTGGAATGCTGATCGCCAGCGGGGTGAGGTAGGGTTGGATGGATGTAAAGAACTTTTCGGTGACCTGAAAATAGACCAGACAAAGGACGATCATCCAACACAACAGGGCGATGGAAGCGGAAAGGAAGGATGTTTTTCTGATCAATACTGGCGAGGTTTGTTTTTTTGGTTCTCTAAAAACATTCACCATGGCAGTGCAATGGATGGCAGCCAGCAAGATGCATAGAGAGCCCAGCGATAAAAGCAACCCTTTTTGTGCTGCCGAGATGCTCCAAGAAGGAGAAAAAATAAGGCCGCCAGCAAAACAGCTGGCGGCGCTTATAAGCATCAGTAAAAATGCGATCAGACTGAAAAAGAACTGTCCAATCTTCAAGCCATCGTTTTTCTTTTCACTCAAAATCATTTTTCAACGATGGTAATGCTGGTGATGCTATCGTAGAACGGATCGGCAGGATCGAGCGAGTAAGAACGATCGGTGAAGGAATTCAAGACATCCAGACCTTCGATGACTTCGCCGAACACTGAATATTCTCCGCTAAAGTCAGACACAGCATTTTTGGTCAGCATGAAAACCCCCATGTTATAACCAGTGCCTAATTGATTGAAAGACACCAAATACCCGGCTTTATTCAAGGGTTGGTCGGCGGTAAGCTCATTGTAATAAACAAACCCCGGTCCGCCATACAGGGTATTGGAAGGATCGCCACTGATGACATATTCATTGGTGGAAATGATGATATTGTTATTGTTGTACCAGCCATTCTCTGCCAGATATTTAAAATAGGCAACGGTCGTGGGTGCTTTATCTTCATACAAATCCACAACAATATCTCCCTTGGTGGTGGAAATCACTGCCTGCAAATCTTTCGAAAAACTGGTATCAAGCGTTGGGCAATCACCCAGCAGCCGATCGGAGATTCCCATAACATCCAGCATGATCGCGAACGTGGCAATGCTGCGGCTCTGCGAATACTGGCGATTATTGACATAAATGGTTGGGGTCCCCAAGAGGTCCAGTTCATCCACTTTAGTCCGGTTATCCGTGAGCCGATTGAGGATGGTTTCAGAACTGAGATCAGCGTTGAACTGGTCCACATCCATTCCGAAGGAAGTGGCCTGGTCATCCAACCATGTGCGGAATTCATCTTCACTGTAGTTATACCAGGTGGCCTGATTTTCAAAGATCACATCTTTCATTTCTGAGAATTTCCCCTGGATATTGGCAGCTTCGGCTGCCTGTGCGGCGATGTTGGAGTTCCCACCGGTGGTCACGTAGCGGAAAACTACTCTCACATCCTGCGGAAACATCGCTTGCAATGCGACCAGGATGGGTTCCAGATTCGCGCAATGCGAGCAGGAGAAATTACTGTAGACGATGAACGTATATTTTGCACTGGCAGGCCCGTAGACAAGATCGGTATCTGAAACCGCCGGAACGTTGTTATCGACCGGAGCAAGCAACAGATCATCGATGAGGTTATACGATTTGCAAGTTTGGTCTGCAGTGGTAAAAGGAGCAACGGTCGGTTCAGCCGTGGCTGATTCTGTGCCGGCAGCATCGGTGGCTGCTTGTGTTGCTTCGGTCGTGGCAGTAGCTTCACCGCTTTTCGAGCAGGCAGCTGTGAAGAACAAAGCGAGCAAGAGAAAAACAATAGAAAGTTTACGCATGGGGTTTCCCTTTCTGGATTTAATAAGACTATTCTACTCTAATAAATCCACAATTATCTTCTGAATAATTGATTGTACCACTTCGATGGACTGGTCTGCAGAGATAATGCGCCAGCGATCCGGTTCTTGAGCGGCCATCTCGAGATAACCGGCGCGCACACGTTTGTGCAGCTCAAGCTGATAAGCATCCAGACGGTTCCATTCTCCCCCCCCTTTTTTTCGGCGGTTCAAGCCCACTTCCGGGTCGAGATCGAGCAATAAGGTAAGATCCGGTCTTAATCCTCCGGTTGCAAAGTCGAGCAGTTGACGAATGGTGTTCAGGTTGTTTTGATGCCCATAGCCCTGATAGGCCATGGTTGAATCGGCATAGCGATCAAGGATCACGATATATCCTTCTTGTAATTTGGGTTTGATCACCTCTTCAACGATCTGTGCACGTGAAGCGCAGAAAAGCAGGGTCTCAGTACGAGGGTGCATGCTGGTATTGCGCATGTCCATGATGACATCACGGATTTTATCTCCTATGGGAGTGCCGCCAGGTTCGCGTGAGGAAAAGACTTTGTAGCCCCTGGATTCCAAAAATGTGGATAGCAGTCGAATCTGCTGTGTTTTGCCGCTCCCGTCAGGCCCTTCCAGTGTTATGAACATAGGTTTCACTCCCGAAAAATGCGCACGTAGCGATTGGGCTCTTTTCCATACGAATGTGAGGTCAATTCAGCTTCCCGAACCAGCTCATGCTGGATACGGCGTACTTTTGCAGAAGCGGGTGCAAGGTCGACCCAGTGTTTGCCTGCCAGCACCGTTTCGATGGCAGCATGGACTTCCTGGCTGATGCGGTCATAGTTAAGGGGTTTGCCACCCGGTCCGCCCAGGTTGAAAACCTCAGCCAGTGCCTGTTCCATTTGGTTTTCCGAGTTGGCGCGAAGGACGTAAATAGGAATCCCTCTTTCCTCCGCGACCAGGATCGGTTTTTGCCGGCTGCGGTAGTAGGATTTCAACGTGATGAAAACATCAGCGTCCTGCAGTTCCCGCACGACTTTGGCGGGCAATCCCAGGCGGCGGATGGCTTCTACCAAGCGGTTTCTGGCAACCCCGAACGGGTAAATGTTCATGGAGGGCAGTAGTGCCTGCTGCTCTTTTGTTTCCGATTCCATGCGCCGGTTGGAATAGAGGGGCTGTTTCTCCTCGCTGCCGTGAATGCCATTGCTGTTCTGACGGCGCAATCCCTGTGCCTGCACCATGGCGGTTTCAACGCGCTGTTTTGGTTCTTGAATGTGGATCTTGCCATCCTCATCGCGCATGCGGATTTCCGGTTCCAAGGGATAACCGCGCACCAATGCATCCACCGAAGCGGCTACATCCTGATGGATGGCAAGGCAATTGCGGTCTTGAATTTCAATGAGCACATCGAACGTGGGGGGAGCGCGCCGCTCCAGCACAGTTTTTTGAGTACCTCGTCTGCGGGCTTCTTCATCAGAAAGGGTAACCGATTCAATCCCGCCGATCAAATCGGAGAGGGTGGGATTGAGCAGCAGGTTTTCTAATGTACGGCCGTGAGCAGTGGCGATCAACTGCACGCCTCGTTCGGCGATGGTGCGGGCTGCCAACGCTTCCAGTTCGCGCCCGATCTCATCGATCACGATCACTTCGGGGTTATGGTTTTCCACCGCTTCAATCATCACTTCATGCTGAAGGGAGGGATTCGAAACCTGCATACGCCGTGCGCGACCGACCGCCGGATGCGGCACATCCCCGTCACCACCGATCTCGTTGGAAGTATCCACGATGACCACCCGTGAACTCTCGGCACGAATGCGAGCAGCTTCTCTCAGCATGGTGGTCTTTCCGATACCGGGTTTGCCGAGCAGGAGGATGCTCTTTTCTGATTTCACCAGGTCCTCAATGATATCAATGGTGCCATAGACAGCCCTGCCAACGCGCAAGGTGAGCCCGACCACGTCCCTCTTTTTATTGCGCATAGCCGAAATACGGTGCAGGGTACGCTCGATGCCTGCCCGATTATCACCATCGAATTCTCCGATGCGGGAAACCGTATCGTGGATCACTTCATGCGTGATCTCCTTTTCACTGAGATTGATCTCGTGATCGATATAGCGTGCCACGGGCACGCGCCCCAGATCCATGATGATCTCCAACAGATCATCGCTCTGATTTTCGCGTTCGAGCATCCGGGTGAATTCAGATGGAAGTACAGATAGTAAAGCGGATAAGTCATCCGTGATATTGTTTTGCTTCATGGTTTTGTCATCATATTATCACATGAATCAAATGGATGAAATCTAAAATATATCATGATGAACGGGTAAATGGCGTGGATGGTTTGGCGATACTTTTTTCATCCAAAAGTTCTGCCGGCTGATATTCTTTGACGGAATTCAAGGCAGCAAGATTCCTTGCCATGCAATGGCTTTCAGCGAGGCAGAGCTTGGCTTTTTCTCCAAGAGTTCCAGAACTGAATGGATGGTTCGAAAGTTCACGGATGAAAAGTGTGGAGAAATATTTGGAACAATCATTCAGAAGTGCTGCCAGATATTGACCCGTTTCATCAGCGCTGCAATCAAAGAGAGGGAGCAAGACTGCCCGGTTGGCAAAGTAACGAACGCGGGCCACCCCGCGAATACAAGACGCTGTGTCGTGCAAGACCAGGTGAAACACATCCGGAAAATCCCAGGATTGAAGGGAAGCTTCAAGTGGTGAGAGAAGCCGTGTGTAAAATGAAGCAATGTCGCCATGCTCCTCCGTTTTTTCAAAGGACCATTGTGGCGATTTTGGCTTTGTGGAAACAAAAGGATCGACCTGCCACAGGTTGTACACAGAGATGGTTCGGAATCCATTGGCTTTCAAAAACTTCCAGGCAGCACCATCAGCCGGCGTATTGGCTAAAAAATGGAATTTTCCGTATCCAGCGGTGACTTGACAAAGGCCTTCTATCAATTTTGTGGAAAGGATATCCGGCGAAGGAATTGCATACAAGAGCGCGGCAGATTTGCCGCCGTATTGCAGTTGTGCAAATTCAGATTCGTTTTTCTCCTGGACGAAATAAGAAAAGATGCCATCTCTGGATAGAAAGCAGTTCTGCAAAAAATCAAGGCGAGGATTTTTCACATCCCTTAAAAAAAACCGTTCCATGTCAAGACATAGAACGTTTTGGGTGTTTTTCAACACGAACGGGCAATCCATCAAACTAACCGGACGAATACCTATTGAACCACCTCCAAAAAATATTGGTGGAAACGGGCGTCTTCGGTAAGTTCCGGATGGAAAGATGTGGCCAAAAGATGCCCCTGTCTGGCGGCCACGATCCTGCCGTCGGGCAATTTAGCCAAAACCTCCACGCCTGTTCCAACCTTTTCAATCAATGGGGCGCGGATAAAGACACAGTGAAAGAGCGGTTTTTCTTTGCTGACCGATTGCAGCACCGGGATCTCAAGATCAGTCTCAAAACTATCCACCTGCCGGCCAAAAGCGTTTCGTTCAACCTGAATATCCATCAGACTCAACAGTGGCTGCTGGCGATGAGCATCTTTTGAAAGAAAAATACTCCCTGCGCAGGTTCCCCAGATGGCATGTTCTTTTCCGAATTGTTGCAAAGGTTGCAGCAAGTTGAAATCAACCGCCAGTTTTCCAATCGTAGTTGATTCACCACCGGGGATGATCAAGCCATCCAGCCCATCCAGTTCCTGAGGCAGGCGAACCTGCACCACCTGCACACCCAATGTTTGAAGGATGGCCTGGTGTTCGTGAAAGGATCCCTGCAGGGCCAGCACACCAATCTTCATGGATTGCTACCAGCCGCGATCGGCGATCAATTGATCTTCCGGGATGTCAGAAACCTGTCGGCCTACCATGGGCTCACCCAGGTTGCGGCTGACCTCTGCCAGGATCTTGGGATCATTGTAATGGGTGGTAGCTTTAACAATGGCCGCCGCCCGTTTGGCAGGATCGCCGGATTTGAAGATACCGGAACCCACGAAAACGCCATCCACGCCCAGTTGCATCATCAGGGCTGCATCCGCCGGTGTGGCGATGCCACCAGCGGCAAAATTGACAACCGGCAAACGACCCAGGGCGCGGGTTTCCATCAATAATTCATACGGAGCACCCAATTCTTTTGCATACGCCATCACTTCTTCTTCGGGCAAATTCTGCAAATGGCGAATCTCACCCAGCACGCGGCGGGCGTGTCTGACCGCTTCCACCACATCGCCGGTCCCAGCTTCGCCTTTGGTGCGGATCATGGCTGCGCCTTCACCGATACGACGCAGGGCTTCGCCAAGGTTCCGGCAACCGCAGACGAAAGGAACTTTAAAAGCATGTTTATTGATGTGGTGCTCTTCGTCGGCCGGGGTGAGCACTTCCGATTCATCGATATAATCGATGCCCAACGCTTCCAGAATTTGTGCTTCCACAAAGTGTCCGATGCGGGCTTTCGCCATGACCGGAATGGAGACAGCGTCCATGATTTTTAAAATCAATTCCGGGTCGCTCATGCGAGCCACACCACCCTGTGCGCGGATATCGGCAGGCACACGTTCCAATGCCATAACCGCGACTGCACCTGCATCTTCTGCAATCTTGGCATGTTCAGGGGTAACCACATCCATGATGACGCCACCCTTGAGCATTTGAGCCAGCCCCACCTTTAATTTAAAGGTGCCTTTTTCTTCAGCTCCCATTCTTTTTTACCTCCGATACCTGAAATACTGCACCCACATTCTACCACGCTCGCCAATATTGAAAGGAGGAAAGTGATGAAAGTCAACCGCACAGCATGTTTCACGTGAAACATGCAAAAAACGGACATCCCTGCGTTTCACGTGAAACAATCCTGGTTGGATTGGTTATATAATGGATAGGTTCGGGAAAAGAGAGAATTATGGATGTAATTCATTTAGATCAAGTTTCATTTCAATATTCAAAAGGTTTTGCCCTGCGCGAGATGAGTTTTCGGATGCAGAAAGGGGAAGTTTTTGCATTATTGGGACCGAACGGTGCGGGAAAAACAACCACCATCCGTCTGGTGAACGGATTGTTAAACGCTTCCTCTGGAAGTATTTCTGTTTTGGGGTACGACCCATACCAGAATGGGGTCATGGTACGCAGCAAGACCGGAGTGCTCACCGAGACACCTGCCCTCTATGAACGCCTGACGGCGCTGGAAAATTTGACATTCTTCGGCAAGTTGAACGGCATGAACAAGACCGATCTGAACAAGCGTATTCAGGAGCTGCTGGATTATTTCGATCTGTCAAGCCACGCCAACCAGCGGGTGGGCACCTACAGCCGCGGTATGCGCCAGCGCCTGGCAATTGCACGCGCCTTGCTACACCATCCCGAGCTTTTATTTCTGGATGAACCGACTTCCAACCTGGATCCGGAGATTGCGCGCCAGGTGCAGGAACTGATCGTGAAGGTCAAAAAAGAGGAGGGCTGCAGCGTGGTGATCTGCACGCATCGCCTGTATGAAGCGGAACAGGTATGCGACCATGCTGCCATCATGCATGAGGGAAAGTTGCTGGCGGAAGGATCTCTTCAGGAGCTGCGGGATGCGGCTGGGCTGGCAAAGCGAGTACATTTTACTTTTCAGAAGCCCTGTTCTGCCGGGTTGACAACGGAACTTGCGAAATTGGATTCTGTGAAAAGCGCGGAGTTGCAGGGCGAGAAAGAATTGCTATTGGGTGTGGCTGATTACGGCCGTGTGCCGGAGATATTGACCTGGATGGTTGGGAAAGGATTAGCCATCCTCTCTGTTATTCCAGAAGTACCATCGCTGGAAGAGGTTTATTTTAAACTACAGGGGAAGGATGAGGTGAAGCAATGAACCTGAAGCATAGTTTTACGATTGCACAGAAGGATTGGCTGGAGGTTCGGCAGAACAAATCTACCTTTATACCGATCCTGATCGTGCCATTGTTCTTTATTGTGCTGATACCGCTCCTGTTCACCCTGGTTATTCCAAATGTGGCTGGCGGGGTGGAAGATTTTACAACCGATCCTGATATGCAAAATCTCTTTGCTGCCATGCCGTTTGAAATGAAAAGCGTGCTGAACGGATTGGATTCCACCCAAACCATGATCGTGGTCGCTTTGGGGTATATGTTTGCTCCCATGTTCCTGATCATCCCCCTGATGTTCTCCAGCACCATTGCGGCCGAATCCTTTGCCGGTGAAAAAGAGCGAAAAACAATGGAAGCGCTGCTTTATTTGCCCATCAGTGACCAGGAACTGTTCATCGGGAAGGTCATGGCGGCAGGTATTCCTGCCATTTTGATCACCTGGATCTGCTTTTTCCTCTATACTATTATTGTAAATGTTGTGCCCTATACAATTTTTGGCAGATTTTGGTTCCCGCTGCCGGTTTGGTGGCTTCTGATTTTTTGGGTTTCGCCCGCGTTGATTGCCATGAGCATCTCGCTGACCGTCTTGATCTCAACCAAAGCGCAAACCTTCCAGGGAGCATACCAGACCAGCTCTGCTGTGGTACTGGTGGTGGTCGTGCTTTTCATCGGTCAGCTGACCGGTGTGCTGTTCCTCAGCCCCGTTGTGGCACTCATCATGGGCCTTATTCTATGGGGAATTGCAGCCGTCATCGGCAGGATCGGGGTGCGTTCTTTCAGCCGACAAAAATTACTGACCGATTAGGATTGAGAGAGGAGTGGTATGAATCAACACCGTCGCTCGCCGAAAAAGAAAAATACCGTTTCGTTGATCGTTTTATGCCTGACGCTTCTGCTGGGATGCAGTAGAGCGAAGACACCCGTCGTGAATCAGATCGATCTTTCTGAGACGGTCGATTCAACTGCGGAAAAAAAAGTGGCTGTTTTTTATGATGACGATCCCACGGATCAATGGAACTATGGCAAGATCTATGCGGGCATGGCGCGCAACCTTCTGGGCCACTTCAATACGGATGTTTCCATTATCGATGTGGCTGATTATCAACGCGGCATGCTCTCTGGTTTCAACGCAGGAATCTACATCGGAAATATTTACGATTATCCGCTGAGCGATGATTTCTTGAACGATGTCATTCACTCCGAGAATTCTTTCATGTGGTTGAATGCGAATATCTGGCAGTTATTTAAAAATGAAGCGTGGGGCGCAAGTGAAGAACTGGGGTTTAAGTATGTGGAATCGGAAGTGATCAATCCGGAAGTGAAGATCTCTTACAAGAACAAAGAATTGCCCCGCCTTGAATCGGATGTATATTTCAACTTGGTCAACATCGAACCGGGATCACAGTGCGAACAACTGGCAACTCTTCAAATTACCGGTGCGGTCGATCAACCCTATGCTATTCGCTGCGGGAATTTTTTCTACATCACCCATAATCCCATGGCAAATTTCTATGCCAGTTACCTGGTTTTTGCAGATCTGCTTCATGATCTGCTCAATACCGGGGTTGTCGAGAACCACCGTGCTTTGGTGCGCTTTGAAGATCTCATGCCGGGCAATACGAATTATGACCGGGTGAAAGAACAGGTGGACTTCTTGTATAAAAAGGGGATCCCGTTTGCCTTCGGTGTTATACCCGTTAATACGGATCCTGAAGGAGTGTGGGGAGAACCGGGAAAAACGGTCTATCTGTATGAGGATTTCATGCTACAGGACCTGATCAAATACATGGTCGAACATGGCGGCACACCTGTTTTGCATGGCTATACCCACCAACATGATTCCATTTCGGGTGTCGATTTCGAATTTTGGGATGGTGAGAATGATAAACCATTCCCCGAAGATAGCTACACCTGGGCGGATGAACGGATTAAAGCGGGTGTGCAGCAGTTTGAAAAAGCTATCGGATATGCTCCGGTCATTTGGGAAACTCCCCATTATTCTGCGTCTCCCAACACCTATTTTGCTTTGGCCAATTCATTCAAAGTGATCTACGAACGCATCCAGGTTTTCAACGATCTGGATATTCCCACCGCAAATTCCAGCGTCGACTACACCAATATTCCCTATATCACACAAACCTTTCCCTACCAAATTTTCCATTCCATGTATGGCTTGCGCATTCTTCCCGAAAACCTGGGCTATCTGGAAGAGGGCGGGGATGAGGAATTTGGGGTCCTGCCCACACCCGAAGGAAAACTTGCCCTGGCAGATATGTACTGGGTGGTGCGGGATGGAGTGGTGTCTTTGATGTTCCATCACTGGCAGCCATCCCAAAATTTCTATGATACGATCAACGGGCTGGAGCAAATGGGGTATACCTTTGTCAGTGTTTCAGACCTGCTAAATGAATCACCGGCCGAGTGAAAATAGTACAATTGTTCTATCATTGAAATAATAAAATACCCGGCTGGATTGGTCGGATATTTTATTATGCAACCAATCCTTTTATTCTTTCCGATCAGGTTCGATGAAACCGACCGCATAGCTTTTTTCTTCATCCATGATGAGCTTCAGGTGATGGTCTTTTCGATAGGTGGTGATGGGCAGCAAACGCAGAATATTCTTCAACCAATCGTCTGCTTTGATGAAATCACCAATCCGGTTGGGTGCATGGTAGAAGAAAGATTTTTGGAAAACATTTTCCGGGTCATCCACCAGGATTGCCAATGGGTAGATCTGTGCTTCCAAAAGATCCTGGAAGAAATGGGTTCCCAAGGAAGGTTCGGGAGCTGCCCCGATATCTTTCCCGGAAAGTTCGATCAGCGCTGCTGTGTTGAAGATGTCGCTGTAGGCAACCGGCACACCCAAGTCGGTGTTAGTGCTGCCCCATCTTCCGGGGCCAACCAACACGTATTGTTTTTCGTGCAGTTTGGAATTGACCTGTCCGATGGCGCGTGCCAATTTATAACGTCCGGCTTCGTCCAGCTTGTAATATTCTTCGGGGGGAACGAATAGCGCGTGTGTTATGTTGGTGACCATTCCCTGCGGTACCATGAAGTAGGTTGAAAAGAGCATGTCCTTATCTTCCAGGTTGGCGGGAATTTGACCTTCGGGGCTGTCGGAGAGGTGGCTTTGCGGGCGGCATTGCAGAATGGTGTATTGAATGGTGGGATTTCCAATCTCTGTCTCTTCCAGATGCAAGGTGAATTCCATATCCACCGGGGCATTGTAATTGCTCTCCAATTTTTGCAGTATCTTGCGCATGCTCACGGCGAAATTAGTCTTCCGCAGCATCTCGTCGAACGTGATGACAACCCGCTTGCGATCTTTTTCCATCAGGCGGCTGTGCAAAGGGGAGAAATACCCTTCTTCACTGATTTGGGCAATGTATTTCAACGGCACATAATCGCTGTGGATGACATCATGGATGGGCAATGTGGTAAAGACATTCTTTTCCATGTCGATGAGGTCGACGTATTTCTGAGAACAGCGTTCAATGGTTTGAAAATCGGGCATCGGACGCAGCAAAGGATGGCTGAGGGCGATCAAACGCGGGTAATCGTTGCCAACCCGATCCACCGCACGCGTTCCCATACCCCACACCAGCCGTACAAATCCATCCTCGCGGCGTATCTGTGGAGTCCAGCGATATAAATTGCGGCTGAATGCCACCCCGGCCGCGTCGGGCATGTAGTAGTTGCCGAAACGGGCCCCTTCCACCTTCATGATCAGGATCGCCATGCGTTCATCGTAATCCTGCAATCCCTTCTTACGGCGGTATAACAGCGCATTCGGGTTCAGGGTCGAAGCCCATACCCGGGCAATGGCCTGGGTGAGAGCCGCACGATCTTCTGCCGGGGTACCCTGGTTGGGCAAGAAGAAACTATCGTATTTCCCTGCAAAGGAGGTGCCGAACGAATCTTCGAGCAAACTGGAGGAACGCACGATAAGTGGAGATTTTCCAATCCGCTGCAGCAGCACTTCCAATTTTTCCAAAATGTCCGTTGGAAAATTCCCCTTCAGAAAATCATCCACGATCTTGGGGTAATCCTCCCTCATCTGTTCTTCGCTTTTATATTTTTGGTCATTCCATCGTTCAAGGCGGTTGATGGTAATAAAAGAGTATTGCTCGTTCGAACCGATGAAATAGTAATCAGGTTTGGAGAGCAGCGGTTTCAGATCATCGTCCAGCTCATTCTCCAGAATGCGGTGAGCCAACAGCATGCCGGCAGCTTTACCGCCGATGCGACCGGTTCCGATCTTTCTCTTGCGGATATCTGACAGATCCTGGATGGTGAACCAGCGTTTGGCAATGTTAATGTAGGGCAATTGATCGCTGATCATGGTGCGGATCAAGACGACAATCGATTCTTCGAGATTGTGATAATACTGTTTTTGTTCATCAGGTGGAAGTCGTAAAATGGACCAGGCATGTTCGAAAACAAGCTCCTGGGGTGCCAGTTCCGGATTGAAGTCAATGGTATGCCGGTCCGTAGGGATGCCACTTTCTACCAGCACGCGGGTGACAATCTCTTGAAAAAGATCAAAGGAAAAATGCTGACTGAACAACAAATCAGTAAGCTGATCGCGCACGCGGGTTGTGCGTTTTTCCCACACATCCGCAGATTCCTCACCCAGCGGATTGTTGACCCCTTCCCGTTCCTGTGATTGGATGGCTTTTTCACGTACTTCTGATTCAAGATCAACCTGTGTGATGATGTTACGACGGAACAATTCCTGACGCATCTTGCTGCGAATGCGATCACTGAGAATGGGGTATTGCCCTATTGCCAGAGTGATGCTCATCAACCGATCGGTGGAATTTGAGAAATCCTGCATTTTAAGACTTCCTTTTTTGAAATAGAAAAGAAGCTGTAAAAGAAGGGATCATGCTTTCACTTGGGTATGCGAAAAGGAAGCTTCTGTTCTGTTCAGCGATTATAACAAACTGTGGAAGCGCAGTTTGGTTACAAAACTCCCGATTATCCGAGATGCATTGGCATAATTACATGTTGGAAAGAATCATCCCCTACCGGACGGATCAATCCGGGAGTGTTATCGGCATTGGTCGCCAGGATGGTATTCGGGGTGGCGATCACATCCAGGACGTTGAGCAGATAACTGACGTTGAATGCGATCAGCAAGTCTGGACCGTCGATATTGGCTTCCACCACCACCTCGCCGGAACCGCGCTCTTCTGATTGGGTGGAGAATTCCACGATGCCTGGTCCCTGTTCCTGCGGTTGGATGTGCAGGCGGATGACGTTGTTGCTTTCGCGTGCGATGATCTCCGCCTGGCGGCAGGCCTTCTGAAATTCCACGGTTGTCAGGGTGGTCGTGGTCTTGAAACTGCGCGGGATAATGGCGTTATAGTCGGGGAATTTTCCATCGATCAACTGCGAAACCAGCTCCGCGTCTTTCAAATGGAAGATCACCTGACCGCGCCCTTCGGGAACCACCATTTTAATGGATTCATCACCATTGGTGGCAATGCGCGCCAGTTCGCTCAACGAGCGGGCAGGGATGATCACTTTCACCGGTGTGGTCACCGGGCTGGTGAGGGATGCCTTTTTGACGGAAATGCGGAAGCCATCGGTGGCAGCCAGCGTGATTTCGTTATTTCCAATCTCCATCATCACACCCTGCAATACGGGGCGGGCCTCATCCGCAGAAGCGGCAAAACTGACCTGCTGGATCATTTCCTTGAAATCGGCAATGTTCAGTTCCACGCTGCTTTGCAGATCGGGAACCGGCATGGGCGGAAATTCCTGAGCGTCGATCCCTTTGATATCAAAATTGGATGTGCCGCAGTGAACATTGAGCGTCTGCGTGCGTGTATTCAGGGTGAGGTCCACTGAAGTGCCCGGCAGTGCGCCGACCAGGTCGGAGAAAATGCGCGCCGGAATGGTGATGGAACCTTCTTCCTGAATTTGTGCGCCGATCCATTTGGTAATTCCCAATTCGAGATTGGTCGCCGACAGGCGCAAGCGCCCTTCATCGGTGGCAAGCAGGATATTACTTAAAACTGGAAGAGTGCTCCGGGGGGAAACAGCCCGTGTGACAATGCCAAGCCCGTGAGCAAGTTGTGGTTGAGAGACAGTTAATTTCATGCGATCACTCCCTCCCGGAATGTTTGGGTTGTAAAAAGTATACAACGAGCGACTTAAAATTTCCAGTCGCTCCTATGGTGTGATATATTCATCGTCCGATCCCTGTCCAATAAAAAAAGCCAGATGAATTCTCATCTGGCTTTATCTTGGTGAAATATTTTTATATCCAACCGCGCAACTGCATGGCGGTGACAACACGATTGATGGCGACCATGTAAGCGGCATCGCGCATGAACACCTTCTCGCTTTCGCTCATTTCGTACACACTTCTGAACGCTTCGGTGATCTTATCATCCAGTCGTTCCAACACCTCTTTGCGCGTCCAGTAGAAATTCATGTCGTTTTGAACGCTCTCGAAATATGAAACCGTCACACCGCCGGCGTTGCACAGGAAATCAGGGATGACGAAGACGTTATTCTTCTTCAAGACCTCATCCGCTTCGGGGGTGGTGGGGCCATTGGCGCCTTCGGCGATGATATGCACTTTATCGCTGATCTGCAAGACGGTTTCGGCGTTGATCTGTCCTTCAATGGCAGCCGGGATGAGCACATCCACGTCTTTTTGCAACCAAACGCTGCCATCTTCGATCTTGTAGCCGGCCGCTTTGGCTTTTTCCTTGTCGATCGTGCCATACTGATCGGTGATCGACTGCAGGAAACGCCCGTCGATTCCATCGTCGTTGCTGACCACATACGAAGTGCGATCATGGCGATCCCAATAGGAAACACAGATCACCTTTCCTTTGAGCAGCTCTTTGAACCCGATGGCGGCATATTGAGCTACGTTGCCGAACCCTTGAATGGCGACCGAGCATTTTGCAGGGTCCATCTTCAAGCGCAGCATGGCTTCGCGCAGGTTGAAAATGACGCCGTAGCCGGTTGCTTCGGTTCTGCCCTGAGAACCGCCGCCGCCGACAGGTTTTCCGGTGATCACGCCGGGTGTATATTCGCCCACCAATTTGGAATATTCATCCATCATCCAGCCCATCATCTGGGGAGTAGTGCCCACATCGGGTGCAGGAACATCGCGGCGCGGACCGATCTCGCGCCAAATCTTTTGGATGTATCCGCGGCACAGACGTTCTTTTTCCGAAACCTTGAGGGTGGCCGGGTCGACGATCACACCGCCTTTGCCGCCGCCCAGAGGGATATCCGCGACCGCACATTTCCATGTCATCCATGTTGCCAGCGCGCGAACCGTATCCACGGTTTCAGAAGGATGAAAGCGGATACCGCCTTTGCATGGACCGCGCGAATCATTATGCTGCACGCGAAAACCTTCAAACGATTTCCATGTGCCATCATCCATGCGCACAGGAATGCGAAAATGATATTCGCGCATAGGCCAGCGCAAAAATTCGCGTACCTGGGGGTCCAACCTTAATTGTTCTGCCACATGGTCAAACTGCTGTTGAGCCATTTGAAAGGCATTGGTTGTTTCATTCATGGTACATTCTCTCCACTAATTTTGTATTTAGGCAATTTCCCTGATTAAATCCAATGTTCAGAGGGTTTTTTCTGGACGCCTTGATTGTATACCCTTAGTTTAAAGGGAACCAAGCATGCGTCAAGATGAAGAACCTCTCCAATCGGGATGATGTCTTGCGATAGAAAAATGGGACACAGGCGCGGATGTTCTAGGAAAGCGCTTTTTTGAGGATCTCACGAACTTTTTGAGGGTTTGCCTTTCCCCCTGTGGCCTGCATCACCTGGCCAAACAGCCAGTTGAACACCGTTTCTTTGCCGGCATGAAAACTTTCTACCTCGGCAGGATATTTTTGCAGAACTGTAACCACTGCCTTTTCCAATTCGTCCGAAGAAGAGATCTGTTCCAATCCTTTTTCATGGATGATCTCTTCGGCAGATTTTCCATTCCGCAGCATTTCTTGCAGGATCTCTTTGGCGGAATTCTTGTTGACCACTTTCTGCTCATGGAAGCGGATCAACCTCGTTAATTCCTGCGGATTCACCCGGATATCCCGAATGGAGCAGCCCGATTCGTTCATCCAACCGAACAGGTCGCCTACCATCCAGTTTGCAATGGTGCTGGGAGAAATATCTTCTGCTGCTTTGACCGCCTCATCAAAATAAGCGCTGGTGGCTTTATCCTGGACCAGGAGCTCGGTTTTATCGGCGGGTAAGCCCATATCTTCCTGATAGCGTGACCGTTTTTGTTCCGGCAGCTCCGGTATTTCGCCGGCAATGGAGGCGATCCACGCTTTTTCCACGATCAAGGGAGGGAGGTCCGGTTCGGGAAAATAGCGGTAATCGTGCGCTTCTTCTTTGCTTCGTTGTGTGAAAGTTTCGGAACGCGCTTCATTCCATCCCAAAGTTTCCTGCAGCACCTCTCCGCCGCTCTCCAAAATCTTCTGCTGGCGGGCAAGTTCATAATTAATGGCTTTTTCCATGGCATGGATGCTGTTGAGATTCTTGATCTCCACGCGCGTTCCCAGCTCTGCCTTCTCACTGGCGCGCATGGATACATTGGCCTCGAAACGCATGGCGCCTTTTTCCATATCCCCGCTGGTAACCCCCAAATAACGCAGCAGCATCCTTAATTCCTGACTGTAAGCGCGCACTTCTTCCACAGTGTGCATGTCCGGTTCACTCACGATCTCAAGCAGCGGAATACCTGCCCGGTTGAGGTCTACCAGCGAATAGGAATCATTGGTTTCGTTGCAGTGTGATAACTTTCCGGTGTCTTCCTCAAGATGGGCGCGGCGTATGTGGATATTCTTCTTTCCCCGGGAGGTGTTAACCGCGATCCATCCCTCATACGAGATGGGGAGTTCGTACTGTGAGATCTGATATCCTTTGGGAAGGTCGGGATAAAAATAATTCTTGCGGGCGAACACGCTGCGTTCGGCGATGGTGCAGTGCAGTGCCAGCCCGGCCTTGATGGCAAAAGCCACCGCCTGCTGATTTATCACCGGCAGTGTACCGGGCATCCCCAGACAAACCGGGCAAACCGCGCTATTTGGCAGCGCAACGGTCGGGTCAACAACCGGGCAGCCGCAAAACATCTTTGTTCGGGTAGATAATTCTACGTGGACTTCCAGACCAATATCACTGTAATACTGCATGGTTCATCTCGGGACGCTGAATTGTCCCTGATTTTACCATTCTCGCGCTTGCTTTTATAGCGATTTTACAAATTGGTCGATGCGGTGCAGGGCTTCTTCGATCTGGTCAGCCGCTGTGGCATACGAGCAACGCACAAAACCTTCTCCGGCTTTGCCAAAAGCGATCCCCGGCACCACGGCCACTTTCTTTTCATTCAACAACCGCGTGGCGAAAGTCGATTCGTCCAAGCCGGTTGTGCTTACCTTCGGAAATGCATAAAAAGCGCCGTGCGGTTCAACGGTGGGCAGGCCAATGGCGTTCAGCCCATCCACGATCAAACGCCGGCGGCTGTCATATTCCTTGCGCATGGCTTCCACATGTTCTTCGCAATCCAAAATAGCGGTGATGCCAGCCACCTGCGACATGGTGGGTGCGGTCATGATGGTGTATTGGTGAATGAGGATCATGCCTTTGATCAATTCCTGTGGGGCGGCGATGTATCCTAAGCGCCAGCCGGTCATAGCATAATCTTTGGAGAAACCCCCCACCAGGATAGTCCTTTTCTGCATACCCGGCAGGGCGGAGAAACAGACATGTTCGACCCCGTAGACCAGCCGGTCATAGATCTCGTCAGAAATGACGATCAAATCGTGTTCTTCCGCAATGCGCGCCAACTCCAGCATACATTCACGCGACGCCACCGCCCCGGTGGGATTGTTGGGCGAATTCACCAGAACAGCTTTGGTGCGCGGGGTGACGGCTTTTTCGATGGCGGGGATATCCAGGTTGAACCCTTCTTCCATGCAGGTGGGCACTTCCACCGGAACTCCGCCAGCCAGGGCGACTTCCGGTTGATAAGAGACGAAGCAGGGGGTCGGGATGATCACTTCATCACCATTTTCAAGCAGCGCGGTGGCAGCCAGGTAAAGCGCCTCCGATCCGCCCACGGTGATGATGATCTGATCGGGCTGATAGGAAACCCCATATAGTTTGAACAAGTGAGCGCAGATGGCTTCCCGTAGCTTGGTAACCCCCAGGTTGGAAGTGTAATGGGTCTGCCCCTGGCGCAGCGCTTGCATGCCGGCATTGATGATCGGTTCAGGCGTGGTGAAATCCGGTTCGCCAATGCCCAAGGAGATGATATCTTTCATCGTGGCAGCGATATCGAAGAATTGTCGAATGATGGATGGATGAAGTCCCCTCACTTTTTGGCTCAAATAATCTCTTTGCATCGCTGCTCCTTGTTGTCTGGATGATCTCGGGAAAAAATTACCTAGTAGTATACGTGAGGATCAAAAGAAAATCCAGATAGAAAAATCATCCCTTTGTGCAGGGGTCAGCACATAGTATACAGTTTATAGACAGGAAATATGAGATCTACAGGGATAAGTGTCTAGAATTGGGAGGGAAAGAGTACTGCCAATTGGAGACATATCGAGATGCAAAATACCACCCCTTTAGATTAT
>JAAZOD010000022.1 GCA_012797975.1 Pelolinea sp. | reverse complement strand
CGGCTTGTTTCAGCTATTCTGATGGAGATCGGCGAGGAATGGGAATTTGGCAGGTTATATTTGAATTTGGAAAGTAGTTAGGGTATTATCAAATTCTGAAAGGTTCTGTGACTGATTTTACAGAAAAACTGATACACAATCAAAAATGTCTTTATCTGAACAAATAGAAAGAATTCAAGAGTTATTAGAAAAGGGAAATTTTCCTAATGAAGCATCCATCAGCCAAGGTATTGTTCTTCCTATACTGCAAGAGGTTGGCTGGAACATCTATGATCCCCGGTTTGTAATTCCTGAATATTCTGTAAGTGGTAGAAGGGTTGATTTTGCTCTACTGGATCGTCGTGAACGTCCCGTAATCTTCATTGAAGTAAAAATGTTGGGAAATATCGAAGATGCTGAAGAACAATTATTCAGCTATGCTTTCCACCAAGGAGTACCTTTCTTAATTCTAACAGATGGAAAAGAATGGAACTTTTTTCTTCCCCAAGAAGTGGGAAACTATCAGGATAGAAAGTTATATAAGCTCGATTTCCTTGAACGCGAAACCGATGTAATCATCGACAAACTAATGCGTTATTTGACATATGCTAACGTAATCAATGGAACCTGCCTTGATAATGCAAAGGATGATTATAAGAGATTAGCAAAAAGTCGTGAAGCGGAACTCACCATTCCTGAAGCATGGAATCAGCTCCTTCAAGCACAAGACGAAATATTAATCGAGTTATTAGCAGACAAGGTTGAAGATATCTGCGGGTTTAAACCGAATAAAAATGATTGTATAGGTTTTCTTGAGTCCCATTACTACCAACCCACGACACAAAATGTCAAAGAACCGCAGACAAAAGTATTTCAAAAACCAATAGAAAAAACCAAAAACAGTAAAACTTTCGTAACAATAAACGGGAATACTACATTTTATCATTCAGCACGCGGTGTGATGATTGCGATCATTACATATCTGGCACAAAACGACAGCACATTTCTTGAGCGCTTTCAAGAAATAGCCCATGGGAGTGAAAGGAATTTTATAGCGAGAAATAAAATGGACTTATATCCGAAAAGACCCGATTTATCAGCGAGACCCGAGTTGTCGAAGGAATTTCTACCTGGATGGTGGATAGGATTAAATTACAGCAAACAATCGATCAACAAAATAATCCAACTTGCATTAAAACATTCAACTCCCGAGTTCAGCTCAAAAATACAGTACAGTCTAGACTGCAAACATTCTGACACATCACTAACTTGAATCTCAAGAGATAAAATTAGGGTTCTTGAAATAATTCGTTTCGTCTTTATCTATCTATCGTTCAGTAGGAGAAAAATGGCCGAAAACAATGAACTGGAAAAAACGCTCTGGGCAGCCGCAGATAAAATGCGCTCGAATATGGACGCGGCTGAGTACAAGCATGTCGTATTAGGGTTGATTTTTCTCAAATACATTTCTGATGCATTCAACGATTTGTACCAAAAGCTCGCAGAAAACAAAGGCGAATATGAAGGTTCTGACCCGGAAGATCCGGATGAATATCTAGCCAATAATGTATTTTTCGTTCCCGAACAAGCACGCTGGCAATATCTTCAGGACCGCGCAAAACAGCCCGAAATTGGCAAATATCTCGATGATGCCATGGATGCTATCGAGCACATTAACCCACCGCTCAAGGGAGTACTACCTAAAATTTATGCAGATCCAGAGTTAAACAAGCCACGTTTGGGAGAATTAATTGATTTAATTGGAACGATCGGTTTTCACCAGGATGCGCATAAATCTCAGGATTTGCTAGGACGCGTCTACGAATACTTCTTAGGTCAATTTGCCGACGCCGAAGGTAAAAAAGGCGGGCAGTTTTATACCCCTGCCAGTATTGTAAAATTGCTAGTTGAGATGATTGAACCTTTTCATGGCCGCGTTTATGACGGCTGCTGCGGCAGCGGTGGCATGTTTGTGCAGAGTGAAAAGTTTGTCCGTAATCACCAAGGTAACATCAAAGACCTATCGATCTTCGGACAAGAATCCAATCCGACCACCCTGCGACTGGCGCGTATGAATCTGGCTATTCGCGGGATCGACGCCAAATTGGAATTAGGCGATACCTTCCTCAATGACCGCCACCCGGATCTCAAAGCAGACTTCATTCTAGCTAACCCGCCTTTCAATGTGAGTGATTGGAGTGGTGAGCAGCTGCGCGATGACATTCGTTGGAAGTACGGGCTGCCGCCGGTCGGAAATGCCAACTATGCCTGGCTGCAGCACTTCATCCACAAACTAAGTCCAATCGGTACTGCCGGAATTGTGCTGGCCAACGGCAGTATGAACAGCAATACCGGCGGGGAAGGTGAAATTCGTAAGAATATGATCGAAGCCAACATAGTGGACTGCATGGTTGCTCTGCCCGCCCAGCTTTTCTATAATACGATGATCCCTGCCTGTCTATGGTTCCTGGCCAGAGACAGGACGAATCATAAATTTCGCAACCGTTCCAATGAGCTATTATTCATCGATGCCCGCAAACTGGGGACGATGATCAACCGCCGTAACAAGGAATTTACCAATGAGGATATCGCCAAAATTGCTGGCACCTATCATGCCTGGCGCGGCGAGGGCGATGTTTACGAAGACATACCGGGTTTTTGCAAAGCAGCCACCCTGGGTGAGGTTCGCGCCAATAATTATGTCCTGATGCCCGGGCGATACGTGGGCACGGAAGAAGCCGAAGATGATGGTATCCCTTTTGAAGAAAAAATGAACGCCCTTACAACTCAACTGGCCGAACAATTCGCGCGCGGGAACGAACTGCAGCAGAGGATTCGCAAGAATTTGAAGAGGATCGGATATGAGTTTTAGGGAAATTCATTTTAATTGGCTTGAAGAAATCATTATTCCGGCAATTGATTGGTTTTATAACGAATCGCAGGATAGAGACTTGATCCAGCATGATGCGAGTGAAAGAACAATCGTCGCCAATATTTACTGTAAAGCCAACACATCATTTCGTCAAAAACAAAGCCAGAACTCTGAGCTGGATAATTTGGGTATTGATCTCGAATATAACAGGAACTTTATTGACTCTAAAAAAGCATATGAAAAATGTAGTTTGTGTCATAAAGAGGGTTGTTTCATTATGCAAGAAGGTTTTCATACTGAGAAGATTTACCCAGATTTCCTGATTCATCAACGCGGGTCAAATTTGAATAATCAAGTTGCTATTGAGTTTAAAAAGGCTGGTAATCAAGATAAAGAGGAACGTAATGCGGATAAAACAAAGCTGATCTATCTGACATGCCAACAACCATTTCCGCAAAATGAGGATAAGAACTACAAGTATCATTTTGGTTTTTTTATAGACCTTGATCTCGATAGATACTCAGTAACCACATATCAAGACGCTACTTATGATATTCCACGAAACAGACGAGGGGGTAAATGGGAATAATTTCTGATTTATACGCGTTTCCTCTCGAAAGAGTCGCCCAATCTGACGCTCTCACTAGGCAACTTATCATAGCGCATCGCCGGCTGGCTGAAATCAAAGGCGTCGCTCCTTTGATCGTTTTACAGCAGGCTCTTATCTGGATGCCTTGGCTGAAGCCGGTTTCCTTGAGAAACAAAAAATATGGCGCAGCAATTATTATGTAAACATGCCGTTATTTGAGCTTCTGCGTGGAAAATAAACTGATGTGTCAAGTTCGTTTTTTACAAATTTTGGACATGACGGTTTTATCATGTTCAAAAAACCGGATTTTTCAAACATGACAAGTTTCTCATGTACAGAAAAGGAAGAATCATGGACATAATAATGAAATCTCTGACCACTCAGTCTATCGAACAGTTTTCTCGCGGAAATAAGTAATAACAACGTAATCAAGAAAATTTAAAAGGGATCGGATCGGTTATGAATTCAAGTGGCTGGATAAAGTATAAGTTGGAAGATTTAGCTGATTTTCACGATTCGAAGCGTATTCCACTTAATACAAGAGAAAGAGAAACCAGAAAAGGTACCTTTCCGTATTATGGAGCCTCAGGAATAGTAGATTATATTGATGATTACATCTTTGACGGAGAGTATGTTCTTATTTCTGAAGATGGCGAAAATTTGCGTTCTCGGACTACCCCGATAGCATTTAAAGCAAACGGAAAATTCTGGGTTAATAATCATGCGCATGTTATTCAAGGTAAAGAACAGTTTCTTAATGACTGGATAGTCTATTTTTTTCAGAATTTAGATTTAAACCCCTATATAACGGGTGCTGTTCAACCTAAGTTGAATAGAGAAAATTTACAATTGATAGAAATACCTATGCCCGATATTGAAAAAGCGAAGAAGATTGTATCTATCCTCTCTGCGCTGGACGATAAAATCGAACTCAATCGCCAGACCAATGCCACCCTCGAAGCCATTGCCCAGGCAATATTCAAAGAATGGTTTGTCGACTTCAACTTTCCCGGTTCGACCGGCGAACTGGTCGAAAGTGATTTGGGGATGATTCCTAAAGGGTGGCGGGTAGGTTCTGTTGCGGATATATTAGTTCTTGCGAATGAAACAATGTCACCGGGAGTTAACCCTGATAAATTGTTTAACCATTACAGTATTTCAGCATTTGACAGTGGACGTATTCCATCACAAGAACCGGGTTCTACAATATTAAGCAATAAATATAAAGTTAAGAGCAATTCCATTTTAGTATCGAAATTAAATCCACGAATTCCCAGAATTTGGACATTGAAAGAAGTGGATCAAGAGAGCAGTATTTGTTCAACTGAATTCCAGGTTCTATTACCTCAAAAAGCACATTACTATTCATTCGCTGCCAATCTCTTCTCTAAACCATCTATAATCGACACTATGAAATCGAGAGCTTCAGGGACAAGCAGCAGTCATCAACGAATTAATCCCCAAGATATTTTGGACATTAATATCATAATCCCCACTGATGACCTTCTTGCTCTTTTTGACAAAATTGTTGGAGACAATTACCACTGCGTTATTAATGGATTAGAAGAATCGATAAATCTTGCTAAAATCCGTGATTCATTATTGCCTAAACTCATGAACGGGGAAATAAGGATTTAAGTATGATAAGAAAACTTCTTGAAATTAAGAATTTAGGAATATTTGATAACTATCGTTGGGATCCAAGTATGGCAAATTTTGAACGTTTCAATCTTATTTATGGATGGAACGGCTCTGGAAAAACAACTTTATCACAATTATTTTCATCATTTGAAAATGGTAATGTAGACGGGTTCCCAGATTTGAAATATAAAATCGAAACTGATGAAGGCGAATTTACACAAGGAACTTCTTATACAAAGAAAATCAGAGTATTTAATCAACAATATATTTCTCAAAACATTGATATGTTGTCGTGCAAGGCAAGTCCAATATATATACTTGGCGAAGAAAATAGAAAGTTAGCAGAATCAATAAGAAAAGACGAGATAAGTCTTCGTGGAAATCCTGACGTACCAAATGATTTTGGAAAAATAAAAGAGTTAAGTCTTAAAAAGAAAGAACGCGCTCAGAAAGAGAATGAGCGTGGGGATCTTTTTACTTCTGTCGCAAAAATTATTGGATCAAATATTATTGGAGTTTTAGCAAGAGACTATCGGAAAAATAATGCAGAAAAAGATTTTGAATTACTTGGTTCAAAAATGTTGCTTTCTCCAAAAGAAAAAGAAATAAACTTATCCACATTAAAACAGCAGGAAATGGGGATTCTAGACATTTTATCAAAGGATAACATCGAAGAAGATGCCAAGAATTTAATTTCGGATGCAAAAAACCTATTTAATAGGACTGTAGAGGTAATCGCAATTGCCAGATTACAGGAAAATCCTAATATTTCTCAATGGGTAGAGCAGGGCTTAAAGTTACATCAGCATGAAAATTCAAAAAAATGTGAGTTTTGCGATCAATTATTGCCAGAAGATCGTATTCGTGTTTTAGCGGCGCATTTTAATGCTGCAGATAAAATAATGAAAGAAGATATAGATACGCTAGTAAAAAGGTTTGAAGATCTTCAACAGTCAATCCAAGATACTAAGGTGTTAGATAAAGCAAATTTATTTACTGAGTTTCAACAAGAATATTCGCTCAAGAATAATAAATTTGAAAGTGCAAAACAATATCTTATAAATTCTATTTTACAAATCATAAAAGAGACGGAAAACAAGAAGCTTCATACAACAGAATCACAAGACCTGATCGGAAGTATAAATATTGAATCATATATTGCTTCGATTGAAACACTGAATGACTGCATAAAAAAACATAATGGAAAATCAATAAATTTTTCAAAGGCTAAAAAGGACGCACAGGAAAAACTAAAAAAACATTACCTAAGTGAAATATACGACAAAGTTCAAGCCTTGAAAAAAGATATTGAAAAATTAGATAAAGAAATTGGAGTGCTTGAAAATGGGAACCCTGATAATCCTGATGATATTGGGATAAAAAGACTTCAGGCTAGGATTAATGAAAATAAAAACAAGATTTCACAATCGGGTTTGGCATGTGATGAAATCAATAAGCAATTGGAAACATTTCTTGGAAGAAAAGAACTGGTTTTTGAAAACAGTGAAGAAGGATATTTATTGAAACGCAACGGTCTGTTGGCTAAAAACTTGAGCGAAGGGGAAAAGACTGCAATTGCATTTGTATATTTCACAATTCATCTAAAAGATCGGGACTTTAATTTACAGAATGATATTATTGTTGTTGATGATCCAATTTCCAGTTTAGACTCAAACTCATTATTCCAAGCATTTTCTTTTCTTAAGAATTCTGTTCAAGAATGTTCTCAGGTTTTTATTCTCACACATAATTATGATTTTCTACAATTAATCCTAAATTGGTTACAGAACATTCCCAGGAGTGTAGGACATAAAGCATATTACATGATTAAAAATCTTATATGTGATAGCAAAAGGATTGCCAAGTTGGATGTTTTAGATAGATTATTGATAAATTATCCCAACGAATACCAATACTTGTTTAAAACCCTTTATAGTTTTAGCCCTGATGGAACCATAGAATCTGTGTATAACCTCCCGAATATTGCTAGAAAGGTACTCGATAATTTCTTAATGATTATGATACCTGATAATAGTAGTCCCTATCAAAAACTTGGAAAAATAAATTTCGACGAAAACAAGAAGACGGCTATTTACAAATTTACTAATGATCAGTCACATACAACTGGGAAAGGTTTTGACCCGTCCCTACCCTCGGAAGCACAAAATGTAATTTCATATTTACTAGAAATGATGAAAACTGTTTTTCCAGCACATTATGAAATATTGGAAAACTACACAAAGAAAATTGATGAACTTTAGTTGATTTGCAATCACTCTATTCTTTTAGAGAGAGTAAAAATTTGAATAACGAGAATACAGAAAGGTAAATTATGTACCTGGTTATTATATTAACATCGCAAATATTTAAAAATGTCTAATTTATCAGAATCTGAAATCGAAGAAATCGCCCTCAGACTATTACGCGACAAAAACGGCTATGCTCTGGCCTACGGTCCGAATCTGTTGGAAGGTGCACACCCCGAACGTACCTTCACCGAAGTGATCCTGAAATCCCGCCTGCGCGCCGCCATTGATCGCATCAACCCGCGCATTCCAGAAGCAGCTCGAGAAGATGCTTTTAAGAAAGTGCTGCGCACTTCAGCGCTGACCGTGATCGACAACAACGAAGCCTTCCATCACCTGCTGACCGAAGGTGTGGATGTGACATTCAGCGTTGGCGATGGTAAAAGCCGCACCGATAAGGTCTGGCTGGTAGATTTTGAGCATCCAGAAAGTGACAAGAACGAGTTTCTGGCCGTCAACCAGGTCACGGTGGTAGAAAATAATATCAATAAACGTCCAGATATCGTACTTTTCATTAACGGCCTACCGCTGGTCGTCATCGAATTAAAGAATGCCGCTGATGAAAAGGCGGATGTTCAGGCTGCCTTTCACCAAATCCAGACCTATCAACAAGTAATCCCCTCTCTGTTCACTTTTACTGCCTTTGAAGTGATCAGCGATGGTTGGTTTGCTAAAGCCGGCACCATTTCCAGTGACTATTCCCGCTTTATGGAATGGAAGAGCGTAGATGGCGCCCATGTGGTGGATTCCAAACATCAATCGGAACTGGAACCTCTTGTCAAAGGGCTGCTGAATAAAACAACTCTTCTAGATGTGCTTCGCCATTTCATCGTTTTTGAAAAATCTAAAGAAAAAACGATCAAAAAGATGGCGGCCTATCACCAGTACTTTGCCGTCAATAAAGCCATCCTCTCCACATTGCGTGCTGCAACCAATGAGAATGGTCACTTCACAGCCGAGCACCCAGCGGTTTATGGGTTGCCCAGCGTGGAGCACCAACCCAAAGGTGATAAACGCGCCGGTGTGGTCTGGCACACCCAGGGCAGCGGAAAGAGCATCTCCATGGTATTTTATGCCGGTAAACTGGTATTGGCTGTGGAGATGAACAACCCCACTATCGTGGTTCTCACTGACCGTAACGATCTCGACCAGCAGCTTTTTGAAACTTTCAGCAACTGCCAGCAACTCTTAAGGCAAACTCCTGTCCAGGCTGCCAACCGTGAGGATTTGAAAAAATTGCTCTCAGTGGCTTCAGGCGGCATCATCTTTACTACCATCCAGAAGTTCTTGCCTGAAGAGAACGGCAGCGTCTACCCCACCCTTACCGAGCGCCATAATGTAGTGGTAATCGCGGATGAAGCCCATCGCAGTCAATACGATTTTATTGATGGCTTTGCCCGACACATGCGCGACGCCTTACCGAATGCTTCGTTTATTGGTTTCACGGGTACTCCTATCGAAAAAGAGGACCGCAATACCCAGGCTGTTTTTGGAAACTACGTAGATGTCTACGATATTCAGCAGGCGGTAGATGACGGCGTTACCGTAAAAATTTATTATGAAAGCCGATTAGCAAAAATCGAACTGTCCACAGAAGATCAAAAAATCCTCGATGAACGAGTTGAGGAAATCACCGAAGATGATGAGCTGACCGAAAAGCAAAAAAGTTTTGCCCGTTGGACAGGCAAGGAAGCTGTCGTGGGCAGCACTGACCGGCTCAGGCAGGTGGCAGGAGATATTGTCAGCCACTTTGAACAGCGTATTTCAGCCGCAGATGGCAAGGGCATGATCGTGTGCATGAGTCGGCGCATTTGCGTGGCGCTGCACAATGAAATTATCAACCTGCGTCCTCAGTGGTACAGCCCGGATGATGATAAAGGAGCCATCAAGATTGTGATGACCGGTTCGGCAAGTGACCCTTTAGATTGGCAGGAGCATATCCGTAATAAAGAACGCCGCAAAGCCATAGGCAATCGTTTGAAAGACCCAAGCGATCCGCTCAAGCTGCTTATCGTGCGAGACATGTTCCTGACCGGGTTTGATGCACCCTGTTTGAATACCATGTATATCGATAAACCGATGAATGGTCACACCCTGATGCAGGCCATCGCCCGCGTCAACCGCGTCTTTGGGGACAAGGAAGGGGGGTTGATCGTCGATTACATCGGAATTGCTCAGGATTTGAAAAACGCTTTACTGGTGTATGCCGCCAGCCAGGGCAAAGGACAGATCGCTTTTGATCAGGAAGAAGCCGTCGCCAAGATGCTGGAGTATTACGAAATCGTGGTGGATATGTTCGGACATTTTGATTATCACCGCTATTTCAGATTAGATCCGAAATCAAAGCTCGGTTTTATCCTGGATGCCGCCAATACCATTGCTGATTTGGCAGAAGAACAAGAAGGTGCAGTCGTTCGTAATGGGAAACAAAGATTTATCGAGAACGTCATCAAATTGCAAAAAGCTTTTGGGTTGGCCGTCCCGCATCCCAAGGCGCTGGAAATTCGGGATGACCTTGCCTTCTTCCAGGCCATTAAAGCTCGTTTTGCCAAATTTGACGAAACGACCAAGACACGCACAAATGAAGAAATTGAAACAGCCATCCGACAAATTATCAATGATGCCATCATTTCAAGTGAAGTAGTAGATATTTTTGATGCCGCCGGCATTCGTAAACCGGATATTTCTATTCTTTCGGACGAATTTTTAGCTGAAATTCAAGGAATGGAACGCAAAAACCTAGCGCTTGAACTACTCAATCGCTTACTCGCAGATGAGATTAAAACTCGTAGCCAAATGAATATGGTACAAGGACGCAAGTTCTCAGAGATGTTGGCAGAAACCGTAAAACGTTATCAAAATGGACTAATTGATTCTGCCAAGATCATAGAAGAATTGATCCAATTGGCTAAGGATATCCGTGCAGCGGATCAACGCGGTGAAAAATTAAACCTCCGACAGGATGAACTGGCATTTTATGACGCCCTCGCAGATAATCCTAATGCTGAAAGTTTACTTGGAGACCAAATCCTGAAGCAAATCGCCCATGAACTTACCGAAAGTGTTAGGAATAACACCTCGATCGACTGGCAATATAAGCAGAGTGTGCAGGCAAAATTGCGGGTTCTGGTTAAGCGAATCTTACGGAAATATAAATATCCTCCAGACGACCCAACAACCGGCGAATATACCGTATCAGTGAATAAGGTTCTGGATCAAGCAACCTTATTGGCAGATTACTGGACAAAAGAATCGGTATCAGCTTCTTCTTGAGAGATAAGCTTTTTTACTATCTCCGCTTCCGTGTGATCCTGTAGCCATGCAATCTTTAATATATCCATAACCCTTTTAAGTTTGTTCTACTCCCCTCCATAGCACTTGCTACAATACTCCCATTGCTAACCTCACTATTTGTAGCAACTGCACCATGTGCGCTGTTCGCTGCGACCGGCAATGGAAAACGCCAGGGGAGCTAACCAATGGCTCGCTTTCGCTCAACATGACAAAAAAATTCGACATCGGCATAGTTGATCAATCTTTCGATCGATCGGCCTGGCGAGCGACCAATCCTTCGCTTCACTCTAGGATGACAGAAAAAATTTTGTATAGTTGATTAAGCTTTCGCTTGATCGACCTCAAAATTAAGAAAGAATAATAGGAGCAGTTCCGATATCGCGTTGAATAAACTACCGATGGATCGGTCAGGAGGGTGACAGATGTTTCGCTTTCGCTCAACATGACAAAAAAACTCGACATCGGCATGGTTGATCAAGTTTTTGATGGATCAGCTTGGTAGGCGATCAATGTTTCGCTAATACTAGTCATGATAATTAAAAAGAACAATGCGAGCAGTTGTGGTAACGTTGAATAACTTACCAATCGAATAGGCAGGTGGGTGACAGATGTTTCGCTTTCGCTCAACATGACAAAAACTCGACATCGGCATGGTTGGTCAAGTTTTTGATCGATCGGGTAAGTGGGTAACAGATCCTTCGCTAGCACTCAGGATGACAAAAAAATTCTCAATGTCGGCGTGGTTGGTCAAGTTTTCGATGGATCGGTCAGGCGGGCTACGCTCAGGATAACGCCCCCTCCCAACCTCCCCCATTGCATAGGGGAGGAGGATACGGTGGACGAGAATTTTCGAGGACCCTCAGGATGACAGTTCACACAGGAAATGGGACATCCTGTTATTGGCCAGCCCATACCAGAACAGGCAAGAACCATCAAAGCGCACGAACACCAAGCCCTGATCGTGCCGCATATTCATCGACTGGATAGTTGACGAGCCCTTCAAATAACCCTATAGTGTTATGTATCAGTGGGTATTCAGCAAGGAGGTCAGTATGGGACTCGAAGGATATGGAGCATTGTGTTTTGGACTGGTGATCGGTTGGGTGACGCACCGCACGCTGCGGCGAACGAAGAGCGAGACCACCCTGGCGGATATCTCCGCGGTCATCGCGGCCGTAGGCGGCGCGGCGGTCACGGCGCTCTTCAAGGTGGGAGCGATGTTTGGGGCTTACAGCATCGGGCTGGCGATCGGTTTCTTTGCCTATTTCATCATCGCTATGATCTTCCGTCCCAAGAATGAAAAAGGGGAAGCGGTGGATCCCGAAAGCATCGATCTACTGGGCAACCGCATCAAACCCAGAAAATAAGCCCTGCATTAGCGCAGTACAGCAAATATCAAATTTGAGCCTTACTACCCTTCCAGTTGCAGGTTGGAGAGGCAGTAAGCAGAATATCCCAACCCAAACAGATTGCCTTCGGTCAGAAGGTCCATGCGCATTTCGCGCAAAGCCTGGCCGACGGTTTGTTTTTCCATGATGAAGTGGGAGAAGAAGAGCAGGGCGGCTTTATTCGCGAAATCATCATAGACAGGCATTTCCGTTCCGATCACCCCGCTGGCATTGGCTTCCATGAAACCATCCACAAAGCGTGCCCGGTCCTGAGGGGTAAGTTCCGCGGTGTGGCAACCATTGATGAACACCAACGGAGAAGTGGTTTGCCAGTGATCGGGAATGCTGGAATGGACATCATCCCGCCAGAACAGCAAGTCATTGGTGGTCAACATTTCCCCTTTGCCAATCTCCAAATAGGGATCGGACAGTTCTTCTCCCAGAGATTGATCTCTGCCATGGCACATGAGGTATACCAGTTCCGAATTGCCTTTGAGCTCCTCCAGAAACGCATCGCGGGTATCACCGGCCACATCAAGCGATATCTTGGCTTTTTCCACCAGCCCTTGCATTTCATCGATCCACTCCGCGGTGTCTTTATGGAAACTGGCCACCATGCGCATGGGTTTATTGGAGATATTGATTTTTACCGGCAATTGTGCACGATGCTCGGGGATGGAGGGTGGTTGGGTGATGATATAGCGGAATCCCCAGAAACCAAACGGGCAGATCATATTTTTCGCGTGGTTCCCATCTTTTTCAAACGGGCACCTGGCAGAATGGTGGGGTGCGGTCTGTTGAAAAGTTTGCCAGTTCTCTTCTTTCAACAGCTCGCACAAATTCCATCTTGTTTTATCCGAATCCAGGGGAATATCATAGATCAATGACCAGGGATAGGGGGTGGAGGAATCATCCTGCTCTTCCACACAGATCTGGATCACATGCTGCGGGTTTTCCTCTGTGAATATTCTTTTCAACTTTTCGCGACTCAGCGTATAGGATTTAAAGATCTGCACATAGAGATCATTGCCCACCTTAGCCAATTCCCGCAGATCTTCCACAAAATCATATTTCGCATCTTTGTTCCCATTCTTTATTCCAGTAAAGACCTTCCGTTCTTTCTTCAGATAGCGGTCCCAAAGGATCTCGCGCGCATAGTAGAGAATTTTTCCCAGAGCCGCGTCATTCAACTCAGAAAAATGGATAAGTCTGTCATTATCCTGGGTTCCCCTGCCCCCCACCAGAAAAACTTGATGGCTGCCATCTTCACTTTTGCGAATCCGAGCATTCAACGCAACCGGCTGATATATTTCAGCCACATTCGAAAGGGTGTGGGTCAGGGTGAAGCTGGTATGGGAGCGATAGGCAGGTTCTGTTTTTGTCAAAGGCGAGCCAACATGGGCAGTAAAGATACGGTTCTGCAGCAGGTTGTTTTCAAAATAAAAACCGATCTCCAACTGCAGATCACCGATGTTCTTCAAGGTCCTGACAGTGATGTAAATGAATCTTTGCCTTTCCTGTTCGGTGCAGGTATGCTTTTGGGCATGGGCACAGGTGCAGGTCCAGCTTTCTCCGCTCAGGGGCAGAAAAAGAGACTGGTGCCCGTTGGCGATCACGAAATCATCCTTGCTGGCGGAGGCGATCATATCCAACCAATGTCCGTTAATATCCGTTTGCGGCAAGATATCGCCCGGCACAAACTCCGGCCGATCCTTTTCGTCGCCGCAATCCCAATCCATAGGCTGCCCGATATTGATCCGCAGATAATATTCTTTGTCATTCGCCAATGGTTCTTTTATGCTGCATACGGTTGGATTCTCGGGATCATCATCGGCAAACAGGCCGACGTTGGCATAGCGTACTTCCTGCGCCGGCTGACCTTCAGCAGCAACTTCCACCCCTTCCCCGATCATCGTTTTTACATTCTCCGATAGATAGGTGGCCAGGGATTTCACTTTGACGGTATCGCTTATGGCAGGTATATCCATCTGTCTGCCATAGGTTGAGGTTTTTTCCAGCCGGGTAGGTTTAAGAAGGTCGAATTTCGATCCTTTTCCCTGGTACAGCAGCACTCTTTCATTCAAGGAATTAAACACATCACTGGCAGAGGAATGCAATCCCAGGTCCAGAATCTCATTGCTCAGTGTAATGATCAAGTCATCGTCGTCGTCATCAGCATCTTGCAGGGCAATCAATTTCCTTTGAACGAGTTTCAGGGTATCCGGTTCAATGGTCTGTTTGACCGAGTCCAGATCTTTCGCAAGAAATTCAAAAAATTTTGAGGTCGATTTTATATCTTCCATAAGATGCCTCCCTTTTTAAAACACTTTCCCGCCGGTTTTTTAACAAAAAAAGAACGATCTTGGTCTTTTCCCGGTACCTCCAGTATACACAGCGGTCTGCATTTTTCAATGATGATTGGGAGATGACGACAGATAACTCGTTGATATTGGCTACGACAGGAATAAAGAAGACAAACGTTGTACTCACACTCGACAAGGTAATTTGGAAGAACAATATGAACTTTCGGTATCGTTGGATAAACTGCCAATGGATCGGTCAGGTGGGTAACCAATCTTTCGCTGACGCTCAGGATGACAAAAAAAATCTCCGGCATCATTGAATAAACTACCGGTCGAGCGGTCAGGTGGGTGACAGATGTTTCGCTTTCGCTCAACATGACAAAAAATTCTCAACACCGGCAGGGTTGATCAAACTTTCGATCGATTGGCCTGGTGGGCGACAGATCCGCTCAGGATGACGTTCGGCACAGGAAACGAAATGATCATTAAAAGAAGTTATAGAGAAGTTGACTTCCCGCGAATGTTTTTCCTTTCATCTATAGCACGACATTCCCATTTATCATCAATATTTCTAAAAATTGAAAGAAATTATTTAGTTCTTTCTTCAATCCATTTCGAAAGTACATCTTTAGTAAACCCCGATTTCCTATAATCCATTACTTTTCGGGCAGTCTCAATAAATTCATTATCTGTCGCATAAAATTGAATATTGTTGTCGAGATGCATAATTCTAATTACAGCCATTCCAGTACGCTTATTCCCATCATAAAATACGTGGTCATTAATAATTGTCCATGCTACCAAAGCAGTTTTATCTGAGAATTTTGGGCAGGTATTCACTCCATAAAGAATGGGGCATTGGATTGTACCCAACGCCCATTCGAGTCCAGCAGAATTTCGTAAGTTATATGGAAGATAAAACGCTCCCCCTGTTTCATCAATAAGTGATTGATTTACTTTGGCAATCTCTTCAACAGTAGGGATTACTATTCTTTCGACAGAGTTTTCCACGCCCCAATATTCTCATGAACAACCTGTTTAGTTAATTCTGCCCACCTAGCTTCTCGTGAAGAGGAGACTTTTGTGGAATTTTTATCGAGTCCGGATACAACAACATGACTCTCGCTTATACAAGCTCTGTTCACTGTTCTTTCCTTGCAGTTTTTGTTTTTCCTCATCGTGTCTCCTTTCTTCATCTTTTTAGAATCACTTTATTATACTTTGTGGACTTGCATTGTCAAGTTTATACTAATAATTTTATACTAATAATTTGTGAATTGAAGCTAGCACAAACACACTACAGAAATTCCAGGCAAGCAGCAGATGATGTACACTGTCCACTGCGATCGGTATTGGGAAACGCCAGGGGGCTAATAGATCCTTCGCTGACGCTCAGGATGACAAAATAAATTATGTATGGTTGATCAAGTTCTTGATGGATCGGTCAGGGGGCTAACAGATCCTTCGCTGATGCTCAGGATGACAAAAAAATCTCCGGCATCGTTGAATAAACTACTGATCGAATGATCAGGTGGGTGACCAATCCTTTGCTGACGCTCAGGATGACACCCCCTCCCAACCTCCCCCATGGCACAGGGGAGGAGAATAAGGTAGGTAAGAATTTTCGAGGACACTCAGGATGACGTTCGATACCGGTACTGGGATGCCCTGCTGTTGGCCGGGTCAATGGGGGAAGTAATAGATGCCGCCCACCTCATCCTGATAATCCACGTTCAATCCCGCCGTCAGCACACCCAGGCGCACCTGCCAATCTGCATAGGTATTGCGGATGGAAGCGTACTCCACTATCAGGGCCGCCTTGCGCTCCACAAACACTGCATCCAGGTCACCGCTTCCCTCCCCCAGCCGATCGTTCGGGAGCAGCTTCAACTCATAGGGCATGCGGTTGGTATAGAACAGCACCAGGCCCGGGTCATTGGAGATCAAGGGGACATCCACAGGAATCTGCTCCACCCTCTGCAGGAAAGTGGAACTCTGGATGATCCGGGAAGTATAGCCATAGCCGTTCTCGCGCAGTTCCTGCGCGTTCGACCAGCCGCGCAGGGCGTAATAACGGATGAACAAAATCGTCACCCCTGCCATGAGAAGGGCCGCGACCTTTTTCCAGCGAAGCGGCATACTCTGCAGCAGATATGCCATGCCGCACAGAGCGAGCAAAACGAAAGGCACCCACAGGGGTGAGTACAGGCGCGTATTGAGAACAGGCGGCACGCTGGCAAAGACATCGCTGAACCCCATTGCCACGCAGTACAACACACAATAGATCTGAGCGGAGAAGATCAATTGTAAAAGGATGGGTGGTTTCCCTGTCTTTCGTTTTTTCCACAAATAATCCAAAGCGAACAGCACAAGGATCAAGCCATACAGAATGATCGCAACCTTGATCCCCTGCGGGACCCAACTCAGCCGGTAGCCGGCATAGGGGATCCAGCCCTGCAGGATGCGAGAGGTCTCCCCAAGAAAAGCCAGCAGCTTTCCGCCCGCCCCGGCCGGCAGACGAATGGAACGACCGCCAAAACCACGCGAGCCGCCGCTGGAAAGGATCAACCACACCAGCGCGGGCAGCAGCGCCAGAACCGCAAACAGCAGCGCTTTTCGCCTTCGCTCCTTCCACGGCGTTTGAGAGAAAAGCAGGATCAACAAAGGGTAGAAAGCACACAGGATCACGCCAACATAGCGCACCAACCCGGCCAGCGCGGTGAGGAACACCGCGGGAATAAAGTAACTGTCTTTTTGTTTCTGGATGGCGATCAGCGTGGAAAAGAAGGAGCCGCAGAACAAGAACAGGAACAGGGGTTCGCTCATCAGGCCCGTGAAATTCTCGAGCATCACCGGCGAGGCAACCACCAGCGCTGCGCTGGCAACGGCAAGCAGCCGGTCCTGCGTGAGAACCAGCAGCCCCGCGGCGACAATGAAGACCACCAGGCCAAAGCACAACGCATCGATCACGCGCGCCGCCAGCAGATCGCTCCCCACCCATACCGATACCCGGCTGAGCAGAAATGCATAACCCGGAGGAAAGAGGGTCAAGGGAGTGATGATGCCATCCGCGCGGGTCATCGAGAGGCCCAAACCGGCGCTGTAGTTCCGGGCGCAGCTCAGATAAGCAGCCGAATCACTGAACGCCCAGGGTCCCCAACGGGTGGCATACAGCACCAGCGAGGCCGCGCCAACGCTGAGCAACAGGATCAAAAGAAGGATAAGAACATCGACAATTCTTTTTTTCGCCGTCTTTTCCACCGGTCAGATCCCTGTCCTTTCCATGACCTCCTGACCAATGGTAGTCGCAATGCGCCGGAATTGTCAACACGATACCCCTTGGCAAAATCATTACAGTCCTGAACAAAAAAACGATAAAATGAATTCCCCACATCCAAACTTCACTGATCTTTAAAAACAAAGTTCCGCAAGTTCACCCATGCAAACTTGAAGTACATGGCTCGTTGAACACACCTCCCCCTGAAACTGTCTACGAATCCAGGTTGGCTCCGCAGCTAGGGCAGATGCAATGCCCATGCATGCCACGCCGGTCGGCCGCATCGGCCGCGCAGTTGAAGCACACCGGTTTTCCACAGGCATCACAGCCCTTGCGCATGTGCAAAATGGTCTCACCGATGTCACTCCCCGCTCCGCCAAAATAGAATCCACCCGCCAACGTTTGAAAGGGACGCCGGCAGTAAGCACATTTGCTTGGATCCGATTCTTTCGATTTTTTACTAAAAAGTCCCATCACACCCTCCGATCATTCATTCTGATTGTATTGCAGAGAAATTCCTGTTTCAAGCATAGGAAAAACTCCCTTTGCAAGCAGAACTGCAAAGAAAAAGTCTTCTATTATTATTCAACCCGGCGAAATAAAGAATGCTCCCCTGCTTACCAATAATTTTGCAGGGGAGATTCCAAAAATAACGATAAGGAGAGGAATTTGATCTTACTGAAACAGCCAGTTGATCCCGCGCTCGATATAAGTATCCCAGAAGTTCCATTCGTGCGCACCGGGGCCTTCCTCATAGGTCACAGGCACTTTTTCCTCTTTCAGGAACTTCAAATACTTCTGGTTGATCGCATAAATGAAATCATCCACGCCGCACGCCATATACAGCCGGGGAATCTTCGTCCCGGACCCTTTTAACTTCTTCAATTGATAGAATAGATCGTTGCCGGTATTTTGCACCGCAGCAAGATTCTCGAAATAATCTTCCAGCTTGTTCCGGATCATATCGGGCTGGGTGAGAACACCCACAATATCCAGCGCACCCGACAAGCTGATGGCAGCCGCAAAGCGATCGGGGTGATTGAGCGCCATCTTGAAAGCACCGTAGCCGCCCATCGAGAGGCCGGCCACGAAATTATCTTCCCGTTTATCGGAAAGCGGGAAAACCGACTGGCAAAAGCGCGGCAGCTCTTCGCTGACAAAGGTCCAATACGCAGGACCATGGACAAGATCGGTATAAAAACTGTTGCCCACGCTGGGCAGGACCACCGCCAGTTTATGCTTATCAGCATATTTTTCAATATTGGTATATGCCAGCCAGGAATGCGCATCTTCCACACCGCCATGCAGCAGGTAGAGCGTCTTATAGCAGAACTGCTTATCCTTGTACACCTCGTCCAACGATTCCTCCGTGGCAGCATGTTCAAAGAAGGACGGCAACAGCACATTGATGGTTATCGGCATATACAGTGATTTCGCACGAAAATTGCATTGAATGTTGATCATGATCGAATCCTTTCCATACCTTTAATTTTTCTGTCTACTGTTAAAACAGTGGGGACTACTGAGCACCCCAGGTTCTCATAAAATCCAACACCTGCTGTTTGCTCTTCACGCCCGTGTTGGCACCGATGGCCTGAATGGAAACCGCAGCAGTGGCAGTGGCAAATCTGCAACAATCTTCCAGGTCTTTGCCATCCAGGATGGCGCACATGAAACCGGCCATGAAGTTATCCCCGGCGCCGGTGGTATCCACCGCATCCACCGTATAGGCGGGCATGAACAATTTTTGATCCCTGGTAAAAGCCCAGCAGCCATCCTTTCCCTGTTTGATGATGGCATGGCCGACGCCGTAATCGAGGATGGTCTTCGCCACTTCATCCACGTCCTGCTTTTCCGTCAGCAGTCTGGCTTCATCCAAATTGGGGAAAACATAATCGATGTACTGCAGCGATTCTTTGAAACCGGCAAAGGTAAAACCACCCGGCATGTACATGGCGTCTGCACAAACAATAGAGCCGTTCTCCTTGGCAGTTCTCACGATCGGCAAGACGCTCTCATTCGAAGAAATGGGCGGCACACCCATACTGCCCAGCGCCACGATCCTGGCGCCATGGAGCGCCTGCAAGTTGAGTTTGAGATGATCGCCCGCAAGGGTACCGGCAAAAATGAAATTGCGTTCCCCGCTTTTATCGATCATCACGATGCTGATCGGGGAATCATAGCCATCCAGTTCTGCGATATCATCCGTATTCACACCCTGGGAATGGATCAGATTCTTGATAAAGGTGCCGGTAGCGCCTTTATCGACCCCGGCGATCAATTTGGTACTCACCCCCAGCTTGGTCAGCACGATCGATTCATTGGCAGCATCCCCACCCACCCACAGGTTCACACTCTCCGCCATGCGGGTTTCATAGGTGTACTTATTCTGCAGGTCAACACCCTTGATCAGCACATCCGTCACCGCCATTCCGACACAGACCACATCAAAGCTCATAGCATTTTCCTCTACCCAAAATATTGTTCCTTTTAAAAAGACCCAATCCGCTAGCGGTGGACGGGTACTTTCGTCATCCCTTTCATGAATTCGCCACCATTGAAGGGAGCGATCTCCTCTACGTCACGCATGCGCAGTGTGATGGCATCGGAAGGGCAGATGGAAGAACACAATCCGCAGCCATAACATCTTTGCGCCTCGATGACCATCTCGCCATTCTCCTGGGCGATGGCCCCAAAATGGCAGCGCTCCAGGCAGGCTCCGCAAACCACACATTCCTGCGGATCGATCTGGGCAAAGTAGCGGCTCTTGGAAACCACATTCGTTTGCTGATAGACCGCAATGGCTTTAAGAAAGACGCAGCAGCAGGTGCAACAGTTGCACAGCACGGTAGGACGTTCGGTATTATCCGTTTCATGGATCAAGCCCGCTTTTTCAGCTTGCGCCACGATCTGCAGCGCTTCCTGCGTGCCAATCTCGCGCCCCAGATTGCGGCTGAGGTTGTATTCCGCGGTTTGATCCAAAGCCAGGCAGACTTCCAGCGGGTTATCACACTCCCGCTCGCGCACCCGGCAGGGACATTCCTGCACCACGATCCTTTTCGCGTTCCTCACGATCATTTCCGCCTGCTCCTGGGGCAAGATGGAACGTTTATCCTCAATCTTTTCATTCACCGGCACAATGCGAAACGAGAAGCGTTCGGCGGAATGGGGTTTGTAGACCAGGTCCTGATTGTAGAAATCCCGCCACAGGTCATAGAACTCCTGGCCATGCACCTTATAGCGCGGATCAATGAGGATCATATCCATAAAACGACCGGGGTTGGCGTCAAACACGTATAACGGTCCCGCTACGGTTTGATCAGCGATCAGCACCAGACCCCGCATGAAAAGATCTTCCAACCCTGCAGCGGTGCCGGCCTCATCCAGCTTCATTTTCAGCGCCAGGTCACGCGGCGTGGCCGGCAAATTCACCATCCATTGCGCTTCGCTTTCCGATACGATCTTGTGCAGGATAGCCAAAAGAGGTTGGGATGCGGGATAGCCCAAACGTTCGGCAAGCTGGTTGATGAACACGTTTTCCATTCTCGTGCTTTCCCGATCTACGCTTCGCTGGCTTTATTGCTCTTGGCGTTCTTCATATAATCGGCATACACAGCCACCAGGATGATGATGCCTTTCAGGATCATCTGCCAGAAGGAGTGAATGCCCATCAAGTTCAGGCCATTATTGATGACACCGATGATGAGGGCGCCAATGATGGTACCGCTGATGTGCCCATTTCCGCCCGCCATACTGATGCCGCCCAACACGACCGCCGCGATGGCATCCATCTCTGCGCCTTCGCCGGCAGTCGGATTCCCCGAATAACTGCGCGCAGAGAGGGTGATGCTTGCCACCGCAGCCATGAGTCCACTGAAGATATAGATCAACAGACGCACTTTTTTCACATCGATACCGCTGAAACGAGCGGCCTTTTCATTGCCGCCAATGGCATAAATGTGGCGCCCGAGGCGGCTCTTGTTCAGGATGAGGTAAACAATGATCAGCACCACCACAATATAGATGGCGGGCAGCGGAACAGGGCCAAGGAAGCCGGTGCCAATATTGATGTAGCCACGATCGTTGATGCGGATGGTCGTTGCGCCGGTATACACATAGGCCAGTCCACGCAACACATTCGCCATGGAAAGCGTGACGATGAACGGTGTGATCTTGGTGCGGGAAATGATGAAGCCATTGATAAAGCCAACAAAAGCACCCAGCGCCAAGCACGCCAGGACGGTCAAAGGCACCGGGAGACCCATATCCAAAAAGGAAGCCGCCGCCACCCCGATCACCGCGATGGTCGAACCAACCGAAAGGTCGATGCCACCGGCAATCAGAATGATGGTCATGCCACATGCAACGAACAAATTCGCGGAGATCTGGCGCAGCACATTCATGATATTCTTGGTGGTCAAGAACACCGGGGAATTAATCGAAATGATGGTGCACAAGATCGCCAGCCCGACCAATATTCCAATATTTCGCTTAATGCTCATCAAGAGACCATTGACAGGTCGATTTTTCAGAACTTTCTTTTCCAGCGCTTTTTCAGACATAGGTATCAATCCTCTTCTCCAATCCTAGATTTTCACAGCATATTGAAGGATCTTTTCTTGTGTTGCTTCAGAGTGATCAAGGACGGCAGTGGTTGTTCCTTCGCACATCACCACAACGCGATCACTTAAGTTCAAAATCTCCGGCATATCCGAAGAGATCATGATGATCGAAACGCCATTCCTGGCAAGTTCGTTCATGATCTCGTAAATCTCGCTTTTCGTGCCCACGTCGATCCCCCGGGTTGGTTCATCCAGGATCAGGACCTTGGGATTGGTCGCCAGCCAACTGGAAATAACCACTTTTTGCTGGTTTCCACCCGAAAGAGAATTCATGACGGTCTGCAAGTTGGGAGCCTTGATCGACAATTCATCCATATACCTGTCAGCGATCTCATCCTCTTTCGAGTTCCTAACAAAGATGAAATTGATGAATTCCTTGATCGTTTTCAACGTCAAATTGAACTTCAGCGTCTGGAAGGGAAAAATCCCTTCATCTTTTCGATCTTCCGGGACCATGCTGAAGCCATAATCGATCATTTGCTCGGTATTCTTCACGTGGACAGGTTTCCCTTCAAATTCAAGTGTCCCTCCCGTGATCTTATCGATGCCCATAATGGCATGCATCGTTTCGGAACGACCCGCCCCCACCAAACCGGAAAAGCCCAGGATCTCGCCTTTGCGCAGTTCAAAGTTCACATTCTTCACTTTCCTGCTGCTCAGATCCTTTACTTTTAATATCGCCTCCTGGTTCGTGTTGTACGTGCGGTTGTAATACTTTGAAATAGGACGCCCCACCGTCATCGTGATCAATTCATCTGCGGTGGTTTCCTTTACATTGCGCGTTCCAATGTATTTTCCATCCCGCAGCACAGTTACGCGATCAGCAATCTCGAACAATTCGCTCATGCGGTGTGATATATAAATGATGCCAATACCGCGAGCAGCCAGATCGCGTATATGACTGAACAGAGAATCCACTTCCTTATCGGTCAATGAGGAAGTCGGTTCATCCATGGCGATGATGCGCGCATTGAAGGAAATGGCTTTCACCACCTCCACCATCTGTTGCTGCGCAATCGTCAGACTGGCCACTTCCGCATCGGGATTCAAGTTAAGGCCAAATTCTTTCAGAAATCTTGACGTCTGTTCACTCATCGATTGAAAATCGACCAGACCATTTTTCAATTGCGGTTCACGTCCCAAGAAGAGATTTTCCGCGATAGAGAGATGGGGTACCAGCACCAATTCTTGATGGATGACGCTCAATCCATTTTCCAAGGCTTCATTGGCATTGGTAATCTGCACCGGTTTACCATTAATGACAATCTCTCCCTGATCCTTTGCGTAAATTCCACTCATAATCTTGACCAGAGTTGATTTTCCGGCACCATTTTCGCCAAGCAATGCGTGCACTTCACCCGGGTAGAGGTCAAAACTGACTCCCTGCAAAGCATACACACCTGGAAATTTCTTGTGGATATCTTTCAATTCAAGCAGTGGCGTTTTGTCAGGCATCCCATCTCCTACGCGTTTATTCGTTATTTACTCTATGGCGGAACTAATCTAGTTCCAATTCTCGAGGTCGAAATCACCGATATTGGCAGGGGTAATGAGGGTGGTATCGAGTGAATAGGTAGCTTCGATCGTCTCACCAGCCAACACTTTGTAAGCCAATTCAACGGATTTCTGAGCCATGGTCACAGGGCTTTGTGCTGCGGTCGCATACAGACCACCTTCGGCGATGCTCTGCTTCCCGGAAGGTGAACCATCGATACCGAACACTTTGATCTGGTCCTGCAAGCCGGCGGATTGGACGACACCCAAGATGATCAGAGCGACCTGATCATTGGCACCGTAGAAGGCGGTGAGGTCAGGATTGGCCTGGATCAAATCCTCAGCATCGTTCAAGATCTTGTCCATGGAGGTAATGGAACGGCGATCAACAACCTCAACGGTGCTGCCAGCGATGGCATCTTCAATGCCTTTCACACGCTGCACAACACTTTCAGCCTGAGGAGCTTCGAGCAGGGCAAGTTTTCCACCATCGGGGAAGACACGCACCATTTCTTCACCAATGATCTGCCCGGCCTGGTAGTTATTGGAAGAAATATAGGTCTTTACGAGCGACAGGTCAGCTACAGCCGAATCGATATTGATAACAGGAATCCCTGCTTCTGCACAGGCTTCGAGGGCAGGCTGAATGCCTTCCGAGTTGACAGGATTCAGGATCAAAACGTCGATGCCCTGGGTGATCATGTCTTCGATCGCGGTGTTCTGTTTATCAACATCCGAGGCACCGTCAGCGATCACCACGCTATCACCATTCGCTTCCACCGCGGCTTTGATGGTATCACCGATGGTTGAGAAGAAAGGATTGGTAAGATCCATGGCGGTATAGCCGAACAAAATAGGTTCTTTTTCCTCTGCTGCGGGAGCGGCTGCTTCTTCGGTTTCCGCCGCAGCGGTGCCGGTGCAACCAACTGCCATCAACACCATTCCAAATATCATCACGAAAGCCAAAATTTTCTTCATCTCTTAATTCTCCTATAATCGTAAATTGTTTTTTTGAAACCAAACCTTTATCAATCGTATTTGCCTTTCGGTACCTTGTGTTCAAGCATCCGGTCCAGAGGAATCCAGTATTTCAGCGACCCAGCGGTTGGGTTCCGAAGATCCCGATATGTTCCCGCACGATCGCGCTCACTCCCTCCATACCGGCGCCGACCAGATCACCGAACTGCAGCTTTTTCCTCCTTTCCTCCACCGTTTTAATGATCGCATTTGCCCCACCCAGGGACAAACCGGTGAAGAAATTAATTTTGTTTATCCCATTATCAACTGCTTTGCGAAAAGCCTCCGGCGACAAACCCGACCCGCCGTGCATCACCAGAGGAATAGAAACGGTTTCGCGAATCGCTTTCAAGCGTTCATAATCCAGCCTCGGCTCCCCCTTGAACACGCCATGGACAGTTCCAAATGCGATTGCCAGCGCATCCACGCCGGTATCTTCCACAAAACGACGAGCGTCCTCCACCTTGGTAAAGGCGCTTTCGTCAGCCACATTGCCCTCCAACATATTGCCTTCATGCCCCGCCACATGACCGATCTCCGCTTCCACGGTGACACCACAGGCATGAGCAACATCGACCACTTTCCTGGTCAGTGCAACATTCTCTGCATAGGGAAGGTTGGAACCATCCATCATCACCGAGGTGCAGCCATAACGAATGGCTTTCATCACACCCTCAAAGGAAAAACCATGGTCAAGGTGCAGCGCCACCGGCACGGTTGATTCTTCGCAGCGCTGGACCAGATATTTGAAGAACCATTCAAAATGAGGCGCCTGGAACAGGGGTTCCACCACCATCAAAATGACCGGCCGATCGACCCCTTCCGCAGCGCGCAGGATGGCCTCGGTCATGGAATGATCGAACGTATCAAACGCACCCACCGCATAGTGTTTGGCAACCGATTCACTTAAAATCTCTTGCATGGTAAGTAAAGACATTTTTTCTCTCTTCTTCTCAATAAATTTTTCGTGCGATTCTCTCCACCAATCCCCTTCATTCAGAAGGGAACACCCGAAGAGGATCAGCCCTCCATTTTCAAAATTGCCGCATCAATCTCCGCCATTTCCGCTTCGCCGAGAGACCAATCCAGGCCGGCACAATTCTCTTGCGCTTCCTTCACATTGCGGACGCCGATGATAGAGGTATCGACAAAAGGTTTCTGCGTGTTCCAATTGATCGCCACCTGCGACACGCTGCTTTTATGCGCAGCAGCGATCCCATCCAGGGTTTCCAACAATTTCATCACCTTGGAGAACTTCGGTTCGACAAAAGAATCGTAGAAAAACAGGCGGGTATCACCCGCATCGAATTTCGGCAGTGTGCGGAATGCCCCGGTGAGGATGCCGCCCCCCAGCGATCCATAGGTCATGATGCCAATCTGATGATCATGCACCCAACGAATGAGACGCTCCTGGGTTCTGTTGACCATAGAATAAGGAGGTTGGAAGACATCGATCTGGACATATTTTTCCGCCTCCGCCATCTGTTCGATGGTGAAATTGGAAACACCCACAAAGCGGATCTTGCCCGCTTTTTTCAATTCAGCCATGGCGCTCATGGTCTCGGCGAAGGGCGTATTGAAATCAGGCCAGTGCACAAAATAAAAATCGACATAATCCGTCCCCAGGCGTTTCAGGGACGAATCGCATTGCGTGAGCATACTTTCTTTGGAGCAATCCTTAACCACATGATGATCGACCTGCAGCAAGCCCCCCTTGGTCGACAGCAGCACTTTGTCGCGTTTCCCACGCACTGCTTCCCCCACCACCTCTTCGGAAACACCATTGCCGTAGATCAAGGCAGTGTCAATGAAATTCACCCCTTCATCCAGCATGGCATGGATGGCTGCGATATTATCGCGGCGGTCGACATCCCCCCATCCCACTCCGCCCATCGCCCATGTTCCGACCGTCAGTTCGGAGATTTTCTCGTTGGTCTTACCGATCTGTTTGTAGCGCATTTTCTTTCTCCGTCACCTTTCCATCGTTCTCTATTCGCTTCTTGTTTTAATTTAATTAATTTAATATAATAATGTTATATTATAGTGAGAGAAATGGTTTTGTCAATCCTTTCGGACATTTTTGCACATTTGAGTGGGGATGCGCTCTTTAGCATACCCCGCCCTTTCACAGAGCGCAGGAAAAGAGAAAGCCGATCATTTTTCTACAGCATCGGGAGTGTGGAATGAATTTTTCTGATAAGATAATGCAATCAATACGCAATCATCCAATGGAGGGAATGTGAGTCATCCAATCTATGATCCAGCGCTGCTTTCATTGAGAAAAATCCGCAACAAGGGCACCAATGCCGAGAGCGCCTATAACCAAAATCGGAGACTGATCCTGCAATTGATCAAAGATGCCGGCATCATTTCACGGAAGTCCCTGGCTGAAAAAACCGGTCTGAAATTAGCCACCATCACCATGATCATCAACGAGCTGCTTGAGAAAGGGATCATCCAAGAAACCGGTTTCATCGACGGGGATTGCGGGCGCAAGGTGATGGGGTTCGGCCTGGTGCGCGACAAATATTGTACGATCGTCAGCCGCATCAGCGTCTCGTACTTCACCATCGGCGTCTACGATATCAACAATGAAAATCTGTACATTGACAAGGTTTTCATGGATACGCTGCGTGACATCGACAAGACCTGCGATGCCATTGCAAAAGAAATCAAAACTGTGAAAAAGAAATTCCAAAGCAAGATCATTCTGGGGGTTGCCATTGGAGTCGAAGGACCGTTCATCATCCAGGATGGGTATTACAAAATGCCTGATCCAACCCAGCCGGATGGATATTTTGACATCGGAAAAGTGCTTTCCAAGAAACTCTCCCTGCCGGTCATCATCAACCGGCAGAACAATTTTGCCGTTTACAACCTCTGGATGGAAGAGAACAAGAACAACCATCTGGGAATCTTCCTTAACATCACGGTCAGCTACACCATCGAATGCGGGATCATGGTAAACGGAGAGATCCTGAACGGTTTCAACGGATCGGCCGGCTTGCTGGGGAAAATCGTCTTTGAACCCAACACCGGTAAGACCTTCAATGACCTCTGTTCTTCCAAATCCGTCCTCCAGCGAGTGCATGATTCTCTGCCACAGTATCCAAAATCGGTGCTCAACCAGATCGAAGGAGAGATCAACATCCGGGATGTGATCAAAGCATTCATCCAGGAAGATGAGCTGGCAGTGGGGATCTTCACCGACGTAGGAAGATCATTGGGGCAAATGATCGCTTCACTCACCAATTTGCTGAACCCTGACCATATTTTGCTCGGAGATGAGATCCCACAAACGGAACGGATGCGCAGCATCATCGAGCAGGAGGCAAAGCAATACATTTCTCCAGGCGTCAGCCTAAACTTCGACATGTTCATCCTCGATTTTCAAAGCCACCGGCAATCGAAGATCGACCCGGCCCTGCGAGGAGCAAGCCGTTACATCGTTGACGCATTCATCCAATCGCTTGATTTCACCGAGATGTCCAATGACACTCTTCAAAAATAGGGCGATTGAAGAGCGCTGGTAATGCAACGGCAGGAAAACTGACATGATCCATACTTTAACCCTGAACCCAGCCATTGATCGAGAGCTTACCATCTCCCACCTGGAATTGGATACCGTTCTACGTGCAAAAAATGTATCCATTGACTATGGAGGGAAAGGCATCAATGTATCGCGCGTTTTACTGGCCCTGGGGGTTCCCAGCGTGGCAACCGGTTTTTTAGGGGGAAACAATGGAAGGTTCTTGCAGGATGGATTGAACGCTTTAGGGATTTCAACCGATTTTGTCTGGCTGGAGCAGGAGACGCGCATCAATACCAGCATCATGGCAGAGCAGGATGGACACTACATCAAAGTCAATGAAAACGGCCCTTCCATCAGCATCGAAGACCAGCAAAAGATGTTCTCAAAAATCAGTGAGCTGGCAAAAAAGAACGATTGGTGGGTGCTGGCCGGAAATCTTCCGCCCGGTGTACCCCAAGATTTTTACTCATCCATTCTAAAACTGCTCAATCAGCATCAAGTAAACGCCATACTGGACACAAGCGGTGAAGCGCTGCGCGCAGGATTGCGGGAAAGCCCTTTTCTGGCAAAGCCCAACGCAGAAGAAGCGGGTGTTCTGACAGCAATGCCCACGGAAACACTGCCGCAACTGAAAGCCGCCGCGAATTCGATGCGCGCCATGGGAGCGCAGAATGTGGTCATTTCGCTGGGCAAACAGGGGGCACTGCTGCAAACCCAAGACGGCACCTGGCTGGCGCACGCACCGGCCATAGAGCAAAAGAACCCCATCGGCGCCGGAGACTCGATGATCGGCGGGATAGTGTATGCACTGCAACGGAGTCCGGACCTAAAAGAAGCGCTCGCCTGGGGAGCAGCCTGCGGGGCCGCCACCGCCAGCCTGCCGGGCACACAGGTTGGAAGCAGCGAACGGATCAACCAATTTCTACAAGATATCCATCTGGACGAAATCTAATCTCCGCTTTTCTCACTGCTCTTTCGCCAGGTAATGATAATAAAGATATTTCACAAATTCCGTGCACAAGAAATAACCGATCACGATCAAAGCCAGCACAACGACGTAATTCCAACTCGGTCGCACGAAGTGGAAGACAGAATCCCCAAACGCAGTAAAGGGCAGCAGGACAGCGGTGCATAATGCCAGCAAAGTCATGAGCAGAATGGTACGCGAAGGATACGTGCCGGCTTTATAGAAAATCCGATTGGTCCGAATGGAGAACAGCAGCACCAATTCCGTGGCAACACTGCCGATGAACCAGTAGGTTTGCAGTACGGCCTGCCCAAAACGTTGGAAGACACTGAAAATAATGAAATCAAACAACGTGCTGACCACCCCCAAAAGAGAGGCAACAGCGATGATCTCGCGGGTGTTGTAATTCTTGGGAACCTGCAGATCCTTCTCCGCCACATTGTCAGTCGAAATGGAGAACATGGGAAAATCGGAAAGCAGGTTCAGGGTCAGCAGTTGGACCGGCAGCATCGGCAGGTAAGGAATGATCAAGGATGCGAAGGCAACCGCATAGAAGTTCCCGAAATTTGAAAGAAGGGTTGCCCGGATATAGTTGACCGTGTTGTGGAACACTTTCCGACCCTCGTAAATACCCTTGATGATGACCCCCAGATCCTGTTTGAGAAGGATGATATCCGCGGTTTCGCGAGCGATATCCGCCGCACTCTCAACCACCAGCGAAACGTGGGCGTTCTTCAAGGCAGGGGCATCATTGATGCCCTCCCCCAAGAAACCTACCTGATGCTTCTCCTTGAGCACCTGCAAGATCTCATATTTCTGAGTGGGAGAGACGCGGGCAAAAACGCTGATCTTTTCCACCGCCTGCCTTTTCTCTTTGTCTCCCAACGCGTCAAAGGCGGCGCCGGTCATCACCTCCCGGCTGTCGGGGATAATGCCCGCTTCGGCACCCACCGCACCCGCCACAACGGGGTCATCCCCGGTCAGCACGACCAGGCGCACTCCCAGGGCATGGGCACGCTCCACCACCTCACGCGTGGTTGGTTTCAACTCATCGACAAAAGCAATGATCCCGCAGAGGTGGATGTGGCCGGATTCCATCCTTTCATCATATTCCTCATCCCCACGGTAATCTTCCTTGGAGATCGCAAGGGTTCGCCTTCCCAGCTTTCCCTGGGCAACGATCCACTGCAGTATTTCCTTCTTTTGAGACTCATCGAGATGCGCATCCAGAGCCACCATCTCTTCCGGCGACCCGCGCACGACCAGCAAACGCGCGCCCGCCCTTTCCACCAGCGCACTGTTGCGCCTGCGGGTCGGGTCAAAAGGCAGTTCGTTCACCAGACGGTAATCGTGCAATGCCTTTTTCGCGGTTTCATCCAAACGGGCAACCAGGGAAAGATCAAAGGCGTTATTGGGCAGGCTCTGCTTTTCAAAGATATTCGTCACCGCCAGACTGCCAATGAAAATCGGATCCGCAGTTTCATCGATGCGCAATATATCCACCACGCTCAATTTATTTTCCGTGATCGTGCCGGTCTTATCGGTGCACAGCACCTGGACACTGCCCAGATCTTCCACGGAAGTAAGGCGTTTCACGATCACGCTATCCTGCGCCAGTTTTCTGGCACCACTGGATAAGGAGAAAGTGGTCACCAGGGGCAAGGCTTCCGGAATGACCCCCACGGTGAGCGCAATGGAAAAGATGATCAGATCGGTGAACGATTTGGTGCCACCGCCTTTCAGAATGAGGTGCGTAGAAAGCAGCAGCAACATGGTAATTCCCACCATTCCCATGACGAAGGAACTGATGCGGTTGATGTTCTTTTGAAATGCGCTTTCTTTTTTGGTCTCGGTGATAATATGGCTGATCTTGCCGATCTCACTATCCTTGCCGGTCGCCACCACCACTCCTTCGGCGGTCCCGCTCATCACGGAAGTGCCTTTGAAAACCAAATTGGTGGCTTGAAAGGGCTGATCCACCGCTTTTTCCAATCTCTCCGAGATCTTGCTGATCTGGAGCGATTCACCGGTCAACACCGATTCGTCCACCAAAAAGTCATGTGTTCTAAGGACCCGCAGGTCAGCCGGGATGATGTCGCCGGTCTCCAGGATGACAATGTCACCTTTCACCAACTCCGTTGCAGTGATCGTTCGATCGACCCCATCGCGGCGCACACGGGCTTTTCCAACCGTGAACTTTTTCAATGATTTGATGGTCAGCTCGGAACGGTATTCCTGAGCAAAACCGATGCCGGAATTGATCAAAATGAAAGCCGCGATCAGCATAGCATCCAGATGTTCACCAAAGAACCAGGAAATGAGGGAAGCGCCCACCAGCAAGTAGACAAAAGAAGATCTGAACTGCCGCAGCAGCACCTGCCACCAGCGAACTTCCTGCGCCTTTATTTCATTCGTTCCCTGAACTTGCTGCGCCCTGGCGACCTGTTCCGATGCAAGCCCTTTTTCCGGATCGCTGTCGAACATGCGCAAGACCTCTTCGGTTGTCTTTATGCAGGTTTCAAACGGTGTCATGGCTCCTCCAACCACACGCTATTTGTAGAATATCCTTGCACCAATCTTACCAATGAAATTCCAAGGAAGAAATCCCCTCGTTGCAGTTATTCTTCAATTCATACAATGATCGGAGAGATCCTTCGATGGTTTCAACGCGCGAGTCGCAAAATAGGAAGGGATGTACCGGGCAATAGGATCATTCCTGCGGCGCGATTCATAGAAGCCGGTGATCACAAAACCGGCCTCGATCTGCCCACCGATCTGCTCTTCCAGGGTATGGCTGAACTCCAGCGGTTCATCCTTCCCGAAGATGCGCTCATGCTCAACCCGGGAAATGCTGGTCAGGTCAGAGTAAGGCAAAGCGTATTTCACCTGATAAATGCCTTCCTTTTCGGTCAGTTCGGAATCGAAACAATAATCAAAGGGACTTTGGATGCCAGCCAACAACACCCCGCCCTTTCGCAAAACCCGAAAGCACTCACGCCAGACCGGAAGTATATCCGGCACAAAGATATTGGAGACCGGATGGAAGATCAGATCAAAGGAGGCATCGGCAAAAACCGACAGATCGCGCATATCGCCCTGCACGGTCTTCAATTCCAATCCCTCGCGCTGTGCGACCAGGCGGTCGCGAGCCAGTTGTTCGGGAGAGAGGTCGAAGGTGGTCACTCGCGCTCCGGCAGCGGCCAGGATGGGTCCCTGCTGCCCCCCACCGCTGGCCAGGCACAAGACCTCTTTCCCATGCAAATCGGGCGGGAACCAATGGCGCGGAACCGGCTTGGACTCGGTCAGAAAGACCTCCCACTTCCCCAGCCGGGCAGCAGCGATGGCCTCCGGCGAAACCGGAACGGACCATTCAATGCCATCCTGCGCCAGCTTATCCCATGCTTTTTGATTGTGCGCTGGCACATCGAATTTCTCTTCCCTGTTCATTTTTCCCATCCGCCTTTATTTTCTCTTCAGAACCACACCTTCGCCGTCCTCATAGACCACCGAATAAGCAGGGTCATCCAGCATCTCTTGGATCAAATCAGGGAAATCCTGATATCCGCTGCCGAACCAGTTCTTCTTGAACCCGACCACATAATCAGGCACTCCTTCGCGGCTGATCGAGTTGGTGAAACCGGCGTCATAGCCGTAAAAAGGCAAACCATTCTCCACCCACACCACCGAGTGATGCACATTCTTTTGAACATAGTCATAGGCGCTGCGGTAGCCATCCACCCCCACCGGCTCCCAGAACTGGTCGTGCAGAATGATGGCATTTTGCGGAACGGTTCGCATGACCTCACGCTGCGAGACGATAAACAGCATACTCCCCATCACGGTCAACGCAACCAGCAAACCCAAGAACAACTTCGGCATGGTCCTCTTGAGCTTGATCCTGCGGCATACCAGCATCCCATCGTTCATCACCAAAACAGCCATGAAAGCCAGCAACGCTTCGCCAAAGCGCCATTTTATTTCCGGGACCGTATTCACATTCTCAAAATAGGCCGTCACCGGCGTACTGATGAAGGCGATCCATAAGACAACCGCCAGGACGGCATTCCAAAAATGTCCTTTTTTATCCTTGATGGATAAAATGATCTCCACAATGACCAGCGCTGTGATCAACAGCAAATTCTTGGGTATATTGTGATAGAAATACGGGTTGGTCAGATTGGCAGCAATGCTCCAACTGGAAAGGCGGGCAGCATCAGCGCCGGCAAACGCACCCAATACGATGAGATTGCGCACCAACCATAACAAGCCGGGAACCAGCAGCAACGCATGGGAAAGAAGCGACGCCAGATAAGTGCGATAATTGCGGATGAGAAGAAACAGCCATAATGGGAAAAGCACATACAGGGTATTGGGTTTGATGCTGGCGGCCAAGCCACTTGCCAATGAAAGCCCAAGGATATTTTCCCGATAATCGTCCTGCACTTGATAAAAATACCATAGCACAGACAGAACGGCTGCCGCCACCAGCACATCGTTCTTTCCCACCGTATAGATATCCTGGGTAAAAACACGCCACAGGTTCATGAACTGAAAGAGCTTATCACTCAAGATGACCAGCACGATCAACAGCAACAACAACCCACCATCCAATTGGGTGATGCGCCGCGCCAGCAGCCAGAACCCGCTGACAAAGAACAACACGATCAAAGCATGGATGAGCCCGAAAGAGCTCACAGCATGGGTCAGAACCAACCCGAAACTGAGCAAACTCTCATAGCCAAAAGGATAATCGCCATACGCGATGGACAGATCCCAGATGGAACCGCTGCGGTACAACTCCAGCGCTTTGGGAAAATGGTAAAGCCCGGCATCCCAGGGGAACCAGTCCCCGGCGTGCGAGGTTGGCCAATGCAGGACGGGATAGAGGATCAAAGTAAAAAGGATAAGGCACCCACAGGCAGCCAGCACCGCAGAGATCCACGGTGGAAATTGGGGTGATGGATCAGTTTTTGCCTGCCAGGGTGTTCTCCATAGCAAAAACAGAAGACCGGCGGCCAGAGCGCCGGTGACGATCAGCATGGACGCGGGAGAATAAATTCTCAAAAATCCGAGCACCGCGCTGCCAGCCGTAATGCTGAAAAACAGCACAAGCAAAAATTGGAAGATGCGCGTTATGGTTCTATCAAAGGTCATGTTCACTCAACCTACCCCGAATGATATGGTGGTGATTATAATCAGAAACTCGTGCATTCAGGGAAAAATGCGATACAGTTAAGCATAGGAAAAAATTTCCATGGAAAATCCTTCTCTCTCCATGACCCCCGAGGAGCTATTTCAAACGCTGAAAGCCCGTCATCCCTATCTGCTGCGCATGCTGCTCTGGCAGAACGGACAGGCCTTGCTGGATGCATCCAATCCGGATGCAAGTCTTGACCGGGAGACCAACCTGCTCAAGCTCTTTGTCCGTGGCATCATCCGCGTCATGCCCTTCATGCGCTCCCCGCTCAGCGATTTTCACGGAGAGTTAAAGAACGTGCGTTCGGTCACTAAGACCATCATCTCTTTGCTGAGCGGAATGGTGTTTGGAGATGCGATCGTGCACCACCTGGACGATCCCCTGCGCAGCTACTTTCCGGAAATCTCCGCAGAGGATCCCAAAGCAGGCATTCGGCTCAGCCACTTATTGAGCAACACCTCCGGTTTGCCAACCATCGACGACCTGAAAGCGATGCGCAAGCTGCTGGGCACCCCAAACTGGCTTGAAACCATCCTGCAATATCCTCTGGAAAATGAACCAGGGGCTCACTATCACTACTCTTCCGCAAATTTTCACCTGACCGCCTGCCTGCTGGAACGGGTATTGGGAAGCAGTTTGCTGCAATTTGCCAACGATAACCTCTTTGGAGCGCTGGGCATTCGCGAAGTCTTCTGGACATGTGATCCACAGGGGGTGCCTTTTGGCGGTTCGGACCTGTATATGAAAGCGGAGGACATGCTCACAATCGGCAAGTTGTGCCTGCAGGGCGGAATCTGGAACGGACGGCGCATCATTCCGGAGGCATGGCTGCCGCTGGCCACACAGGGCAAAGTTCCCGTGGAAGGAAAGGACCTCTACGGTTACGGCTGGTGGGTCGATCACGACATCGAACAGAACCACCTGCACAGCGCTTCCGCCTGCGGAGTGGGCGGGCAACGCATCATCGTCATCCCGGAGAAAAAGGCCGTCGCGGTCACCACCTCGCTCACCAGTTTGAACGCGCACAGCGATGTCATCGACGATGCCATCCTTTCCTATTTTTCCAAAACCACTTCCGTATAAAGGAAAAGAATGACCGCCACGCTAAAAACCAGAGAAAAAGAGATCATCATTCAAGGCAACCGCCCGCTATATCGCATCATGGAAGACCTGCAACTTTCACCGCAGGCCTATCTGGCGGCGCGCGAGGGGATGCTGCTGACCGGCGATGACCGCATTGAGGAGGGAGACGTGGTGGAGCTGATCGCAGTGGTTTCGGGGGGCTGAGCATGAAATGCACCATCTGCAACCAAAAAGCCGCCCTCCATCTGGAACACCATAATCTGGCGCTGTGCAGCGACCATTTTCCGGAATGGATGTGCAAACAAACCGAACGCACCATCCAAAAATACTCCATGTTCCGGCGGGATGAGAAGCTGCTGCTGGCCGTCTCGGGAGGGAAAGATTCCCTATCGTTATGGGATATCCTGTGGAAACTGGGTTACCATGCGGATGGGATCTATCTCGACCTGGGCATCGACCAGGGCACGCGGTATTCCTGCACGTCAGGGGAGATGGCGCAGGCATTCGCAGCCCAGCGCGGCCTGAACCTGACCGTTCTGGATATCCGAGCAAAATACGGGGAAAGCATCCCTGAAATGGGAGCGCGCACCAAACGCGGGCATCAAAAACCCTGCTCGCAGTGCGGTCTGGTCAAACGCTATTTGCTGAACAAAGCGGCGCTGGATGGCGGTTACGATGCCATCCTGACCGCCCACAACCTGGACGATGAAGCCGCCTTCCTGTTCTCCAATCTCACCCATTGGAGCATGCAATATCTGGGGCGCCAGCATCCGCTGCTGCCCGCCACCACCGGATTCGCGCGCAAAGCCAAACCGTTCTGCCTGTTGTACGAGCGCGAAACCACCGCCTATGCCTACCTGAACAACATCGCCTACGTGTATTCCGAATGCCCTTATGCCACCGGCAGCAAACAATTGCGCAACAAGACCTACCTCAACAGACTGGAGGATGAACAGATCGGGTTCAAATACCAGTTCTATACGGGATATCTGCGCGCGCTGGAAGCGGGGGCATTCCCGGCAGGGCAGGAAACCCCGGAAGTGCTGGAACAATACCGCTGTACGAACTGCGGGCAGCCCACCCTGAGCGATGGATTATGCACCTTTTGCCGGCTGGTAAAGAAAAACTAACCCAACAGGGGCATGAGGAAACCGAGGAAGATGCCGCCTGATGAAAAACTCCCCCTCATTTCCAGGAGGGAGAGTTTTTCAGTCATCCGTTGATTTTCACAGAGACGTCCAATGATATCTTTGGGTGGGTGAGCGATGTTGCGCTGGCGCTTCCATCATTCGAGAAAATGATCGTTTCAGGATCTAAGCACCCTGCAAATAATTCTCCAATTCCCAATCGGTCACATGAATGCGGTAATCCTCCCACTCCTCTTCTTTGGCACGATAGAAGGCAGAATACAGTTTGGGACCGATGGAATTCTTCACCACATTGTCGGCGGCCAGTTCAGCCAGGGCTTCCTTCAACGATCCAGGCAGCGATTCAATGCCGCGCGTGATGCGCTCTTCGCGAGAGAGGTCGTAAATATTGACATTGTTGAGCGGTTTGGAAGGTGTGAGACCCTTGTTGATCCCATCCAATGCGGCCGCGATCATGGCGCTGAACGCCAGGTAGGGGTTGCTGGACGGGTCCGGGAAGCGCAGTTCCGCACGCATGGCCTTATCTTTGCCAATGGTGTAGCGCGGAATGCGGATCAAGGCAGAGCGGTTGGTCTGCGCCCAGCCGATATAGACGGGCGCTTCATAGCCGGGCACCAGCCGTTTGTAGGAATTGACGGTAGGGGCAACGATGGCCGATAACGCCTTGGCATGTTCAAGCTGACCGGCGATGAACCCATAGGCCAGTTTGGACAAATGGAACTCATCCTTGGCATCGAAGAAAAGATTCACACCGCTTTTGTCGAAAATGGATTGATGGCAGTGCATGCCGGAACCGTTGATGCCAAAAATGGGCTTGGGCATGAAGGAAGCCACCAAGCCGTGCTGGGCAGCAATGGCTTTCACGGTATATTTCAGGGTAAGCACGTTATCGGCGGTCTTCAAGGCATCCGCAAAACGAAAATCGATCTCATGCTGGCCAAGCGCCACCTCATGATGGGCCACTTCCACTTCCAGGCCCATGGAATTCAGCGCCTCCACCAACTCCGCGCGCACCTGCGCGGCTGAATCATTGGAGGAAAAATCAAAATAGCTTCCCACGTCGTACGGCACAGGGTGAACATGGTCATTCTGCAGGAACAGGAAAAATTCCGGCTCCGGACCCACATTGTAGATCCAACCCTTCTCATCCAACTTCTTCATCCACTTTTTCAACAAACCGCGCGGGTCGCCATCGAAAAGCTCCCCCTCGGGCGTGTAGATATCGCAGAAGAAGCGCGCCCGGCGATGATCCGCCGGCGTCCACGGCAAGATGGCATACGAATCGGTATCGACGCGCAAATGCATGTCGCTCTCTTGAATACGCGTAAAGCCCTCCACCGAAGAGCCATCAAACCATACCCCATCCTCCAGGGCTTCCGCCAGTCTTTCCACCGGGGCATCGACGCTTTTCACTTTTCCGGTCACATCGGAAAATTGATAGCTGACGAACTTCACCCCATCCGCTCTGATCCGTTCAAACAACTCTTTTTTATCCATGTTTTTGCTCCTTTGGCATCGGCACTTAAATAAACAAACAGGCATGCCGGGCATGCCTGTTCTCCACAAAATCAAACAAAGCTGCCCTTCCATTAAAAACAACAGGAACACACTCCTGGCCACCGCGATCGGCTTCTTACCGCCATCACTGACGGGGTTTCACCTTGCGCTTTTTTCGGAAGGGAGAAAGGAGTTCGTGGCAGAACTCCGAAGGCATCCGCTGATCAATCCGATCTTCCCCGGTCATCCGGGTTAACCATCCCGCGAGGGATGGAACCTTCACCTCGTGATCTCACGCTTGAGACCCAGCCGCTATTTCTCCGTGTATGCAATTGTAAAGTGCTGATTAATTAGGGGCATTTTTATCAGAGAATAGGAAGTTTGTCAAGGATTTTCAGCATTTTGTCATAAGGCAATTCCGGTCTTCTCACCGCACATTCTTCACAAAAATTGTACTAATTTTCATGAAGCTGTTATGATATTAACACGTCCATTTCTTATGGACCAATGCGCTGAAAGATTTTGAGAGCCACCCATGACCATCACCATCACCGAAATACACACCCTTGACCTGTTGAAGCAATTCGTCAATTTCCCCTACCAGCTGTATGAGAACTGCCCCTACTGGGTGCCTTCCATCCGTTCGAACGTTCTCAACACCCTGTACTGGAAGAAGAACCCGGCCTTCGCCTACTGCAAAGCCAAATACTGGTTGGCATACAAAGACGGCAAAATAGCCGGGCGCATCGCCGGCATCCTCAACCCGCGCTTCGAAGAACGTTTTCAGCGCCGCTACGCACGCTTCGGCTGGTTCGATTTCATCGACGACCCCGAGGTTTCGGCAGCCCTGCTAAGGACCGCAGAGGATTGGGCGCGCTCCGAAAAGCAGGAAGCCATCCACGGACCGCTGGGCTTCACCAACCTGGATCCGGAAGCCATGCTGGTGGAAGGTTTTAACGAAACCGCCACCCTGGCAGCTTCCTACCATTATCCCTATTACAAGGAGCACCTGGAGCACGCCGGATACAGCAAAGACACCGATTACGTGGAGTTCGAGATCAAGGTGCCGGAAGGGAAAGTGGAGAAGATCAGCAAACTGGCGGAGATCGTGGCCAAACGAAACAACCTGCACTTCCTCAACGCCAAGAACAAGAAAGAACTGCTGCGCTTCGCCCCGCAGATCTTTGAAGTGATGGAAGAAGCGTACCTGCATTATGGCGTGACCCCCCTGACCCGCGAGCAGGTGGACGCCTACATTGACCAGTACCTGGGCATCATCCCTCCGAAATTCGTGCCGGTGGTGCTGGACGAACAGGAGCGCATGGTGGCTTTCGGCATCGCCATGCCTTCCCTCTCCAAGGCCATGCAGCAGAACAAGGGAAAGCTGTTCCCGTTCGGCTTCATCCCCGTCCTGCACGCGCTGCGCAAGAACGACAAGGCGGACCTGTACCTGATCGCCATCCGGCCCACGTATCAGGGCATGGGGGTGAACTCCATGCTGATGGCGAACATGCTGGATGTCTTCCATGAAATGGGCATCCGTTCGGTCGAATCGAACCCGGAGCTGGAGGACAATCACAAAGTGCAATCGCAATGGAAGCATTTCGAAGCCCGCCAGCACAAGCGCCGCAGGATATTCATCAAGAAATTCACAGCATAATCAAAACACCATTCGACCTTTCTCCGATCCATTTTTCCAAAAACCGATATGACTGGAAATCTCCTTCCATCACGAGATATAATCTTTTCATTCATTTATTTATTCTATCGATATAAGGAAACAAGCTCTTATGACCATCACGATCAAGGAAGTAACCAACCGCCGATTATTGCGGGAATTCGTCAATTTTCCATTCAAATTGTACCGGGATAATCCATACTGGGTTCCCACATTGCGCTCGGATGATCTGAACACGCTGCGCAAAGACAAGAACCCCGCTTTTGCATTTTGCCAGGCGAAATACTGGCTGGCATACAAAGACGGGAAAATAGCCGGGCGCATCGCCGGAATCATCAATCCACGCTATCAGGAACGTTGGGGGAATGCCTATGCGCGCTTCGGGTGGATCGATTTCATCAACGACGATCAAGTCTCTCAATCCTTATTAAGCAAAGTGGAAGAATGGGCGCAAGAACAAGGCATGCAAGCGGTGCACGGGCCCCTGGGATTCACCGACATGGATCCCGAAGCCATGCTGGTGGAAGGGTTCGATGAAATGGGGACGCTGATCGGCATCTACAATTACCCTTATTACCAAACTCATCTGGAGAAAACCGGCTATGTGAAGGATACGGATTGGATCGAGTTTGAGATCAAGGTCCCGGCCGGCGGGGTGGAAAAGATCAAAAAGCTCGCCGAGATCGTGGAAGAACGCTATCACCTCCATTATTTGAATGCGAAGAACAAAAAGGAACTGCTTCAATACGCCCAACAGCTTTTCGAACTACTGGAAGAAGCCTACCAGGACTTATACGGAGTCACCCCTTTATCGCAGGAACAGATCAACACTTACATCGACCAGTACCTCGGGCTCTTATCACCGGAGTTCATTCCGATCGTGCTGGATGAGTCAAACAAAATGGTCGCATTCGGAATTGCCATGCCCTCCCTCTCCCAAGCACTGCGCAAATCCAGAGGCAGGCTTTTCCCGTTCGGTTTCCTGCATTTGCTGCACGCGCTGCACAAGAACAACAAGGGAGATCTGTGCCTCATTGCAATCCGCAAAGACTTCCAGGGAAAAGGCATAAACTCCATGTTGATGACGAGTTTGCTGGATGTCTTCGCCAAAATGGGCATCACCTCCGTGGAATCCAACCCCGAACTGGAAGATAACATCCATGTGCAAGCACAATGGAAACATTTCGAAACCCGGCAGCACAAACGCCGCAGGGTCTTCATCAAAACGCTGGAAAAACAGCAAGTTCCATGAACACAATCCGGCCGCGAACCAAAAAATGGAACCGGGAGCCGACCATTCCATTTTTTGAAATTTGACAAAAGGTGGAATTTTTCAATCAAATTGTTGCATTGCGATTTTATCGGGTATATCATTCTCGACAGGAACCATTTACCGGAAATTCCTAATCCCTTGAAAGAGGTATGCATCCATGACCAACCTATTGATCAAGAAATGTGACGTGCTCAGTTTTGCAGGGGGAAAAGCGCATGTTGAAACCAAACAGGATATCGCCATTCAAGATGAATCCATCAGCGCCATCGAAAAAACCGGCACTCTGCAGGAAGGGAACTTCGAACAGTGCATCGATGCCGGCGGGATGCTGGCCGTGCCCGGCTTTATCAACACCCACGCTCATGTGCCCATGGTGCTGTTCCGCAACCTGGCGGAGGATGTGACCATTTCAGAATGGTTCAACGACTACATCTGGCCGATGGAATCGAACCTCACCGAAGAAGACGTATATTGGGGTGCGCAGCTCGGGATGGCGGAAATGATCGAAAACGGCATCACCTGCGTGGCAGACCATTATTTCCACATGGACGAGGTGGCCAAAGCGGTGGAAATGGCCGGCATGCGCGCCAACCTGGTATGGGCGGTCTTTGCCCACCAGGGGGAAGAAATGCTGGACAAGACCATCGACTTCACCCGGCGCTGGCAGGGAAAAGCCGACGGGCGCATCACGACCTGGCTGGGACCGCACGCCCCTTACACCACCAATCCGGATTTCCTAAAGCTATGCGCACAAAAAGCGCAGAAGAACGGATTGGGCATCCACATCCATGTGTCGGAGACCGCGGCACAGGTGGATCTAAGTCTAAAAGAATACGGCATCACACCCGTGCAGCAGGTCAGGGATTGCGGAATTTTGGATGTGCCCACCATTCTGGCGCATGTGGTTGACCCGCGCGGAGAGGATTTCGACATCCTGGCAAGCCATGATACCGGCATCGCCCAGGCACCCAAAACCTACCTTAAATCCGGCATGGGGCTGGCCCCCATTCACCAATACAGGGAACACGGCATCCCCTTTGGCTTGGCAACCGATGGAGCGGTGAGCAACAACACGCTGGATATCATGGAACAGATGCGCTTGCTGGCCCTGTTCGGCAAATATCAAACCATGGATTCCACCTGCATGAAGCTGGAAGAGCTGATGGAGATCACCTTCCACGGCGGCGCCAAGGTGATGCACCTGCCGGAAAAGATCGGCGATCTGAAACCCGGCATGCTGGCCGACATCACCCTCATCCGGCAGGATGGCTTGAACTCCACCCCCAAAGCCAATTCCCTGGCGTATCTGCTGTACTGCGCAAAATCCAGCGACGTGGACACCGTGCTGTGCAACGGAAAAGTACTGATGCAGGGGCGCAAGCTGCTCACGCTGGATAAAGCGCGCATCCAGCAGGAAGTGCAGAGCCGCCTGCAGCGCCTGAGCCAGCGCATGCCCAACGAACGCATCGCCTTTTACCCGGCTTAATTCCAAAGCTCAATAATTGGTAGGGAGTTCTTTCCCCTTCAATAAACGCTTGATATTCTCACGGTGGCTCCACCAGATGATCAGGCACAAGACAACCCCGAACAGCACATACGGGGTTGTTCCATATTTCAGCCAAAACGCCAGCGGCAGCAGTAGCCCCACCGCGAGGTTGACCAAGCTCATCAGTTTGACCCATTTCACCGTCAGGAACCAGATCAGCATAAAAAGTACAAAAAGCGGCAGTCCAAAATAAAAAGCCAGCAGCCCGAACGTGGCAGCCACGCCCTTGCCACCTTTGAAACCCATCCAGAACGAAAAGATATGCCCGATGACCGGCATGAGGGAAATGACCAACATCTGCCAATCCGCGGGAGCAAGCTGGCGGGCGGCCAGCGCAGGGAGATACGCTTTCAGTGCGTCCAGCGCCGCCACCACCACCCCCCAGCGAAAACCCATGGCGCGGGTGATATTAGTGCTACCAATATTGCCGCTGCCAACCTGGCGGATATCGATACCGCGCGCCCTGGCGATCAGGAAGCCAAAGGGGATGGAGCCCACCAGATAGGCGCCCAAACACACAGCGATAAAATAAAAAGTGTTCATTTCATCCTTATTAACTTTTCCGGCAGCAAAAAGTTACGCCGGATGAAGCATCCTTATCATACACCGTTTGAAAAGAAGATGCTTTTTTGTTATCATCTATTTCCATAGAAAGACGACGCATGCCCAAAAAACGCTTCAGCCATGAACTGCCCAAAATGAATGTAGAGGAAGGAATGCCTTCGCTGGCAGAAGCCACCCTGCGCATGAACCAATTCATCAACCAATCGCAGCATGCGGGAGTGCGGGTGATCAAGATCATCCACGGTTACGGATCCAGCGGTGTGGGCGGAAGATTGCGCAACGGATTGCGCCAGGAGCTGATGAAACGCAAACAAAACGGGAAGATCAAGGATCTCATCCCCGGAGAACGTTTTGGGGTGAATGAAGACACCATCCTGTACCTGCACCAGTACACCCAGCTCAAGGTGGATCCCGATTTCAGCATGAACAACCCGGGCATCACCGTGATCATCTTATACTGACAATATCCATCAAAACCCTGCAGATCAGTCCATGCCGATCCATTCCTCAAAAAGCGGGGCAAGGTTGGTTTTACTGAAGCGCTGCATGACCTCCAGAAAGCCCTGCCGGTCGGCTACCCCAAATTGATACTGCTGGTAATAAGCACGCAAGCCAGAAAAGAAAGCCTCCTCGCCCATTTGGGTGCGGAGGGTATCCAAAAAAAGTGCACCTTTTGCGTATACGAAATTGGTATAGTAATGGGATGCGGATAGCTCTTCCAGCGAGCTGCCAACCTTGTACTTGCCACCACTCTCGGCATCCGCCAGGGCTGCACTGTTCTCCAATTCCTTCAGATCATTCTGAAATACTTCTTCCCCCTGCGTCTCTCGCAAATAAAGCAAGGACGAGTATTCTGCAAATCCTTCATCCAGCCAAGCGTCGTTAAAAATATCATTACCCACCGTGCTGAACCACCACTGGTGCGCGATCTCATGCGCCATCACCTTCTGCATTTTATAATCCTCGGCGATGTTATAGCCCACATAGATCAGAGCGGGATATTCTTTTCCACTGGAGCGAACAGCTTTCCAAGCAATGATCTTCAACGAAGCAAAGGGATATTCGCCAAACAGTCGTTCGTACAGAGAAAAGGCACTTTCAGCGCTGTCCAGGAGAAATTCGTTGTCTGTTTCAGGGTTGGCAAGCGCCAGATATAAGGTAGTATCCCCAACCGTACGCTGTAGAATCTCAAACTGCCGGCTGAATGTGATGCTCACATCGCGCACCAAACCGGTCTGGTAGGTATAGCGCATTTGTCCAGTTGACAGCGTTTCCACCGCAAGCTGATCGCCCGTGGCGACGATCTGCCAATCGGAGGGAAGAGTGACCGCATAATTGAAACGAGCGCTCTGGCTGTACACAATATCCGGAGTTGTGGTGATATCCTGGCGCCAGCCATCCTGATCATAGACCGCCAGCATGGGAAAGAGCGAATCCTCCGTCCACACAGAACCCACATAATTCAGAGTATCCATACCCTGCAAGGTAAAGGACAGATCCATGGTAATGGACTGCCCGACTGCCAGCGGATTCTCCAAGCGCAGGGTGGCGACGCTGTTGTGTCCGCTCAACACCACCTCCACCGGCTGCCCATCTACATTTACCTTATCTAATTGAATACGGTTGGAAAACATATACCCAATAGTGGGATCCTTTTCCATCTCCTCGAAGCCAAATGGAATGTTGGCATACAAACGCAGCACTATCTCCTCCAGCGGCACACCGGTGTTGTTTGTATAGGTAATGGTCTCCTGCCCCGTCATGCGCAATTGATCCGGATCAACCACCACATCTACGTGATAGTGCGGCGCCTCTTCCTCCAAAACAGGGGTTGGCGTGGGAGCAGGCGTGATGGTGGATGCAGCAGTGACAGTGCCGGTGGAAGGCATCTCCGAAGAACTAGAAATATCTGGAGAAACAGCGGAGAAAAGAGCATTTCGGAGCAAAAAAACCACTGCAAACAGCCCCAACAAACCCAACCCTACATACAAAGCAGTAGAACGCAGCATGTTCTGTCTGGCTTTACCCGCTTTTTCGCGCAGCGCTTCCAACGGCAGCAAACTGGCACCCCGATAGGCCGGATAAAGAGCCGTCAGATAGGATAGTCCCACCGGCAAAACCAAGCCCAGCAGAATAGTCTGCAACCAGGGCAATGAGGTAAGTGCTGTTTCACGATACGCACCCCAAAAAATACCCGCGCCCAGCAACAATCCCAGCGCTGCGCCCGCCAAGCTGATGCCCACCTGCTCCCAACAGAACAGATTTGCCACATCCCGACGGCGCCAACCCATGGCACTGAGCAGCCCGATCTCATCTTTGCGCTCATTCACATTGACGCGGGTCGAAAGAAAGATATTCATGCCGGTCATCAAGAGCGCACCCAGTTCCATAAGCTGGTGATAGGGCTGAATGGATGAGTGGATCCAGCGACCCAACAAGGTACCGTACAACTGCCCCTGTAAGCCGCCTTGCACCAAGCTGATCAAGGTCAACAGCCCACTGGTCAACAGCACACTGAAAACAATGGTCAGGGAACGAGCCGGTTTGCGTTTGATATTATTGCCGATGATCGTGCGCATGCTCATCTTTCCAGCGTACACTGTTCGCGGGGCGGCTTCCCCTTTTTGCAGATATACCGCCGGAGGCGCTTTGGATATTTGCCAGGCCGGCAGCAATGCGCTGAGCATGAACGCCGCCAGTTCCAGCAGCAGCACCAGCAAGAACTGCCCCACAACCACCTGCAACGCGAGGATATGGATGATCACCAAAGACAGGAGGGCAGCCAGCACGGTGCTGAGCAAGCCGACGGGTAGAACCTGCAGTAACAAGCGTTTTAATATAGCTGTACGCCGCCAGCCCAGCGCGTTGTAGAGCGCCACTTCGGAAATGCGGCCCAGCATCAAGAAGGTGTTGAGATTGAAAAGCAGCAGGATGCCGGCGCACAGCATGGCGGCAAACAGCATGCCATCCGCCAGGTTCATACCGGTTTGAATGAGGGTGTTGACGTTCTTCTTGACCCAGTATTCCTCGACATATCCCAATTCGTCAGTCCCTTCATAACCGGGGATATGCACCAGCACCGGTTGAGGGGAAGAACCGACCATCACATCCACATGCAGCCCGGTCTGGCGCACGATCTCATCCGCCACCTGTTCGATGCGCGCCTGGGCATGCGCATCCATTTCATCAATGCCGCCCACCCGCACGCGGATGGCGGAAATGAAATCCTCCGGCGGCTCACAAGGCACCAGTGCCACCTTATAGCCAGATTCTCTCGTCGCATCCGGTACCACATCCGCACAACCATATTCCAATAGTTGCTGCGCGGAGGTCAGCGAAATAAGTACATCGGGCGGGGAAACCAGATAACCCTCATTATTCAAGGTGGGTGTAAGAGTGACGGGGGTTTCCAATTCCTCCCCATTTTCATCATATTTCAAGAGCGCGGAAGGCGGCAGATAGGTCTCCAGCGGCACCTGATTGAGCGAAGAGCCGCCCAACGCGGTGGAGGTATCGATATCGAACTGCCCATTGCCTTCTGCATAGGGGTTGAACATAATACTATACTCGAACCGAGGAGAGAGCGGTCGGTAGGTCACCTCGGGCTCCACCTGCCAATCGGTGAGACTGCTCCATTCTTGTAGTTCTGGTGTCGTTAATAGATCCCTTTTGTCCGTATTGCTTGCTGTGGAAAGACCCTGGGGAATAGCTTCCAGAACCAATGTATCCTCGGGCAAACCAGCAGGCGGTTTTTCCAAGATACGGTACTGCACTACTGTTGGAGCATACAACGTCCCAAAGATCGAATAATTACTCTCGTGAACCCCGATCACCTTCCCATTTTCGACCTGTAAATCGATGGCTTCTTTCTGCCAGATATGTTGCAGGGTCAGATCCAGGTCATAAACTGGCTGGCGTTCCATCGCATCCAGCGCTGCCGGATCGGGAATGGTTTGCAGTTGCTGTGCGAAATTTTCTTTCACGTCTACATCGAAATCCAGGCGTTCCAACTGCACGGAGATGGTCTGCTGGATATAGTCATGAATATTGAACAGCACCGGAATGCGAATGTAGGAGTGGTCATCGATAAACGGAGGATCTTGGGGTAAATAACTGCCAGATACCAGCATGTCATCCAGATGCACCAGCTTGGCTTCCTGCTCGGGGTCGATGGCTGCGATCAGCATGCGATCGGTAGATTGAGGTAGAAAGATCATGAATCCATCGGTTGTTGGGTCATTTCCCCCCATCGTGATCGACAAGCGTAAGCGTAAAAGTGTATCCCCCCATCCGGTAAACAATTCGTCCGCCCCAATTGACACACCCGGCGTATGCAGAGCATAATAAGGAGATAACTGCGCCGAAGTGATGTACTGCCCGCCCTCCACAATGCCTGCACTGCCGCTGATGCGGTAAATGCCAGCCGGCAGGGAGGGATCCAGGATGGTGATCCCCATTTTGATGCGATCCATATAACCCAGCACAGCGATGGGAGCAGCCACCTCCACATTGGGGATGGCTTTGATCTGTGCGTACTGCTCCATAGTGATACCGCCCGCCGTGCCGTTCAGATGGTTGGCTTCCACCAAGCCATACTCTTTTTCGATCTCGGTCACATTCTCAGGAGCGCGCACCAAGATATCGTAGGTGGTACGCTGGTACTCCTTGAGCGTGCGATCCACCAGCACCTGCTGGCTGGCAAGCGCTGAAAAGAAGATCACCAGCACCAGGCTGTTCAGCAGCGCCGCCGGCAGAATGGCGCCCCAGATGCGGCGATCCAGAAGGGAATGGGCATGAGGTTGTTTCTTCATGTGAGGTCTATTCTATTTCAATTAGGTTTATTCAGGACACCAGGGTTGGCATTGTTCGATTCCCTCGCAAAAGCCAACCCCTCCTTGATAACACCAATTCGAACATGCATATGCATAAGCAGGTTCAAAAACACCACATAGAATCAGCGATTGTTGTTGTGTCAATTCAATGCATATATAACCATCGCAAGGATATTTCGCATCTGCTTGAACGGGTTGAGGAGTATCGAGCGCAAATGCAATCAGAAACACTGATATCGCCACCAATCCCAATAAAAGGATTTTCTGTATTCTATTTTTTGTATTCATGATTAACCTCCCTTATAACTTGCCTTGTTCTAACCTCACATGTTTTTGTCCCCTATGCCCATCCTCCTAGAAAAACCTTATAAAACATCTTTAATAATATTTATGATCGCCTCTCGATCAGCGCCATTCACATGGTAACCATTGACAAATATGGTTGGGGTTCCATTTACACCATATTCCTTTCCAGCTTGCAGATCAATAAGGATTTTGTTCTCATATTTTCTGGTTGTAAGGCAATTATTAAATTGATCCATTTCCAAATTTAAAATTTCAGCTTGTTTATTCAGCTTCTCAATACTTAAATCCTCCTGATTGGAAAAAAGAGCATCGTGCATCTCCCAATATTGACCCTGTTCACCAGCACAACGAGCCGCCAGTGCAGCATTGAAAGCATCCGGATGGATCTCTTTCAATGGAAAATCACGATGAACATAACGGATCTGATTGGGATATTCTTGCATAATTTCTTTGATTAACTGATTCGCAGATGCACAGTAGGGACATTGAAAATCACTAAAAGCAATGATCGTTATGGGGGCTTCCTCTGGCCCCAGGGCGGGGTTATCGCCTTCACTGACCCCTTCTACATAAACCGGAACTGGTTCACTTGCTTCTGTTCCCCCTATCAATTTCTCCAAGTTTACTATCCGCAGAAGAACGACACCTGATAAGATAACCTGCAATGCTAAAAGAATGATAATAATCAAGCTTAGGTTATTCTTTTGCGATTCTGACTCAATCCTCGATTTCACATTCCTCCCCATTATTCCTCCCAAAATTTCTCTCTGGTTTTCTAAATTTTATTGATACCTCTCCTTATGAAATAGAATCGAAATTTCCTCACTAAATTTTATTTCTTATATGCCACATAGATCTTGGATCCCAGCAGCTCGTCGTTCTCATCATAGAGGAAATGGGTAAAATACAAGTTCCCCTGTCGGTCAATGGATACCTCACTGACATCATTGGAGAGGATCTCCTGCGGCTCCCCCCACACTCCATCCTGCCCAATGGAGCGGAAAATAGCATAACCGGGGTAACCCAAGCGGCTGGAAGAAGTGAACCATAATTCTCTGCCATCCTCCGAAAGAAAAGGATAGTCTTCTATTTCAGCACTATTGATGCCATCTCCCAAATTCACCGGTTCAGACCAGCCCTCCCCCACACGCTGGGTTTGCCATAGATCGATCAGACCGAATCCTCCTGCTCGAAAAGCGGAAAAGATCATGGTGTTCTGGTCCGCAGAGAGATGCATTTCCCCCACATCGTAATCCACATTCAATTGCTTTCCGGCATTCCGCCAATTCTGCCAGACGCCATCCACCCGAGAAGCGATATAAAGATCACCTTCTCCATAATTTCCATCGCGCTTTGAACAAAACCACAGCACTTGCCCATCGGTATAAACACAGCTATCCAGAGCATTTTCTTCTGACAGTATCAATCGTTCAGGTTCTGACCACAGCTCATGCACTTTTTTTGAATAATAAATACCCGAAACACCATCCAAAGCCCGTTTCGCTTCGGAAACAGAAAGATCAGGGGCGTAGAAAAAATACAACTCATCCCCTGCCAGCGTGATGAAGGGTTCTAATTCATTCCCTTCTCCATCGATGGGGGCGGGCAGCGGCTGGGGAGTTTCCCAATCCCCCGCATGTAAAATGGGAGGGTGCATATCGATTTGCGGTGTGACACCCGCCGCAGAAGATTGGGTCTGTTCGATCGCTGGCCTCTCTCCACCGACACAGGCAGAATTGAATAAAAGAAGGATGAAGCAAAGACCTATGAATAAGCCCAAAATCTGACCACGCATGGTTTAGCGAACCTCGTGTAATTTCCGGCCCTGAATCCTGGTCACCCGCGTACCAAAATGAGCGAATTTTTCGTTATGCGTCACCAGCACGACCGTCACACCCTGTTTGCGATTGAATCCCTGCAGGATGCGCAAGATCTGTTCGCCGATATGCGCATCCAGATTGCCGGTGGGCTCATCCGCCAGCACCAGACTGGGGGTATTGACCAGCGCGCGCGCAATGGCCACGCGCTGCTGCTCCCCGCCCGAGAGTTGATAAGGATATTTATCGCCTTTGCCATCCAAGCCAACCTCTGCCAACAGTTCGGTCGCTTTTTCCTGCAGATCGAATTCCAGCCGTTTCCTATTCGGCAGCAGCGGCAGCATGACATTTTCCCTGGCGGAAAGCTGCGGGATGAGGTTATAGAATTGAAAGACAAAACCGATGTGATCGCGGCGGAAATCTGCCAGCCGGTCGGGTGCCATGCTGCCCGCCTCCACCCCATCATACAGGATCCTGCCCGCCGTTGGTTCATCCAGCGTACCCAACAAATTCAATAAGGTGGTCTTACCCGCACCGGAAGGCCCGGTGATCACCAGAAAATCCCCTGCTTCGATCTGGAAATTCATCTTGTCCAGAACGGTGATCGTTTCATCTCCAACCTGATATTTTTTGCACACATGCTCAAAAATCACTTGCATTGTCAATCCCTTTCCTTTTACGATGATCGCTTCTGCAATAACTCAGCGACCTGTGTTTTACGGACCAAATGGCGCGGGTAGAGCATGGCGATCAAGCTCATCACCCCCGCCAGAAGCAGCCCCAGCGGGACAGCCCACAGGAATTGAAGCTGAAAACCACGCTGCAGCAACGAAAGCAGCCCGATAGTGATCCCGGCAGCCAGCAAAGCGCTGCCCAATGTGCTGTAGAGTGTTTCTTTTAAAAGGGCAGCGATCATTGTGATCGGTTTCCAACCCGCCGTTTGCAATACCCCGATCTCGTTCTGGCGTTTCTTGATATTGATGCCGCTTATATTCATGAGTATCAACTGGCCCACCAGCAGGATGAGCGCCATGAGCACATAATGATAGGGCTGGATGAGAACTTGAATGTGCTGCCCGAGCAGACTGCCGCTCAATTCACCCGCCATGATGAGGGTGATGAAGAAGAACAGGATGAGCGCCAAGAATGCCGGGATGAGCCCCAGCGTGGCGGTGGCGAAACGCGCCCGCTGTTTGGAAATGTTCCTGCCCGGTAGCGAACGCATATTGAAATTGGAAGTCTGCCCTTTTCCCTCCCGCAGTTCCCCCAAGCCAAGCAGAGAAAGCGGGCTGCGACGGGCAGCCTGCGCAAAGGGAAGCGCGGTACCCAGCGCAAACAAACCCAGCATGAGCGGGAAGACCAACCCCGCCCGATCCAAAGCGATGGGATGCCCAAGCAGCGCCGTAATGCCCAGGGTTGCCGCAAAAGCAATACAGCCGGTGATAAGCGCCAGCAGCAGCACCTCGGAGAGCAAATATCCCAAGATGCGCTTATCCTTCCAACCAACGGTTTTCAACACCCCGATCTCCCCCTGCCTGCCGGCCAGGTTGAGCGCAGCGCTGGTGTACATGAAAACCGCGAAGGAGAAGAACAGCGCCACGAACAGCAGCGCATCAAAACGGGTGAAATCGCGCTGCAGGGTGATACCCACCAACTGGCGCACCCACAACTCCTCCACCTTGCCCAGCGCTTCCACTTTTTCCGAACCCTGCACAGCCACCAGCATGGGTTGGGGAGAAGAACCGAGCGTGATATCCACCTGCAAGCCGGTGCGCTCTTCGATCTCACGGGCAACCTGCTCAATTTTTCGCTGGGCATCTTCTCCAGCGGTTTCCACCCCCGCCACCCTGATGCGCACCGCGCTGATGTAGTCGTCGCGCTGCGCCAGGAATTTGGCAGCCGGCAGAGTGGTCAGCACCACCGGCGGCTGCGACAGATAACCCAGGGGATTATTGGTGGGAATGATGGTCACTTCCCGGTCAGGCACATTCCCCTGCGCATCCTCGCGCAGCAGTGCCAGCGGAGCAGAATACAGTTCCTGCGGCACCTGATTGATAGTTGAACCCGGCAGGTCTGAAAGGTCATAGATACCCACTGGCATGAAGTCAAAACTATATCCATATCCATTTCTAATTAAACGGAAATCATCTATTAATGCTCTCCGATATGCCCCCTGGGCAGGTTCACTTGATACGCCCGGAATGGGGCCATACTGGCTGATACTAAACGGGGAAATGCTCAAAGCAGCTTCCTGTCCGCCTGCCTGTGTATATTGGACAGGGCTGGGGCGCAAGTAGTACCACAGATTTCCCCCCATCGTTCCACCAACGGTTCCCCCTCGTTCCATAAAAACTTGCACATACTGCAAAAAGTAATCATGCAGGGTGATGGTCTTCTCTCCCAACAATTCGCTGGGCATGCCTTCCAGATAAGTTATTCCTTCACTGCTCAGAGACCGCGAGAGGTTCTCCTGCGCAGGATCCGTCAGCCGGTAGGTTTTGATATTGATGGTGATATTTTGAAAAGAATTCTCATTGATGAGGACCGGGATGAAATAGGAATTCATAGAAGATGCAGTCGGTTCAATAAATGAATCTTCCACTGATAAATATCTACCTTCTTTCATTGCCTCTTCCAAACCCACCAGCGCCTGCTCGGCTTGCGGGTCGATGGCCGCCACGGGTAGATACAAATTGAACAACCCGTTGTATTTATATCCAACGATGGGCTGCATGTGCTCGCTCTCATAATACGCCCGAGCGCTTTCCCAGTCTTCTTTCCCGCTGAGTCGAATCTTCTTTTCCCCACTAGAAGGGTTGGCAAAGATGGAAGCGATACTTTGCGGCAACAGATATTCCTTTCCATCGCCATCGATATATTTAATGGTGCCCGTAGCAGGTTCCAACAAAAAGTCGTCCGTCCGATTTTCAACCGTATACAAGGTATCCGAAGATGTGGCATCCCGCCAGCCGTCGTGCATGGTGAAGGTGCGCACATCTTTGTAAACCAGCCAGGGTGCTTCTGCGTTGGCGGGATCATCGTTCACTTCTTCGCCTTCGATCAACATGCCGACCGGGAAATACCCCAGGAAGGAAACCGGCGCCGCCACTTCGATGCCAGCGACCGTTTTGATCAGCACCAACTGTTCATCGGTAATGCCGCCCTGCTGCCCGGAAAGGAAGTTGGGTTCGATCAGTCGATTGCCGGCTGTATCGTACAGGAAAGTACTGCCTGCCGGGCGCACCAAAATATCGTAATCGCTGCGCCAGTAATCCTGCACGGCTTCCAGCGCCCGCTGGCGGTTGATCTCGCTCAGGGTAAGGAACAAACTCACCCCGATGGAAACCAACAGCAGACCGCACAGAAACAGCTTGCTGTAGGTTTGCAATCTTCTCAACACAAAAATTTTTTTCGCATGCATTCAAACCCCTTTTTTTAAACCCCGCTACCTGTAAGAACAGTTAAAATCATTGTAGCATCATTTTTAGGCATATCTTTAAAAGTATGACAAAACCATAACAAATCTCTAGTTTGAGTTCTATCATCATAGAACATCCTTGCTATTAATAGGGTGATGGAGATATAATATACTCATCGAAGAATTCATCTGTTGGAGGAGAAGGCCATGTCTGCGAAGAACAATGAACCTCAGGTAGATCAAGCCAAACAGGCAGTGCTGGACAAAGCACTGGATGATATCAAGAAACGGTACGGAGACGGCTCCATTTTGCGGTTGGGGGAAGCTTCGCACATGGAAGTGGCTTCCATACCCACCGGCTCGTTATCGCTGGATATCGCGCTGGGCGTGGGAGGCATTCCACGCGGCAGGGTGAGCGAGATCTTCGGACCGGAAGCATCGGGCAAGACCACCATCTGCCTGCACCTGGCAGCCGAAGCGCAAAAAATGGGAGGCACGGTGGCTTTCGTGGACATGGAACACGCCCTCGACCCGGCCTACGCCGCCAAGGTGGGCGTGAACGTCAATGACCTGCTCATTTCGCAGCCCGATTTCGGCGAGCAGGCGTTGGAGATCGTCCAAACACTGGTGCGTTCGGGTGCGCTGGACCTGGTGATCATCGATTCTGTGGCTGCGCTGGTGCCCCGCTCGGAAATTGAAGGGGACATGGGCGATGCCACCATGGGCATGCAGGCACGGCTGATGTCGCAAGCGCTGCGCAAACTCTCGGGTGCCATCAACCAGACCCGCACGGCCGTGGTCTTCACCAACCAGTTGCGCCAAAAGATCGGCGTCATGTTCGGCAATCCCGAAACCACGACGGGCGGCATGGCATTGAAATTCTATTCCTCCGTCCGCCTGGACGTGCGCCGCATCCAATCCATCAAACGCCAAGCCGAGATCATCGGCAACCGCGTGCGGGTGCGGGTGGTCAAGAACAAGGTCGCCCCGCCCTTCCGCACCGCGGAATTCGATATCATGTACAACGAAGGCATCTCCAAAGCGGGCGACATCCTCGACCTGGGTTCCGAGCTGGATGTGATCAACAAACGCGGCGCTTTCTATTCCTTCGGCGATACCCGGCTTGGACAGGGACGGGAAAACGCCAAGGACTTCCTGCAGCAAAATCCCGAGCTGTGTGCTGAAGTGGAGAAAGCGGTGCGCGAACGGGCCATGGGCGCCCAACTGCCCAGTTATGCCGATGAGGATATGCAGGACGAAGGCGAATCCGAAACGATGTAACTATCCTTGACCCCAAAAGGATATTAAAATAGATTGCTGCCAATGCTGGCAGCAATCTTGCATTAACCATCCTTGAACGATCATGAAACCTGACAAAAGAAACACACACAATCTCACCATTCCGGCGGTCATCCTTGCCGTTGTTTTATGCATTGTGGCCGGCATCGCCGCCGCACGCTGGCTGGATTTCAACCTGGCGGAGTTTCTGAACGGAGGGAAACGCCAGCAACTGCTCACCCTGGCCGATCATCAGCCGAGCAGCTTAAAACCGACCGCCTTTCTGCCGCTGGCAACAGAAGCCATACAAACGGCAGAAGCCACACCCCCATCCGCTGAGGTCATCCGCACACAACCCACCGCAACACCACAACCCACACCCACCGAGGAGGAGATCCCAGCCTCCCATTATATTGACGGAGTATACGGCATGGCGCAGATGACCACGCTGGATTGCGAAATGCGCTCGGCAGTGGATTGGGCGCGGGCGCTGGGCGTTACCATTGATGAGACGGAGTTCATCGAAAAACTTCCCCATTCCGATGACCCAGAAGCAGGGTTCGTGGGAGACATCAACGGAGAAATGGGACAGTTCCCGCCGGATGAATACGGGGTATATCCTCCACCCATCGCCGCCCTGCTGCGGCAATATGGATTGAACGCCAAGGCCGTGAAAAATATGTCGTATGAAGACCTGCAGCGCGAGGTCGCCAAAGGCCATCCGGTGATCGTGTGGATCGTGAATCTACCATTTGAAATCGACCAATCCACCTATACCGCTCCCTCCACCGGCAACACCGTTCCGGTAGCACGCTTCGAACATACCTGGATCGTCACCGGCTACAATCTTTCAACCGTGACGGTGGTGGACAGCACCTGGACCTATAACGTGATACTGGAGACATTTTTGGAACGCTGGGCGGTTCTGGAAAACCGGGCGATCATTTTGCAGGAATAGAGCAAAAAACGCAGGATCCTTTTTACCGCAAGCTGATCGATAATCTTTTTGGGTGAAACGGACGAAATATCTTCGTATTTGATTAAGATATTGGACCACGGAACAGAAATAGAAAGATGGCGATTTATGATCGCCATCTTTTTCATCTCTTGTTCGATGAGGAATTTCTCTATGTGCCGTGTTCCCAAGATTTCAGGTACTTCGCCTGTTCAGGGGTGAGCACGTCGATATTCACACCCATGGCTTCCAGCTTCAATTTGGCGATGTTACGGTCGATCGCCTCCGGCACGCCATACACTCTCTTTTCCATTTCGGCATGATGTTTGATCATGTACTCCAGACCCAGTGCCTGGTTGGCAAAAGACATATCCATCACGCTGGCGGGGTGCCCTTCGGCGGCAGCCAGATTGATCAAACGCCCCTCGCCCAACAAATAGATATGCCGCCCGTCTTTCAAGGTGTATTCTTCCACGAATGGCCGCACCAGACGTTTGGAAACGGAAAGCGATTCAAGAGCGGGGATGTTGATCTCCACATTGAAGTGTCCGGAGTTCGCGACGATCGCTCCATCTTTCATCGTTTCAAAATGCTGCTTATCCAACACATTCAGATCACCGGTCAAGGTGCAGTAAATATCACCATATTTCACCGCTTCCTGCATGGGCATAACACGGTAGCCATCCATCACCGCTTCCAACGCCGGCAGCGGATCCACTTCCGTGACGATCACATTGGCGCCCATCCCTTTGGCTCGCATCGCCAGCCCGCGTGCACACCAGCCGTAGCCGGCCACGACGAAGGTTTTTCCAGACAGCAGGATATTGGTGGCGCGGATGATGCCATCCAAAGTGGATTGCCCGGTGCCGTAACGGTTATCGAAAAAATGTTTGGTCATGGCATCATTGACAGCCATGATGGGATATTCCAACGCCCCATCGGCAGCCATGGCGCGCAGGCGAATGACGCCCGTGGTAGTTTCCTCAGTGCCGCCCTGCACACTTTCCAGCAGTTCGCGACGATCCTTGTGCAGCGTACTGACTAGGTCAGCACCATCATCCATGGTGTAATGGGGTTTATGATCCAGCACAGCATGGATGTGTTTGTAGTAGGTCTGGTTGGTCTCCCCTTTGATGGCAAAAACCGGGATCTCATAGCGAGAAACCAGAGCAGCCGCCACATCATCCTGCGTAGAGAGCGGATTGGAAGCCGTGAGCATCACATCCGCCCCGCCTGCCTGCAAGGTGGTCATCAAGTTCGCCGTTTCAGTAGTCACATGCAAACAAGCCGAAACGCGCACACCCTGCAAGGGTTTCTCTTTTGAGAACCGTTCGCGGATCAGACGCAGAACCGGCATTTCACGCTCAGCCCATTCCATGCGCAAATTGCCGCCTTCTGCCAGTTTCATATCTCTTACATCATATTCAGACATGGATACTATTCCTCTCTTCAGTTGGTTGATTTTATCAGAGAATCCAATTTTCCCTGGTCATCAAAATTTTCCCGATAACGAGCGACAAATTCCTGCAGGGTATAACCATGATTTTGTGTTCCCCGTTCTTCCAAACAGTAAGTGGCGGCCAGCGCCCCCATTTGACCGGCGGTCTGCCAATCAAAACCAAGCCGTCTGCCGCGCAAAAAACCTCCACGGAAAGCATCGCCCACACCGGTCGGATCAGCCACCTTCTTGGGTTGCACGATGGGGATGCGGTAATGTTCATCTTTTACATACACATCCGACCCACATTCGCCGCAGGTCACCACCACATAATCGACCGTCTGGATGATCTGCACGGCGGTCATGCCCGTATGTTTCTGAATGAGCTCAAACTCATATTCATTGATGAACACACTCTGGGCACCCTTCACCCCTTCCACGATATCCTGTGGATCCACCCGCACCACCTGCTGGCCGGGGTCAAACAGGTACGGAATGCCCAACTCGATACATTCCTCCACGTAACGGCGCATGGCCGTGGGGTCGTTGGGGGAGATCAGGATCAGATCAATGTCCTTTTTATCCAATGCCTTGATGGACAGGTCTTTGGAATAGGCCATGGCGCCCGTATAGAAACTGGCGATCTGGGCGTTTCCGAGGTCGGTATTGGCGAAGAAAGAAGCCGTATACTCACCGGAGATCACCTTCACCAGGGAAGTATCAACGCCTTTTTCTTCCAGCCATTTGCGATAATCTTCAAAATCAATGCCCACCGTTCCCATCAATTTCGGGGATTCACCCAACAAGGCCAGGTTATAGGCGATGTTCGGAGCGGTCCCACCTTTTTGCCGCACCATGGAATCGACCAAAAAAGACAGACTGATGGAATCCAATTTATCCGGGATGATATGGTCCTTGAAATAACCAGGAAAAGACATGATGTAATCATAGGCGATGGAGCCAGTACAAATGATAGCCATTATTCCCTCCTTATCCTTCTCTTCCATTCAGAAGTTGTGGATAATGCACAGAAAACGGTTGGGACACCACACCCAATTCCGTGACATAGCCGGTGATCAAGCGCGCAGGGGTCACATCAAAAGCAGGGTTGCGAGCGGTCGCCCCTTCGGGAACCACACACTGCCCTTTGAGAGAAAGCGCCAGCACTTCCTCCTGATCCCGTTCTTCGATGGGGATCTGTTTGCCATCCTGAAGACTGAGATCAACGGTTGAGGTAGGAAACACACTATACACCGGAACCGCATTATCATGGGCGGCAAGCGCCAGCATATAAGAACCGATCTTGTTGGCAACATCCCCACCGGCCGTGACCCGGTCCGCCCCGAAGAACACCTTTTGCACTTGACCGGTGCTCAAGAAATAACCGGCCATATTATCGCTGATGATATCAAAGGGGATTCCCATTTGCTTCAATTCCCAGGCGGTCAGCCGTGCTCCCTGCAAGCGCGGGCGCGTCTCATCCACCAGCACATGGATGTGTTTGCCTTCTTCAAAGGCATAGCGGATGACGCCCAACGCAGTCCCCCAATCGACCGTTGCCAGCGCACCGGTATTGCAATGATGGATGATGGTATCGCCATCCGCAATGAGCGGCGCACCGTTTTTGGAAATCGCTTTATTGACACGGATATCTTCTTCCGCCATGGCATGTGCTTCAGCCAGCAAGGCAGCTTTCATTTCCGAGACCGAGAGGCCTTTTCCTTCCACCACGCACACCATGCGCTTGAGCGCCCAGGGCAAATTCACTGCGGTCGGGCGGGCATCGTTCAACTCTTTCGCTGCCATCTGCAGGTCGGCCATGAATGCTTGGGGATCCTGGGCCGGGGAATGCAATCCGGCCAACACCATTCCATAGGCAGCCGTAACGCCAATAACCGGCGCTCCCCGCACTGCCATATTGCGGATGGACTCGGCTATTGCTTTATAATTATCAAGGTAGATGTACTCAAATTTTGCTGGAAGCTGTCGCTGGTCGATGATCTTTAGAATTTGGTTTGATTCATCCCATTCAATTGTTCTCATGAAGCGCTCACTAAAAAGCGCCCTCCATGGAGAGCGCTAGAGTTTTGACTTCCAAAGTTTAGCATGTATTGGTAGGTTTGTCAAAGAATGGAACATTGGGATCACAAAGGAAAGAAATGATGAAAAAAGTATTGGTAGGTTTGCTACTGGTCGCGGTCCTGTTCAACAGTGCCTGTTCCATCTTGAAAACCGCAGAAGAAACGCTTTCAGACGATTCCCTTGGCAAAGACATCCAGGAAGCCTTTTCTTCCACCGATCCGGTTGCCACACTTCTCCCCACGGCCACACCCGAAGTCCGTATCGAAAAGGCGGATGAATATCTCTTTTCCGGCGACCTGGAGAACGCATTCAATGAATACAATGCAGCCTATCAAAACACCACAGACAGCACAATGAAAGCCCTGGCATTATATGGAATGGGACGCGTGTACATTGCCCAGCGCAATTACCCTTCTGCCATCGATGCCTTCACCCGCATTCTCGGGCAATATGCCCAAACAGAGATCGTGGCCAATACCTATTTTCTATTAGGCAACTGCTATGCAATCCAGGAAGAATACCAGCAAGCTGCCAACGCGTATGCGCAATTTCAAGCGCTAAAACCCGGCGTCATGGATGCGTACGTGCTTCAACTTGAAGCCGATGCCGCTTCGCAAGCCGGAGATCATTACGGAGCGATCTATGCGCTGCAAAGCGCAGCGCAGTCCAACCCAGCCCCCGATACGGCGACGATCAACCTGAAGATCGGACAGGAATACACCGCTCTGCAGGATTACAACACTGCCATTCAGTATTTCCTATCGGCCTACGACCTGGCAACCACCGATTATCAAAAGGCATCCGCCAATCTGCTGGCAGGGCAAGCGTATCTGCAATTAGGACAAAACGATCAGGCATACACACGCCTTCTTGATTCCGTGTTGAACTATCCCATGGCCTATGATAGTTTTACGGGGCTCACCATTCTGGTGAGCAATGGTTACCCGGTCAATGAGTACGCGCGTGGCGTGGTCGATTATTACGCCGGTTCCTACGATTATGCCATTCAGGCCTTTGAACGCTACCTGGCCAGCAACCCGGAAAACGACGGCAACGTTTACTATTTCAAAGGGCTGTGCCATTATTACAAAGGGGAATACGAAAAAGCTCTGGAGAGCTATCAGACGCTGATCGACAACTATCCGACCAACTCATTCTGGGATGCTACCTGGGAAGAAATCGCCTTCACCTACTGGAATACCCCCGGTGATGCGTACGGGGATAGCGGGAATTACCAGGCAGCGGTGCAAACCCGGCTTGAATTCGTCTCCCGCGCTCCGCAATCCGGTTACGCACCTTATTTTCTCTATGCAGCCGGAAGGGCGCTTGAAACCAACGGCGATCTGGAACAGGCCGCCCAGGTATGGGCGCGCCTGATCAACGAATACCCCACCTATGAATACAGCTATCATGCACTGTTCCTTTCGGGCATCAGTTATTTCCGGCTGGCAAATCACGAAGAAGCGTTAAAAACATTCCAGCGCTGTCTGGCATTATCAGCCACCTCTGAAGAAAAAGCCAGCGCATTCTTTTGGATCGGAAAAACCTACCAGGCCATGGGATCGGATGCCGATGCACGTTCTGCCTGGCAGCAAGCCGAGAGCGCCGATCCAACCGATTATTACGGCATCCGGGCCGGAGACCGCCTGAACAACAGCGACGTCATGCAGATCAATCAGGCCTATGAGTTCGGCTACGATCTGGATGCGGAAAGAAGCGAAGCGGAAGAATGGATGCGCTCCACCTTCAACTTCCCGGCAGAAACTTCCCTGACCGGACTGGGAGATCTCGCCAGCGATGCAAGGATCCTCCGCGGAAAGACTTACTGGGAATTAGGCCTGTATGACCTGGCAAGCATGGAGTTCGAATCCATCCGCGCCGAGCAGGTCACCAACCCCTTGAACACCTATCTGCTGATGAATTATCTATATGAACTCGGTTTCTACAAACCAGCCATCCTTGCCTGTCGCGACCTGCTCACCATGGCCGGCATGGACGATCTGACAAGTCTGGCAGCCCCGATCTATTTCACCCACATCCGTTTTGGTGCTTACTTCCGCAATCTGGTGGTGGGCGCGGCCAATGAAGAGAACATCAATCCGCTGATCGTTTACTCCCTGCTGCGGCAGGAAAGTCTGTTTGAGCCCTTCATTTCCTCCGCTGCCGGCGCACAGGGTATTGCCCAGATCATGCCCACCACGGCCAAGGAGGTCGTCGACCGGTACGGTTGGCCCGCCAATTACAGCAGCGAAGACCTGCTGCTGGCAAAAGTCGGCATCACCCTGGGAGTGCGCTATTTCAGCCAGCAAATCGATTATCTGGATGGGGATACCTTTGCAGCACTGGCTGCTTACAATGGCGGCCCCGGAAACGCTTACGAATGGAAAGAGCTATCGAATGGCGACCCAGACCTGTTCCTTGAGATCATCCGCTACGACGAAACCCAAACCTATCTCAAACAGATCGTCGAATTCCTGAATATCTACAAACTCATTTACACCCATATCGGGTAAAAAAAGAGCGGTCGACAATTGACCGCTCTTTTTCTATCATTAAACCTCTTTATTTCTTCGGTGCATATTTCAACGCAGCATGTGCGGCTGCCAGGCGTGCCACGGGCACACGGAAGGGGGAGCAGCTCACATAGTTCTGGCCAATGGTATGGCAGAATTCGATGGAAGCCGGATCGCCACCGTGTTCGCCGCAGATACCCACTTCCAAATTACTGCGGGTTTCCCGTCCATCCTGGACCGCTTTGCGCATGAGAGCGCCCACGCCATCCTGATCGATGGTTTGGAAGGGGTTCTTGGGAAGAATTCCCTTTTCAACGTAGACAACCAGGAAGTTGCGTTCCGCATCATCACGGCTGTATCCAAAGGTCATCTGGGTCAGATCGTTGGTGCCGAAGGAGAAGAACTCTGCCACTTCGGCGATCTCTTTGGCAGTGACTGCTGCACGCGGGATCTCGATCATGGTGCCGAATTTGTAGGCAAAATTCACATTCTTTTCCTGCATTACAGTCTTGGCAATCTCGATCAAGCGTGGCTGGATCAGCTTCAATTCATTGACATGGCCGGTCAGCGGGATCATGACCTCCGGTTTCACCACAATACCCTTGAGGGTCATATTGGCGGCCGCTTCAAAGATGGCACGCACCTGCATTTCAACGATCTCGGGCATCACAATGCTGAGACGGATACCGCGCAGACCCATCATGGGGTTTGATTCATGCATGGCACGAACACTGGCGAGCATGGATTCCTTCTCTGCCAGACCCTTGGTCTCACCTTTCACACGCATGGTGATGACCTCTTCCAACAGACTTTCTTCGGAAGGCAAAAATTCATGCAGTGGCGGGTCGATCAAACGAATAATGACCGGATGCCCATCCATGGCCTCGAACAGGCCTTCGAAATCGGAGCGCTGGTACGGCAACAGTTCATCCAATGCTTTCGTGCGTTCCTGCGATGTTTTGGCAAGGATCATGCGCTGCACGATGGGCAGACGCACCTGTTCAAAGAACATATGCTCGGTGCGGCACAGGCCAATACCCTGGGCTCCGTAAGAGCGGGCCCGGCGGGCATCCTTGGGATAATCAGCATTTGCCCAAACCTGCAAACCGCGTTTCGGCCAGCCATTGGGAGCGGTGCGGATACCTTCGGTCGCACAGATCGCATCAGCCCAGCTCAAGAGGGTCATCAGATCAGTTTGTTCTTCAAGAGAAGGAGCGGTCATATCCAGTTTGCCGACAAACGCTTCACCGTTTCCGCCATCAATGGAGATCCAGTCGCCTTCTTTCAGAACGCGACCATTCACTTCCATCTGACGTTTTTCCATGTCGATCTTGATCATGGAAGCGCCTACCACACACGGCACACCGAACTGGCGGGCGACCACTGCCGCATGGGAAGTAGCACCACCTTCACTGGTCAAAATGCCCTTGGCAGCCAGCATGCCATGCACGTCATCCGGCTTGGTGAATGGGCGGACCATAATCACATCCTGTCCATTTTCCTTTGCCATCTTTTCAGCCGTGTCGGCATCGAAATAAATCTGCCCAACCGCTGCACCGGGGGAAGCGTTGACACCGCTGGCAAAGAAATATCCGTCGGTGTGAGCTTTTTTAATGGTTTCGCCCATGAACTGGGGATGCAACAGGGTATCCACCTGCGCAGGGGTAACGCGTTGAACCGCTTCTTCTTTGGAAATGAGCCCTTCATTGGCCATATCCACGGCCACTTTCACAGCCGCGCGAGCAGTCCGTTTTGCGTTACGGGTCTGCAGCATCCATAATTTCTTGTTTTCGATGGTGAATTCCACATCCTGCATATCGCGATAGTGTTTTTCCAACTTCTCCGCGATCTCAAGGAATTGTTTATTGGCTTCGGGGAGTTTTTCTCCCATGGTTTCAATCTTCTCGGTATTACGAATACCTGCCACCACATCCTCGCCCTGTGCATTCAGCAAATACTCACCGTACAGGATCGGTTCACCGGTAGACGGATTGCGGGTAAACGCAACGCCCGTGCCAGAGGTCCAACCCATGTTTCCGAAGACCATGGTCACCACATTCACTGCGGTTCCCAAATCATCGGGAATATCGGCTGCTTTTCGGTAATCGATCGCGCGCTTGCTGTTCCAAGACTTGAACACAGCTTCGGTCGCCAGTTTGATCTGCTCCATTGGATCCTGGGGAAAATCAAAACCCTTGGCGTCTCTGGTGACTTTCTTGAACTTGGCAACCAGTTCTTTCAAAGCGGCCGCATCCAAGTCGGTATCAGCGTTGGCCTTCTTTTCTTTCTTGAGCTCGATCAAAACATCTTCGAACGCATCATCAGAGATCCCCAAAACAACTGAGCCAAACATGGAGATAAGGCGGCGATACGCGTCATATACGAAGCGTTCATTGCCGGTCAATGCCACCATGCCTTCGGCGGTGGTATCGTTCAAACCAATGTTCAGAACCGTATCCATCATACCAGGCATAGACATCTTGGCGCCCGAACGGCAGGAAACCAGCAGAGGATTCTTTGGATTGCCAAATTCCTTACCAGCCGCTTTTTCCACAACTTTCAATGCGGTCACCATTTGATCCCACATGCCTTCGGGGAATTTTCCACCATTGGCAAGATAAGCGTTACATCCTTCTGTGGTTACGGTGAAAAATGGCGGAACGGGGACCCCAATACGGGTCATTTCAGCCAAGTTTGCACCTTTTCCACCCAACAGGCCGCGCACGCCATCCCAATCGCCAGCATATTTTTCTGCGGCCTGCACTTCGTTGAAAAGATACACCCATTTTTTATCGGTCATTATTGCCTCCAGAGATAATAATTACTTTACCAAAAAAAAAACGCATTAACTTGCAATTTTACCATAGGCACGGTTTTTCATATTTGTGATTTCATGGGCAATCGGCTTATTTATACTTCTCTTATATAAATCGCATGCAATCCCCGCCTCCACAAACCGATCAATCGCATTCAAAACCAATCGATCAAGATATTCCCTTTCATCGCCCATGAAAGGTTGACCGATTATGACCGTTAGCCAAACGTCTCAATCAATCCCTATATAATCCAATACAAAATTCCGACAAGCTAGAAGGCATTTTTATGGGTTCTTCACTGATCAATTGGTTCTTATCCTTTTCCCCCATTTTCGTTTTCCTTTTCCTGATGATCGGTAAAAAATGGAGCGGCGCCAAATCCAGTTTTGTCAGTTGGATCTATACGCTGATACTGTCATTCATCTTTTTTGGAGCAAATCCAACCTTGATAGGTTATGCGCACTTCAAAGCCATCTTTTTGTCCCTCGATGTGCTATTAATAATCTGGATGGCTCTCCTTTTCTTCCATATTTCCAATTTGGCCGGAGCCATTCAGGTCATCGGAAACGCACTTGCAACATTCACGAACAACAAAACCCTGCAGGTGCTTCTTTTATCCTGGCTTTTTACATCCTTTTTGCAAGGCCTGGGAGGGTTCGGTGTTCCTGTGGCAGTGACGGCCCCTCTGCTGGTCGGGTTGGGAATTGACCCGATCCATGCCATCCTCCTGGCAAGCATCGGTCATGGGTGGGCAGTAACATTCGGATCGATGGGCTCATCTTTTCAGTCGATGATGGCATTAAGCGGCATCCCCGGATCAGAGCTGGCCCCTGACACGGCCTTCTTATTAGGAGTGATGGCAATCATCAGCGGATTCCTGATCGTCCAGTGCTATGCGGGGTTTCGTTCCGTTTGGAAGAACCTGCCCTTTATCCTGATCATCGGATCAATTCTGGGCATTGTTCAATATGAGCTTGCCACAAATGGACTATGGACCGTAGCCACGTCTGGCGCGTCGATCGTCGCATTGGGCGCTGCTTATGTTTTGATCAAAACAGGCGTCATCGAAAAGAAGAAAAATAGATTGCTTCAAGCACAGGACCTTCAAAAAGGAACCGATCCAACCCACCCATCCCTTCTGCTCTCGATCTCGGTTTATCTCATCCTGATCATCCTATCCTTCACCGTCAACCTCATCCGACCTCTGAAAGCATTTTTAGGTCAGGTGAAGCTGACGTACGAATTTCCAGAGATCGTATCGAACCATGGCTGGATCACCGCACCGGAAAATGGGCGCGTCATTTCCATTTTCACCCACCCCGGAACAATCCTATTCGCAGCTTCCATCATCGCATTTTACCTGTACAGAAGGAAAAAATTCCTTGATAAAACTTCCTGCATGAAAATACTAGCCGGGGTTAAAAAAAGCGGGTTGCAATCGAGCATCGCGATCTTATTTACGGTCAGCATTGCTGTGATCATGAGCCATACCGGCATGATCGCTATTTTGGCAACCGGTTTGAGCAAATTGGTCAGCTCGACATTGTACCCGGTGATGACCCCGTTCATAGGGGCACTGGGCGCTTTCATCTCCGGAAGCAACAATAATTCAAACATCCTGTTTACGGGGCTTCACATGCAAACCGCACAATTATTGGGTTTGAACGTCAATCTGGTTCTCGCCGCCCAATCTGCAGGAGGTGCATTGGGAAGCATCTTCGCACCCGCCAAGGTCATCGTGGGTTGTTCCACCGTGAACCTAACCGGAAAAGAAGGATCCGTGCTGAAGAAACTCATCCAATACGGATTACTGTTGGTAGCCTGCACAGCAGCGATCACCCTGTGCATGAGATAACGATATAATATTCCCATTGCATGAACTTCAAAGGAGTAATCGATGAAACGAATTATCACGATCGCTTGTTTTCTCTTCGTATTATCCGCTTGCAGTGCAAAATCAGCTCAAGTGCCCGAAAACTTTCAAACGATCAGCCAGCCCATGGCAGAAAATCTGTTTTCGAGCATCCAGGCCAATGATTTTGAGAACTTCCACAAAGACTTCAATGAAAAGATGCTGTCTTCCACCGATGAAACCAACTTTACCAGCATTCGCGACAGCTTCCTGCAGACCGTCGGGGACTACCAATCATTAACCTATGACAAAACAACCTATGAAGAAGGGTACCTTATCTCGTATTATGCCGTGCAATTCAGCGAGGGATCGCTCACCATGCGGCTGGTGCATGACCCTGCCGAACCGTACCTAATTTCCGGCTTCTGGTTCCCGGATTTCCCATCGCAATAGAAAACACAACAGAAAAAGCGCAAAGGAAATCCTTTGCGCTTTTCATTTTCATTAGATCAAATTTCGAAGATCCTTATCTTCCATCCATTTTTGTTTTTTGATGATCTCACGGGCAAGATCCACCTTATTCCATTCATTCCATAACAAGATCCCTTTAATGATATTGTCCTTTCGGTAATAGATCACTCCCCGCTTGAACTCTTCCTTCCAAATCACTTTCGGATCAAGGCGCGCATCGATCAAACCGACCGCTTCATACCCAATATCAAAAAGATCAGAATAGAACATGGGAAGATAATCGTATTCCTGATTTCCACCAGCCATATTCATGCCGGCCACCATGCCCATTTTTTTAGCATTATCGTTGTGTTCTATGCGCAAGGTCTTGTCAAGCGCAGGGGAATGGAATGCTGCCACATCACCGGCTGCGAATACATCCGGAGCAGATGTTTCGAGATAGGAATTCACTTTAATTCCATCTTCCACAAAAATGCCTGCCTTGTCAGCAAACTGTGCATTCGGGCGTACCCCAACCCCTGAAACCACTCCATCCACATCCAAAGTTTGGTCATTCTTGAAAACAATATGATGGTAGCTGTCTTTTTTCTCAACATCTTTGATACTGGCCCGGTCAAGGATCTCTATCCCTTTGGAACGATAGAAAGCGTTGAGATAATCCACAATCTCGGGAGGGAACACCCGCCAACCGATCCCTGCCCCACTCTCAATAATGGAAACTTTTTTGCCGTTCATGTTCAAAGCAGCAGCGATCTCGGAACCAATGAAACCAGCACCGATGACAGCAAAGGATTCCCGTTTTTCCGCAAGTTCATGCAGCTTCAAATAATCCGCATACCCTCGGTAATAAATAATATCGTTATCGGAGAAACGTAAATGCTTGGGATCAGTTCCAGAGGCAATCAACAAAGTCCTGTACCCAAAAGCGTCCTTATTCTGGGTGACTACCCGTTTTTCCTTCAAATTCAATTGGACAACCTGGTGATCGGTAAGGACCTCGACATTTTTATCATGGATGGGGAGCCAGATGCTATCGGCTGGCTTTCCTTTCCATAAGTCCTTTGAAAGAGGAGGTCGGTTATAAGGGCCAACAGTTTCTTTGGTTAAAATCGCAATCGATCCGCTCTTATCCAACTCACGGATCCCTTTTACGGCATAGGCAGCCGTAATCCCGCCACCAACAATCAAATACGTAAATTCTTTCATGCTCTCACCTATTGTCACTTTTTCATTCTAAATCAATTCCATTTAAATAATATTAGTAATTTATAAGACTATAAACAAATATCCATGAAGCGGATGCATAGAAAAACTTGAAAACAATAGCGGCACGGCGAATAAACAGATTAGACACCTATCCAAAGAAAAAGCAAATCCTTTAAGGTACAATCTTGGTTGAAGGGTTGTAATGAGGTATCCATGAAAAAGAGCAGTCCAACAAAAACGACAAACAACGGTGTTGAGATCCTGATTTTCCTGATCCCTTTAATCTTGGGCATTTTTGCCGCCTGTTTTGTGCCACGCCCTGCCATTGGGATCATCCAGATCCGCGATGAAATCGACACGAAAATGTCGATCAGGGTGATCAAGGAAATCGAATATGCGCGTTCCCACCCTGAAATCAAAGCGGTCGTTCTTATCATCGATAGCCCGGGCGGGACGATCAATGATACAGAACTGATCTATCTGGAACTGTTGAAATTGCGCGAAACAAAGCCCGTGGTAGCCATGGTGGAAGGACTTTCTGCAAGCGGTTCATTTTACCTATCCATGGGCACCGATTATGTTGTTTCCAACCCTTCTGCCCGGATCGGAAATGTGGGTGTCATCGGCACGCTACCCTCCTCTCCAATGGTGCTGGAAGAGACAATCTCAACCGGGCCATATAAGCTTTTTGGCAATCAACGGGAAAACTACACCCGCTATATCGAATTAATCAAAGAAAGTTTTTATCAGGTGGTCGCCCTGGGTCGTGGAGAGCACTTAAAGCTCAGCAAACAGGAAATCTTGCGCGGTGAACTGTATCCGGCCAGCGAAGCGGTGAAAGCCGGCTTGATCGACGAAGTGGCACCCCAAAGCAGTGCAGTTGAAAAAGCAGCACGCATGGCCCATATCGCGCACTACAAAACGATCGAGATCTCGGCTGCGGTGGCCAAGGAAAACAGCTCAGAAAGCAGCGAAACTAGCAGTGCAGAATCTTCTTTCTTTCTCCTTGATGAAAACGGGATATCCACCGGGTATCCGCGAGAATCGGGAATTTACCTTTTATATATTCCCGATTACGGGAGCGAAATTCCATGAAAGCAAAAACCATTCTCGTTGTCATCGGGCTTTTCCTGATCCCGATCCTTGCACGCACCTTGTGGTATTACCAGGGCATTTATGTCCCCAGCAAAAATCTGCAAACGCCCGATTTCCTCAGCCTTGAAATAACCAATCCGGAACTATCCACACCGGTTCTTTCCGCGCCAGTCAAGACGGAAAAAAGTGGCACCGTCGTATTCGACCTGGCGCACGCCAACCAGTATCAGATCTCCGAGGCCGAAATATTGGTCGCTGACCTGAAGGAGCGCGGAGCAGAAATCGTCACACTGGACGAAGGAGAAGATCTGGCCACCTTGCTCAAAGAAGCCTCCGCGTTCGTTTCCATTGCTCCCACCATGAACTTCACAGAAGACGAAATTCAAGAGGTGCAAGCTTTTACAGAACGCGGCGGACGGTTAATGGTGATCGCCGACCCGACCCGCAGCTCATCGGAATATGCCACCTCACGCGCGGAAAGCGTGCAGGTCGCCAATAAACTGCTCGAACCGTACCAGATCATTTTCCGCAATGATTATGCCTATAATGTTTACGACCATGAAGGCAATTTCCGTAATATTTACCTGGAACCCGAAGCTGAAAACGAGCTGACCGAAGATATTCACCAGGTCGTTTTCTACGCTGCCCGCTCGATTTCATCGTATGCATCCAATCTCTTAGCCGGCGATGAGAACACTCTCTCCTCTTTAACCGACACAGGCGAAGATCTGTGCCTGGCAACCCAATCAGGGAATGTACTGGCATTGGGCGACTTCACTTTTTTGACCTCACCCTACTATCAGGTAGCGGATAATTACCAACTGGTAACCAACATTGGAAAATTCCTGCTGGATGGCGAACGCCGAACGACATTCGATGATTTTCCCTATCTCTTTACGCATCCCATCGGGATCCTCACTTCCTCCAAAATCGTTTTAGACCAGGACCTGCTAGAACAGGTCAGCAAATTAAAAGAGTTCTATGCCGATCAAGATCTCCGTGTGGAATTCCTGGAAAAAGATGACGAAACGTACGATCTGATCCTGCTTGGACTCATCCCACCGGATGAGACCATCAACGAATATCTGAAAGGTTTCGATGTGCAATTCACCACGCAATCCCGGGCAGCGGCAAACGCGCAGCCCACGGTCAACGCAACCGGCGAAGCAACAGAAGAAGCAACCCTGACACCAACCGCCACACAACCCGCGCTGCGAGCCGGCCAGGTTTACATTGGCGGATTGGGGCAGATAACCCAGAATGATTTTGGCTTCCTGTTCCTGAAGACAGAAGAAGGCCGAACAGTGCTGATCCTGCTCTCTGATAATCAGGATGACCTGGTGGACCTGCTGGCGATCATTCCCAGTGGAAAACTGCAAAATTGCTACATCGAAAACAGCATTGCACTCTGTGAGCAAAATAAGAACGGTTGGAAAGCAACTTCCACCCCTTCTGTGGAAACAGAAGAAGCAATCCAGCCAACCTCCACCCCAGCTCCTAGCGCCACCGTTGAGTAATCGAGGCGAGCTGACCGAAATTGATCAGCTCGTCTTTTCATATTCCATACGCCGATCGAGCAGTAGAGATTTCTCACGAACGAAACAATCAAACCATTCTTTTCCACTTTCCACCACAGGACCAGGAAAAACCAATAAAAAAGGGGAAAGGAAGGGAAAATGGCCATCCTTTCATAAATATTCCACCCCGGCACTTCCACTTTTCCCCACAATGATGCAGATACAACAACGATACGCAAAGGAGATGAAGATTGGCAGGGAAGTGAGCCATATATCTGTCGATTTCTGCAATACGGATTCCGAAGAGATCTTTCGCTAATGCCCAGGATGACATTGAAAACAGGAGCGATAACCATTCCATGGTCGGTTCAAGCAGACCTTATGAAAAGACGGGGTTGGAGCCCCGTCTTTTCATGAGCAGGACATCAGCCCTTCCCCGTCATTCACCGTTTCGGGAATTATGCAGGGCGGGAAGAAAATCCTCTCTTTACATCAACCGTTTGCAGATCAGCGAATTTTAATCAGTTCGTAATTCTGGCTTCCCAGACCAATCTCCTCAGCATGCGTGAGCGTATCCCGCCAAGTAACATCAGGATGAACATGATCAAACTTATCCTCGGCCGGCTGGTAAGGTTTTTTGTCAAAGAGAACGCTGGTGCTGATGGCCGGCGCCTTGTTCACCAGGTCAACACAGGCACGATCCAAGGCAACCGGATCAAAAGAAACCGCCATGCCAATATTGGGGGCAATGGCTTGATCGTTCACGCTCCAACAATCACATTCCGGACTGATATCCATCATTAAATTGATATGAAAATTCGGTTTTCCCAGCAAAACCGCGTAAGCATATTCCGCCATCTTTGCACCGAGCGCCGCCGCCTGTTGATCATAAATGGCTGAGGCAGCACCGTAATGACAGCTTGCCACGCATTGCCCGCATCCCACACATTTGGAATAATCGATCTGCGCTTTTTTCTTGGCATTGAAAGAAATGGCTTTCTGGGCACAATGGGTGATACATTTTCCACACGCTATACAGTTCTCTTCCCTGATCTTCGGTTTCGATGCAGCATGCATCTCCATTTTTCCCGAGCGTGAACCGCTGCCCATGCCCACGTTCTTCAAGGTTCCGCCGAAACCGGTCTCTTGATGTCCTTTAAAATGGCTGACCGAAATGACAATATCGGCTGCCGCAATGGCGCTGCCGATCTTGGCTTTCTTCACATATTTCTGATTGATCTCGATTTCGGTCGAATCCAGGCCGGTCAATCCATCCGCGATCAAAGCATTGCAGCCAACCTCGATACGGTTAAAGCCATGCAGCATGGCTGTTTCGAGGTGATCAACCGCATTGGAGCGTGAACCGTAATAAAGCGTGTTGCAGTCAACCAAAAAGGGCTTGCCACCCAAATCCTGAATGTATCGAACGACCCGGGCAATGTAGCCGGGGCGAAGATAGGCCATATTGCCACGTTCACCGAAGGTGATCTTCACGGCCACCAGTTTATCTTTGAAATCGATGCCGTCCATTCTGGCGCGCTTCATCAACGCATCCAGCTTATCCAGCAACCCATAATCGGGCAGCACACGCATATCGGAAAAAAACACTTTTGATGCCATTCTATTTCTACTCCTCTATCTTGCTTACAAAATCTACTATTAATTGCCCTACTTGCCGGGGTTGTTCCATCATCAACATGTGAGCCGCATTTTCCAAAATTGCGAATTGAACCTTCGAAAACTGCGCCGTCATCTGTTCTCTTTGCTGCATCGAAACGAACTGATCTCTTTTCCCCAGAATGACCGCAGCCGGGATCCCCAGCGTTGACAGAACATCACTGCCATCCAAGCGCTCCGCCATTGCCCGCAAACTGCCAATCACCCCTTCAGAGCTGGTGGCATTAATGATCTTCCGAGTATAATCCTGAATTTCCAGAATTGGGGTCAATTTTTCCGGAAACCCGGCCAAAGCTTCTTTCACCCCTTCCCGGCGAACCTTTTCGATGGAAGCATAGCGGTTCTTTTTCTTTTCTTCATCATCCGGGTAAGGATGAGAAGCCGCCAAAATCAAGCCCGACAGGCGATCAGGATAAGAACGGGCGAACTGTAAAGCTATATAGCCGCCCATGGACTGGCCTATGAGCACAACTTTTTGGAGCAAAAGATCATCCAATAAAACCTTCACATCTTCTGCCATATCCTGCATGGAATACGGTGCGCAGGGAACCGGTGATCTGCCATGCCCCCGCAAATCAGGCAAGATGAGCTGCACCTTCGGTTCCAAAAGCGGTATGAGCGGATTCCAGATACTATGGTCGAGCGGATAGCCGTGCAAACAAACCACCGGCAAACCGGAACCATATCTTTCATAAAATAACTTAACCGCCACGTTCAATCCTTTTTCTTTGCAAGCAGGCTGCCGATCCATTCCTGTGCCTGTTGTTTGGTGCGGACCTTTCCAGCCGCCTGTGCCTCACACAACCTGGCCAGAAGATTGCCCAATTCTTTGCCAGGTTTCAGGTTGAACTCGTTTTGCAGTTCAACGCCATCCAGGAGAGGTTCGGGGGCAACAAGGGCAGCATATTCATGGAACCAGCCATGCAAGGCCTTTTCACAGCGGACAAGACCCAACCGCCAGCGATCAGGTGACATTGCAGCATCATAGGTAGCCAATAAGTCAGCCAGTGAAAAGAGCGCAACGAACGGGCTGGTTTGACCGGCACTTTTGAAAAAGCGATACAGAAAGATGCGCTGCTCCGCCATGCTGGAAGAAACATCCAGATCGTGCAGTTGCATGTGGCAACGGATAAAGGATTGCAGCCATTGTATTTCGAGCTTGCCGAGGGCCATCGCTCTGGAGCGTTTTTCCATCGCCCTGGCACCCAATTGGGCATGCTGCGGATACTTGGTACGGTTTTCGATCTGCTCCGGGACATCCAACGGTTTTCCAATGTCATGGCAGAGAGCGGCAAACAGGAACAAGGAACGCAGACTGCGTTCCACCGCTATGGATGAAGAGAAGAGCGCGCGAAGTTCTGTTGAGAACTCATCCAGCAGATGATAAAGATCGATCATCCATTTTGACAGGCCTTCCGCCCTATCACCCTCTGCAAGATAGTTCGTCATGGCCTCACAATATGCCAACGCTTTGAGCGTATGCCCCCACCCATCAAAATGATGCGGCGACCCTTGCTGGAAGCCGACCAGCCGCTGAACCTCCGGCAAAACGCTCTCCAACACTCGCGTATCTTCAAGGATCTCCAACGCCGCCGGCACATCCTCATTTTCAAAGATCTTGAACAGCTCATCCCGTTTTCGTTCTTCTGAAACATCAGCCAGTGCCGGGACATTCTCCCGGATCTGCCGGTATACAGAAGCCGGCATCGTCAATTGATATTCCACCGCAAAACGTGCCGCTCTGACCATCCGCACTGGATCGTCCACAAAAGCCCGATCAGAACAAGGCCGCAGTATTCTTTTTTCGAGATCCTCCCTGCCATGCAGAGGATCGATCAAAGCGCTCCCCGGCGAAGTGATCGCACAGGCAATGGCATTGATAGAAAAGTCTCTCGAACGCAGGTCAATCTGGAGATCATTTTGATAAAGAGGGGCAAAATCAAAAATGGTGCGCATCCCCTGTTCATCGCTGCCTATCACCCTGGCATAGTTGCGGGTGCCGTCCAGCACATAGAACGCTCCGTTAATGGAATCTGCCAGGCGGCGGGCAACGACGAGCGCATCACCATCCACAATGAAATCAAAATCATGCGATGGCTTCCCCAACAGTGCATCCCGCACTGCTCCCCCAACCAGATACACCGGTTTTTCTTTAAAAGTGCGCAGAAAAGCGAGAATCGTTCGAAAGAACTCATTTTTCTGCAGGTTGGATTCGATCATGGTTTTTGTACATCATATTTATCCAGATCCACCACCCCGATGAAGGGAAGATTGCGGAACAGTTCATCGAGATCGAGACCATAGCCAAATACGAATTTGTTTGGAATGACAAAGCCCGTATACTTGATGGGCACTTCCACTTTGCGGCGCTCTTCCTTATCCAGCAAGGTACAAATATTGATGCTGGCAGGTTTTCTGGTCGACAACAACTGCAAGACAGAGGAAAGGGTGTAGCCGCTATCGACAATATCTTCCACGATAAGAACATCCCTGCCACCGATATCGGTCATCAGGTCCATTTTGATATAGACCGCACCCTGCGATTCCCTGTTCCCTGCCCCATACGAGGACACTGCCATGAAGTCAATGGCGTGCGGCACCGTGATATGGCGCATGAGATCGGTCAAGAACATCACTCCCCCACGCAAGATGCAGATCAAGAGCAGATTGGTGGAATCGGCATAATCGCGGCTGATCTCAGCTCCCAACTCTGCGATCCGTTTTTGCAGCGCATCTTCAGGGATCAATTTTTCCTTGAGATACTGTTCGTAATGGATCATCGTGTTACCCTCTGGGAACGATATGGTGTTTGCGGCAGCGCGCTTCATACATTTCCGCTGCGCCCACGATCACAATGGGATCATCGTAATGAGCGGGTTTCCCATCCACCAGCCGTTGAGTACGGGTGGCTGGTTCTCCACAGATCATACAAATCGCCTGGACCTTATCAACCTTTTCCGCTTTTGCCATAAGGACGGGCATGCAACCAAAAGGTTCGCCGCGAAAATCCATATCCAACCCGGTGGCAATAACGCGGATACCACGCTGCACCATTTCTTCAATCACGTCCACGATCGCATCATCGAGGAACTGTGTTTCATCGATTCCCACCACGGTCGTATCGCCCTTAAGGTTCTGCCATAATTCTGCGGATGTTGAAATAGGGATCGCTTCAAAATCCAAACCGGCATGGGAAGTCACTTTTTGCGCATCGTAACGGTTATCGATCTTGGGTTTAAAGACCTGAACCTTCTGTTTTGCGATCACTGCGCGACGGATACGTCTGATCATTTCTTCCGTTTTCCCACTAAACATCGATCCACAAACCACTTCCAACCAACCAGAATCATGATCCATACAACACCTCATCAAGTTTTTTCTATTATACGATTTTACAATGACTCTACCGACATACTGCCTTTAAATCAAAAAAGGAGCAGATGCAACAACACCTGCTCCTTTTTTCTAATCGAAACTAGACCTTGATCTCTTCGGCCGCTTCGGGAATGGAATAGCCGAGCTGGCGTAATTTCTTCTTGATGTCGATCAGCGTTTTGCGACCCACACCGGGGATCTCCAGGATGGGGGCTTCGCCGGCTTCCATTTTCGCCAGCAAATCGCCAACGGTTTTAATGCCCGCTTCGCTCAGCGCATCGGTAGCCCGTTTTCCGATCTCAAGATCTGCAATGGGACGAGCAGGAGAGACTTTCTCCGCTGCTTTCTGTTCTTTGTCTTCAATATACTCCTGGCGAGCTTGCAGTTTCTTGTAGAATCTGTCAACCTGACCTTCAATGTCAATCAAACGTGCCTGTTCACCGGTGAAGAAAGGATGGCACTTCGAACAGACTTCGGTACGAAGCTCAGGTCTTGTCGAACCGGTCTTCCAGGTATTACCGCAAGCGCAAGTAACGGTTGCTTCAGGATACCACTTTGGATGAATATCTTTTTTCATTTTTTTCTCATTCCATTTCAATCATCCAACGATCATTCGTTGGGATATACGCTCACTTTTTTCTGACCGTCGGGAAGCTGATCGAACACGACCACCCCATCGATCTTGGAAAAAATCGTGTAATCTTTTCCCAAGCCAACATTATCACCCGGTTTGATCCTGGTTCCGCGCTGTCGAACAAGGATATTCCCAGAAATAACCTGTTCACCGGCGAAATGTTTCACGCCCAGGCGTTTAGGATTGCTATCGCGACCATTGCGAGTTGAGCCGCCACCTTTTTTATGAGCCATTTTTCACTTCCTTCCTGCTTCTTTACTTCTTCTCAGCTTTGGCCGCTGCAGTGGCTTTTGTACCAGTCTTTGCAGTCGAAGCTGTTGTTTTCTTGGTTGCTGCCGGTTTTGCAGCAGTGGTCTTTTTCTCCGCCGGCTTGGCTGCCGGTTTTTCAGCTTTCACAGCGGTCTTTTCAACCTTTGCAACAGGTTTTTCTTCCACTGTTTTCGCCTGCTTACCCATGAAAGCGATGGAATTCACCATCAAGCGTGTGTATTGCTGGCGATGACCCGTCTTCACGCGATAGCGTTTTTTCGGACGGTAGTTGAAAATGAACACCTTTTTCCCCTTGAAATGGGTAACAACGGTTGCGTCAACCGATGCGCCCTTGATGTAAGGGGTGCCAACTTGCGTTTCTTTGTCGTTTACCAGGAGAAGAACCTTATCGAAAGAAACTTTCTTACCTTCTTCGGTGGGCAAGTGGTCTACTTCAACATAACTGCCTTCAACCGCTTTAAATTGCTTCCCACCACTTTCAAAAATAGCATAGAACATTGTATTACGCTCCTCAACCTTCACTTCGCCGTGCCTTGCGCGCTGCTCACGCCCAATCGCGGGGAAGTTGGGGATACATGAATTTACCCCAGTTTCCTTCTATCCGGGGCAAGCTGCTGAATTATACAGTCCCTTTTCCCTGCTGTCAACCTGAGGTCTTCATTTTACGAGATTCCCCCACCCTTACCGTCACTCCGGCAGTATCCATATATTCCAAAAACGCCAGCGCATATCTGCGACTGGTATTCAGCAGATCACGGAACTGTGCCAGGGTGATTTCGTCATGTTTCTCCAGAAACCGCATCAATCGATCTTTCATTTGCTGGAATTCAACATCGCGGATGAGGATGGTATCTTCCACCCGAATCAATTTTCCCGCGAACAGCAGGGTTTGCAGAAGTTCATGCCCGGTGATCTCCTTGATCATTTCCAGGGACGGAGGGGCAAAAGAGGCCCGTTCCATCATGATGTCGAGCCGTTCGATCTTGCGCCTGTCTTTCTCAGAAAACTGAAGGGCACGATCTTTCCGGTAAAGGTACTCCTGTTTGATTCCCAGGTTCTCAGAAAGGAGCTGCTGGTCAAACAGTGCCTGCAGCACGCATTTTTCCACTCCCAGCTTTTTACAAAAATCAGAAACTGGAACGCCGGGAAGTTCGGAAGAACTCTGATGCACAACAGACAGTTCGGCATCCATCATGGAAGATAATTTTGCCAGCGCCTCCCGGGTGGTAAAGAAGCGAACCAGCTCTTTTTGCGGACAAAGAGTGGAAAATTCAACAAAATCCGGTTGGGCCCGCAGAACGCCCTGTTCATTCTGAAAATCGAACCCTTCTTTTTGTAATGCTTGTTCCAGCTCTGGTTTGGAAATAAGGGGCCTTTCTTGCATGAGCAGCCGAAAGACATCCCACACCGAGCCGGCGCGCTGGGCATCCAGATTGAGCATCGTCTTTTCAGAATAGCGTTTATAACGCCGATGCGAAATCGGATTAATGATCGTCCCGCCTCCGATCGTTTCTTGCGGCGAGGGCCGCCGTAGAATGAAGTGATCACCTTTCCAACCCACCAACGGTGCTGCCAGTTCCAATTGAACCATTCCCGATTCGCCCGGCCGGATCGCATCCTTTCCCAGAGTGCGCACCCGTGCAAGCACCTCGTTTGTGCCGTGGTAGAGTTTCACCCGGTCATTATGGCTCAAAGGTGTGTTCGCCGAGGGAATGATGCGCACCTGGGCATCTATTCGCAATGTGGGTCTTACGGCAGCCGGTTTCACAACCACATTGCCGCGTTCCAGCTCGCCCACATCCACGCCGCTGATATTCAAAGCCACCCGACTGCCCGGTACCGCCCTCTCCAGTTTTTGTTTATGGGTTTCGATACCGCGAATGCGGCCGTTCTTATCAGCCGGAAGAATCTGTACCTCCTCCCCTATCTCCAGCTCGCCGCCCTGCAGGGTTCCGGTAACAACCGTACCGAATCCTTTGATGGAAAACACCCTATCGATTGCCAGCCGCGGTTCTCCATTCTGCTCTTTCCGATCAACCTTGGAAAGGATACTCTGAAGATGGTCGACCAACTCGGGGATGCCTTTTCTGGTCGGGGACGATACATGCACGATTGGGAAATCTTGAAGCAATGTGCCATGGACCGCATCACGAATGTCTTTTTCGATCATTTCCAACCAGGCAGCATCCTGAACAAGATCGGTTTTGGTGACAACGATCAACCCGTTTTTGATCTCCAGCAGGTCGAGGATCGTGATATGTTCCCGCGTCTGCGGCATCACCCCTTCATCAGCAGCCACCACCAGCAGCACCGCATCGATGCCGCCGACCCCAGCCAGCATGTTGCTGATGAAATCGCGATGTCCCGGGACATCGACAATGCCAACCTCGTCACCGGCAGGTGTGGTGAACCAAGCAAAGCCAAGGTCAATGGTCATTTGGCGTTTCTGCTCTTCTGCAAGGCGATCAGGATCCACCCCGGTCAATGCCGTAACCAACGCAGATTTTCCATGATCAACATGGCCGGCTGTTGCGATCACATATTTCATAGAAATGCCGATTGCTACTTTTCCTCCAGATTATCAAAGGCATCTTTCCAGTTATTGGCCATTTTCATCAAACTCAGCATGCCCTTTTGAATTTCACTGCTCATGAGGCCGAGCAATTCGCGCAGGTCATTGGTTTGATCTTCCAAAAAGAAAATGCGTGATTTCATGTCATCCATCCGGGCAGCAACGGCAGATTGTTTTTCATCATTGATCAATGAAAAATTGGACCAGCCCTTCTCTACATCGGTTTTAAAGCCGCTCCATTCTTTTTGGTATTTTGCTTCGAACAACTGATAGAGTTCCGTGACCTCTTTCAAACGGCGTTCATACGAGGTGGTCATTTCATCCAGATTACCGGCAGCCTGGGTAAGTTCCTTTTCTTTTTGCGACAATCGATCCAACAGGGGGGAAATACGTTGAACTTCATCGGATGTTTTGCGTTGGATCTCATCAAAACGAATCTCCCGCTGTTTTTGAGCAATTTCCTGCTGTTCGATGAAGGCGGCTTGATTCATCTTGCGCTGAGTTTCCGATCCTTTCAATTCTGCGATTTGGATCTCCATCTGCCTGGTGCCTTCCAGCAAAATAGCGAATTTGCTGGCAATTTCGGTTTGCTGTTTTCGAAATTGGGCCAGGTCATCTCCGAGAATTTCAACCCGTTTGGTCACACTTTGCACATCCCGTTTTTGGATCTCAGCGTTACGGCGAATATCGTCATCGCTTTTGAGCTTGGCATTCACGCTCTGTTCAATCTTTTCCACCGTTGCCAGCACATGGGAATCTTCATCAATGTACTGCTGGATCTTTTTACCAAGTTCGGATTGTACCTTTCCGTCCAAGCGCTCAATTCTGGCAGAGAGAGCGCGCAGATCGGTTTGCTGAAGCTTCGCCTGTTGATCCTGCTGTTTCCTGGTCTCTTTTTCAAGGTTCACGAACTTCTCATTGGTATCTTTCCGCACCTGGGTTATGGCTTTATCAATATAGCTGGTGTTTTCAATTCCTTTTCTTAACTGACTGATATCTTCTTTGACATCGCGGTATTCGGCAGGCAAATTTGCGACTTTCGTATCAAGATCTGCGATCTTCTCTCCCAAAGATTTGAACATGCTCTCATATCCTTGAATGCGCTCTTCAAGGTCGTCCATTCTCTTCACTATCGTTTCCAGATTCATTTTTTCACCAATTTTTCTTTTTAGATCAGCGGGAATATCCTGCTCATGGCATTCGAGATCATCTTCCACAAAACAGACGGAAACATTCCCTGGAATGTGTTCAAAAGGATAGCGAACACAATCAGAATTCGATCTACGCTTATTTTATCCGGTAACTCAAATTTTTTGTCAGAACGCAGGGTAAGCCGCAATATCACGCGGATACAGGTCATCGCCAAGAATATCTCCCCTCCAACGATAAAAAATAAAAGGATCTGTGTTGAGTTGCTGGCGGTGCGCAGGAGCAAAAGGTTGGGAGCGAAACCGGATGTGAATGGGAAGCCTGTCACGGAGAACAGTCCGCCGACCAAAAGCAGCGCATGCAGCGGTTTCTCAGCAAATTTCCCAGACAGGCATTCAATATTTTGCTCCGCTGCTGCACCTACCAGTTCATGCATTCCAAGCGAAATCGACCAAAACCCAACCATAATCGGGATCAGCCATGCGCTCACCAAGTCGGTTGAAACGATGGGGATAAATCCGACACCGCACAGCAGCATACCAATTCCAGATATGAAAACATACGCCGCCATGCGTGCGGTTGTTTTTTGGAAGAAAGCACCCACCCCTCCCAAAAAGATCATGACAGCACCCAGGTACTGCATGGCCGGGAAAAACGCGGAATATTCCCTCAACCAGGCAAAGTTGTTCAGGAATTTCATCAGCATGAGAATTCCCGATACTGGCAGCAAGGTGAGCATGAACCCCAATGGATAAAAAGACGATTCCTCAGCTAACAAAGGGATCCAGGTATGAAACGGAAATACTCCCAACCACAAGGCAATTCCACTGGCCAAAAGGATGAAAGAAATGAATAACTGATCTTCTTCCACCGGAGCGATCTCACCCCCGGCCAGAATCCAGCCTGCCAGCAAGATCAGAAACACCGAAAGCAACTGGAATGTTAAAAAGCGCATGCGCCCGTTGATATGGCCATAGAAACCGCTGGAAAGAACGGGCAGAAAAATAGCATTTGCCAAAAAGATGATCAGGACAGAATACAGGAACGGATCGATGGAAATGGAGGCAATGATAAACGCTGTATAAATCACGCAAAAAGCCGGGAAAAATTCATGCGGAAAATAAAAGAAAGCGGCAACAAGCCAGCCAGCAGTGACAAGATAGATCATTCCGACCAATGGAAGATCGGTATAGGTGACATTCAGGCTTCTACCCAACACGATGAATTGTTCGTTTGCAGAAAGGGTTGATCCAGTATTTCCAGCACGCAATGAAAGGAAAATCGCGCCAACGCCCAAAGCAAAGGTAAGAACGATCAGCAGCAAACGATAGACAAGTTCTTTTTTGCGGATGATCAATGACGCGACCGCGATGAAAGACGGAAGGATGATATAGAGGATTGGAAGGTTCACTGCAATTCCTCCTTGTTCCTGGCAACCATCCCCGAACCGATCCAAGCCAACACGATCTGGATCAACGAAATCAACGTAGTGACCAGCGCCGAACCCTCCAATGGAGCATAGATGATCTGGAATCCAAGAGATAAAATCAGCAAACTGATGAGAACACGAAATGCATCCTGCGCAGTACCTGCCTGCAACAGACCGATTGCCAAAAGGAAAAAGCCGATGATCAGGTTTTGCGAGGATTCTGTGAAGTAAGCGGTCAGTTGGGGAGCAAAAGCAAATGAGATCACCCCAACAAAAACGACCATGAGGATATCCAATGCAATACGCGGAGTATTCGGCTTCCAGGTCAATGACGCGCAAAAAGAATTGATGATAATAACGGTCAGCAATCCGGTCAACAAATGCACAGCCGCCAAACCCAGCGGCCACACCTGCATCAACAAAAGAAAACTGCACAAATATAAAATCCCCAGAAAGACCAAAGCAACGCGCGCCGAGTCAGTGATGAACAGGGTCGTGATGGAAAGAATGATCACAGCGATCAAGATCAAAAACAGAACATCGACCATTATGAAGATAATCCTCTAAACAAGGTTAACAGCAGGATCAGAAAGATGATCGCCCATATCAAACCACCCTCCCTTTCCAGCACCGCGCTGATCGCTTCAAAGATCTGGCGAAAGACATCGCCAACACCCAGGAGGATATCCGTGATTTTCTCAATGAAACGCGACGATGAACCGTTCAGAAACTCTTTTTTTGCGGATCCTCCTGAGCTTGAGCGCCTTTTTCCAATGAACGCCAGCCAGACAATGATCACAGGGATGAGAGGAAGGAAGGTAATCCATTCTATCTGATTTATCCCATCCATGGGCAGGAATCCTTTTCCAATGATCAAAATCAAGCCCGCCAGGCAGCATCCCAAGGGAATGTTGTTTAAAAGCGCTTTCTTCATGTTCCCCCGGGGATAACGCTCGTCCATTCTTCTCTGCGTGATCACGAAACCGGCAAAATAGAAACCTTCAAAAAGAAATGCGCTGTAGAGAATCCAGGAGGTACTTTGTGCAGCCAACAATGCTTTATTGAGCGAATAAAACGGAGAGAAGGAAAAGCCAAGCAAGAAAATGCTTTCAAGAATAAGCAAAATGGACCCTATTTCCTTTTTCCCATTTTGGAGCATGCCATTCAACAAGAGGAAAAATACCGGAAGAGCAAGATAAGAAATCTCCTGACGCACTCCCAAAATGGAAATAAAAACTCCCAGTATCAAGGCAAAGGCAGAAGCCATCCAATAATCCCATTTGTCCTTGGAACGGTTAACCCACACATAAGTCAAAAAGAACAAGAGAATCTCACAAAAAAGAAAGAGGATCAGGAAATCGCTCTGCGGAATATCCATGTGCAGAGGGAAGAATGTGACCCCTCTCAGCAGGATCAAACACTCAAGAAAGAGCAGCCAACCCGCCTCTTCACGAAAAACTGTGCGATCAACGGAACTCTGATCGATACCGTTTGCCCCCACCCGTAAAAAAATGATCCCGATCATCAAAGCGCAGAGGGTATGGAAAGCGGCATCCGTGATACCGCCATCAAGAAGAGACGCCAACAAGATCAGGAGAACAATGGAAATGAGCCGTAACAACAGAGAAATGGTACTCCCTCTGGCAGAGAAGATCTCCTCATTCCTTGCAAAGCGCAGCCACAGCCGCAAACCATCCAAGCCCAATAGTATGATCGCCACCACAAATTCTTTATGGAGACTGAGCAAGAGAATGCTAAAAATTCCGGTGTAAATGAAAAAAACAATCGAACGGAACGGTATGGGTCGAGTTTCCCGTTCCCGATAGTTCTTGACAACAAAAACCAAGATAAAAAGAGCAATGCACTGAGCCAGAACCCAGCCTGATTTTTCCCAGTACATGTCCACAGGGATCAGCATGGCATTCGAAGAAAACCACAGCAAAGGAGAGTCACTTTGCGCACTGGACAGCGGATTCAGAAAGATCAACAGAGAGCCCAGCAGAGCACCGGCCAAGAATACCAGCCAGATCTGTCCTTCCTCTTTTTTCCTGCGTTTCAAGAAGAAAGCTGCTATAGGGGCGATTGCATAGCAGAGCAAACCAAATCCGATCAGCACAAGCAAGACTCCTAGATCACCGTTGGATCAGAACAGGCCAGGAATTTTCCCTGACCTCTGCTCCCCAACCAGTTGCCATCATCCACGATCAGTTTTCCTCTCAAGTACACTTTCTGGATCGTATCCTGCATTTCCCAACCTTCATACAGGTTGTAATCGGTGCGATGCTGCGCATACCGTACTCCATAGCGAATCGGAGCATTTTTATTCCAGACGAGCACGTCGGCATCCGCACCCGGCATAAGCGTCCCTTTTTGAGGATACAAGCCGAAGATCTTTGCCGGGTTTGTAGAGGTCATGGCAACAAATTGCTGGGGGGTGATCATCTGCTTCCGCACACCATAATTCCACAGCACCAGCATGCGATCTCCCACACCTGGCAAGCCATTGGGGATCTTTGTAAAATCATCCTTTCCCAGTTCTTTCCCAGGAATGAGAACCTCTTTCCCCTCATAAAGGATGGGATGTGTGCCATCAAAGAAGAATGGGCAATGATCCGTTGCGATCACCTGCAAAACACCCTCTCCCAAGAACTTTTGAATACCTTCATTGTCCGCGCGGGTCCGCATGGGCGGAGAGCAGATCCATTTTGCCCCATCCGCTTTTCGCAAATCATCGACCGTAAAATACAGATACTGCGGGCAAGTCTCTCCCATCACCGGAAATCCCTTTTCCCTGGCTTTCTTCAGAATCTGCACTTCACCGGCGGTATTCATGTGAACGATGTAGACCGGCGCCTGGGCCTGTTGCGCCAGGGATATGGTTCGAAAAACATTTTCAATGGAACCTTCCGCCGGGCGGGTGAGAGCATGCCATTCGGGAGCATGATGGCCCGCTTTCACCGCTTCATCGGTAAGAATATCGATCACATCCCCGTTTTCCGCATGCACCATGACCAGGAGGCGGTTCTCTTTTGCAATACGCAGAACCTGAAAGATCTCGCCATCCTGCAGGCGCAGCCGCCCATTATAGGCAGTGAAGACTTTTACGCTGTTGATCCCCATCTCGCGCAGATCAGGAATTTCCCCCGCCACCTGGTCATTGAAAGCGGTGATATTCATATGGCAGCCAAAATCAACCGCCGCTTTTTCATCCGCCTTGGCATGCCAGGCATCCACACATTTTTTCAACGATGGTCCATCCTGCGACACAAAGTCAAACACTGTGGTGGTGCCACCGAAGGCAGCAGCCTTCAAACCGGTGTAATGGTCATCGGATGAAACCGTTCCAGCCATAGGCAGATCAAAATGGGCATGTGCATCCACCCCACCCGGGGTAATGAACTTACCGGATGCATTCACAATCACGGTATCCGCATCGGGATGAAGATCGGAACCGACCGCACTGATCTTTTCACCTTCGATGAGCACATCGCCGATAAACTGGTCGGAGGCGGTAATGATTTTTCCTGATTTCAATAATGTTTTCATCCGTCATCCGCCTTCCATTCACTCAAAGTCAACTTCCTGAACGGCATGGTCGTTCTTCTTTACAGCATCATTCACTTCAAGAATATACTGCAAAAATTCCTGCTGCAGTTTTGCCATATCACCTGTTGGAATATCAGCAAACCTGCTGCGGCGTTCCATTCCAATGTTTTGAAAAAGGTCCTTTCGCGCCTGTCCGATGAGCAGGTCAGAGATAGAATTTGCACAAAGGACCTGTTCGCCGCTGGTGTAGAAAAAAGTGATCCGTTTCCAGACATCAGCGGGGATGGGTTTGGAAAGCTTCACCAGATCACCCAGGCCAATTTTGTAATATTCATCCCCTGCTCTGGGATGATCGATCTCTTCCTTTAACAAGTCCCTGCGCCTGGTCAATTCCACACCACGCACAGGGGCAACATATTCGATCATCCACTGATGTTCCTTCCCAAAAGAGGCTGGCTGGTAGAATGCCAGGCAATCAACGAAAACGACCTTGGGCGCATGCCTGAGCGGGATGCGATACCAACCCAGGACCCGGGCGATCTCCAGATCGCGCGGCTGCGGGATCAGGCAAACCAGCACCAGATCGGTTGAAGAAGGAACATCGTTCATTGCATATCTCTTACAAAAGCCCAACCTTCTTATTGAATTCTGTGATGAGGGCATCAATCTCAGGGATCTGACTTTGCAGTTCGGTCCAGTAAGTCCGATTCTCCCACTGGTCGCAGATCTCTTCATACGTTTTACCCTGCTGTTCAACCCAGGTGAAATATTTCAAATTATGCACTCTGCGGCGATCGGCATAAGAAAGTTCCTGCATATAATCAGTTGCCAGCCCGTGCAGGTCACGCGCAAAGATCACCGCTGCATCGGTGCGGGTAAAATCGCCAAATTCAGCATGCATTTCTTTCAAGCGGCTCTGGTACAGATCCATCGAATCGGTCAAAACGGTCAACACCACATCATTTTCACCCAATTCATAATACTTCGACATCTTGATGGCCATGGACATATTGGCAATGCCTGAGAAACCAAGATATCCCAATTTGGACACGGTTTCTTCCGGAACACCCTTCTCTGCCAGATATTTGCGCCCTTCCGGTTCGTTGAACAGGCGTGCCATATTCACCACCACATTATCATCAATGGCAATCACCAAGTCAGTATTCTTGATATTGTGAATCCAGGGCACATGTTTATCGCCAATGCCTTCAATGCGGTGAGCGCCAAAACCATTTTCCAATAATGTCGGGCACTGCACCGCTTCGCCAGCCGCGATCTTGCTGCCCGGGAAAGCCTGCTTCAGGTAATCGCCGCAACCAATGGTACCGGCAGAACCGGTGGTGAGGGTGACACCGCAGAATTCATCGTTCGGTCCCATGACCTGTTCCAGCACTTCCTGCATGGCATGGCCGGTGATCTCATAATGCCAGAGGTAATTCCCAAATTCTTCAAATTGGTTAAAGATCATGAGATCTTCACCCGAATTGCGCAGCTCCCAGCATTTATCGTAGATCTCTTTTACATTCGATTCACTGCCAGGTGTGGCGATGATCTCCCCCGCCACCGATTTCAACCAATCGAAACGTTCCTTGCTCATGCCTTCCGGCAAAATGGCGATGGACTTGCACCCCAGCAGGGTGGAATTATAGGCGCCGCCCCGGCAAAAATTGCCGGTAGAAGGCCAGACTGCTTTCTGATGAATGGGATCGAATTGGCCGGTCACCAGGCGGGGGACCAGACAGCCAAAGGATGCTCCCACTTTATGAGCGCCAGTTGGGAACCATTTCCCTACCAAGGCAATGATGCGGGCATTGACGCCGGTTAATTCCTTAGGAAACTCAATAAAATTCACCCCATCAAACCTTCCGCCCTTTTCCTTAGGTTCGTTCTTCCAAGTAATGCGGTACAAATTGCGCGGATTGACATCCCACAACCCCAAACCGGCAAGCTCCTCCTTGATCTTTTCCGGCATCCGGTCAGGATCACGCATCTGTGCAAAAGTGGGGATGATGATGTTGCGTTCCCGGGCTCGCTGGATTGAATTTTTCAGGCGATCTTCATGGACAGTCAGATCAATTCGTGTCATTTTGTCTCCTTGACTTTCAGTTTTTTTGGATTTGTCCGAAGGATATAAAGCGGTCTTCCTTTCGCTTCATCATAAATTCGGCTGAGATATTCCCCCATTATGCCTAAAAATAGCGATGTCAATCCTCCCAAAAACAGCAATAAAAATACTGTCAACGATTGACCAGGCAGAAGGGGTTTTTTAAGGACAGCGTAGACAAGTGCCAGAACAGCATAGACTGCACTGAGCGTCAGCAAAGCGATCCCGCTGTATTCTGCAAGCTGCAAAGGCAGCGTTGAAAAGCCGGTGATGGCATTCAACGCCAGTTTCAGCATTTTTTTGAAAGGGTATTTCGATTTCCCGGCAAAACGCGATTTTCGATCATACTCCACACCAATCTGATTGAAACCAACCCAAGCAGACATGCCGCGTAAAAAGCGCTGTTTTTCACGCATGGCATTGAGCGTTGTTAAAACTTCGCGATCAAGCAGGCGAAAATCACCGGTATCCAATGGGATGCGCACATCGGTAATGCGGTCGATCAGGCGATAGAAAGCAGAGGCGCTGACGCGTTTGAACCAGGTTTCTCCTTCCCGTTCACGGCGCACCGCATACACCACTTCATATCCCTCTTTCCATCTGGCAATCAACTCCGGGATAACCTGCGGAGGGTCCTGCAGGTCAGAATCAATGATCACAATAGCATCACCGCGAGCATGGTCCATCCCCGCGGTCACCGCAATTTGATGTCCGAAGTTGCGCGTAAAGATGAGCGGAACGACGCGCTCATCCTTTGCAGCAAGATCTAAAATGACCTCACGCGAACCATCCGATGAACCGTCATCCACCAGCAACAGTTCCCATGCACCATCCACCGTTTCCATCACCGATCTCAATACCTTGTAGAATTCCCCCAACCCTTCCACTTCATTAAAAACCGGGGCGATCACAGAATATTTCGGTTTACGTTCTGGCACGCTGTTTTCCTTTTCAGATAATCTTTTTCAAGGCAGCCATGTTCGGTTCAATAATGGGGGCCTGTGGAACCGCCTGCATAGCTGCTTTCACATCTTTCAATCCGCTTCCGGTGATCATACACACCACCGGATCATTTTCATCAACAAGGCCTTCTGCAGAAGCCTTCAGCACTCCCGCATACGCCGTGGCACCCGCCGGCTCGGAGAAAATGCCGGCTTTCCCTAATTTTCCAATAGCAGCCAGGATCTCCTGGTCACTCACCTTGATAAAAGCACCATTCGTTTGGGTAGCGGCACGCACAGCACGCAGGCCATCTCTGGGAAGGTCAACGGAAATACTGTCGGCCAGCGTGGTGGCATGCACCGGTTTGATCTCCTCGGTCTTTGCATCAAAAGCATTGGCAATGGCTGACGACCCTTCGGATTGAATACCGAAAATCCTGGGCAACGATGCGATCAACCCCAGCTCTTTCAGATCCTTAAAGCCCTTATGAATACCGGAAATGATATTCCCATCCCCGACGGAGACAAAAACGCAAATATCTTTATCAAATTTTTCATGGGAAAGCAATATCTGTTCCCAGATCTCGAAAGCAGCCGTTTTTTTGCCTTCGGCGGTGAACGGATTGTAGCCGGTATTGCGACAATACCAACCAAATTCTTGCGATGCTGCTACGGACAGGTCAAAGGCCTGGTCATAATTTCCATCCACCAGAATGACCTGCGCACCAAAAACGAGCAGTTGAGCGATCTTGGCTTGCGGTGCGGTTTTGGGTGCAAAAATGATGGCTTTGCGGCCACAGGCGGCTGCCATACCTGCCAGAGCCGCGCCGGCATTTCCGGTAGAAGCGGTGACCACCACATCCGCATGCACTTCGCCTGCCCTGGCAACCACCACAGCACTGGCACGATCTTTATACGATGCAGTCGGGTTGCGCCCGTCATCTTTGATCCACAGCTTCTTCAGACCGGCCTGCCGTGACAAGACAGGAGATTCATAGACAGGGGTCCAGCCCACGGAATGCAGCGGCGTTCTTTCGAATCCGGGATCTGCCACAGGCAATAAAGGCAGGTAGCGCCAGATCGAAAAATCGCGGGATTGCGTGATCGGATCGACCAGCGATTGCGTCTTTAACGAATCATAATCCAGCAATACGTCAACATTGCCGCCATCATGCGGGCAGGTGTAAAAAACATCCTGGGGTTCGAAGATTGTCTGACAAACAGAGCAGCGATAGGCATGAAATTTTTTCATGCCTATATTCTACACGTTCCTAAATGGAATGCCTAGTGAAGAGGGAGCGGCTTTGTTCCGTTTTCCTTTCAGGGAGAAGAATCTGTACAATGGGGGCGGCAGCAGGCTGATCAAACTCTCAAACCATTCCGAATTCTTCATATTCACAAACACCAGGGTCAAAATCATCAGCGGGAATGGCGCCACCTGAAGAACCTGAGAAGGCACTCCACTCCATTGGGCCTGATAGACCAGACCCAACCAGCGCAGCAGTTCGAACAGATAGGCACCCAAAGCCACCCGAAACGAATTCCAGCCGCCAAAAATGGTGATCGCCAGAACGATCCAACCAATGCCATCCAAGCCGGTCATGGAACCCTTCCAACCAGGTTTCAATCCCAGGGTATAGATCGGGCCGGCCAACCCAACCAATGCGCTTCCCACAATCGTATACAGATAGCGCACCTTCTTCACATCAATCCCCCGCGCAAATGCCGCTTCGGGCCTTTCGCCCACCGACCGCAAGACCAGCCCATACCTGGTGTGGTTGATCCAAACTAGGGCAGTCGGGATGCACAGCAAACTCAGATACGTCATCACGGTTTGGTCAAAGAACAAAGAGCCCAAAACCGGCAGTTCGCTAAGAAACGGAAGCGTTGCAGAATGCATGACCGGTGCGGTCAATCCCATAAAACCATTCCCCAGAAAATAGGAAAGATCACGACAAAGGAAAGCCAGCACCAGACCAACTGCCACCTGCGATTGATATAAGGTGAGCGTACAGAAAGCCAGGATAAGACCGATCAGGGCACCGATGAGAATTCCCGCCAGATACCCTGCAGCCAGGTTGTCCGTTCGGTAAGACACTGCAAAACCACCCATGGCCGACAAAAGGATGATGCCATTGACAGAAAGGTTCAGCATTCCCGATTTTTCTGTCAGCGTTTCACCGATCGCAGCGATCACGATCGGAGCCGCAGACGCGATCACACCAGCCAGCCCAACAAGAACATCACTCTGCATGCCTGTTCCTTTCTTTTCTTTCCGTCAAATGCTGCTTCACTCCATTCATGATCAAAAAGAAAAGCACCAGCGCCGTCTGCAAAACCCCCGAAAGCGTTGAATCCAAATGAAGGACAATCGGGAGCTGGATCCCACCAATGTTCAAAATGGCAAAGAGGTATGCCACCAGCAAGGCAAGCATCAAATTGTTGTTCGCCAACATGGCAACCAGCATGGCGAGGAATCCGTAACCGGACGAAATGGATGGGATCAGGCGGTGATACACCGCCACAACTTGCAAAGCACCCGCCAAACCGGCCAATCCACCGCACAGCAGCATGGCAGCCATCATCTGTTTTCGAGTCTGAATGCCCATCAAGCGCGCTGCTTCCAGGTTTTTCCCAATGGCTTTGATCTGGATGCCAAAGCGAGTCTTCTTCAGCAAAATAAACAAACCGATAAAAACAACCACCACCAGAACGAGCGACCAGAGACTCAAGCGATATCCGGGTATCGTTGCAAGCCACAGCCGTTCATCAAATGGTTCCGTACCGCTCATCGAGCCAACCCCGGGACGCTTCCAGGGGTCAAAAATGAGCCACAGGGAAAGTGCGGTAGCGACAAAATTCAGCCCAACCCCTGCAAAAATCTCACTCACCCCACCAAACAACCGCAAAATGCCCGTCAGCGCAGCCCACAGCGCCCCACCCACCATGCCCATCAGGCAGGCAAAGAGGATGATCAGCACGGGTGAGAGCAAGGAATTCTGCAGAACGCGCAAGGTACCGGTTGCCGCAATAGCTCCCAGCATGATCTGCCCTTCAATACCCAAGTTCCACAAGCCAGCCGTGAAGGTAATGATCAAGGCCCCTGCTGTCAGGGAAAGCGGAACCCACACCACCAATCCATTGGCAATTTTTACAGAATCACCAAATGCACCTGCCAGGATCTTTTCAAAGGTCAAGCCCGGTTGGGCGCCAGCCATCCAGAGAATGAACGAGGTAAAAAGCAAAGCGCCAACCGTAGAAGCGATCGAAAACACCGCAGAAGAAGGTAAGCGTTTAGCAAACCCAATTTTTTTCTCTTTTACCGCCATCCTTCCCCTCCGATCAATGCACCTAATTTCTCGGAATTCAGGTCGCGTGAGAAAAATGGTTCAGATATCTTTCCGGCAAAAAAGACCAGGATACGATTGCTGAAGCGCAGCAATTCTTCCATATCGGGAGAAGCAAAAAGAATGCTGGCCCCTTTCTTACAGCGTTCATGCAATTTTTCCCAGATCCAGTTCGTAGACTCGATGTCCAACCCACGGGTCGGGTTCTCCAGCAGCAACAATCTAGCCCTCTCCGGCAGCATGGCGATCAACAAACGCTGCTGGTTTCCACCCGACAACTCTTCCGCGTTGGAAGAAGAAGAACCATGGATGGAAAATTCCTTGATGCGCGTTTCGCTGATCCTGCACGACCGTTCGCGGTCAATCATGATCTCCTCTGCCGGCTGCGAAAGGATGAAATGCTCCTGCACGGTCATGCCCTGGATCAATCCTTCTTCCATGCGCGCTGCAGGCATAAAATAGACCCCGCGTTTCGTGAAAGAATGAGTGGAACCCCAACGAAGGGCATCCCCCTCATCGAAAAAAGCACCATCCAAAGGTTTCTCAAGGCCTGCCAGGGTCCGTAAAAATGCCTTTTGCCCCGATCCTTCCATGCCTGCCAACCCCAGAATCTCACCCTTGCGAACGCTCAAATTCACCGGGTTGGAGAAAAAATGAGCATCCTTGATGACCAGGTGCCTCACTTCGAACTGCTCCTCCGAGCGAGAAACATCCAGCGGATCTTGAAGGTCAACCGCTTTGCCAAACATGGCCTGGATCAAGGATGCTGATCCGCAGGGCAAGGCCACATCACCCACCAGTTTTCCCTGTCGTAAAACGATGGTTCGCCGGCACAGTTCATTCACTTCAGCCAGTTTGTGGGTGACAAAAATGACCGTCTTGCCAAGTTCAGCCAACCGTTTCAATAAATCGAATAATTGCTTTTTCTGCTGCGTGCTGATGCCGGTGGTGGGTTCATCCAAAATGATCAACTCCGACCCATACACAAGAAGGCGCAAGATCTCCAGTTGCTGTCGTTCTCCGATACTGAGCGTTCCAACCAGTTCGCTCAGCTTAAAATGGAAAGCGAGCAAATCTTCCACTTTTTCCACTTCCTTGCGAAAGCTGTTCTTCTGGATAAAAAAACCTTTTTTTCGGCCCAGATAAAGATTGTCAAAAATCGTCAGCATGGGAAAATCAAGCGGATCTTGAGAAAGCATTCCAATGCCCAAGGCCAGTGCCGAATCGGCAGATTGAAAATGCACCAGTTTGCCATCGACGTAGATTTCTCCTGCATCACAGGGCTGCAATCCCGCCAAGATCTTCATGAGTGTGGTTTTTCCGGCACCGTTCTCGCCCAAAACACCCAGGATCTCACCTGCATGGACTGTCAAAGAAATACCGGCATTGGCATGCACCGCACCGAACGACTTATGAATATTTCGAATTTCTATTTCCATGATCTAAAAATGAGAAAGAAGGGAAAAACACACCTCGTTCTTCCCTTCTTTATACTGATCCGATATTATTCAGCCGCAGTGCTTAATCCAAGCATACCTTCCAGCAATTGGGGCAGATACCAGACCTGATAATCGGTAGCAGTTTCGCCCTCGGCCAAGAAAACGGTCCCGTCCTGTAAATTCAGGGGACCCTTCCAAAGGTTCAACCCGCCCGCCAATTCAGCGATGAAATCATCCAATTTTGCGCCATTCTCTTCCGGAAGAGCGTCGCCTTTGACGAACCCCAGCGCAGAAGTATCAGGATTGTTGAGATCTTCCCAATTTGGAGCCAGATAATCCCAGCTTGGGGTAAAGTTGCCATCGATGGCAGACTGGACATAGCTCGTATAGCTCGGACCCCAGTTGTAATAGGGAACGCCCAGGCAAACACCGGAAGTCTGACCGCAACCACCTTTGAAATCATAGGGGATCGCGAAGACGGTATTACCTTCATCGGCATATTTCTGGGCCTCGGTCAACGCTTCGGTGGTATCGATACCTGAGATGACCACATCATAACCACGGTTGAAGAAATCATCCGCAACCTGGGTTGGATCCAGGGTAACGCCAGGGATATTTGACCAGAAACCGATCCACGTCACTTCAAATGTCAGATCGGCAGGATCCTTGCCGGCTACATTTTCCCAGCAGTACTTGGCACCTAAATACGCAGAAGCGGTCAATCTGCGCGTTTCTTCGTTGATCAGTGGGCCAAGGTATCCGATCTTACCGGTAGTTGAGGATAGTGCAGCGGCACAGCCAGCGATTTCCTTACCATACTCCATACGGCCCATGACATTGGCCAAATTGGGCAGGTTTTGATAGGCATTCCCATCCACCCAAGCACCATCACCGGATGCATGGATCACGGGAATATCAGGATGTGCGGCAGCAAACGCGTGCGCACCATCTTTCATATCATCAGAATCAAAGATGATGAGCTTCGCACCCTGGGCAACCAGTTCTTCCGCCAGTTGGTCGGGGGTTGTTCCGGGACGGTCAGCCGTATTGACCTTGTCGATATAGATCATTTCTGTTCCGGGGATGTGATCCTGCACATACAGACCCGCTTCGTAATGTGCCTGGTTCCAACCCTGATCATTATAGGCACCCACCAGCAGCATGCCAAAAACGAATTTTTCGCTCTCCTCCGAGTTCGCTGCCGGTTCACTTGTTCCTTTTGCGCAAGCGGTCAGCAGCAGGGTCGCCACCAAAACCAGCGCAAATACTACCTTGATATTTTTTGAAACCATTTTCTCCTCCATTGGAATTTAAAAAAGTAAAGACCTGTTGATCGTTCGATAATGCACCTCTCCTCCTGAATTATTTTCGCCAATTTCGCGAAACACAATTCGGCATTGTACATCAACAGGTCTTATTATTCAATTGTCCAGACAATTATTTAAGATTAAAAATCCTTTAGTCCGGCTCGATGACGGTTCCCGTTTCGCCTTTCAAGGCACGCCCGATATTTTCGGGGTTCGTGATAATGGCTTTCTTGCCGCCGGCCTCCAAATACCAGATGATGGCCTGTATCTTGGGGGCCATAGACCCCTTGGCAAAATGGGTCCCTTCGGCAAGATATTTTTTGACCTCAGAGAGCGTCATGTGGTCCACATCGCGCTGGGTCGGTTTGCCGAAATCCAATGCGACCTTTTCCACTGCCGTGGAGATCAGGAACAGATCCGCTTTGATCTCACGTGCCAGCAAGCTGCTGGCATAATCCTTATCGATCACAGCCGCAGTGCCGATCAACTGCCGATCGCCTGCATCGATCACGGGAATGCCGCCGCCACCGACGGTGATCACGATCACACCCGCAGCGATCAGATCTTTCACCGCTTCCAATTCGACCACTTCTTGCGGGATGGGTGAAGCAACCACACGCCGCCACCCTCTGCCTGCATCCTCGACCACATTCCAGCCCAAGTCCTTTTCTTTTTGCTTTGCCTCGGCTTCTTCCATGAAGCCGCCAATGGGTTTGGTTGGACTGCTGAAAGCTTTGTCATTTTTATCGACCAAAACCTGGGTGATGAGCGTGGCAACCGGTTTGTTGATCTTGCGGCGATACAGTTCATTTTGCAGAGTCTGCTGCAAAGAATAGCCGATGGCGCCCTGGCTATCCGCACCACAGACATCCAGCGGCACCTCATGCATGCCAGCCGCTTTGTGGGCAATTTCTGAGCGACGCAGGATGAAACCAACCTGCGGGCCGTTCCCATGGCCAATGGCAACATCCCACCCCGATTCGATCATATCGGCAATATGGTAGGTGGTTTCCCTGGCCGCTTCGTATTGGCTTTCCACCGAAACATTCTTATTATCTTTGATCAGCGAATTTCCGCCGATCGCCACAACCGCTACCTGTTTTTTCATAGATTTGTCATCCCATTGTCAATGCCATGACGGCTTTTTGTGCATGCAGCCGGTTTTCGGCTTCATCAAACACCACAGAGTGTGGCCCATCGATCACACCATCGGTCACCTCAATATTGCGATCCGCCGGCAGCGGATGCATGTAGATGGCATCTTCTTTCGCCAGTTCCATGCGTTTTTCATTGGTGATCCAACTGGAATATTTTTTCGTGATCTCCGCACCTTTTTCGGCATCCGCGGTATACACCAGCGGTCCCCAGGATTTGGCATAAACGATATCCGCATCTTTGAAACCCTCGTCCATATCGTTGACGACCTCAAAGTGCGTACCATATTTTTTCGCCTGTTCTTTGGCCTGTTCCATGATCTCAGGCATAAGAACGAACTCTGGCGGATGCGCCAGCGTGACATCCAGTCCAAAACGCGGCATCTGCAAGATCAAGCTCTGCGGCACCGAAATGGGTTTGGAATAGGATTCGGCATACGCCCAGGAGACCACCATTTTCTTCTTGCGCAGATCACGCCCTTTTTTCTCCATGACGGTCATCAGATCTGCCAGGCATTGGAAAGGATGGTAAATCTCGCACTGCATGTTGAGCACCGGAACGCGGGATGCCTGAGCGACCAGGTTCAAATAGCGGTTGCCGGTTCCCCATTCCACATGGCGGATGGCAATGCCATCGAAATAACGCCCGAAGATGTCACCGATCTCTTTTTCGGTATCGCCATGTGCAATCTGGGTAGTTTTGCTCTCGATAAAAGCAGCATGACCGCCCAATTGCGCCATGCCCGCTTCAAAGGAACCGCGAGTGCGGGTGCTGCTGAAGAAGAACAGCATTGCCAGCACCTTATCGCGCAAATAAGCATGCGGTTCATTCAACGCGCGTTTGCGTTTCAGGTCCCAGGCAACATCCAGCACGGTTTCCACTTCTTCTTTGGTGAAATCAAGATCACCGATCAAATCTCTTCCGTGTAAATTCGTTTGCATCGTATCTCCTTAACCGATAGGGCGGGATATAGCTCCCGCCCCACCTATGATTATTCCATGGCACCCAAGATCAAAGCCAGAATGGACATGCGCATCACAACGCCATTGAAAGCTTCTTCCCAATAGCGGGCATGGCGGGTGCCATCCACATCGGGCGGCAGCTCATCCATGCGGGGCAGAGAATGCAGAATAATGGAATCGGGTTTGGCTTTCTCTTTTAATAACTGGCGGGTGACCTTGTAATTATCGGGGGTAAAGCCCTTATCGGCAGAAGCCTCCTGGCGGGCTTTGGTGTAATCGGGTTGGACCACAGGTTCCATGTAGATCACGTCCGCTTTATCGATCACATCCGCCACATGATCGGCTTCGTAATAGACCAGGTTCTTTTCGTCCAGTTCTTTCTTGAATTCAGGGGTCAATGACATTTCCGGCGGGCAGACATAGTAAACCTTGCTGTCGAATTGGGTCAAGGCATAAGAAATGGAGTGCATGGTGCGCATGCGCATATCGCCAATGCACAGGAAGGTCAATCCGTCGATGGTGCCCAATTCATTCCAAACCGTATAGAGATCGGTCAACACCTGGGTGGGGTGTTCACCCCAACCATCACCGGCGTTGATGATCGGAACACTGGACCATTTGGCAGCTTCAGCAGGCGCGCCCTGCTGGAAATGGCGCATCACAATGGCATCGCCATAGTATTCAAGCATATGCACGGTATCTTTGATGGATTCCTGATACCAGTCACCGGCACGGGTCATCTTGGCATCGGAGAAACCGGTGACATGGCCGCCCAAGCGGTGCATGGCAGCTTCATGAGCCAAGCGGGTGCGGGTGCTGGGTTGATAGAACGCTGTCACCAGTGTCTTTTCCTTCAGCATGTCCGAATTCCGCCGGCTGCGGGCGATCTCATCCATTTCCAAGGCGACTTCGAACAAGCGGAAGAATTCCGATCGTTCAAAATCTTTCAAAGATAAAATATCACGTCCTAAAAAACTTCTCATCGTATACCTCCAATTATTCTAGAATTTTTTATTGGCAACTTTTCTAACGATATGAAAATCAAAGAAACCGGGAATGAAGTAACTATAGGAGTGGGTGACCAATTGACCGGCCGTATCATACACATCCGATTCGAAGAACAGCAGAGGAGCATCGCGTTGAACCTGCAATTTATGTGCAATTACGCTGGAAGCTGCGATCGAATCAACCCGCGACTTGGACTGGCCCAAGATCGGGTCTCCGCGTTTCAACATCCAATCCAGCACCGAACCGTCAAATCCTTCCTGCAGATCGTCCTCATCCATGATGGTAATGGGTGCAATATCGATCAGATAGGCAATGGGGCGACCTTCTGCGATGATGGTGCGGTCGACCTGTATCACCGTGGAGCGCAAAGGGAAGTTCACAAATGCTTGATTCTCTTTTTCCACTTTGAAGCGCTTGACCTGCAACTCTCCCATGCTCACATTCAATCCGATTTTTTGTGACAGGGTTTCAATACTCTCTAATACTTCCAGACCTCCTTCAAAAGTTTTTTGTTTACCAACCACAAAAGTGCCCTGCCCCTGCCTGCGCCGGATCAAGCCCTGCACTTCAAACGTGCGCATGGCTTCACGCAGGGTGGAGCGGGAAACTCCCAGTTTTTTTGCCAGTTCCGGTTCAGAAGGCAACTTTGCCCCTGCCCTTTGAGAATTAATGATCTTTTCCAGTTCTATCTGTAATCGTTGATATGGAGTAAAAGTTTGCAATGAATTCACCTCTTCTAATCATCATTAAGCAATCTGGCGGCTGCCCGGTTATGCGCCCGAACATGTTCAGCCAGATCCATGGTACGCAGTTCTCCCTTCTCGACAATCGCTTTTCCATGAACGAATGTGTAATCGACATTTTGGGGATTGCAGAACACAACCGCCGCCACCGGATCATGCAGCGCTCCCGCATAAGAGATGCGATTCAAATCAATGGCGGTGAAATCGGCACATTTTCCCACTTCCAGAGAGCCAATATCCTTTCGTCCCAAAACGCGGGCACCACCCAGGGTCGCCAATTCCAGTGCCTGACGTGCCGTCATGATGGGCGAAGCGCCCGAATCGGAAAGAGAAGCGCCCTCCAACCCTGCCCTCACACGAGCCACCAGCATGGCATGGCGCACTTCCTCGAGCATATGCGAACTATCGTTGCTGGCCGATCCATCCACGCCAAGCCCCACTTTTACCCCCAGTTGCATATATTCACGAACCGGGGCGATACCCGAAGCCAAGCGCATGTTAGAACTCGGGCAGTGTGCAACCCCACAGCCGGTATCGGCAAACACTTTCTGTTCTTCCGGATTGATATAGACGGAATGGGCAAACCACACGTCCTCACCCACCCATTCCAGCGACTGCATATATGCCAACGGACGCAATCCGAACTTTTCCAGCGTGAACTGCTGTTCGTCTTCGGTTTCAGCCAGGTGAGTATGCAAATGCACACCATACTGCCTGGCCAGATGGGCACTTTCGCGCATCAAATCACCGGTCACGCTGAAGGGTGAACAGGGAGCAAGCACCACCTGCGCCATCGAACCGACAGAAGCGTCATGGTATCGTTCGATCAGCCGCTGGCTGTCTTTGAGGATAAAATCCTCATCATCCACCACGCTATCAGGCGGCAGACCGCCCTTGCTTTCACCCAGACTCATGGAGCCGCGTGAAGCATGAATGCGCATTCCCATCTCCTGAGCAGCTCTGATCTCATCATCCAGACTGGAACCATTGGGGAAAAGATACAGGTGATCGGAGGCGGTGGTGCAACCCGAAAGCGCCAGCTCCGCCAGCGCAGTTTTGGTGGAAAGATAGATATCCTGCGAGGTCATGCGCGCCCAAATGGGATAAAGCGTCTTCAGCCAATTGAAGAGGTTGGCATCCTGGGCGGCAGGCACCGCACGGGTGAGCGTTTGATAAAAGTGATGGTGAGTATTGATGAAACCGGGAAGGACAAGGTGACCGCCAAGATCGTAGATTTCATCTGCAGTCGCAGGCAATTCCTGTGAATTCCCTATTTGCTGAACAAAACCGTCCTTGATGAACATTCCCCCATTGCTGATCTCCCGGCGCGCAGGGTCCATGGTGACCAGTGTATGAATATTCTTGATAAGCAAGGTGGCCATAGCTGTACCTCTCGACGGTATGGTTTTCTCAACGAATTAATCATACCATCATTTGTCGGACAATTAATGGCTTTTTTCACCTTTTTTTCAGGAATATTTATTAAACTAGTCCGCCAATTCAGCAGCGCGCAGGGTGTTCTTCATTAACATGGCAATGGTCATGGGCCCCACACCCCCCGGGACGGGGGTGATGGCAGAAGCAACTTCGCTCACCTCATCAAACGCCACATCCCCAACCAGGCGATACCCTTTCTCACTGGCAGGATCATCCACATGGTTAATGCCTACATCAATGACCACTGCACCGGGTTTCACCCAATCACCACGCACCATCTCGGCTTTGCCAACACAGGCCACCAGCACATCCGCCTGGCGGGTGATCTCGGGCAAATTGTGGGAGCGTGAATGGCAGATGGTAAGCGTGGCATTCTCTTTCACCAACAACAGTGCCACCGGCATGCCGACAATATTCGAACGCCCCAACACCACCGCATGCTTCCCTTCCAGCGAAATCCCGGTTGTTTTGAGCAATTCGATCACACCCGCCGGGGTACAGGGGACGAAACTGGGAGTGCGCCCTTTTTGCGCCAGCTTGCCAATGTTGATGGGATGGAATCCATCCACGTCCTTGTTCACCGAGACCTTCAACAGCACTTCCTCTTCATCAAACCCGGATGGCAGGGGAAGCTGCACCAGAATCCCATGCACCTTGTCATCGTGGTTAAGCAAATCCACCAGCTCCACCAGCTCTTTTTGCGGGGTGGAAGCGGGCAGAACATGGCTGAAAGAGGCAATGCCCAATTGCTCACAGGCCTTATGTTTGGAACGAACATACACCTGGGAGGCAGGATCCTCGCCCACCAGCACGGTTGCCAGACCGGGAACCGTTTTACCAAGCCGCTTCCGTTCGGCCACCCGATCCGCCACTTGCGCGCGGATATCGGCTGCAATCTGTTTTCCGTCAATCATCGCTGCGGTCATTTCCAACTCCCAACACAAAAGAGTAAAAGGATTATACAATAATCAGGAACTTTTACGAAGAAACCAGCCGATTCTTGGGCTATAATCTTACCTTCGGAGAGAAACTTATGAGCGCTATTTGTGTGATCGGAACCGGTTATGTTGGATTGGTGACAGGTGTGTGCTTCGCGGATATGGGCAATACCGTTCATTGCCTGGATATCAACCAAGAACGCATCATCAATCTACAGAAAGGCATCATGCCGATCTACGAACCCGGTTTGGAAGAACTGGTTGAAAGGAACGTGGCAGCAAACCGATTGTTCTTCACCACAGACTACAGCGAGGCATTGCACAACGCGGAATTCGCATTCATCGCCGTGGGGACCCCCTCCGGAGTGGACGGCGAAGCAGATCTGAGCTATGTGCGGGACGCTGCGGAAAAGATCGCCGAAGTGATCGATCACCCCATCATTATCGTCAATAAATCCACTGTGCCGGTAGGGACCGGTGACTGGGTAGCGGACATCATCCGTAAGAAGCGCGGCAAGAACACCCTGGAGTATTACGTGGTTTCCAACCCCGAATTCCTGCGCGAAGGGTCTGCCATCCACGATTTCATGCAGCCCGACCGCGTGGTGCTGGGCTCAGTACACCAGAAAGCCGCAGAAGCGGTGGCGGCCCTCTATCAGCCACTGCGCGCCCCCACGCTGATCACCGATCTGCGCACGGCTGAAATGATCAAATACGCTTCCAACGCTTTCCTGGCAACGCGCATCTCATTCATTAATGAGATCGCCAACATTTGCGACGAATTGGGCGCGGATGTGAGGGAAGTGGCACAGGGCATGGGGTTGGACAAACGCATCGGGCATGCCTTTTTGGATGCCGGCCTGGGTTGGGGGGGAAGCTGTTTCCCCAAGGATGTGAAAGCGTTAGCGCACATGGCAGTACTGCATGGCACCCATCCGCAACTGCTGCAAGCGGTCATGGATATCAATCGCAACCAGCGCCGACGCGTGGTGATGAAACTGCGCAACCTGGTGGGCGGGTCACTGGTGGACAAGACTATCGGCATTTTGGGGCTATCCTTCAAACCCAACACCGATGATATCCGCGAAGCCCCTGCGCTGGAGATCATCCACCTGCTGCGCAACGAAGGCGGGCATGTCAGAGCCTATGATCCCCAGGCCATGGAGAATACCTCCAAAGCCATCCCGGAATTGCAACTTTGCACCAATCCCTATGAGGTTGCGCAGGATGCCGACGGGCTGATCCTGGTCACCGAATGGAACGAGTTCAAACAACTCGATTTCAAACGCATATACAGCATCATGCGCACGCCGGTGCTGATCGACGGTCGTAATCAGTGGGATAGCCAAGCAATGCGCAAGCTGGGATTCACCTATTTTGGCATCGGCCAGGGAAATCATGTGCAAGCCGCGGAATAAGGTAAATCTATAGGAATGAAAAGCGCCTGCTTGAAGCAGGCGCTTTTTAGGTCAGCAAGGAAAATTGAACAAGCGTTTTTTTTATTTATTCTTGTTCTTATTTTCCGTTTTATGCTCGTTCTGCAAATTTTTCTGATTGGTGTTCCTGTTCTCGTTTTGCACTCTGTTCTGATTCTGTTCCGGCTCCGGCGTACCTTTGACCTGGCCCACACCCGAGACATCCGGTTTCCCATAGAGTGCCTCCAAGTCACCAATACCCACACCGGCTTTGAACTGTTCAACCAGCGTATCAATGGTCACATCACAATTAACACCGGTTGCAGTGCATTCCGCTTTGGCGGCTTCGGCGATGCTCAAGAGTTTCACCAGCACGCCAAAACCCAGCTCATCCTCATGATAGGCAGCAATTTGCTCTTCCACACTCAACGTAAGCTGCGGAGTGGGCACTTCCTCGGTAGGCACCGGCGTTTCATCCGTTTCAGGGGTTGTTTCGGGGGTCGTGGTTTCAACCGGCTCCTGTGGTGTTTCAACCAGGAAGAGATCTTTGAAAAAATCTGCGATCCACCGGACAACCGGATTCAATTTCTCCTGTTCTTCCTCCGGTTCCACGGTCGGTTCCAGCGTAGGTTCCGGCTCCCCTTCTGCAAACACCGGTTTGGTGAAGCCGATCAACAGTAAAATTGCCAAGACGACCGTTGTGATCCTTTTCATTTGAGTATATCGTCTCCTTTCGTTTGTTTTCAAAACGAAAACAGCTGGCAAAATGCCAGCTGCCGGAACTCATGATTCCACTTTCGGCAACCTGGCAGTCGTAGGTGTTTCCACCGGTAGACCCATGGCTTTGCGTCCCCGGCTTTCGCCGAGTTTGCCTTTTCGTTTTGTTGTTTTTATTATAACCGCATTAGGCCGTTTATCGACCATTTATAAGAGAACGCTTCTCATAAAAGAAATGGAAGAAGTTCTTTTTGCTACAAGGATTTTTCCTCACTGGTTCATATACAAACCACCGCTGGCTTGCAGCCAATCAGCGATGGTATCGGCGGCATGCGCCACGCTGTTATCCGACACATCCACCTCCAGCGATGGCAGGCGGGAAGCAGCCACCAGTTCACGCAGCAGGTCCTGTTCATCCATGAACAACTGTAAATCATCATACTGGGCGGGATTTCCGGAGATCTTCAAGCGCTCCGCACGCGCTGCCCGGAAGGAGTCGGCAGAACGTGTGCAAAAAACCAGACGAAAATTCAGCGGCAGCAGGCGCTCTTCAAGCCAGCCAAAGTCACAGCGCTTGTGATGTGCCATCCACTGGTACATGACGGTGGAAAGATGAAAACGGTCCACGATCCAAGAGTAGTAGCGCTGCAGTTCAAAGAGATGTACCCAGGTTCGGTAGGTTTCCATCGCCAGTTCCTCTTCTTCAGGGTTGAAATTGATCAAGCCCCTCCCCCAGGGATAGTTGGTAAAGGCACACCATTCCGCCGAGATCAGCGGGGAATGGTAGCGATATTTGCGCGGCCCGACCACGCGCGCATGTTCGTTCAACGTAAAAGCGATCTCCGTCTTCAAGGTCAGGCGTGTACCTTCCAAGATCACTTTCGGACACAGTTTTTCTCCCATTATGTTTCCTTCCGGTACAATCATACTGATTATCCATTAATTATATGAGAATGGTGAAAACATCTCCCATCGAGAAACCGGCCGTACCTTTTTGCGTATATTTCACTGTAGAATGGAAAAAAGATGTCACACAAAATAGACAATATCACCCAATACTTCAATATCAGCTTCGAAATGGGGTTGAAGCAGATCGTATCCTTCAGTTTGAACAATCCGCGCCTGGCTTCTTCGGCAGGCCGTCTGTACTTTGCCTACCGGCTGGCGGAACGAAAACGCAAGAAGTATCTGCGCCAGGGTGTGCAAATACCACCCATGATCATTTTCAGCGTCACCAACGACTGCAACCTGGATTGTGCAGGGTGTTATGCCAAGATCCTCCATCAGAATAGTAAAAAGGAGCTTACCGCTACCCAATTCAGGGCGGTCATCCAGCAAGCCAAAGAGCTGGGTGTTTCGGTGATCCTGCTGGCAGGCGGAGAACCCCTCCTGCGCCCGGGGTTGCTGGATACCATCCAGGAATTTCCGAACCTCATCTTCCTGCTGTTCACCAACGGCACCCTGCTGGATGAGGCAGCCATTCAGCGCATCAAGCGGCAGGGCAACATCCTGCCGGTCATCAGCATTGAAGGCGACCAGCAGGATACGGACCTGCGGCGCGGTGGCGGAATTTACGAACGTGCCGTGGAGGTTTTTTCAGCATTGAAACAAGAAAAGATGCTGTTCGGCACCTCCATCACCCAGACCAGCCGCAACTTTGAGCTGGTGAACAACGAAGAATACCTGATCGATATGATGGACAAGGGCTGTAAGGTGTTCTTTTTCATCAATTACCTGCCCATCGATCCGCAAACCCGTTCCCTGGCGTTGACAACCCAACAGGTCATGCGCCATCTGGCCATTCTGGAAGAACTGCGCATGAAATTCCCGGCCTTATTCATGGCATTTCCGGGAGGGGAAATGGAATTGGGGGGCTGTCTGGCAGGAGCAAAAGGGCTGATCCACATCAATCCACAGGGAGAGGTGCAGCCCTGCCCCTTCTCACCCTTCTCCGATGCCAACCTGCAGGAAGTCAGCCTGCTCTCGGCACTGCGTTCTCCTCACCTGCAAGTCATCCGCAACAGCGGTGATCGGTTGGATGAGAGCGATGGCGCCTGTGCTTTATGGAAGAACAAAACCTGGGTTGAGGAACTGTATAAGAAATAGATATACATATGGAATGACCTCCAAAGTATGGTATAAATTGGGCAGTTGATATTTCTCAAAAATCGGAAGGAGTCTTTTTTAAGAAACAGAGATGATAGGAAAAATTCGTAGATTGGTTTTGGATGTGCTGAAACCGATCGAACCAAGTATTGTGGACCTTGCAAAAAAAATCAGTGTATTAGAGGGCATTTCAGCGGTCAATATCAGCATTGCCGAGATCGACCATAAAGTTGAAAATGCCAAGATCACCATTGAAGGTGATGATCTTGATTATGATGTCGTCGCAGCCATGATCCGGGATCTGGGTGGATCCATTCATTCCATTGACGAAGTTGTTGCCGGCAAAATGATCATCGACGATGCGGCAACCCTTCAGGATTAAATCCCCGCATAAACTATCATGAAAAAGAAAAGCAACCCTCTCAGGCGTTTGATCGAGAGGATATCTGAATATAGTGATATTGCAGAAATCGGCGAAATCGCACGACGGTATTTCGCCATGAACGCATTCGACGGCGTGTTGACCATCATCGGTGTGTTGATGGGGCATTATGCAGCCGGGGTGGATGATGCCATGATCGTGGTAACCACCGGACTGACGACCTCGGTAGCCATTGGCATCTCCGGCTTATGGGGTTCATTTTTGACCGAATCTGCAGAGCGGAAACGCGAGATGGATGAGCTCAGCCACAGCACCCTGACCGACCTGAACGGCAGCAAAATCGAGAAAGCATCGCGGTTCGCCGCCGTGGCGGTGGCGCTGGTGGACGGCTTATCACCGTTCCTGGCAGCGCTGGTGGTATTGATCCCCTTCTTCTTTGCCAACCTGTTCAGCGATATTCACATCATCTATTACGTTTCCATCGGCTTTGCGCTGCTGGTGCTGTTCGGGTTGGGCATGTTCCTTGGAAAAATATCCAAGCAAAGCTGGATCGTCATGGGATTAAAAACCCTGACAGCCGGGCTGATCTCGATCGTGATCAGCAATTTCCTGGGCGGCGGCCATTAGAGAAATATATTTCTTTGTGTACTTGTACGTTCCCTGTGAAATATGACTTAAAATTAAGTCATATTTCTTTTTAAAGTAAGGAGACAGGATGAAACCAATCGCTTTATCGGATGGCATCTTTTGGATCGGTGTGAATGACACCTCCACTCGCCTCTTTGAAGGGCTGTGGACGATCGAAAAAGAGGGCATTTCATACAACAGTTATTTGATCAAGGATGAAAAAAGCACCCTGATCGACCTGTGCAAAGACAGCACCGGCGCACTGCTGATGGAAAACATCAAGGCCTGCATCGATCCGCGCCAGCTCACTTATCTGGTGGTAAACCACATGGAACCCGACCACTCCGGTGCAATCCGAGAATTGCTGCAGATCGCCCCGCAAATCACCATTTTGGGCAGCGAAAAAACGCGCGATATGCTGGCATCCTTCTTCGGGATCAACGAACACTTTCAAACCGTCGCAGATAATGAAACCATCCGCCTGGGCAGCCATACCCTGCGCTTCCTTTCCACCCCCATGGTGCACTGGCCGGAGACCATCATGACCTATGAAGAAAGCAGCGGGATCCTCTTTTCCTGCGATGGTTTTGGCGGGTATGGAAAACTGGAACACGGCATCTTCGATGATGAGCAACCCGATCTGCAGCCCTTCGAGCGGGAAGCGCTGCGCTACTTTTCCAACATCGTATGCGCTTTCAGCAAGCCAGTGCTCAAAGCGGCTGAAAAGATATCCAGTGTGGCAGTAAAAATGGTGGCTCCTTCGCATGGATTGGTGTGGCGTGCCAACCCCGCGCGCATTCTGGAGCTCTATCTGCAGTGGTCCGGATACGCAGGCGGCAACTATCCAAAGAAAGTATGCGTGCTGCACGCTTCCATGTACGGCAACACTCACAAAGTACTTCCCGCGGTGGAAAAAGCGTTGCTAGAAAACGGTATAGAATTCGAGAGCACGGACGTGACGCAAACTCCCATCAGCTACGTGCTGCCTGCCCTATGGACCAGCGCCGGAGTGGTGGTGTGTGCGCCGACCTATGAAGGAGCACTCTTCCCCAGCATGGAATTTACGCTGGAAATGGCGGATAAAAAACGCATGACCCATAAAAAAGCCATCTACATCGGCAGTTACGGCTGGGGCGGCGGAGCCATGCGTTTCATGAACAGGCAATGTGAAGTGCTGGAATGGGAACTGCTAGGAAAGGTTGACTTCAAAGGACAGGCCACGCAAGAAGATCTCATGCAAATCCATGCGCTCGCCAAAGAACTGACAGCCGCATTGTGATGGGACAACGACCTTTTTCCTGCAACCCCATGCACTTTTCTGCGTATATGGAATAGATCAGTACTGGAAAAAAAGGAGATAAAAATGAAAAATCGAAGTGATCTGGTCTGGGGTATCATCCTCATCATCATCGGCGCGTGCCTCTTGGTCACCCGCGTTTTCCCAGAAACCTTTAACTTTCTGGATTGGCCATTCTCGATCATCGGAGTGGGCGCGATCTTCCTTCTGGCTGCTCTTCTCTCCAGAACCGGTGGGTTAGCCATTCCCGGCTGCATCATTGCTGGCATCGGGGCCATTCTGTATTATCAAGAGATGACCGGCGCCTGGGATACCTGGGCGTATGCCTGGACATTGATCCCCGGATTTGTGGGGGTGGGCATTCTGCTGAGCGGCCTGATCGACCGCAGCGGGCCCAAATTCGAGAGCAGCGGGTTGGTTCTGATGGCCATCAGCGCAGCCGGATTTATCATCTTCGGCGGAACCTACGGGCTGGGCTGGCAGGTTGGCGCATACTGGCCGCTGTTCATCATCGGCCTGGGCGTAATCGTATTGATCAGCGCTTTCATCAAACCCAAGAAAAAAGAATAAGCGCTTGTGGCAGCGAGAAAAGGGGAAACATGCAAACTCGTGAAGAATTGATCCAGACATTGGAACAGGCGGATACACCTTCGATCCGCCTGTTCACTTTATTAAAACTGAAAGGATTATCACCGGACGATCCCCTGGTTCTGCAACAGCAAATTCTGCTGGCAGAACAGGAACCGGTATGCTCCATCCTCAAAGAACAGCATCCCGAAGGGTACTGGGTGTGGGAACGCAGCCACTATACACCAAAATATAAAGCCACGCACTGGAGCATGCAATTATTGACCGAACTGGGCCTGTCGGGCGACCATCCAGCCATGCAGCAAGGGGCGGCCTATATGCGCAAACGCATGCAGCAAAGTCTGCATGAACAGATCGAGAATGACGAAAGGGGATTGATCTGCTTTTGGGGGAACTTCGCCCGCTATCAAATCCATTGCGGCGCGCTGGAAGACCCCATCCTTCAAGAGACCATTTGCCTGCAGGTGCGCGAGGTCGAAGTTGATGCCCGTTGCGACTGGAATTACGGACTGCCCTGCGCCTGGGGTTTGATCCGCGCGATGTGGGGATTGGCTGCCATTCCGGTTGAAAAACGCTCTGCGCAGGTGGAGCATGCCATCCGGCATGGTCTAGAATTCCTGCTGGAGCGCTATTCTCTGCTCAAGGCCGATTACCCGTATCAGGAACAGATCCATCGCTGCTGGTTCTCGCTGAACTTTCCGCTCTTTTACAGCACGGATATCCTTTTCACCCTGCGCGTGCTGGACGAACTGGACGCACTTCACCATCCCTCTGCCCTCCAGGCACTGAACTGGCTGCGCGGAAAACGCTCCTTGAGCGGCATGTGGCGGGGAGCCAGCCCAGCCCGCAAGCGTACCTGGTCCTTTACCGCCGGGCAGGATACGGTGGACACATGGGTAACCCTGCACGCATTGAGCGTATTGCATTAACCATTCCGGCTTTTTCTTTGTCAATGTTACAATCAAGCGTATCAACCAATGGATACGCTTTTTTCGACCTCCCACGGAGTGATCCCCCTGCCCGCTTTTTTGCCCGATGCCACTTTCGGGCAAGTGCGCGGATTGGACGCACAGGACCTGGCGGCTTGCGGTGTGCAGGCCGTCATGATGAATTCCTACCACCTGATGCAAAAACCCGGTACCACTGTGATCAGCGCGCTGGGCGGCTTGCATGCCTTCAGCGGCTGGCAGGGTCCCATTTTCACCGATTCGGGCGGTTTTCAAGCGTACTCCCTCATCCGCCAGAACAGCGGCTTTGGTAGCTTCTCGGATGATGGCATCCATTTGAAAAATACCGCTCACGGAAAGAAAATCACGCTCACCCCTGAAAAAAGCATACAGATCCAATGGAAGATGGGCGCGGATGTGTTGTTCTGCCTGGATGATTGCACACATGTGGACGACGCGGACAGTGAACAGGTGCTATCGGTGCAACGCACCGTGCATTGGGCAAGCCGCTGCAAACAGGAATTTCAGCGTCTGATGGAAAACACACAAAACGATGCGGATCGCCAGCGCAAGCTGTTTGCCGTGGTACAGGGCGGCGGTTCCCGCCAGCATCGTGAAACCTGCGCCAGCGCCCTGCTGGAGATCGGTTTTGACGGTTATGGATATGGCGGCTGGCCGCTGGATAAAGATGGCAATCTGGTGGAAGAGATGGTGGGCTACACGCGCGAATTGATCCCCACCCAATTCCCTATGCACGCGCTGGGCATCGGGCATCCTTATAATCTGGTGAGGACCTTTCAGTTTGGCTACCGGCTTTTTGACTGCGCCATGCCCACCCGCGATGCACGTCACGGCCGGCTGTACCGGCTGCGCGGAGAGTTCAACACCCGCTCCCTGGACTGGCTGGACTACATCTATGCGCAAGACGAAAAGCACATGCGCGATACACAACCCATCGACCCCACCTGCCCCTGTCCCACCTGCCAGCACTACAGCATGAGTTACATCCATCATCTGCACCAGATCAACGAAACCCTGTTCGCGCGTCTGGCGACCATCCACAACCTCTCTTTCATGGCACACATCATCCGCCAGTTACGCGGAGAAGCGGCATGAGCGGCCCCTTCACAGTCGGCGAGGTCATCCGGCAGGTGCTGGCAAAAAAAAAGTACCAGCATCTCGACCCCGACCTGGTGGCTTTCATCGCCAACTCAGAAATCAAAAAGCGCGCTTCCCTCGAAGAGACAGTCAAAGCCACCACCAACAAACTGCATCAGGTGGGCTGGGCTTATTTCCCCCAGCAGCCGCAGTACGCCGCCCACATGCAAGAACTGGAAACCCTGCCTGCCGATATCCACGCTGCCGAAAGCCGGGCTTTTTGCAGCCGGCTGATGCAAGAACATTCCTCCACCCGCGAACGGTTACCCATCCTGGCTGATTTTTACCGCACCCTGTTCGAGGATATCCGGCCGGTGAACTCCATCCTCGATCTAGCCTGCGGATTCAACCCACTGGGGCTGGATTGGATGGCGCTGGAAAAAGGAGCGAGCTACAGCGCCTGCGATATCTTTCAGGACATGACAGTTTTTCTGCAAAGCTTTTTCGGCCATTTTGCCATCCGCGGCAAAGCCGGCACCTGCAATCTGCTGCGCCAACTTCCCCAGGAACATGCTCAGGTGGCACTGCTGTTGAAAACCCTGCCCTGCCTGGAACAGGCGGACAAAGACAGCGCCCGGCGCATTCTGAGCGGCATTTCTGCGGATTGGCTGCTGGTCAGTTTTCCGGTGCACAGCATCGGCGGGAAAGAGAAAGGCATGCTGGCCCACTATTCCCAGCAATTCGAAGGATTAACGGCAGAACTGGGCTGGGATCACCAAAAATTCCTGTTCGCCAGCGAGCTGGTCTATCGGGTGAAAAGGAAATAGCCATGTCATCCAACGAGGAATTCATCCAGAAGGTGCTGCGTTCGCGCAAGTACCGCGATCTGCATCTGCCCGCTGAAACGATCCGTGATCTGATCGAACAGGAAAGCCAGCGCTTCCGCGATGAAAAGAGCATGCAGGAAAGTGTGCGCCAGAAACTACATCAGCTCACCGCCCTTTATCTGGGCGACCCCGACTATGACAAAGCACTGGAAGAGCTTGAACTCATGCAAGATGAAAGGGAATTGCAGGATTTTGCCAACCGCATGCTCAGCGCGCACACCTCCACCCGCGAACGCTTGCCCTATTTGACCGATTTTTACAACGCTCTCTTTCAACGTATCGGCACCCCCCAGAGCATTCTGGACCTGGCCTGCGGATTGAACCCGTTTGCCCTGCCCAAAATGGGGCTGGATCAAAACATCACCTATCTGGCCTATGACATCCACCAACCGCGGGTGAACCTGTTGAACGCCTTTTTCCGGAGGGCAGGTTTCGAAGCCGCACGCGCCGAACAGCGCGACATTCTGGTATCACCGCCCACGCAAAAAGCGGATACGGCTTTCTTCTTCAAGGAAGCGCACCGCATGGATCAGCGCCGCAAAGGCAGCAACCGCATTCTATGGGATGCGCTGCCGGTGACCACCCTGCTGGTCTCGCTGCCCAAGCGTGATATCGGCAAAACACACGACCTGAGCGAACGCATGCGCCATCTGGTGCAGGATGCCCTGCAGGGCAGAACATGGCCTGTGGAAGAGATCATATTTGAAGATGAGATCGTCTTCTGTATCCGGAAAGGAGCCGGCTGATTTGACAGAACTCCTTTCTCTTCCCTCCGCCGTGAGCACAGCGCTGGAACATTTTCGCCCCCTGTTGAGCGCCGCTGATTTCCAGCGATTATGTGAAACACTGGATCAGGAACTGCCGGCTGCCATCCGCATCAATCTGCTGAAGCATGAACCGAAGGATTTCATCCATCAACTGGAGCAACGCTACGGATGGCAGCTCTCTGCCGTACCCTTCTGCCCCAGCGGATGGAACCTCGACGCTTCCGCCGGCAGCATCGCAAAGACCAGCGAACATCTGCTGGGAGATTACTACATTCAGGAAAGCGCGTCCATGCTGCCCGTGGAGCTTTTCGATCTTTCCGGCCAACCATCCCCGCTGGTGCTGGATATGGCAGCATCGCCGGGCGGGAAGACCACCCATCTGATCGACAAGACCGCCGACCGTGGGCTGGTGATCGCCAACGACGCCAGCAGCGGGCGCATCGCCGCCCTGCGCGTGGTGCTGGCCAAATGGGGCGCCATCAACCAGGCAGTCACCTGCCTGCACGGGGAGTATTTCGGCAGCCAGCTTCCCGAAACCTTCGACATCGTGCTGCTGGACGCCCCCTGTAGCATGCAGAATCTGTACGATACCCCTTCGCACCCGCTGCGCGCGGTGAGCCCAGGGGAACAACAAAGTTTGAGCAACCGCCAGTTCCTGCTGCTGCGCAGCGCCCTGCAAACGGTGAAGGTCGGCGGGCAGGTGGTGTATTCCACCTGCACACTTTCACCCGAGGAAGATGAAATGGTGGTGCAGCGCGCCCTGCAGGAATTCGGCGACCGCATCCGGCTGGATGACGGTTCCGCCCGATTGCCGAAACCCGCTCCCGCCCTGAACCAGTTCGGCAACCAGTGCTTTGCGCCAGCCATGCAGCGGGCGGTACGCCTGTGGCCGCACCTTTTTGGTACGACCGGCTTTTTCAGCGCGCGTTTCACCAAACTGGCTTCCATCCCAAGCGAAACGGGAGGCAAGCCGGCGCAGACCGGGAAGAGGGTAGAGCGGGCTAATCCGCTTTCTCCGAAAGATCAGCAAACCCTGAGCGGCTGGATGCGGGACCTGTACGGGTTCGATCTGGAAAGCGTGCTGCAAAAACAGCAAGACCTTCTGATGGAAAATGGAAACGGCATTTTGCTGGCGCCGGAACGGCTTTTCAGTGAATTCTTCAGCCTGCCCTTCTCCAGCTACGGGATGAACGCCTTCAAGCGCATTCCCGGTGGATTCCAGATCAGCCATGAATTTGCAGCCCGTTTTGGCATTTCATTCCAGCAAGGGTGCGTGGTTTTGAACGAAGAACAGAGCCGAGCTTATTGGGGAAGACAGGACATTTTCGATATTTCCATCCGCAAGGACTGGATGGGGGAAACACTGCTGGTCAAAGATGAAAGCGGCAGAGTGCTGGGACGTGCCAAGGCGCTCAAGGATCGCCTGAAGAATCTGCTGCCAACGCGTTTGTATTAAAGCCCCATCTGTCCCAATTCATATAAAATGAGCGCCGGCGCCACAATGGCCGCAGTTTCCATGCGCAAAATGCGTTTGCCCAGCGAGACCGGCACCACCCCTGCCTGTTCGAAAACTTCCATTTCCTGCGCGGCAAAACCGCCCTCGGGGCCAATGAAGATGGCGATGGAATGGGCATCGCGCCCTTTCTTTTGCACTGTTTGCAGTGCATTCTGCAGGGTGGTTGAGCGTTCCCCTTCCCAGGCGACCAAGCAGAGGTCGTACTCCTGCGCGCAGCAGGCGATCAGCTTCGGCAAGTTGCACACTTCCCCCAGGGTGGGGATCAGGATGCGCCCGCTCTGTTCGGCAGCCTCGCGCAGGATATCTTCCCAGCGCTGGCGGCGTTTGGCCTCGATCGTCTTTTCCCGCGCCAGGGAATAGCGTGAGATGAAGGGCAACACGCAGGCCGAGCCCACCTCCACATTTTTCTGGAGTATCCACTCGAACTTCTCGCGCTGGGTGAGCGAAACGCACAACGCAAGCTTCACCGCCGGCTCATCCTGCGGCCGGCTGCGCTCCATCACCCGCCCAAGCACACCTTCCTCCGAAATTTCCTGCAGGCGCACCTGCAGTAGCGTCCCCGCGCCATCCAGCACCTGCACCGGCATGCCTTCCTTTAAACGCAGCACATGGCGGATCTGGTGGGCGATGGGCTCCGGAAACGTGACGGTTTCACCGGCAATGCACCCGGCAGGCAGAAAAAAACGATGCATGAATTTCCTGGCTTTCTGGCAGAATTGAAGACTGCGCTGCACTAAATATACATTATACTAAGCGCGTGATGCAACAGAAAAGTGAACCGAAACGCAGCTACCGCTTTTTCGACCTGGTGATGGCGCTCTTTGTGACCGTGCTGATCACCAGCAATATCGCCTCATCCGCCAAGATCGTGGATTGGGGATTCTCGATCGGCGGGGTGCGCATGGCCTTCGACGGCGGCACGTTGCTCTTCCCGATCAGCTACATCTTCGGGGATGTGCTGGTGGAAGTGTACGGATTCAAAAAATCGCGGCGCGTGATCTGGACCGGGTTCGGCGCCATGGCGTTGTGCGCGCTCACCCTGAGCCTGGTGCGCGTTCTGCCGGGCGAGGCGGCCTGGCAGCAGTACACCGGACAGGCCGCGTATGATGCCGTGCTGGGGGGCATGAGCAGCGGCGGACTGGTGATCGCCAGTCTGGTAGCTTATTTTCTGGGGGAATACAGCAATTCGGTGGTCATGGCGGTGATGAAGGTAAAAACGGAAGGAAAATTCCTGTGGCTGCGCACCATCACCAGCACGTTGGTGGGCGAAGGGGTCGATTCGCTGATCTTCACCCTCATCGCCAGCTTGTTCGGGGTCTTTCCGTGGGAGATCTTCACCAGTTTGGTGCTGACCAATTACATCTTCAAAGTGGCGGTCGAGGCGCTCTTTACGCCCTTCACCTACCGCATCGTGAACGGATTGAAGAAAGCGGAGAACGAGGATTATTACGACCGCGACACGCGCTTCAACCCGTTATGAATCAGCCCCGGCAATGACAATGGTGTATTCACCCAGCAGCTTTTCTTCGGAAAGCTGCTGTTTTATTTCCGAAAGCGATCCGCGCAATACTGTTTCGAACTTTTTGGTGAGATCGTTGGCCAGCGCCGCCTTGCGATCACCATACACTGCGATAGCATCCTCCAGAAATTCCAGCAGGCGGTAGGGGCTCTCGTAGAAAACCAGGGTATGTGGTGAATCCTTATCCACCTCCATGAAACGCCGGCGCGCGGCGCTCTTGCGCGGCGGGAAACCGCGGAAGGTGAAGGAATGCAGCGCCAGCCCTGAAAGCACCAGCGCCATGATGAGCGCGGTGGGACCGGGAACAGCGGTAAGCGGGATATTGTGCTCGATGGCCGCCCGCACCAGCGAAAAACCGGGATCGGAGATGGCAGGGGTGCCGGCATCACTCACCAGCCCGATATGTTTGCCTTCCTTCAGCAGGTTCATCAAGCGCGGCAGGGTCTTTTGTTCGTTGAACGCGTGAAAGGAGATCTGCGGTTTGCTGATCTCGAAATGCTTGAGCAGCAGGCCGGTCTTGCGGGTATCTTCGCTGACCACGTAATCGACCTGCCTGAGCGTTTCCAGCCCGCGCAGGGTCATATCGCCGAGGTTGCCGATGGGGGTTGAGATGATATAGAGCATAGTTATCCCTTATTCTAAACCGAAAACCGATCGCACCGGTAAATTCGACACAAACAGTCCGAAATAGTATAATGCTTGCGGAGAAAAAATGGCATCCAAAGCAACCCGCGAGCGGGTCAACCCTGATAAGATCGATACCACGCCCGTACGCCGCCCGGAATGGATCAAGGTGCGCGCGCCGAATGGTGAAACCTACGGCTGGTTGAAAGAATTGATGCAGCGCAAGGAACTGCACACCGTCTGCGAAGAGGCCAACTGCCCCAATATGGGCGAATGCTGGGGCAGCGGCACCGCCACCTTTCTGGTGCTGGGCGATATCTGCACACGCCGCTGCGGTTTTTGCGACGTGAAGCGCGGGGTTCCCCTGCCGCTGGACGAAGAGGAGCCGGAACGTGTGGCACAGGCGGTGAAAACCATGGAACTGAAACACGCCGTCATCACCAGCGTGGACCGCGATGACGACATTCTGGGCGGGGCGCGCATTTTCGCGCGCATCATCCGCCGCATCCACGAAGAAACACCCGGCTGCTCGGTGGAAGTGCTCATCCCCGATTTCCGGGCCGACCCCGAGGCACTGCGTCTGATCATGGCAGAGCGCCCCGAGATCCTCAATCACAATGTCGAAACCGTCGCGCGCCTCTACCGCCGCGTGCAGCCGCAGGACCATCACGAATGGTCGCAGTACGTGCTCACCAGCGCCAAACAGCTCCACCCCGAAGGATTGACCAAATCGGGCATCATGGTGGGATTGGGCGAAAGCTGGGAAGAGCTCGAAGAGACCATGCGCGAACTGCGCTCGTGGAAGGTGGACATCCTGACCATCGGGCAATACCTGCAGCCCAGCCGCCAGCACCTGCCCATCGCGCGCTACTACACGCTGGAAGAGTTCCAACGCCTGAAAGAATACGGCTACAGCATCGGCTTTCGCTGGGTCGAGAGCGCCCCGCTGGTGCGCTCCAGCTACCACGCCGCGGAGCAAGTAAGAGAACTGTCATCAGGCAGAAATTTTAAGGGTTAAATAATTCGTTCCATTCTTCGGAACACTTTTTTATTCCGCGCTTTTCCCCTATAATAAGATCATCTTCACGGAGGGCATTTCGCAGCTTTTTGGCGCTGCGACGTCGACCAAATTCTTAAGATTAACCTACAGAATCAACATAATCTGCAGCTTCCCAATCGATCCCTGCCGTGCGAGAATTTAATAAAAATGGAGGATACCTATGAGCGAAGAGAACCACGTATTCAACATTGTCGACAGCACCCTGGAAGGAAATGCGCTGCTGGACCAGCCCAAAGCATTCTTCCTGCTGAAGCTCTGCCAGTTTTGCAGCACCTTCGCCCCCGAACGGGCGGAAAAATACTGGCAAATGCTGCAGCCGCTGCTGCGTTCCATCCCGCAGGAAAATCAGGCGGAACTGGCCGAACTGCGCACCGGCTTCGAGGAATCCGTTCCCAGCGAAAAGAAGGGTTTCGCCGCAGAAATGCTGGCGGAGATCGAAGAGATCAAAAAGCTGGAGGATGTGAACCAAAAGAAAGCGAAGCTGCAGGATTGCGAAGCGCGTTTGAAAAAACGCTTCAACCCGCTCGGCAAAGGACCGGTGTGGAAAGCGCTGGTGGATGCCTGGCTGCCGCTCGATCGCAAAGTGGCTTATCCATTGATGAAGAATCTTTCGGCCAAATTGCAGGGCGATATACTGAAACGTCTCAACCAAGCGACCAAACTGGAACCTGCCGAATGGACTTTCCTCCTTCCCATCCTGGGGGAAGCAAAGATGGAAACTCTGATCCTTGAAATACTGGCAGATGAAGGACAAGCCATCCAACTGGATGATGCACTGATCGAACGGATAGCCAAGAAAATCCGCAGCAATCTGGCGCAATTGAGCGTTCCAGCCAACAGCGGCAAGCTCAGCGAACAACTGCGCCTGCACACACGCCTGCTGGCTTTTCATATTCAAAAAGAACGCGAGGGATTATTTGCCCGGCTGATCGCGGAGATGGTGGAAACTCTGGCGAAAGCCGCCTGGCTCGACCAGGTGTGGCTGGATCGTTTCAACCTCATGCACGTTGTGCTGAATAGCGGCGCGGAACTGGAGAACAAGGGGCTGGTCATCTTCACCCCCACTTTTTCCGAAAATCTGGTCAAAAACACACCGCCTTATCTGCAGCCGTTCATCCTTTCCAGTCTGGCAGGCCTGAGCGCCAAGCCAGAGAGCACCACCACCAAATATAATGAACTGATGCAGCGCACAGGGAACAATGAGACCAGCGAAGCGTGGTTCTTCGTGCTGCTCGTCAAACGCGGTTTCTGCAATGAAGCATTGCTGGAAGCCGCCAAGCTGCCGCATGCGGCCGCCCTGCTACCACGCCTGCGCCGCGCCTGGATCTGCACCTTCCCCGATACCGCCTGCAAGGTGATCAAACCGGAGGACATGCAGGGGGATGTGATCGGCGAACTGCTGGCCATGGGCACCCCCGAGAAACGGGCCGAGTTCCTGGCAGTACGAACCAATCAGGGAAAGCAAGGAGTGCCCGGAGCCATGTGGGCCGGCGTGGGCACCGATACCGAGAGTGAAGGGGTGCGCGGCTTCTGGCAGTCGCTCACCGCCCATCGCAAGACCTATGATGAGATCATCCTGGAATATCTGAATCTCAACCCGCTCTATTCCTCGTTCCAACGGAACACGCGCAAGGAAGAACAGTTCGAGGTGCATCTGGCAGTGAACGGTTTTGGGCGCTACCGCTACGAAGTTGTGGACAATGCCCTGCTGGGCGCGCTGGTAACGTGGGCGGAGAAAGAACAAACCCCGGTCCATTCCGTGCTGCAGGCCATGTGGAACGCCATCCGTCCCAACGATGACATCCTGCGGCTCGATTGGCTACGCAACGCCATCCTCTCGCGCTGCCTGACCGTTTTCGGAGCAGACCAGGATGTTCTATTCAATGACTACTTGAACTGGCTGCAGGTGGAACTGGTGCAGAAAGGCCGTTCCTGGACGATGGGCAACCAGACCATGACCCTGCGCTACCCGACCACGGCCCCTCTGCAGTTCAGTCTGGTCTCTGCCAGTGCGGTGAGCACTTATTCCACTCCACGCCGCGACGCGATCGTGATCGGCGGGCTGCAAAAATATGAAGCCAATGCCCAACTGATCGAGAACGCCGCAATGCTCTACAACGGCGGAAAACCCATTCTGGAATTGACGCCGCCCACCCCCATCAAGCAAAACTTCCTGCCTAACTGGCAGATGGGCATCGTGAAGAACGCTCTGCCGTCGATCGTTCAGGCGCTGCTGCTGGAAAAAGTCCAGCCGCTTCAGTAAATCAAAAAGGTCTCGCAAATAAAAGCGGGACCTTTTTTCAACCCATATTGTTCGATTTCAGCAATCGCCTGCGCGGCTACAGATTCGCGCAGGCCAGCAGCGCCAGCTCGAAGAGCAGCGCGCGGCTCTCGTTGCGTTCATGCCAGCCGCGTTCTTGCCAGCCCTGTGGCACCACCAGGTCGCCACAGTAGAGCAGCATGCCCAGTTGCACCTTGCGGAACTGCGCCACGGCGAACAACGCCGCCGCTTCCATTTCCACCACCTGGCAGCCCTCACGCATGCGCCGCTCGCGTTTGGCGGCCGTCTCGCGATAAAAGGCATCCGTGGTCCATGTTTTCACATTCAAATAAGGGACCCCGGCTTTTTGCAGGGTATCCTGAACACAACGTACCGCCGTGGAAGAAGGGGCACATTCCCGCGAAGGGGGAAGATAATGGTAGGATGTTCCCTCATCGCGCACCGCGCTGGTTGGGATAAGCACATGCCCGGCCGGGATATGCTCGACCAGCGCACCGCAGCTCCCGCACACCATCACCTGTCCCACCCCGGCCGCCACCAGATCATCCAGGAAACTGGCGGCTAGCGAGGCACCGTCGCCGGCATGCAGAACGACAAACTCCTGACCGGCAAAGGACATGCGGTAGAGCGGGTTTTCCCCGATCTCCGAACGCAAAGCCCCCACGCGGGTCAGCTTCCCCCGGGCTGCCTGTTCGCCGAGCACATCCTGAAAGAAGCACATCACCGCCTTGCGCGGGAGCTTGCCGCGCAGGGCCTCGACCTGCGGGTTGAGGATGGCAGCGGGGTCGGGGTCGTATTCGAGGATGGGAAGATCAGGAAGCATGCGAAGAACCCTGAACATCCGTTCCTTCCAACCATTCGATGGAAGGATCACCTTGCAGACGCTGCCGCATCACCTGCAACGCCTGGGGATTGTCATCGATCAGAACAAAATTGCGGTTCAATTTAATACAAGCCTCCCCCACCGTGCCGCTGCCGGCAAAGAAATCCAGCACCAAATCTCCCGGATCGGAACTGGCGGTGATGATGCGCTGGATGATGCCGAGCGGTTTCTGGGTGGGATAGCCGGTCTTTTCATGGCTGTTGGTGGGGACGATGGTATGCCACCAGGTATCGGTGGGCAGTTTACCGCGCGCGGCTTTTTCTTTGCCCACCAGCCCGGGCGCCATATAGGGGATGCGGTCGATGGCATCGTAATTGAACGTGTAGTGCGCCGGGTCTTTGGCGTACCACAGGATATTGTCGTGTTTGGGCGGCCAGCGCTTCTGCGTGCGCGCACCGTAGTCATAGGCCCAGATGATCTCGTTGATGAAAGAATCGCGTCCAAAGATCTCATCCAGCAGGACCTTGCAGTAGTGCACCTCGCGGTAATCAATATGGAAATACAGCGACCCATCCGGTTTGAGAACCCGGTATGCTTCGCGCAGGCGCGGCTCCAAAAAAGCCAGATAATCATCGAAATGATCCTGATAACCGTTCCGGCTGAGCCGGATGGTCTCATAGCGCTTGCCTTTGAAACCGGTGCGGTCGCCCTGTGCGGAGGAAATGGTACGAATGCGGGTGCGCGTTTGGGTATGCCCGGTGTTGAAAGGCGGATCGATGTAGATCAGGTTCACGAACGCATCCGGAAACGAACGCAGGACGGGCAGATTATCCCCGAAATACACCCTGTTGTTCATCTCACCCCTTGATCCCCGTGAACCCTGTCAGGAGGAACTGTACGCCCAGATACAATAAATAACTTCCACATACCGCCATAAGGATATTGTACACGCGGTTGCTGAACAGTTTTCCCCCGCTGCCGATCACCGTGGAAAGCAGCGTGTTCCACAAATAATCCACACTGATATGTCCAAAATAAAAAGCCAGCACCGGCAGCATGCCCATTTCCCTGGCATCCAGCAGGTACACCGAAGCCACCGTGATCCACCAGGCATACCAGAAAGGGTTGCTGATGGTGGTCAGCACGCCCATGCCGAGCACCTGCTTGCGACTCATGGGCTTGGTGGCTTCCTTTTCCTCCTGGGTGGGCAGATGGTATTTCCCCTTGACGCCGTTCCGTACAAAACCCGCGCCCATCCACAACAGCAGCGCTCCGCCCAGCAGGGCAATGGCAGTCTGCAGAGCGGGTTGGGAGAGGAAGCCGGACAGGCCAAAGGTGATCAAGCCCGCCATGACCAGTTCGGTCAGTGCGTGCCCGGTGGAGACCAGCGGTCCGGTGATCCAGCCCAGCCGCGGAGATTGGGAGATGAGCGCAGTGGTCACCGGTCCCGGTGAAAGCACCGCACCGATGGCCATGCTGAAGGCAAAAAAGAAAATGGCAGGGATGGAAGCAGAGGGCAGCATAATGCCGTACATTGTAGCATAACCCTTCTAAAAGTGGTTGCGGTGGTTTATGATTACTTAACCACCATGGAGGAAAAATAACAAGAACAGGATGGCAAACACCATGAACGAAAACGATTTTTCTCACTATCTTCAAGATTGGGTTTCGGCGCTGCCGGAAATGGATGGAACACCGGTATGGAAAGAAGCAGAGCATACCGCCCTGGTTTGTGTGGATGTGATCAATGGTTTCTGCAAGGCAGGGCCGCTGGCCAGCCCGCGCGTGGCCGCCATCATCCCGCCCATCGTAGGGCTGTTCCAGAAAGCCTGGCAGGCCGGCTGCCGCAATCTCTTTCTCATTCAGGATACGCACGAACCCGACGCGGTGGAATTCGGGGCATTCCCGCCCCACTGCGTGCGCGGCAGCGAAGAATCACAGACCGTGGACGAGATCAAAGCTCTGCCCTTCTTCGATCAATTCATCCTTATGGAAAAGAATTCCATCGACTCAGGAATGAACACCGGCCTGGATGCCTGGATCGCGGAACACCCTGAAGTGCGAACCTACATCGTGCTGGGCGACTGCACCGACCTGTGCACCTACCAGCTGGCCATGCATCTGCGCATGCACGCTAACGCCTTCCAAAAACAGCGCCGGGTGATCGTGCCTGCGACCTGCTGCGACACCTACGATACTCCCATCGCCGTGGCAAAGGAGATCGGAGCGTTCGCACACCCCGCAGACTACTTCCATAATGTGTTCCTGTATCACATGGCGTTGAACGGGATCGAAGTTGTGAAAGAGATACGATAAGGAGCCTGCCGCCTTTTCCTGCAGAGCGGCACTCCACAGGAGCATAATCTTTCACAGCCCGTGGGTATTCTTAATCGATAAAAAAAGTGCCTGATGCAGGATCAGGCACTTTTTGCAATCAAAATCCGATCATTCAGCAGTTATCCAATAGCTGGCCTTATCCACGTGCACGCTGAAATTTTCGGTTTGCTCCCAGCCCACGAAGGCGCCGAAATAACCGCCAGCGTAGGAATCGTCCGTGAGCTGATCCACCAGCTCGCCATTGATGTACAGACTGATGACATTCCCTTTGGTCATCACACCCAGCACATTCTGTTTGCTGGAGCCGACGTTGAGCATGGCGCTGTTCGTCCAGCGGATGAGGGTGGTCATGGTCCCTGATTCTCCGGTGGTGCCATCCCACTTGCGCAGGTTGTAACGCCCGTCGCAGGTGACCCCAAACAGGTAACCCTGATTGGCCTCGCGCAACAGAGGAACGCGGAAGATGATGCCGTAGTGGTCATCCACGCTGCATGTTTCGGTGGTGAACACCAGCTCGACATAACCATTCGCAAAACCTTCGGTGTTGGCCAGACGCCAACCATCCGCCTCCGCCAGGGAAGTGATGCGGTAATATCCGTCTGTATGGACCGCAGTGCTATAGTCGTTTTTATCCACCGGCCAGTTCTGGATTGCATCCATGTTATCCGTCCAGGCAGGCGTGCCCAGATAGACTCCGGGGTCGCTGGAAGCGATGGTGGGAGTGGGTGTGGGAGCTGCGGTGGAGGTGGCGGTTGGAACGGTGGTCGGTTCCTCGGTCACCGCCTCGGTCAAAGCGACCATCTGCGCCTGTTCGGTCGCCTGGGCAGCCGCGGTTGCGATGGCATCCGCCACGGCGGAGGTTTCCGTGATTGCCGTGGTCTCTTCTGCGGTCGTTTGTTCGGTTTCCAGCAACACTTCCTCCTTTGTGCCATCCGCGGGCATTTCGGTGAGCAGTTGCTCGACGCGGCCGGACAAGTAGCGTTGCTTGACCTCGTCAAACTTATTCAAAAGCGTGCAGCCGCTGAACACAAACAAGGCAACCAACAAGATGATAATAACTGTTTTCTTCATTTCGTTTCTCCTCTTCTCCAAGGGTTAAGACTTATACCCGATCTTTCTTAAAAATTCCTTACGCCAGGCAATATCCTCCTTGCCTTCGATGCCTTTGGGGGATGCTCCATCCACCACTCCCAGAATGGCACGCCCGCCCGCTTCTTCCGCCACGATGACCTGGCTGGGATTGGCGGTGGCGCAGAAGATATGGCAGACCTCCGGCACGTTCTTGATGGCATTGAGCACATTGAGCGGGAAAAAACCCTCCGCCAGGAACAGGATGAAACTGTGCCCTGCAGCGATGGCCGATGCGTTCTTTTTGGCCAGTTCGATCATGGCATCATTGGTGCCCGACCAGCGCACCAGGCATTTTCCGGAGGCCTCGCAAAAAGCCAATCCGAATTGGATGCCCGGAACAGCACTCACCAGCGTTTCATGGATATCTTCCACGGTTTTGATAAAATGCGACTGGCCGAGGATGAAATTGATCTCTTCCGGTTTTTCCACAGCAATGCTTTTGATCTCCATGCCATACTCCTTTTAGAATGACAAAAACGTCAAGCTATACGTTGCAAGTTAGATACCAACTCTGCTTCCTTTATCACCATTAATCATACACTCAGTTTATTGGATACGAAATCCGCAAAGAGATAGAGTACAATAAATACCTCAAAAAAAGACAGGATCATTCATTTTGTTCGAGCTCATCTTCTTAGGAACTTCCGCATCCGCCCCCTCCATCCAGCGAGGTCTGCCCGCGCAGGTGGTGAAGCACAACGAACACCGCTTTCTGGTGGATTGCGGGGAAGGCACACAGCGCCAGATCCTGCAATCGGGACTGGGATTCAAGAAAATGAACCGCCTGCTCATCACCCACGGGCATCTGGACCACATCCTGGGCATCGGCGGGCTGGTTTCGACATTCTTGCGCTGGGAAACCATTGAGAACCTGGAGATCTACGGCGGCGATTACACGCTGGAGCGCATCGAGGACCTGCTCTTCCGGGTGGTCATCCGCGGCGTGAACCCGCCCTTCCCCATCGAATTGAAAGCAGTGAAGAAAGGCACCATCATACAGGAGCAGGATTTCAGCATTTCTGCCTTTCCGGTGAAACACCGCGGGGCGGGCTGCTTCGGGTTCGCTTTCGAAGAAGAAAGCCGGCGCCCTTTTCTGGCGGAAAAAGCGGATGCGCTGGGCATCCCCTCCGGGCCGCTGCGGCGCGACCTGGTACAGGGGAAAGCGGTGGTGCTGCCGGATGGCAAGCGTGTCAGCCCGGATGACATCCTGGGCGAACCCACCCCCGGCACCAAGCTGGTGATCGTGGGTGACACCGGCGAGACCAGAACGCTGGAAAAAGTATGCCAAAAAGCGGATGCGCTGGTGATCGAAGGCACTTACTTATATGAAGAGGTGGAGCTGGCGCGCGAATACGCGCACCTGACCGTGCGCGAAGCCGCCGAGCTGGCAGCGAAAGCGGAGGTCAAGCAGCTTTTCATCACGCACGTTTCGCGCCGCTACCGCGACAAGGACGTGGAAAAGGAAGCGCAGAGCATCTTCCCCAATAGCGTGGTAGTCAAGGATTTCGACCAGTTCCAGATCAAGAATTCCTAGGCCTCTGGAATCGCCGGAGCAATTGCTTGCGGTAAAAGGAACGCCTGGGGTATAATCGCAGAGAACGGGGTGTGGCTCAGCCCGGCTAGAGCGCACGGTTCGGGACCGTGAGGTCGGCGGTTCAAATCCGCCCACCCCGACAGAATGAAAAGTAGGAATGAAGATGATCATTCCTACTTTTTTTATTCAAGAATTGAATTATTTGATAATGGGTGGTTTCGGCGTCGGGATAAGCCGTGGGAAAAAGATGATGCCGAAACCCGGTGTGGGGGTGAGCACCGGCCCGCCCGACCAGCACATATTGGGGATGCGGTAATCGGGATAAAAACCATAGGTACGCCGGCAAGTGTTATCGCAGGCATATACCGCTTTGAGCGGGTAATACTGGTTGCCCGAAATGGGCGAACCGGCATCCTTGTAGGTGTAGTGATCGTCATAATCGAACTGCCCCGGGTCCTGCAGCCCGTTATCCGCCCACACGCCCCACAGAAATTCAGCCGGGTTCTCCACCAGCGCGCGATGCACCGCGATCTGCACCACGGTCGGATACTCCGGCATCACGCGTGCAAAGGCCGCCTCGGCATTGGTATTGGGTAATTCCTGATCATAGCCATTGCCCGCCGAAGGCGCATCGGAGGTGTACTTATCCTTGCCGCCCACGTCGTTGTTGGTATCCTTGAAAATGCGCACATTCTCTGAAGTCCAGGTGGTGGAAACCGGATCCTTCGCCCAGATGGAGTAATCCCCGCGGCCATCCGCATCAATATCCATCTCCACGCCGTAAGAACCCAGCAAAGTATTTGTCTCATAATCCACACCGGCCAGGATGATGGTATAGATGAAGAAATTATCATCGCTGGAAATATATCCATAGAGGATATCGACAGCCGGCAAATAATCCATGGTCTGACTGGTAAAGGGGCGTTCAAAGAAGTTCGACTTGTAACTATCGCCTGAAACCACGCGCCGCTCAGTGGCAAACTTGCTGGAATCGGTATCCTCCACTTCCCCTTCAACATATTCCGGATCGGTGGGAAGCACGCGATCATCCTGGGTCGGCTGCTGGGTCGCTTCAGCGGATTGCGGCTGCCCGTTGAGAACAACAGCGGTCGGTTCTCCGTTCTGTGCATTCGACCCGTTCATTTCCACCGTGACACAAGCGGAAAAAGCGAAGAGACTGGCTGCCAGGATCAACAAGAAAGCATATTTTATAAATGTTCGGTTCATTGATTCTCCTCTTCCACATTCTTTCATCCATTATACAAATCAGGAAGAGAAAAACAACGATCCATGCCATTTCTTGCAAAAAATTGCAGCCACAGGAAAACCTGTGGCTGCAATTCGCAAACTACGCTTTTGTCTTTTCTTTCTTACTGAAAATCTGGAAGATAAGGTTCAGCACGATGCCCAGCAAAGCACCGGTGGCGATCGCCGGCCAACCATCCGGGAAGATGGATTGCAGCAACGGAATGGGCATCAACCCGTTGGAATAGCCGATGTGCCCGCCAACACCGATGATGAAGATGACCGCACCAACGGCCAGGTTGCGCGGATCGAACATATCCACCTTCTCCTCGATCATCAGCGCAATGCCCTGCATACCGATCACGCCAAACAGGTAAATGGAAAGACCGCCGCTGACCGCGGTGGGGATGCTGCGCACGATCCCGCTCAACGTTCCGCTGAAAGAAAGCAGGATGGCAAGCAGCGCAGCACAGATCAGGGAATAACCGGAGTAGTTCTGGGTGATGACCATGAGGGAGTTGTTCTCTCCATAATTCGTTCCGGCAGCCCCGCCCAGCAGGCCGTTGATCATATCCCCCAGGCCGTCCAGGATGAGATTGAAACCGATATGTTTGCTCAGCCCTTCTTTTTCACGCCCTTTTTGTTCGGCAAGTTTATCGACATACAGACTGATCTGATAAAGATGGGCGGTGGATTCGGGAATGGTGGCAATGGCCATGATGGCAATGCTGGCAATAGCGGTCATGGAGAGTTCACCGGTGAAGAGCGGGAAGGTGATATGGGGCGCTTCGATGATCTTCGCCTGGGTGATCATGCTGAAATCCACCAATCCCAGCGGAATGGCCACCACATAGCCAACGACAGCTCCCAGCAGGATCGGCAGCATGCCGATAAATCCCTTCCCGCGCAGGAACACCGAGAAAAAGATAGTGGCAAGCAACGTAATGAACGCCACCAACCACCAGGGGCCGTTATCCACGATGCCAAAGGCACCGCCGCTGGCATTCTGCAGTGCGGTAAAGCCGAGCGAGAAACCGATCACGCACGCCACCGATCCGGTGACCACCGGAGGCAGCACCTTATTGATCACTTTCTTGCCGCCACAGTAATGGATGACCAGACCAACCAGAATATTGATGGCACCGGTGCAGACGATGCCGGCCTGGGCCGTGCGGATCAGTTCGTCGGATGCCACCACGCCATACTGGGTCTTGGTGATGGCCATGATGGCCGCCAAGTAGCTAAAGCTTGAACCATAATACAGAGGGATGAAAGTACCGATTTTTAGTTTGGATAAGATCAGGGCCACCAGGGTTGCCATGCCCGATGCCAGCAGTACGGTATTGACATGAAAACCGACCAGCAACGCCACCAGCACCGTCGCCGGGAACATGGTCAGAACGTGCTGCAAACCCAGCAGCAGCATCCTGCCCAACGGCGGTTTGTCATTGGGAAGATAATAATTATTATTGGACTCTTTTTTCATTTTTTTCTCCTTTGGTTTTTTTATAAAAAAAGACCCCCGAAAAATGGGGGTCTTTTTTTAACAAATAGAAATGGCCAACAGGCCGGGAAACATCCAGATGAAGCACTTCAATTTCGCATCCTTTTTTCTCATTGGTCCTCCTGCTGGCAAAACTGTTTGAATATAGCACACATTTCCTTTCTTGTAAATGGTCTGGACAACTTTAAATCTTAAAACTTCCATGTTCTAGCCCCAAGGACATTGTGTAGACATCGTATGATCGTCACACCATCGAACGGAAAAGGCGGTGATAGAATAACAGCAATGATGCAAAAGAAAAACCTGGCAACAGAGAATTATTCGTCATTTGCGGAACGTTATGCCGAGCGCGTCGTGGACAACTCTCACAACGCTCATTATGAACGGCCTGCCACCCTATCCCTGCTTCCACCGGTAAAAGGTCTCTCCATTCTGGATGCCGGGTGCGGCCCGGGCATCTACAGCGCCTGGTTGGTCGAACACGGTGCGGAGGTGACCGCCATCGATGCCACTCCCGAATTCGTGCGGATGACCAAAGAACGCACTCGCCAAAAAACAATCGTACTGCAGTGGGACCTGCAAGACCCGCTGACCTTTGCACAGGAGAATTGTTTTGATCTCGTTCTCTGTCCGTTGGTAATGGATTACATCCGGGATTGGCTGCCGGTGTTCCAAGAATTTCAGCGCATCCTGAAACCGGGCGGCAAATTCGTTTTCTCCTGCGGGCACCCCGCCTCCGATTTCTACCGCAACTGGGCGGAAGACAATTATTTCGAGATCACCCTGCACGAAATGGAATGGAAGGGATTTGGCAAACCCTATCCACGCATCAAAAGCTACCGGCGCCCCCTGCAAGCCATTCTCAATCCTGTGCTCGATGCCGGCTTTCGCATCGAGCGGGTACTGGAAGCGCAACCAGCCTCCGATTTTCCGAGGACGGCAGAGACGGAAGCGATCTATCAGGATCTTCTGCGCGAACCCTGTTTTCTGCACATCCGCGCAGTGAAATGAACATTTGCACACCATTCACCCACAACCATGCTACAATGGGTGACTGTCTGGAGGGACTTTATTATGAATCGTGAGCGAACACGCAGTATCGTTACAACCGGTTTAATGGCAGCCATTGCCTGCCTGCTGGGAGCCACCCGCTGGGGATTCATCCCCTGGATCGGCGGTGTTTCCTTGACCATCCTGCAAATTCCGGCGATCATCGCCGCTGTGCTAGAAGGACCTATTTCCGGCGCGGTGGTCGGCCTGATCTTCGGCATCTTCAGCATGATCCAAGCTGCCGTTGCACCCAATGGGCCCACCGATGTATGGTTCACCAACCCCCTGGTATCGGTGCTGCCGCGCCTTTTCATCGGGCCGGCCGCCTGGGGTATCTTCAGTCTGCTCAAACGCTGGAAGGCAGCCGGTCTGCTGGCTGCCGGTGCGGTGGGCAGTGTGACCAATACCGTTCTGGTGCTGGGCATCCTTGGCTTGCTGGGGTACCTCCCCTGGGAAGCGCTGGGAGCGGTGGTGGTGACCAACGGTCTGCCGGAAGCCGTAGCTTCCGCGTTGATCACACTGGCGGTCGTTGGCGCCTACTGGCAGATCCCTTCCAAAAAGAAGGGTTCAGACCTTGAAGATAAAAAGAGCGGTTCAATGTGAACCGCTCTTTTTCGTTCTGTCTTTTAAAAACCTCCGAGAAAAGACGGCAGGAAAACCACGGCAGCGGTGATCCCCAAAACAGCCAGAAAGAACAGAATATCCGCAAAGGCAATATGATACTCGTAATAATGCGTGCGCCGCGCGTGAATGCCGTATCCCCGGCAGAGCATGGCATCCGCAACCCGTTCCGACTGCTGCAGTGTATTGAGGAACAGCGGCGTGATCAAAGGCAAAACCATACGGATGCGCTGGAAAAGGCCACCCTTCCCTGCATCCCAGGCCGCCCCACGTGCCGCCTGTGATTTCGCGATCTCTTCCATGCGCAAAGCCAGGAGCGGCAGAAAGCGCAGCATGATCTGGATCACCATGATCAAGGTTCCGGTGCGCAGCCCCAGCGCCTCCAAAGGCCGCAGCAGCAGCTCCAAACCGTGATGCAATTCAAGGGTGGAAAGAACGGCCGTCATCAACCCCAATACCAGCATGAGGGATAAAAAGCGCACCAGCATGCGCAGTGCGGCAAACAGGGAACTGCGATAGATGGTGATGGCCTTCCAGTTCCATAAAATGACCGGCGTGTCATCCCTGCGGTGGATTAAAAGCTGGATGAGAAACAAAAGAACAATAAACGGCAGCACGGAACGGATGGTGCGCAAACAGGGCAATAACGGCACCCTGGCAATCCAAAAGCCCAGGCAAGTGGCAGCCAAAGCGAACAGTAATCCAAGCATGGAATTGGTCAACGCCACGCCCAGAATGAGCACACTGAAAGCCAGCACCTTGATGCGCGCATCGCGCGCATGCAAAAAGGAATTGCCCGAATAATAATATCCAATGCCGATGGAACGCAAATATTCAAAGGTGGGCATGTCCACCCTCCGCAGCATTTGCACGCAGCCATTGCAGCATGTCCCGCCACTGCACCTTATCTCCGGGAATGTTCCAACCCTTCTTGCGCAATTCTTCCGCAATGCTCAATTCCAGCGGAATCTCCAGCCCCCAGGTTTGCAGGAGCGGCTGATGGAAAAGATGCATCGTTGAACCCTCAAAGGCCGTCTTTCCTTCATTCAACACGATCACCTTCTGCGCGATCTGCAGCAGGTCGCGCATGGTATGGGTGGAGAGCACAATGGTCTTCCCTTCCTCATGAAAGCCGCGCACAAGTTCGATCATTTCCTGATGAATGAGCGGATCCAGCCCGGCGAACGGTTCATCCAGCAGCAGAACCCGCGGCTGCATCACCAGATACGAAGCCAGCGCGACCCTGCGCTTTTGGCCGCCGCTCAAACTGCGCAGCGGACGATCCACAAACCGCTCAAAATCCAGCCCGACCATTTGCATGGCCGTTTGCACCAGTTCACGTAACTTTCCGGAGTATCCCAACATGCGCGCAGCATAGGCGATCTCATCCCCCGCATAAGTTTCAAAGAACTGCGCTTCAGGGATCTGAAAGACCAAACCCACCTGCCTGCGCAGTGCCCTGACATCCACATCCTTTTGACTGAGGTCAAAATCGCCCATGCGCACTTTTCCCTGTTGAGGGCGAATCAAGCCGTTCAGATGTTGCAGCAGGGTCGACTTGCCGGAACCGGTTTGACCGACCAGGCCCGCACTCTGCCCCTCTGCTACAGAAAAAGTGACATCCTGCAGTGCGGTCCGCTCCAAAGGCGTGCCGGCCATATAGGCATGCGCAAGCCGCGTCACATCGATCAAAATATCCGATCGGACCGAAGATGGTTCCCGACGAGGTTCCGCTGCCGTCTGCCCGGCAGCGGATATCTTGCGCAGATCAATCAGAAGCTCACCGGCAGAGCGATAAAAGGGCGCGATGGATGGAAAAAGGGAAGCCAAATCACGCGCAAAGCGCACCAGAAAAGGAAGCGTCAATCCATATTCCCGCAATTGTTCATCTTTTTGAAAGATCTGCTGCGGGGAACCATCCATGACCAGCCGCCCGGCGTGCAGAACCAGCACACGTTCCGCCAGCAACGCTTCATCCAGGTCATGGGTCACATGAAGGATGGTGAAACCCTGTGCATGAAACTTGCGCATCAATTCCAGCAGGTCACAGCGCGAGCGGGGATCGAGCATGGAGGTAGTTTCGTCAAAGATCAGACAAGATGGGCGCAGCGCCAGCACCCCGGCCAGCGCAATACGCTGTGTTTCGCCAGCCGACAGGAAATACGTTGGCCGTTTTTTCAGGTAAGCAGCTCCGCTCATGGCAAGACTGGCGTCCACCCGCTCATTGATCTCAGCGCGCGGCAAGCACAGATTTTCCGGTCCAAAAGCGGTATCCTCTTCCACTAAAGAAGCCACAATCTGGTCGCGCGGATTTTGAAAGACCAGCCCGATCTTGCTGAAGATTTCCGCCTGATGGGTACGATCGGAGGTCAGGGATCCACCCACCCTGACCATACCCCCATCGGGGACGAACAAGCCATTGACCAGTTTAACCAGGGTGGTCTTACCCGAACCGTTCGCCCCAATCAACGCCACCCATTCCCCGGGCTGAATGGAAAAGGTCAGGTCACGCACAGCATCAATACGCTCTCCGGATGGAAGCGAATAGGAAAAGTCAACTCCGTCAAATTCAATCAGATTTTTCATCAATTGTGAGCAACCCATTTTAACATTGAAAAAAGGCATTGAAACGGTTATTCCAATGCCTTTTTCTTTCCATAATCATCGAATGATTAATTATCTTTCGTCGTCTGATAACTCCTCATAATCATCAATATCCATCATTGGATAATCCAGCTCGATGGGGTCCAACCAGACCACCTCGAGTTCTGCGCCGCAGGAATCACACACAACCTGCTTGCCGACACGCGGCTGCGAACCTACATTCACATCACTTCCGCAATCCGGGCATGGTGCCGTTTTCATCTTTTCTTATCTCCTTTTAGATGAACAAGTAGTATGCATCCATTTTTCAATGGAATTATTGCGGGCAATATTACACCAGTTTATTTGAAATGAAAAGATGGAAAACATCGTAAATCGGCTGCCGTTTTTTTGTGAATTCGCATTAAAATCAGGCAGCACCAAAATCCATTTTCAGGATCACACTCATGCCCGCCAGAACGCTGCAACTGCGCAACTTTACTTCTATCCTTGAGGATATCCAAATCCGTTTTCAAGCCATCGCAGAGAAGGCCATCAGCGGCATGACAATGCCCACAACCGAATCCGAACAATTGCTGAAAGATATTCGGACCACACAGCAAACCATCCTGCAGCGCTGTCAAAAACGCGGCTGCCAACCGGCTGACCTGAGCGATGCCGGATATCGCGGTTTTCTGTGGCTGATATTTCTCAGTGATCCCGATCACTTCAAGCAACATCTTCAGTTTCTTTCCCGCTTTTTACAGGAATGGAAAGCCAAAACCCACCGGGTTGTTTCCGTACGCATGTACAACAGTCCCTTTGTGTTTCAATGCAAGCCCGGCCGGGATGGGTACACGGTCACCATCGGGGAAGGATTTGTCAGCGCTGACCCCCAAACCGTCCAGATCCTGGTGGATTGCAGCGTGCGCTCGAATCGCAGAAACCTGACACAATTACGGGCACTGAGCAGATCCGCTGCGTACAAACGCATCATGGAACTGATCTGGCAACACTCCGCGCAATCTTCCCGGTCAACCCACGGAAATTACTACGACCTCCAGCAGCTTTTTCATAAGATCAACGCCGAGTATTTTCAAAACCGCCTCGAACAGCCGCGTTTATGCTGGAGCAGTCGCAGGGCCACCCGACGGTTGGGTTACTACCATCCGGACACCGACACCATCACCCTGAGCTGCTATCTGGATCAGCAAAGCATCCCTCCTTATGTGGTGGAATATGTGCTGTACCACGAAATGCTGCACAAGAGAGTGGGGTTAAAAGAAGTGAACACCTACCGATTGGCACACACCGCCCAATTCAAACAACAGGAAAGAAAATTCCAGTATTACGAGGAAGCGGAGAAATTTTTGAAGTGGTTCACCCGCACATGACCGCTCAAACCAGCAAAGGTGCCGCAACCATCCGCACTGCCAGAGCTGTGATCACCGCCACCAAAAAGGTAATGCCAGTGATGGCAAGCATGGATTTTGTGCCCAATTCCTTACGGATCGCGATCAAGGTCGCCAGGCAGGGGATATAAAAGACCACGAAAATGGTATAGCTGAGCATTTGGACTTTGCTAAGAACCTGACTGAAATCCATGCTGCCCAGTGCCTGACCCAACATGATGAGGGACAACTCTTTGCGCAAAATGCCAAAGATCAACGGAGTTCCCACCTGCGATGGCAGATCCAACAGCCAAGTGACCGGCCGGAAGATCACATCGGTGATCTGAGAAAGATGGAAATAATTCATGACCGCCAAAATGATGCTGCCGACGATCAATAGCGGCCAGGCCTCCACGATGAACTCACGGATACGCAACCAAGCCTTGGCGGTAACCGTGCGCAGCGTTGGAAAACGGTAAACCGGCATTTCCAAGATCAAACCCGGCGAATCATCCGGCAGAAAATGGGAGATGACACGACCGGTAAGCGCGATCACAACGATATTAAGAAAATAAATGCCCACCCCATAAGCAGGGCCCAGGTAATAAGCCGCCAGCCCGAAGATGATCGCCATGCGTGCAGAACAGGGTACCATGCTGGAAAGCAGCGCCGACAGAAAACGGTCGCGTTTTTCTTCCATGATGCGTGCGGACATGATGGAAGTGACATTGCAACCATACCCTAAAATGAAAGGTACCACTGCCTTGCCGTGCAGTCCCATGCGGTGCATGAGCGAATCCATGAGGAACGCGATGCGCGGCAAATAGCCCACATCTTCCAGCAGCCCAAGCCCGATCAGGAATGGCACCAGATAGGGCAGCACGATCGACAATCCACCCATGAATCCCTGCAAGGCGCCGGACAGGATCTGCGCCAGCAAATTCTTGCCGGCCAGGGCCGTCAACAATCTCGTATCCAGATAATCTGAAAACTGCACCAGCGGCGTTTCAATCACCCCTCCGATCTTGTTCACCGACCAGAAGAACAGGAACAGGATGGCAACCAGGAACACATATCCAAAGAAAGGATGCAGCAGATAATCATCCAATCGTTCCCGCAGCCCCGGCCTTTGATCGGTTCTCTTAAAAACTTTGGCACAAATTGCCAAAGCCAGATCATGGCGTTCCTTGCTGACCAGCCACATTGCCTGCCTACCGGTGATATGACAGAGAGTGTCCACGGATCGTTGAATTTCGTACTCGATCCCCGCCACCTGGCGGCCGACCTGCTCGGTCAAAGCAGGATCACCTTCCAGCAGTTTCAGCGCCAGCGCCTCACCGCCCACCGGCAAACGAACCGACGCGATGAGCTGTTGAATATGAGCAATCTGCTCTTCCAGTTCCGATGAATAGGTCTGGCGTTTTGCATCGATGTGATCCTTGGCAATATTGTAGGCGGTCGAGAACACCACCCGCACACCCTGCCCTTTGGTAGCAATAATGGGCAACACAGGGATTTGCAGCATCTGCCCCAAGGCCTGCCCGTCAATATGAATGCCCTGACGGGCCGCTTCATCCATCATATTCACCGCCAAAACCAACGGGCGCTTCAGTTCCAGCAGCTCCAGCGTGAGCGTCAACCCCTGCGCCAGATGGGTCGCATCCACCACATTGATGATGGCATCCACTTCATTGCTGACCAGGTAATCCAACACCACCCGCTCAGCCGGATTCGTACCCAGCAAGGAATAGGTACCGGGGAGATCGACCAGCTCGATCACCTTTCCCAGAACATGAACTTTCGTCTCCGTAAACGTCACCGTTGTTCCGGAAAAATTCCCCGTAGCAGCTTTATATCCGGCCACCTGATTGAACAACGTGCTTTTCCCACAGTTCGGTTGGCCCACCAAAGCGAATCTCATGCCAGTTCCTCCACGATGATCTTTCCGGCAATGCTGCGCCCAATCACGATCTCACGCCCATCCACTTCCACCAACAAAGGTCCGTGAAAAGGGGCCATCCGAAGGATGCGTGCGGTATTTCCCGGCAGGAATCCAAGCTGCATGAAATTGCGCGCCATTCCCCTGCCGCCATGAAAGCCGATAATCCTCAACCATGTATCGTTCTTCGCATCCAGAATAGTCATATAGGTTAGTATATACTAATAAGATAGCAGAGTCAACATTAACCAGAAATTCCAGGAAAAAGCACAAAATGAAATACCATGAAGACCACCCCAATTCGTATATAATCTTTTTACTTCTTTCATTCAGGGATACGGTGCGATATGGAAAACCATGAAATGCCGTTGTTTGGAAACGAAAACGAGTCTTTAAAAGAGTGCATCGCCAGAAGCCCCATGCTGTGGAGGGAACTGGAAGAACAGCCCTCCAAATTTCGCATTCTGACCGGAGAACGCACCACCGGAGCCCTGCACATCGGGCATTACTTCGGTTCTTTGAAAAGCAGGGTGACCCTGCAGAACTGGGGTGTGGAGCTCTTTCTGGTGCTGGCAGATTACCAGGCCATCACCGATCGAACCTCCACCGAGATGCTCAAGGAAAGCGTTTTCGAGATCATCCTCGACTATCTGGCGGTAGGCATTCAACCCGAAAAAAGCACCATTTTCTGCCACAGCATGGTCCCTTCCCTCAACCAGTTGATGCTCCCCTTTCTCAGCGTGGTCAGCATGGCAGAGCTGCAGCGCAATCCCACCGTGAAGGATGAGATCGCCCTCTCCGGAACAAAATCGGTGAGCGGATTGATGATGACCTACCCCGTCCACCAAGCGGCCGATATCCTGTATTGCAAGGGCAATGTGGTACCCGGTGGGAAAGATCAATTGCCGCACATTGAGCTCACCCGGCTCATCGCGCGCCGCATCAACCATCTGTATTTCGCGGGAGAAAGCTTCTTCCCCGAGCCGGAGCTGCTGCTGAGCGCACCCATCCTGCTGGGGGTCGACGGACGCAAAATGGGGAAAAGTTTGCACAATGCCATTTATTTGAAAATGAGCGAGGATGAAACGGCGAAATTGATCAAGCAGGCCAAGACCGATTCGGATATGCACATCCATTATGACCCCGTCAACCGTCCGGAGGTGGCTAACTTGCTGCGACTTTACTCTTTTTGCACCGGCACCGAGCCGGAAATTCTGGCTGACCAGATCGGGAACAGCGGGGCTGCGGGACTCAAAAAGCACCTCACCGAAGCGGTCAATGAATATTTCCGCCCCATCCGCGAGCGGAGAAATCATTATCGCTCCGAAACGGCGCTGATCTGGAACATTTTGCGCGAAGGGAATTTAAAAGCGAACGAGATCGCCAATCAAACGTTGAACGATCTCAGAAAAGCCATGCACATGCAGTACTATGAATAGCTGCCCGCTGTATTCGCCTTACAGTTTTGGCAGTACGATGCTCTGCTGCGCCTGATATTTCCCTTTCTTATCGGCATACGAGGTTTCGCAAATTCCATCCCCTTCCAGAAACAGCACCTGGGCAATACCCTCATTCGAGTAGATCTTGGCCGGCAGAGGTGTGGTATTGGAGATCTCCAAGGTAGCGTACCCTTCCCATTCCGGTTCAAAAGGGGTCACGTTCACAATGATCCCGCAGCGCGCATAAGTGCTTTTGCCCACGCAGATGGTCATCACACCGCGCGGGATGTGAAAATATTCCACCGTGCGAGCCAGGGCAAAGGAATTGGGGGGAATGATGCACAGTTCCCCTTGAAAATCGACCATGGAGCGCAGGTCGAAATTCTTGGGATCCACCACCGTGGTATAGACGTTGGTGAAGATCTTGAATTCATCCGCCACACGAATGTCATACCCGTAAGAAGAAAGTCCATAAGAAATCTTGCCATCCCGAACCTGGCCATCCACAAAAGGTTCGATCATGGCCTGCTTTTTTGCATATTCTCGTATTTTATAATCCGGTAAGACACCCATTTTTTCTCCTCTTTTTATTAAATTACCATCCACTGGCGGCAAACACAGTCTTCAATAACTGTTCGCGTTCCTCCGCGGTCATCAAGCGCGAGCGAGCCATATCCACAAACTCAATGGCGATCGGATCAACGCTGAGCACACGGCCATCATAAATGACATAGCGATCGATGAACGCCTGGCGCTGTGCCAAACCCTCATTATATTGGTCGAAGAACAAATTTCCCAACCCATAATGCAAGAATGCACCTTTATAGAATTCAAAGGCGTGCGGTTGATGTGCCTGGCTGCCGCTCACAATGGCCGCGCCGGCATCCGCAACCGCATGAAAATCATCCACCAGATAGGGGCTGGCAGTATAGCTGTAATACTCAATATGCTGGAAGGTCACGATGGGAATATATCCCTGTTCTTTCACGGCTTTGATCTGTTCCGCCATCTCCTGCAGGTCGCAGTGTACGGCACCGGGCGAATCGGAGGTGGCCGTGGCATACCCTTCGGGTTTGGCATTGCAACCCAAGAAAGCGATCTTATTGCCGTTATGCTCAAAAAGCGCTGGTGCCTGCCCTTCGGCCAGGTTATGCCCTCCCCCATAGTATTTCCAGCCGCGTTCATCATACATGTTCAAGGTGTACAGCATGGCATCCGCACCCCAATCGCGGAAATGATCGCCGGTCAATTCCACCACATCCGTCCCCACCGATTCAAGCAATTGGATATATTCCGGTTTGCTGCAAAAAACCAGATTGGCATCGTTCTGGGCATTATAGAAAGGATTGGGGCAGGTTTCTGTAAATGGGATCTCATTGCTGATATGAGTAATATCCGCGCTTCGAAGAATATCTCCAATGTCCAGAGCCGGATAGGTCATGCCGTATTTTTCCATCATATAGGCGGTGCCCCGCACCATGGCGGTAACACCCGTCATGACAACGGTCGTGATCTTGTTCTCATCACGATTGGTGGCAGGAACCAGCGCGCTCCCTGATGCGGCAATGCTATCGTTCACCGCTTGCAAAAATTCCGCTTTCCCCAACAATGAAAAGGAAACGCTCAACGCATATTGGCCGGCCTTGAAATCATCATCCAAGGGAGAAATCCCATCCACCGCGATCACCTTCCAGCGGATTTCCAGTGCGTCAAATGGAACGATCGCCCAGACATTCTCTTCGCTCCAGGCGGTGCTGAGCAAATCGTCTTCACTGGTCAGGATCACCGCAGCTCCGGAAGGTGTGCCCCACATTTTTTCAAAGATGGCCTTGGTCTTGCCATCCATCAGGATTTTTTGCAGAGGAGAATCAGTCGGGGCCTGTCCATTCCACACCTGCAACAGCTCCTGAAAGGTGATGGAATCGGCCACGGTTGAGAAGGGAGCAGCCAGAGCATACACCCATTGGCTGACCGGCTGATCGCTGCCAATATCCAGCCAGACATCCGCCTGGTCCTGTGCATCCACCCTGACCACATTGGGCGGCAAAAACAGTTGATCCTGAAGGTCCTGCGGTAAATACGGAGCTACCCATACGTAATAAGTGTTCTTCGTAACAGCAGTTGGAGTTGAAGCAATCTCCGAAGCGGGAGTTGCCACCACCGCTGCCTGTTCCGTCCCGGGAGCGCAGGCAGCCAATCCCAGGGAACAGCAGAACAGCAATAGAAAAACCTTATGCAGTGCTTTCATGATACGTACGGTCCTTAGATCAATGTGATGTGAGAACGTTCCGTGACGCTGTGCGCCACCCGCGTAAGTATAGCTTCTTTTTCCTGCTTGAGGGATGCCAACTGCTGGTTAAACTCTTCCTTTGTCTGCTCGTCATCCAATCCATTCAGGTTAATGCTCACATTGGCAGCCGCTCCCGAAAGACTGGCGGCCGCCAGTTGAACAGCGCTGGCCGCATCGGTGATGGCATTCAGGTTGCCCGACGCACAGGCCACCTCTGCCAGCCGCATCACTTCCAGTGCCATGCGCGCAGTTCCCAAGGGAATACGAGCCGCTTCAAGCGTTGCAATTTGGACGGCCTCTTTTCGAAGCTGGAGCTGTTCCTCGGAATCTTTGGGTAATCTGAAAGCGACCATAACCTTTTCAAAGGCAAGCGCATCCTCTTGCACTGCTTGCTGCAATTTTGCGCGCAATTTCTCCGCCTGTTCCGTCAGGGAAACCATCAGGGGTTCCACATCCTTATATTTGCCCTTTCCCACCGTCAGGCGCGCAACCATTGCCACCAGCGCAGCCGCTTCCGCAGCCGTCCAGGCAGCCGCAGAACCGCCACCGGGTGTTGGACTGGCACTGGCAAGTTCATCCAAAAAGGAGCTGTCTGCTCCCGCCGCAACCGGTGATTGTTCAAAGGCAGCCGACATCAGCTTGTTTTCCAAAAGCTGTTCATCTTCGTACTGGTCCAATTGCAAGTACCAAACAGCCGCATCGGTCAGCGCTTTTTGCGGGATCAACCCCACCAATTCGCTGTGATGGATCGCCACGCCATAACGCTGCGCCTCCCGGCGCACGAACTCCACCACTTGCGCAAGCGGCGTCTTTTGAAAATTGGTCAGGTTCATCGAAACCTGAGCACGTCCTTCCACCAGCACACCCATGGCTTTGACATAACGCATGCCGCCGGAGGAATGGCGCACCTGTTTGGCGATCTTTTTGGCAATGCTCACATCATCCGTGGTCAGATAGACGTTGAAGGCGATCAGCGGGTAACGAGCTCCGATGACGGTGGCACCGGCTTTTCCCAACTCGGCAGGTCCGAAATCGGGCTTGCGCTCCGCATTCGTCTTGACCTCTTCTTTCAAGCCTTCATACTGCCCGCGCCGGACGTCTTCCAAATTCACGCGGTCAGGGCGGGCAGCGGCTTCCTCATACAGATATACCGGAATACCCAATTCCTCCCCAACCCGTTTTGCCAGGCGGCGGGCCATTTCCACACACTCGCTCATTTCCATTTCGCGGATGGGCACGAACGGCACAACGTCCGTGGCGCCAATGCGGGGATGCTCGCCTTGATGCTGGTCCATATCGATCAATTCGGCAGCCTTTTGAATGCCAGCAAATACGGCCTGCTCCACCGCTTGCGGTTCACCCAGCAGGGTGATGACGGTACGGTTATGATCCTGATCGGAATGGCGATCGAGGATCTGCACTCCATTCACTGAAAGAATGGCCTGCGCGATCTGCTCCACCACATCAGGGCGGCGCGCTTCGGAGAAATTGGGGATACATTCAACCAGTTTTTTGCTCATGTTTTTTCCTTGTCATGAAAGATTATAAACCGTGTCATTAATGGAAAAAAGCCCGTATATCGCATACGGGCTTGATTTTCGTCTTTCTCTTATTCCTTGTTCTTTTTAAAGATCAGGATAGCGGCTGCGTAAAAAAGGAACGCATATAGCAGCAGCATGCCAACCGGAGCAAAGACCGAGGACAAGCCCTGCTTGCGCACGATGATGTTTTGCAAGCCCTGCATGGCTTGCGCCCCGGGCGTATAGCGAGCGATGGCATAGAAACCGGGGCTGGTATTTTCCAGCGTGAACCAGGCGCCGCCCATGGCGGTGAAAAGGAACATGGCGATCAAAGAGAACAGGACAACCTGATCCTCATTCTTCGCCGATACTCCTATGAGGGTACCCATCCCGCTTACCCACAGGGCAAAAGCAACGATCACCAGCAAGATCGCCAGCGGTTCCCGCAAATAATCGACCCCAAACAGGAAATGCCCACTCAGTACCAGAATGATCTGCTGAGCAACAATGATGAAAAACATGGAAAGGGCGTGGGCGATGATGATGGCAGAGCGGCTGGTGGCGGTGGTCAGCATACGCTGCAGTGTTTTCGTACGGCGTTCCTGCACGAAAATGATAGCAGTGCCCATCAGGCCGCTGATGGTGAACTGAACCAACATACCTGGAGAAGACTGGTCGTAAGCCGATTCAATGCGCGAGAGATCGGTGGTTTCGGTAACCGCTCTTTCCATCGACACCGTAACCGCTTTTTTATCCCATGCCTGACCGGCCTTCGCCAGAACCTGCTCCAGCGCCGCCTGATACTCCTGATCACTGGCATACGGCAGTTGTTCATCCACCACCTGAACTGCAAGGCGGGAGGTGGAATACAAGATCTGCTGCTGGCTGAAAACACGCTGAATGGTGTAAAGTGCGGTTTGCCCTTCGCTGCTGGTTTCATCCACATACAAAGTGGCAGGAGTTTGATCTTGAGACAAAAACTGAAAATGTTCAGGCAACGATAGAACCGCCACGGCTTCCTTTTCTTCAAAGAGAATCAGCGAATCAGGGTACTCATCTGTTGTGAATACCGCAGCCGTCAATTCGCCGCTTTCCTGAAAGAGAGTTTGCAGTTCGTTCAAAATCGACCCATCCTGCGCTTCACCCACCACCGCCACCAGTGGTTTCTCCTGCGCCCCCTCATCCTTTGCCACTCCCTGAAAGATCAATCCAAAAAATGCGGTGAACATGAGCGGCATTGCGATCAAGAACAAGGCAGCCATCGGGCTGCGCAGGGTCTGAGAGATATCCTTCCCAACAATATCAAAGATCCTTTTCATTTCCCTAGCCTACTTTCTCGCAAAGCGTCGTTGAAAACGGAAATCAGCAATGAAAAAGAAGATCACCGCCATGCCCAACAGAACAGCCAAAGGGAACAGCATCTCCCGATAACTTGCTCCATTCAACAAAAGCTGCCAGAGGTCCTGCGCCCAACCCTGGGGAGTCAGCTTCTTCAATACTTCCATAAAGCCGGGCATATTCTGGATGCTGCCAGTGAACAGGCCGCCCAGCATACCGGTGATGGTCATCACCCCGCCAAAGATGATTCCAGTTTGACGGGTATCCCTCAAGAGCGACATGAGCAGCAGTCCAAAGCCGGCGGCGGAAACGATAAGTGCGACAACCGCCAGCACCAGTTTTCCCGGTTCCCCCCATTCAATATGGAAGACAAGATGCGATACCACCAACAGCACACAAATCTGGACCGTCAAGGTGATCAACACACCCAGAAATTTTCCCGCCAGAATATCCCTGACCGGGGTGGGAGAGACGAATTTGCGTGCCAGCGTACCTTTTTCCTCTTCCTGCAGCAGCGATTCCGAAGTCGCCGCACCGGTATAAAAAGTAAAGAAGATCATCATGCTTGCCATGATGGTGGAGATGATCTGCTGTATTTCATTTTCGGTCTCCCCCTTCTGCCCCTGCGGATTTAAAACGGTCAGCAAGGAGGACGTTGCGTACGCTCGGTTTTCTGATTGCGCGGTGATGCGCTCCACAACTTGGGTATAAAACTGTTCATCCGCCTGGCCGCCGCGACGCTGCAATTCTTCCACAGCCAGGTCCACCATCATTTTCGAAGAAGAAAAACCATCCGCAATGGCGGCAACGATATTTTCCAGGACGTGCGGTGAAATACTTTCCGCCGGATCGTAAACAATGCGCAACTGAGTGGTTTTTCCTGATCCGGTCACGACCTGTGAGAAATCCGGCGGAATGATGAGCGCTGCGCTGTAATCCTGGTCATTGATGCCCTGCAGCGCTTCTTCCTCATTCCCCACCGCATGTACGGTGATCAGGTCTTTCAACCCGTCCGAGCGAAGCACTTCCAACACAGTCTCACCCAGGTTAGGGTTGCCCTGAGCAGGGGCATCCTGGTTCACCAAAGCGATCTCCATGTTTGAAATGGCGGTGCTCTCTTTCCCTCCTCCAAAAGCCGCGGAAAAGAGAAACGAGAGCAGCAGCGGTGCAAGCAGAGAAATGCCAACAAAATACAGACTGCGTATGGAACGCAAAAGGTCCTTGGAAGCAATAGCCAATACTTTTCTCATATCCCCTCCTAATCGCGCAGCGCTTTGCCGGTCAGGTGCAGGAACACCGTCTCGAGGTTGGGTTCGTGGATGGCAATGGAAGCGATGCGCGCATTTTGCTGATTGGCAATCTTGAAAAGCTCCGGCAACACTGCATTGCTGTCATTCACCAGCAAGACGATCTTCTCGCCCTCCTGGTCAACCTTTGAAACACCCTTCACCTTTTTCCATTCCTTCAAAACTTTTCCGCCATCCTGGCTGAGGGCCAATTCCACACGATCCTGTTCCCCCACCAGCTTGACCAGCTCGGCGTGGGTTCCGTTCGCTACGATCCTGCCCTGATCCATGATGGCAATATGGCTGGAAAGTTCCTGGGCTTCTTCCATGTAATGCGTTGTGTACAACACGGTCATGCCTTGTTTGTTCAACTGCAACACATTATCCAGAATATGCCGGCGGCTTTGCGGGTCGATGCCGACCGTGGGTTCATCCATGATCACCAGTTTGGGCAAATGCAGCAGCGCGATGCCAATATTCACCCGACGTTTCATGCCCCCGGAATATTTGGAAATCCGCTGACGCTGGCGGTCGCGCAACCCGATCAATTCCAGCACTTCATCCACACGCTTCTGCAATTGCTTTCCACGCAAACCATATAATTTTCCCCAGAACACCAGATTCTCTCTGGCAGAGAGGTCTTCGTACAGGGCAATTTCCTGCGGCACCACCCCCATCAGTGCTTTGGCTTTCAAGGGTTCTTTTTTGATGGAATGCCCAAAGATCAGCGCATCCCCTGCGTTCGGAGGAAAAAGGCCGGTCAGCACATTGATGGTGGTCGTCTTGCCTGCCCCGTTGGGACCCAGCAAGCTGAAGATCTCCCCGCTTTGGATGGAGAAATCGACCCCATTCACCGCCTTTACATCCTTATAAAATTTCTTTAGCCCTTTCACTTCAACGGCATTTTCCATAGCGACAAACCCTCCATCCCATGATCTATTCTTTGATTATATACGTACAAAAAACCGGCAGGTCGCGCCCTTCTTGCCAGTCCACTTTCGGGATGCTATAATTCGTTCCTAGATGCCCCAGTGGCTCAAATGGAGAGAGCGAGGCACTCCTAACGCCTAGGTTGGGGGTTCGAGTCCCTCCTGGGGCATTAAAAAATCCAGCAACAACTGGATTTTTTATATCCCGATGACCCTCGTCTGCCAAAAAGGATCCATTACTTTTATCGTCGTCTTTTATTCAGTTGACTTGATTTTCATCACCCTTCACAACTTTTTCATCTGTACTATAATCGGGCGAATTGAGTCCGTCCATAAGAGCTCATCCTCATTACAGAGAAACAAGGAAGGAAAACATGATTGAGATCTTAACAGATAGCTGTTCGGATTTAAGCCCGGAACTGATCAGCCAGTATCACCTCCGGCAAATTCCATTCATCGTCACGCTGGGAGAAACCTCATACCTGGATGGAAAGACCATCAACACCCACCAATTGTTTGAAAAGGTGAAAGAAAGCGGTTGCACTCCCAAAACGGCAGCCCCATCCCCGGCGGCATTTGAGGAATTCTTCGATTCCCCCCATGACATCATCTACATCGGCATCAGCAGCAAAATGTCCGCAGGGCACGAGATCGCCAGCAGGGTGGCGCAAGCGCAGCAAAAAAGACGCATCCACGCCATCGATTCGCACAACCTGTCCACGGGCATCGCCCTCTCAGTCTTGACCGCCTGCGACCTGCGCGATCAGGGCTGCTCCTTCGATGAGATCATCGCCGGGGTGGAAGCAGTGATCCCGCGAGTGTACACCACCTTCATCATCGACAAACTGGATTACCTATACAAGGGAGGACGCTGTACTTCTATGGAACATGTGATGGGCAGCATCCTCAAGATCCACCCGGTGATCGAGGTCAAAGCCGACGAAGGCAGCATGAACGTCAAGGAAAAGATCAGCGGTTCGCGCAAGAAAGCACTGCAATCCATGCTGGTTGATTTCAAAAACCATCTGCCCAACATTGATCTGAAACGGGTTTTTGTAACCCACACCGGCTGCGATGCGGACGCCGAATACCTCAAGAGCGAACTGTTGAACATCACTCCCATTGAAAATATATCCATCACCACCGCAGGCTGCACGGTCGCATCCCACGCAGGGCCGGACACCATCGGGATTCTGTATATCCTGAAAGAGTAGATTTCATCGACCTGTTATTTTTGGTATGGACGGATAGGTTCCCTTCTCGAACCGATGAGGGGAACCTTTTGTTATTTTGTTCAAAATTAAAATCCTTTCCAGACGCACATACTAAAGAACTTTCTTCGTTATAATCATCCAAGAGGAAAAGGAACATGCCCGAGCAAACCATCAGCAAGACCGATTTTCGCATCTACCTGGAGTGCCCGCTGCATTTCTGGGCGGTAAGCCATGCTTACGAACCTGCCACCGCACCCACCACCATGGATGAATTCCGCAGGCAGCAGGGGCAGCAGGTGGAAGCGCTGGCACTGGAGCATTTGAAGGCATGGACAAACCATGCCTATGCCCATGCCAGTCTGTTATGGCAGCAAACGTATATCCATGACCTGTTTCTGGCGCGCACTGACGCGCTGGTGCATGACGAGAACGAAAACTGCTTCGACCTGTACGAGATCAAAAGCGGCAGCAATGTGGATAAAGAGGACCTGTACGATATCGCCTTTCAGGCGGCGGTCTGCCGGCAAACCATTCCTCTGCGAAAACTCCATCTTGTCCATTTAAACAAGGATTACCGGCGGGAAGGGGAACTGGACATGGATGCACTGTTCCTGATCGAGGATGTCAGCGCCGCTGTGGAAGAATTATTGACATCCATCAAAGCGGAGATGCTGAATGCCCGCACTGTTCTGGAGCAGGAAAACCATACAAACCTGGAACACTGCCGAACCCCCAACAACTGCCCTTTCCCCGACCTGTGCCATCCGGATCTGCCCGGCCATTCCATTTATGAGATCCCGCGCCTGCACCGCAACAGAGCCCTGCAACTGGAAGAAATGGGCATTCGAGACATCCACAATATTCCCGCCGATTTCATGCTATCGGAAAAACAAAGCGCTTATGTCGACGTCGTGCGGGCGAACCGTCCTTTCATCGACCGGGATGCGCTGCGGCAGAAATTATCGAAAGTGCGCTACCCGCTGTATTTTCTGGATTACGAGACCTGCAATCCCGCCCTGCCCCTCTTCAACGGCTATAAGCCCAACCAGCATATCGTCTTCCAATTTTCGCTGCACATCCTTCCTTCTCCGCAAGCCGATGTAGAACATCATCAATTCCTGCACAGCGAGCTGAGCGACCCCGCCCCCGCCATGCTGGAAAAGCTGTCGCACACCATCCAGCCGCAGGGCAGCATCATCGTTTGGAACAAGGGCTTCGAGTGTTCGCGCCACCATGAGCTGGCAGAGATGCATCCTGCCTACGCTGCCTTTCTCGAAAATGTCAACAGCCGTGTCTTTGACCTGATGGAGATCTTCAGCCAGGGGCTGTATATTCATCCCGATTTTCACGGCAGCACATCCATCAAGAAAGTACTGCCCGTGCTGGTTCCGGAGCTTTCGTATGATGAAATGGAGATCGCCAAAGGGGATGAGGCCTCCATCGCCTGGTGGCAAATTGTGAACGATCTGGTCACGGAAGAAGAGAAAACAATCATGATCGCCAACCTGCTGCAATACTGCCAGTTGGACACACAAGCCATGTTAAAAATTTGGGATATTATTAAGATCAATATTTAGATTCTTTCCATGAAACTTATTCAGGGTGGACAGGATGCAAAATTCAAAACAAATCTTCTATGCTTTTATCGACAGTAAAAATCTCAATCTATCAATCCGTCAAGATATTTACGATAAAAAGACTGGGAATCTCATATATACCGGCTGGAAATTGGATTTTCAGAAATTCCATGTCTATTTAAAAGATAAATACCATATAACAAAAACATTTTTGTTTATCGGAAAAAAGAAAGGGAATGAAAAGCTATATGCATACTTGAAGAATGCGGGATATCAAATAATCTTTAAACCTACCCTGGATTTCAAAAATGAACAAAATGAGATAAATACAAAAGGTAAGTAGATGCCAATTGGTTTTGCATACAATGATTGAATTCCCTAATTATGACGCAGCATTTATCGTTGCCGGAGATGGAGACTATTACTGTTTGATTGATTTTTTAGAAAAACAACGAAAATTAGGGGGAGTGTTAATACCCAACCGGTATAGTTACTCTTCATTGTTAAAAAGATATAGAAAATATTTCATTTATATTTCTGATTTACGTAAAAAACTTTGTGAATAAAAAAGAGGGAGTAACCTTCGGACTTACCTTAGGTGTGCCCTCTCATCGTGATAAAAATATCATATCAACAATCTAGAATGAAGTCAATATAAAAATCCTCGTTATCTTGATTTTCCTTTTATCCACATTAAATGTTCTTTACAATTTTTTGCGATCACTGTAATATCTAAAAGAACAGAATAAGTGTTTCAGGAAAAGTTAAAAATGAGTTCATTATTTTCCAATATGTTCTCCAAACCGATCACCTACCGCAACCTGGTCTTCAAAGGCGGCGGGATCCGCGGCATCGCGTATATCGGTGCGCTGGAAGCGCTGGAGGAGCGCGGTATGCTGGCTGGCATCCAGCGGGTGGCAGGCACCTCAGCCGGTGCCATTTCCGCTTTTTTGGTCAGCCTGCGCATCCCCGTCAGTGAGATCCTGGAGCGTTTCTCCACGCTCGATTTCCGCAAGATCCCCCAGGCATCCACCAAGGAAAAGAAGCTGCCCATTCCCTTCTATCTGCCCACGGAAGAGGAAAAACTCACCCGCATCATACGAAATTACGGGCTGTATTCCAGCTCTTACTTCCACGAATGGCTGCGTTCCATTACGGCCAGCTACTGCGACGGCAACCCGGATGCCACCTTTGAAGATTTCCACAAGCATGGCTTTCGAGATCTCTACATCGTGGTGGCCAACCTCAACAAACAGCAGGGCGAGGTCATGTCGTACCAGGAAACCCCGCAGGTCTCGGTGGCGGATGCAGTGCGCATGTCCATGTCCATTCCGCTTTATTTCGAAGCCCTGCGCTTCGACGGGAAGAAATTCGGCAAAGGGGATTATTATGTGGATGGCGGCGTATACAACAACTACCCCATCAAGCTGTTCGACCAGCCGCCCTATGTCAAGACAGCCGACCTGAAACGCAGCAAGGGCAACCCGGAAACGCTGGGGATGTTCCTGTACCCCGAAAGCGGATTGAAGATCTCCCGCCATGAGAATCCGCACAATCTCATGGATTATCTGGGCATCGTGATCAGCAATCTATACACATCTTATGAGACCATCCAGTACGAGGTCAGCATCATCGACCAGCACCGCACTATCGCCATCTCCGATTGCGGCATCTTATCGACCGATTTTTCCATTGTGAAAGGGGATGAAAAGTACACCAAATTGTATGAAGCCGGAAGGAAGGCCACCCTCGCTTTTTTCGATGAGCAATAATGCACGATTAAAGCAAAAACAGGTGAACCATGGAGCTGTTCACCTGTTTTGTTTATGGTTCTCGATCACTGTTCCGGACCTTCGTCGTCATCTTCCCCGTCATCGAAGTCATCCAGATCATCGAACTCCTCGAATTCTTCCGGGGAATGGCGCGTCCACAGCAACAGCACCTGCCCTTCGTCGGTTTCAATGGAGCGGGCAGCCATGATAGGCACCTGTTCTTCAACGCCCATTTCATTGCGGTAATGCAGGTTGATGATGCCGTTCTCTTTCCACATACGGTGACAACGTTCCACCAGCTCCGGTCCGTTGAACGTGCGCAATTGGGTCAAGCTCATATCAAACAAAAAAGGTCCCTCTGTCAACCCGAGCGCCCAGCCATCTTCGATCGGCTCGAACACGGGTGGAGGACCTTCGATGATCGTGATCTTATCTTCAAGATTGTTCTTTGCCATTCTTGTTCTCCAAAGCCACAATCATACCACTTTTCAAATCCGGTCACCTTTAATTTTAATAAAAGAATAAGATTTTGCTAATCCTTTTTTTATCTTCCTTTTCTATGATAGGGAACATAAGAATAAAAAACGGAGGTTTGATCATGAGCTACTATGTCGTTACACCTTTTGGCAGAGCTGCCCAGATGCGCAGAATGCGTGAGTTCTTTGACAATGAGTTTCCTTTCTCAGAGCAGGAAGTGATCGTGCCCATGGATGTACAGGCGGAAAATGATGATTTCATCATCACGGCACTGGTGCCGGGATTGAAACCGGAAGATCTGAACATCCAGATCATCAACGAATCGGTCACACTGAGCGGTGAATTGAAACTGGACGAAGATGAGAAAGCCAATATCATCCATCGAGAATGTCCAAGCGGCAAGTTCCACCGCACCATCACCCTGCCCAGCACGCTGGATGCAACCAAAGCCGATGCGCATGTGGAAAATGGCGTGCTCACGCTGCGGGTTCCCAAGGCAGAAGAAGCCAAGCCCAAGACCATCAAAGTCAGCGTGGCAAAATAAGCAGCAGTAAAAAAGAACAGCCAAGGGCTGTTCTTTTTATTCCGGTCTATAATGAAACCGTGGACCAAACCAAACTGGCTATTTATCTGCAAGACCTGCCCATGGGTGAAATCCGCTGGTATGATCAGCTGCCTTCCACTAATGCCAGTGCGCTGGATTGGCTGCACCAGTTCCCGCATGAATATTCCCTGATCGTCACCGACCGGCAGACCGCCGGGTACGGGCGCAACCGGCGCACCTGGCATTCCACGCCGGGCGCTTCGCTCACCTTCAGCTTCATCCTGTACCTCAGTCAGGGGGAACTGGATGCTTTGCCGCTCTTCTCCGCTCTCACCGCGCTGGCAGTTTGCGATGCAATCGCTTCTTTTTTCCCCCCTGTGAAAACATCCGTGAAATGGCCCAATGATGTTCTGTTGGATCGAAAAAAAGTGGCCGGCATTCTACCCGAAGCCGCCTGGCAGGGAAGCAACTGCCTGGGTCTGGTGATCGGCATCGGAGTGAACGTGCTGGCGGCAGCCGTGCCATCCGACCAGGAACTTTTATTTCCCGCCACTTGTCTGGAAGAGGGGGCCGGCAAAACCATCGACCGCTGGGACCTACTGCACCGCATCCTGCAAGCCTTCATCACCCGCCGCCAGATCTTCCCTTCCGGCGCTTTCCTGGATGACTGGCGCAACAAGCTGGCATTTGTGGGAGAAGAAGTCACCATTTCAGGAAGTGATCGTGAAGCGCACCATGGGATTTTCAAAGGGGTGGATGAACACGGATATTTGCTATTAAAAGAAAAAAACGGGCGCATGGTCACCTTCCCGCTGGGGGATGTGAGCCTGCGCCCGCGTGTTTCGTAAAAAACGCTATCCTTCTTCTTTTCCGCTCAAGATGCTGTCGGTAAAACGAGCCACCGTGGCAATCCTGTCGTTCTTCTCAATGTTCATCAATTTCACGCCACGGGTAGCCCGACCTGACCGGGTAATATCTTTCACGTTCAATTTAATGACCAAGCCGCTGGTCGAGATCATGGTAACCTGATCCCCTTCCTGCACCACACGGGCGCTGGAGATCTTGCCCACTTTATCAAGGGCATCCTTATTGATGGTGGAAATACCCTGGGTGCCCCGGCCCGCCACACGGTACTCTTCCAGAGGCGTGCGTTTGCCGAACCCTTTTTCGGTCACCACCAGCAACGAAGCACCTTTTTCCACGACTGCCATGGAGGTCAGCATATCGCCATTTTTGAAGCGGATGCCGATCACTCCACGGGCAGAACGTCCCATGGGGCGAATCTCATCTTCCGTGAAGCGCAGCGCCTGCCCATTGGCGGTCACCAGGATAAGTTCATCTTTTCCGCTGGTCAGCGAGACCCAGCCCAGTTCATCCTTTTCACCCAGGGTGATGGCGATCAACCCGGATGGGCGCACGCTTTCGAACTCTTTCAGTTCCACCCGTTTCATATACCCCTGCACCGTGGCAAAGGTAAGGAAGCCGGATTTTTCAAAATTGGGCACGGAAATGGCAGCCGTGATGCGTTCACCCTGTTCCAGGGCGATCACATTCATCAACGAAACGCCTTTATCGGTACGCCCGCCTTCGGGAAGCTGGAATACTTTCTCTGAATAGACCTTACCGCGATCCGAGAAGAACAATAAGGTATGCAGCGCCCGGCATGGAACAAGCAGCGCCACTTCATCTTCTTCTTTCATGCCCTGCCCGATCACACCACGCCCGCCACGCGCTTGCGTCTTATAGACCTGTGGAGAAACTCGCTTGATATACCCGCGTTGGGTGATGGTCACCAGCGCCGGAACATCCGAAACCATGTCCTCTTCCGAAAGGTCTTCCACGTTGCTATCGGATATGAGCGTACGGCGCCGGTCGCCATATTTTTGACTGATCTCTTCCAGATCGGCACGGACGACACCCAGCATTTTCTTGGGGTGCGCCAGCAGATCTTCCAGGTACGCAATACGCTCCTTGATCTCTTTGTATTCGGTCTCGATCTTCATGCGCTCCAGAGCCGCCAGGCGGCGCAGTTGCATATCCAAAATGGCCTGCGCCTGGATCTCGCTCAGTTTGAAACGCTTCATCAGTTCGGTCTTGGCAACATCCGCATCCTTCGACTCGCGAATGGTGCGAATAACATCATCCAGATTTGCCAGCGCGATCAACAGTCCTTCCAGGATATGAGCGCGGTTCTTGGCTTTTTCCAGTTCGAATTCGGAGCGGCGTTTGATCACATCCATACGGTGATCGATGAAGATCTGCAGCGCATGTTTCAACGTAAGCATGCGCGGTTCGCCATTCACCAGCGCCAGCATATTGATGCCGAAGGTCGATTGAAGCTGGGTGAATTTATACAGGCGGTTGAGCACCCGCTTGGGCTGGGCGCCGCGCTTCAATTCCAGGACGATGCGCATCCCGGTACGGTCCGATTCGTCACGCAGGTCGGAAATCTCAGAGATGCGCTCCTCGCGCACCAGTTCGGCAATGCGCTCGATGAGGGTGGTCTTGTTCACCTGATAGGGAATTTCAGTGATGCGGATGACATAACGCCCGCCCTTGATCTCCTCGATCTGCGCTTTGCCCTGCACGATGATCTTGCCCTTGCCAGTGCTGTATGCCTGGCGGATGCCTTCGGAGCCGACGATAATGCCGCCGGTCGGGAAATCGGGACCGGGCAGATAATGCACCAGGTCCTCCACGGTGATCTCATCCAGATTATCCTGATTGTCGATCACATAAATGAGGGTGCGGCATAATTCACCCAGGTTGTGCGAAGGGATGTTGGTGGCCATGCCCACCGCAATGCCCGAAGCGCCGTTCAGCAGCAGGTTCGGCAGCCGGGAAGGCAGGACGGAAGGTTCCTGGAGGGAACCATCGAAGTTATCGACAAAATCAACAGTGTTCTTATCGATATCCACCAGCATTTCATCCGCCAGAACGCCCATGCGGGCTTCGGTGTAGCGCATGGCAGCCGGCGAATCGCCATCAATGGAACCAAAGTTGCCCTGCCCATCCACCAGCATGTAGCGCATGGAAAAATCCTGCGCCAGGCGCGCCATGGCATCATAGACCGCCGCATCGCCATGCGGGTGATATTTACCCAGCACCTCACCGACAATACGAGCGGATTTTTTATAGGAAGAATTGGAGTGAATGCCCATATCCATCATGGCGTACAGAATGCGGCGGTGGACCGGTTTCAATCCATCGCGCGCATCGGGCAGCGCGCGCGCCACGATCACGCTCATGGCATAATCGATGTACGCAGTGCGCATCTCCTGGTCGATATCAATTTTCTTTAAGCCGCTAATTTCCATTTAAAAACAAAACTCCTTGATCAATTCACGGGAGTACTAATTATACCTTACTCCCTGCTGCTTCTTCTCCAACAAATCTTAACAAAATTTCATTCTTAAACATTTCCGCATTTTTTTGGATACGGTATAATTTTTAATATGAAAAAATCCGGTGCGATTTTTTTTATTTTGGTGATTTTCCTTGCGGGGTGTGCCGGCGCATCCCCTTCCCAATCCGGTCAAACCGACACAAGTACCACCAAACAATACATTGAAAACAAAGGTTCCGACACGCTGGTCAATCTGGCGCTGGCCTGGGCGGAGCAATATCAAAAAGAACACCCTGAGGTGCAGATCTCGGTATCCGGGGGCGGCACCGGCACCGGCATCACCGCGTTGATCAACGGCACCGTGGATATTGCCAACGCTTCACGCGCCATCAAAGAAGAGGAAATCGCAGAGGCCAAAGCCAACGGCATCGATCCTTACGAGATCGTGGTCGCAAATGATGCCATTGCCGTGATCGTCAACCCGGAAAACCCCGTGAATCAGCTCACCATCGATCAGGTTTCGCAGATCTACCAGGGGTTGATCACCAACTGGAAAGAGGTGGGCGGAGAAGACCGCCCCATCGTTTGCCTTTCGCGCGAAACCAATTCAGGCACCCATGTCTATTTCCTGGAAACCGTGGTGCGCAAAGGAAACGCGGATAGCACTGCCCTCTTTTCCGTGGAGACGCTGTTGCTGCCGTCTTCCGAGGGAATCATCGCAGAAGTGCGCGACAATCCGAACGCCATCGGCTACGATGGTTTGGGATATGTGACCGAGGACGTGAAAGTGCTGGCACTCGACAATGGAGCCGGTTTTATTCTTCCCTCAGCCGAAACAGTCAACAACAAAACCTACCCCATCGCGCGCCAGTTGTATATGTATACCAATGGCGAACCGCAGGGCATCGTGAAAGATTACATTGACTGGATCCACTCAGCCGAAGCGCAGCAATTTGTGCTCGACCTGGGCTTTATCCCATACACACAAGGTGAGTGAGGCAGCCATGAAAGACAAGCTCATCACGCGCATCATCCAGATCGCCGGATTCTCCAGCATCCTCATTGTCCTGCTGATCTTCCTCTTTCTGCTGCGTGAAGGGCTGCCAGCGCTGAGTGAAGTATCTTTCAGCGACCTCTTTGCCACACGCTGGTACCCGATCGAAGACCTGTTCGGCATCCTGCCGCTTTTTTCCGGCTCGCTGCTGGTAACTTTTTTCTCCATCCTGATCGCCATTCCCTTTGGCGTTGGCACGGCCATCTATATCGCCGAGGTCGCTCCAAGGCGTGTGAAGGAGATCCTGAAACCCATGATCGAACTGCTGGCGGGCATTCCTTCCGTGGTGTTGGGTTTCATCGGCATCGTTTTCCTTTCCCCTGCCCTGCGTGAATGGCTCAACCTGCCCACCGGCCTAACCGCCTTCACCGGCGCGTTGCTGCTGGCGCTCATTTCCATCCCCACCATCGTATCGGTCGGGGAAGATGCGCTGAACGCCGTGCCGCAATCGTACCGCGAAGCATCATATGCACTGGGCATCACCCGCTGGCAGACCATCTGGCGTGTGACCCTGCCAGCCGCGCGCAGCGGAATGATCACCGCCGTAATGCTGGGTATCAGCCGCACTCTGGGGGAAACAATGGCCGTGATGATGGTGACCGGCAACGCGCCTACCATGTTCAAAGGCATCGTCTCCCTGTTCAAACCCACCCGCACCATGACCGCCACCATCGCCTCGGAAATGGGTGAAGTGGCAAGCGGCAGCACCCATTATCACGTGCTGTTCTTCATCGGCATTGTGCTGTTCCTTTTCTCGCTGATCATCAACATCGTTTCCAACCACTTCAGCGAAAAGAACCGCAAAGACAAGGAGCAGGTGGTGTCATGAACACAGCCAACAAGCCCGGTGCCATCACCACACGCAAAGTGAAGGATTCCTTTGGATACACGCTGATCCACATCATCAGCTTTTTCACCATCCTGCCTATCATAGGCATCGTGCTGTATATCATCTACAACGGCGCGCCCACCCTGACCTGGGATTTTCTGACCAGCATGCCCGCCAATGGCATGAAGGCGGGCGGCATCCTGCCTGCCATTGTGGGCACACTGTACCTCACCATCGGCACAGCCATCTTTTCCGTGCCTCTGGGTGTGGCAGCCGGGATCTATCTGGCCGAGTACGCTCCGCACAACAACTGGACGCGCATCATCCGCATCGCCATTATCAGTTTAGCCGGTATTCCATCGGTGGTTTACGGGCTGTTCGGGCTGGGAATGTTCGTGCTGTTCCTGAAGCTGGGCAACAGCATCCTTTCCGCCAGCTTGACGCTGGCCATCATGACCCTGCCCACCATCATCAGCACCACCGAAGAAGCCATGCGCGTGGTGCCCGAACGGTTCCGGGTGGTGTGCGGATCACTGGGCGCCACCAAGTGGCAGGGCATCCGCCGCATCATTCTGCCCGAAGCCATGCCGGGCATCCTCACCGGCGTGATCCTGGGATTGGAACGCGCCGCCGGGGAAACCGCCCCCATTCTTTTCACGGGCGCCACCTTTTTCCTGCCGCACCTGCCCACCTCGCCCCTGGACGCCACCATGGCGCTGCCCTACCACATTTTCGTCATCTCCACCCAGGTGCCGGGCATGCCGCTGCAGATCCAGTTCGGCTCGGTGCTGGTGCTGCTGATCTTCGTGCTGATCATGAACATCTGGGCGACCACCATCCGCAACCGCGCCCGCCGCAGGAGACAATGGTGATATGAACGAAGCAAAGATCGCGATCCGCAACTACTGCCTGCGCTACTCCGACGGAGTGCAAGCGCTCAAGAATGTTGACCTGGACATCCATCCCAACGCCATCAATGTGCTGTTCGGCCCGGCGGGGGGAGGAAAATCTTCCTTGCTGCGCTCCATCAACCGCCTGATCGACATGGCAGACGCCGAGGAGACCAGCGGGGAGATCCTCTTCAACGGCAAGAACATCCTGGATAAGGAAACCGACGTGTCCTGGTTACGGCGCAAGATCGGCATGGTCTTTTCACGCCCCATCCCGCTGCCCAAGAGCATCTTCGAGAACGTAGCTTTCGGGCTGGAAGTGGCCGGAGAAAAGGACAAGGACGCCATCCGCGCGACCGTGGAACGCGCACTGCGCCAGGCGTACCTGTGGGAAGAGGTGTACGACCGGCTGGATGACCCGGGCAATTCGCTTTCGGGTGGGCAGCAACAGCGCCTGTGCCTGGCACGCATTCTGGCCTTTGAACCGCAAGTGATCATGCTGGATGAACCTACCTCAGCATTGGACCCGGTGATCACGGCACGCATCGAGAGCCTGCTGCAGGAGATCAAGAAAGATATCACCATCATCATCGCGCCGCATAACATGTCGCAATCGGCGCGCATTGCCGATTATGCATCGTTCTTTCTGCAGGGTGAGCTGGTGGAATTTGGGGAGGGTTCCAAGCTGTTCGTGAACCCGCAAGATCAGCGCACGCAGGATTATGTCGAAGGAAGGTTCGGGTAAAAACATTATGAAACAATCCATCGTGCATGTTGCTCTGGTCGTGCGAGAGTATGATGAAGCCATTGATTTCTTCACGAAAAAATTAAACTTTCAACTGGTTGAAGATACCTACCAACCCGCCCAGGATAAACGCTGGGTGCTGGTCGCTCCACCCAATTCTGAAGGAACAACAATTCTACTGGCACGAGCAACCACCCCCGAACAACTCAACGCGGTTGGGAATCAAACGGGCGGTAGGGTCTTTCTCTTCCTCAACACCGATGATTTCTGGCGGGATTACAACGAGATGCTGGTGCGCGGTATTCGCTTCGTGCGGGAGCCAAAGCAGGAATCCTACGGAACGGTGGCGGTCTTTGAAGACCTGTATGGAAACTGGTGGGACCTGGTTGAGATGAAATAGAAGAAAAAAAATGGATCTCTGACTCCCCTGCAATCATTATCCCAAGCTGACAAAAGTTGACAATATTTGACAGTTAAAAAAAGTCTGATAATATCTGTTACAAGGGAACGAATGAAACTGAATACAGTGCAGGTTCTTCTTGCCCTTCTTTTTTTAATATGTAGGAAAAGCATCAAAATAACAAGGAGACTAGCATGTTCGATCGCTTTAAGAAAACCATCCCCATTGAAAATGCCATCCTGAATGGCGACATCGACCAGGTGCGCCGGAACCTCAAAGCGGGTGTAGACCCCAACCAGGCCATCCCGGGCGACAGCGCGTATCCGCTGCATTACGCAGCCAACAGCCGGGCTGACATCATCCAACTGCTCATCGATCAAGGCGCCGACGTGAATGTGAGAGATGGCAAAGGCAAAACACCCCTGCACTGCGCCGCCGTGACAGCCAACCTGGAATGCATGCGCGCGTTGCTGGAGAACGGCGCGGATGCGAACCTGATGGATGGCGATGGAAACACCCCGCTGATGCTCGCCCGGCGCGGTACACCGGCGGCGGCATTTTTTGCCAATTTGGGAGTGCCCGCGAGCGACGAGGACAACCTAAAGCAAAACAAAGCGGCAGAACTGCTGCTCGAGTATGGGGCAAAGCAATAGAGAAGTATTGGGACGGATGCATTTGAAAAGCACCCGTCCACTTTCACCCAGTAAATTGGGTGCGTTAGGAACACAGTCTACGGCTTCGTCGTTTCACTCCTCAGGATGACAATAGAGGGAAAAAGAGAGTTGGCTTGTGAAGAAAGCGCTCTACGGCGGCCAATCTTTTTGGGGCTATACCCCACCGACGATCAGCGGAGCGCACATTTTTCCCACAACCCTCCACAAAACAGCTTGATTAACAGGGATAATGCTAGAAACTTGAGCAAAAATGGATATTTCGATCCCGGAATTTCTCGCATTGTCCCATTTTCTCCCACCCCAGTACGACCACTGCAAAAACCGTAAAAGACAAAAAATAAATCTGATCATTTTTCATCTTCACAATCACTCACAGGTGAAAATGACCATTCATATTTCTCAATCAAGCACCATTTTCAAACATTAATAAACCTCGAAAGCCAATATACTATTTTTCCAGAAATCCATTCCCAAACTCTATAAAATGTCCTCTGCAATCCTATGAAAGGTGTTTTTCAAAGAAGGGTACAGCAACCGGTACTCCGAATAAATCTTTTCATAAAGCGTGGACGCGCTGCCGGGTACAACACGATCCTTGACCATAATCGTGTTGGCACACGCCTGCTCCACCGAGTCAAACACACCTGCCCCCGTAGCGGCAAGCAATGCTGCTCCAAAAGCGGCGCCCTCTTCCGAATTGATCGTGACAATTTCAGTATTGAGAACATCCGCAATAATCTGCCGCCACAAAAGGCTCTTCGAGCCACCTCCTGTAATCCGAACCTGTTCAACTCTTTGCAGACCTGCTTCATTCATCAACTCGAAACCATCACGCAAACCAAAAGCAACGCCCTCAAGAACAGCTCTTGTGAAATGTCGAATCGTATGGCGAACAGTAATCCCAATAAAACCGCCACGAGCCAGAGGGTCAGGATAGGGAGTTCGCTCTCCCGTGAGATAAGGTAAAAACAGCAATCCGTCACTACCGGGTTCAACATCCCCCGCTTCAGCAACCAGGTCATCAAAACTTGCTTCTTTCCTGAACGTATCTTTGAACCATCGGAGGCTGCCAGCAGCAGAGAGCATCACCCCCATCAAATGCCATTTCCCCGGGACGGCATGGCAGAACGCGTGCAATCTTCCCTCAGGTTCTATACGGGGAGAATCTGTCGACGCAAAGATGACACCCGATGTACCTAAACTGATCGACAGAATCCCTTCTTTTACCGCACCGGTCCCCACAGCTGAAGCTGCCTGGTCACCACCGCCGCCAAAAACAGGGATGCCCTGCGTCAACCCAACTTCCTCTCCTGCCTGTTTGGTCAGCAAACCCGTGATCTGCGTGCCCTCAAAAGTTGGCGGGAACCACACAGGATCAAAACCAAGTCTTCCAATCAGATCATAAGACCAATTCCTTTCCTTCAGGTCAAAGAGGATTGTTCCCGATCCATCCGCCCGATCTAAGGCAAATTCCCCGGTAAGTTTATAACGGACGAAATCCTTCGGAAGCAAAATGTGTCTGATCTTTTCAAACAAGTGTGGCTCTTTTTCTTTAACCCATACTATCTTAGGGGCGGTGAAACCGGTCAAGGCATCATTTCCAGTGACCTTGATAAATTCTTCTTTCCCAATTACATTGCGAATTTCATCGCATTGTTGTTGAGTACGTTGATCATTCCATAGAATGGACGGCCTTAGAACCATCCCCTTTTCATCGAGAATAACCAAGCCGTGCATCTGGCCGGTCAATCCGATCCCTTTTACTTGAGAGGGTTCCAAACCTGCCTGTGCAATACAGCCACGAACGCTTTTCTTGGTTGCCTCCCACCACAGATCAGGATCTTGTTCGCTCCACAAAGGAAACGGCGTTTCATACGCATACTCTGATGAGGATACTGCAAGTATCTTTCCCAGGGAGTCAACGGCAATGGTTTTCGTTGATGTTGTTGATATATCAATTCCTAAATAGCTATCCATATGCATATTCCTAAAACAATTTTTTGCGACAAATTTTTGTCATTTCATCATGGAGAAAAAAATCTTTCAGATCGCCCAAAGAAAATTCAACAAAGGGATCTTCAACCGCTCTCCAAATCTCTCGATGACAGATTTCCTCATCGGATTGAATATCAGCCAGAGGACCCAATGTTTCCAGCTCAATGAACCTCGAATTACAGTAACACTGGCTGGTTGCACCATAATCAATGGATGGCAACGTGGGATAATCGCTCGCATATTTCACAAACAGCAGGTTGTTACGATAATAGGCTATCCACTGATATGGGTTTGCTATTCCCACTTTCAACGCTTTATCAATGGGTAAAGCGTGGAGAGTAATAAACTGGTTATCCCATTTGAACCTTGGATCTTTGACATCGGAATAAGGCCACAAAACAATCGAGCGGTTGGGCAACAGAGGGTTCTCAGCCATCCCATCGATATGCTGAGGGAGAATCACCGTCCCACCTAATTTCAATTGAGTAATGGCCCAGGGAGCACAACGAAACGGTTTGTCCTTTGTATTCTTAATGATGTGGTCAACCATAAGAATATTCTCGAACCCGGTAGGCATAATTCGCATACTTTTCTGAATGCCAAGGGTTGGATCCACTTCCTGGATGAGCTCGATTGACTCAGAAGTCTCTTTTATGGTTATCGGCCGAGAGTCGGGGATATAAGTGATCGAGGGATCTTCCGGTCCGCACCAGAAACGGTGCCCCCCATAAAAATAGAACTTGCCTTTTCCAGGACATTCCAGACATTGATCCGGGACTTCCGCAAAGATATTCTCTCCGCCATTCAAACAAAATGAAAGAATTCTTGGCCCAACGGATTTAGAAATCAACAATTGTATATGACCAATATTGATTTCAAGACAATCGAGACCAAGGAAGCTTTTTTCTTTCCTGTCCATAACAAGGAACTATCGAACTCCCAAAAGCACTTCATTCGTCAATTGATCCAGCAATTCATACCGCAAGCCTTTCATGCTTCGGGATTTGCGATCAAAGGGATAAGCTTTCAACGCCTGCGCTTTTGTCTGCGAGTATGGACCTTTGAATTGCAGCAGATCGTTATCCATTTTATTCAGTTCACCCAGTAAACCCTGGATCTCCGCATCATGATTAAATCGATCGGCCTTCTCTTTTAATATCAGGTAAGTGCGCATACAACCGCGTGCAAAATCCTTGACACCTTCCTGGTCTTCAGTCCGGTACGCATGAGCATCAAAGTGCCGGCTGCCGGAATAATGATGGTCTTCCAAAAGTTTGACAAGGAAGAAAGCACTTTTAAGGTTCGCCGCGCCGAATCGAAGATCCTGATCGTAACGACCAAATACCTGATCGTTGAGATCGATGTGAAACAACTTTCCGGCATCAATCGCCTGCGCCACCCCATGGGAAAAATTAAGTCCTGCCATGTGTTCATGTGCAACTTCCGGATTTACACCAACCATTTCCGGGTGATCCAAGGTGCTGATGAATCCGAGCATATGACCGGTGGTAGCATTATATAAATCTCCCCGCGGTTCATTCGGTTTCGCCTCAAGGGCAAACTTCAATGCATATTGCTGATCCAGTGCATATTCACAAAGAAAATTGATCGCATCTCGCATCCGTTTTATGCTCTCAACGGGATCTTTTGAAGCATCTGTTTCTGTTCCTTCCCTTCCACCCCAAAACACAAACACTTCCGCTCCCATCTCAACCCCGAGGTCCATTGATTTCATCGTCTTTTGGAGCGCATAATTCCGCACGTAGGCATCATTGGACGTAAAAGCACCATCACGAAAGATCGGATCATAAAAAAGATTGGTAGTAGCCATCGGCACCACCAAGCCGGTATCTTTTAGAGCTTTCTTAAAATTCTCTTTGATGGTTCCAATTTCTTCCGGTGTAGAATCGATTGGGATGAGATCATTATCGTGAAAATTCACACCATAAGCTCCAACCTCCGCCAGCAAATAAAGCAGATCGACCGGAGATTTTGGATCTCTTACCTCCGCACCAAATGGATCACTACCCTTGTTTCCAACTGTCCAAAGACCAAAAGTAAATTTATGCTCTGGTTTCGGATCATAGCTTGTAGTCATGATTGCCTCCTTTTTCTTCACCAAATTTGAAAATATTTTTCTGTCAATTCGATCAAAATGAATCCTTTTCACTTCAAATTGAAAACCGTTGCCAATGGTTTGGGCGCTCCCAAATCCTGTCCACGTTTGCCGGGGGAACACCCGCCAATTTCCAAACGAAACTCGCCCGGTTCAAGGGTCAATTTTCCATCGTCATTGTAGAAAGACATCATTTCAGGTGTTACCTGAAATTCCACTTCCTTCTTCTCCCCTGGAAGAAGTTCCATCCGTTCAAATCCAATCAGGTGATGAAGGGGAACAATCGTTGAAGCTTCGAGATCGGATAGATAGAACTGAACAACTTCCGAAGCAGGCCGATCGCCACGATTCTGGAGTTCAAAACTCACATGGAGCGAATCCCCGAGATTGATGCGCTGCCCTTCCAAATGAAGATCGCGATACTCAAAGCTGCTGTAGCTCAATCCGAAACCAAAGGGGTAAAGCGGCTCTTCCTTCATGTAACGATACGTCCTTCTATCCATACTGTAGTCATCAAAGGGAGGGATTTGATTCAACGACCGGGGAAAGGTTAAGGGCAATTTTCCTGAGGGCGAAACATCGCCGAACAATACGTCCGCAACCGCATTTCCCCCCTCCATACCCGGATACCAAATAAAAAGGATAGCATCCACCAGATCCTCTATTTCGCCAAGCGCAATCGGGCTACCACCCGTTAATACAAGCACAATCTTGGTTCCTGACATAGCCAGTTCTTTAATGTAGTTAATTTGACTTACCGGAAGGGAAATACTGCTGCGGTCTCCATTTTGCGGAGAGAGCAGAGATTCGCCTTCTTCGCCCTCCAGAAAAGAAGAGGAACCCCCACAAACAATTGCCAGATCAGATGACAATGCCATCCCCGGAGCCCAAGTCTCTTTTATCTCTCTGGGGTGTTTCAACATCGCGCCAGTGGTATATTCCATTCCCATCCCTTCAGGAATCCGCCCTGTAATCCCTTCAAGCAATGTGACCATCCGTTCATTAAATCCATAGTAATTGCCCAAAAGAACTTCTGTACTGGTCGCATTTGGACCCGTCACAAAAATTTTCCCAACGGAAGGTTGGATGGGAAGAATGTTATTTTTATTCTTCAATAAAACGAGCGATTCCGTTGCTATTTGATAGGCAAGTTCTCTGTGCTTTTCACAACCAATCATGCTTTCCGGGAGCGACGCAAAGGGAACATCTTCAGGAGGATCAAACATGCCAAGTTTGAATCTGGTCAGCAAAACGCGTTCCAGAGCATGATCTACATCCTCTTCTGAAATCAGTCCCCTCTGGATAGCTTCAGGAATTTCGTCAAAAATATGGTCACAACCCAAGTCACAACCATGTCTCAACGCCAAAGCAGCAGATTCGGCCGCATCTCTCGTAACCTTGTGACTCAGATAGAAATCAGATAATGCCCCACAATCTGACACAAAATGACCTTGAAATTTCCATTCCCCACGAAGAATATCCTCTATCAGAAGCTTACTGGCACAACAGACCTCCCCCAGCGTTCGATTATAAGCCCCCATCACTGCCTCAACTTTGGCATCCTGTACCAGTTTTTTAAAAGCGGGCAGGTAGGTATCGTATAACTCACGTTTGGTCACCACAGCATTGAAGGTATGCCGTTCTCTCTCCGGGCCTGAATGAACCGCATAATGTTTCGCGCAGGCAGCTGTCTTCAGATATTTGGGATCATTTCCCTGCATACCTTTCACAAAAGCAGAAGCCAATTCGCCGGTGAGGAATGGGTCTTCTCCCCATGTTTCCTGTCCTCTACCCCAACGAGGGTCACGAAAGATATTAACATTCGGTGACCAGAAATTCAAACCCTGGTACTGGTCCGTATATCCATTTCTCCGCAAAGCCTGGTGATACTTAGCACGCCCTTCGTCGCTAATGGCAGTAGCCACTTCATAGATCATTTCCTTGTCCCATGTGGCAGCCATCCCAATCGCTTGTGGAAAAACCGTAGCACGACCATTGCGTGCCACTCCATGCAATGCCTCACTCCAATAGTTATAAGCAGGGATACCCAGACGAGGAATGCCCCTTCCGGTATAGCTTATCAGTCCAATTTTTTCATCAAGGGTCAGTAATTTCATCAGTTCGTTTATTCGATCAGTAAATGACAACGATGTATCAAGATATGATTGCTGTTGTAGCTTATCTTTCATCTCCATAAGTGCACCTCTTTTTTATAAATCTCCTCCTGTGATTCTGCGCTGAAGTTCTTTCACTATTCACAGAATCGAGAACCATTGCATGCCTCTCACAGCAGACAAAGTGAAAATCCAATTTTTGACTTTATAAAAGGCATGGTTCTCCTTATCTATCCTTTCACGGCACCGGCTGTCAAACCCGAAATGATTTGCTTCTCAGCAAAAAAATAGAAAACGATCGTAGGAATGGCAGATAATGCAACAAAGGCCGAAATCAATGCTAAGTCCTGCCCGTATTGACCTTGAAATTGCATCGTACCTAAAGGTAAAGTCCATAAGTGATTGCTATTCAAAATGACAAGCGGGACCAGTAAATCATTCCAGCTGGCGATCATGACCAAGGAACCAACAGCCGTTAACGATGGTTTCACCAACGGCAGCATGATGCGCCAGAAGAAATCAAAATTTGAACATCCATCCATGTATGCTGCGTCTTGAAGCTCAGAGGGTACAGCAGTGAAAAAACCCTTCAAGATCATAATATTCCCGGACAATTGAAAAGCGATCTGTACAAGAATGACACCCCATAGCGTATCAATCATAGGAATCCCTATCTGTTCTATTTGCCTCAACACAAAATACACAGGCAAAATTGCCACATTAATGGGGAACATCAAACCAACCGTAAACAGATTGGAGAAAAAATTTTTCCCTCGAAACTGTAACCGGGCAAAAACAAAAGCGACCAATGAACAGACGCAAACCGTTCCAATGGTCGTTGCCATCATTACAATCAAAGAATTCTTTAACATGTTCCAAAACGAGGGCGTTCTCAATATTTGAACGAGATTGCCCCAATAAGGAGGATTGGGAATGGAATAGGGATGCGAATACATTTGACCCGTTGTTTTCACACTGCCAAAAAGCAATATCACAATGGGGATAAAGATCATGATCGAAGCAAGAATAAGGAAAATATAAACAACCAATCGTTGAGGGGTTTTCCTCATCCACCTTGGAAGAGCAACATATTTACCCACGTAAGCATTCCTTTCTATAATCCGCTCAGGTAATCCGGCTTGCGTGTGAGCGCTTGATAGAACAATGAAAAAATCATACAAATAAGGAACATGATGATGGCGACGGCCGCCCCATAACCAAGCTGAAACCGAACAAAGCCAAAGCGGTACATATACGTCGCCATGGTTTCGCTTGCGTTGACCGGCCCTCCCCTTGTCATTATCCAGATCAAAACAAATTGTTGGATCGATCCCAATACAGACATATAAACAGAGGTCTTAATGGTGCTTCCCAGAAGAGGCAGGGTAATATGAAAGAAATTTTGGAATGCGTTAGCTCCATCAATACGTGCAGCTTCCTCAATCTCTCTTGGTATATTTTGAAGGCCCGTAAGATACAGAAGCATGTGGAAACCAAAATATTTCCAGGTCAGCGTGATAAACACCGCATAGATCACAACATTCATATCTGCCAGCCAGGCAACCGGCTGCAAACCAAGCGATACTAAAATGGCATTGAAGAATCCCCGTTCCGGATCGGCATTATAAAGCAGCATCCACATAATTCCCGTATTGACTTCGGAAAGCACATAAGGCAGGAAAAAAACCGTCCGAAAAAAGGATCGTCCGGGCAGATCACGCCCCACCAGGACTGCCAAGATCAATGCCATGGGCAACTGCAACCCTAAAGACAGGATAATAATGAGCAAAACGTTTTTTATTGATTTTATAAATACTTCATCGCCGAATATCTTCTTATAATTACCCAAGCCAACATAATCGACCGCTGGTCCAAAACCTTTCCAATCATACATGCTGTAATAAACCGATCGGAAAATTGGATAGATCACAAAGAGAAGAAAGAGAACCAACGCTGGCAGCAAAAACAAGATAATGACCAAGCGATTTTGAAATCGCCGGTCTTTCTTGCCCTCTTTTTGAACATGGTGTTTATCATGAACGAATTGAGATAATTGCATCTTTTGAATATCCTTATTTCTTCACATAAAATGATCCAAGAGATTTCTCGATATCCCTCTTCGATTTATGAAACGAAAATAATCAATTATTTATTCTCAGATATTGATCCAAATCATTTTTCAAAGACAGGTGCGTTCTTGTTTTCTTACCAACCCTCGCGCACCTGTCTTGATCCTGTTTTGAAATTATTTAATCAAATCTTGGGCGCCAGCCTCAATTTCAGCTGCCACCTCTTCGGGCGTTGCCGTTCCAGCAAATAGTTTTTGGACTGCATCATTAATGATGCCACCCATCGCAGAAGGCAAAATTTGATCATAGTAAAGCTGGAAATATTTCGCCTGTGCAAAGCTTTGCTGTACAAGCAACAAATTTGGATCAGTCAGACCGCTCTCCGCACCTTTTACAACAGGGATACCTGATCCTGATGCTGCGATGATAGTCTGATTCTGCTGGCTGGTCAGGTATTTAACGAAGTCGATAGCTTCCGGTTCAGCATCCTTCCCAATCGCAAATCCATTTCCACCACCAATCACATCCGTAATATCCCCCGCACCGCCCTCGACAGCAGGGAAATTGAACATTCCGAGGTTCTTGACGCCTTCCAGATCAGCGCTGTTCGCTTTCTGTACTGAGGGAGCCCACTGGCCGGAAAGCTCCATAGCGGCCTTCCCGTTTCCAAAAGTCGCCTGCATTTCATCATGCGTAGCACCCAGATAGCCATCTTGGAATGGTTGCATGTCGATCAGCTTCTTGAGTTCCACACCCGCTTGAACGAAAGCGGGGTCGGTGAAAGAGCCAGTACGATCGGCTGCCGCAGTAAATGCTGCTTCACCCCCAATGCGCGTGGCAAGGTATGACCAGATGTGCATACCGGTCCAAGTATCTCCTTCACCCAATGAAATCGGGGTGATCCCAGCATCCTTCAATTTCTGAACACATTCAAGGAATTCAGACCAGGTTGTGGGCGTGGCAGTAATTCCTGCTTGAGCAAAAAGGTCTTTGTTATACCACCATCCCACCATACCCATATCCCAGGGTACGCCGTAGTTCTTGCCATCCGAGCTGAACACTGCCAAAGCACCAGGTGCAAACGTGTTTCGCCAAGCTCCACCATCGGCATCAAGATCCGCTGTAATATCTTTCAATAGTCCAGCATCGATTTGTTCTTTTAAAGTACCCCCACCCCAACTCTGGAAAATATCAGGTACTTCACCGGATTGCAGAACGGTGGTCAGTTTGGTCTTGAACGCTTCGTTTTCAAGAACCGTGATCTCAATATTCACATTGGGATGTGCAGCCATGTAGTCATCGGCCATTTTTTGCCAATCAGACAGTGCCGGATCTTTTGTGGAAATATGCCACCAGGTAATAGTTACTTGTTTCTCAGATTCAGCCGGGGCTTCCGCTAACGGTTCCTCTTCTTCTGCAGGTGCTGTTTCGGCAGTGGATGTCTTCGCGCACGCAGCGAACAGGAAAAGGGCAATGAACAACACACTGATCATCGAGAATATCTTTCGATTCATGTTTTTCCTCCACTTTTGATATCAAAGGATATAATATGATCGTGTGGAGAACACCTCCACACAACTGTACAGGTCTTCTTGAGACACACAAGAGTTGAAGAGAAGACCTGTTTTTTTATTTATTCGATTTACCCCACCTCCCCTCACAACCATATTTTTCAACCAGCAGCATCAGAACCGCCACTCCACCGACATCAATTTTTTTTCTCCCCATACGGCCGGCACGAGTTACGAACTACCAGTTGCGTTCTTATTTTCAGCGTTTGATTTTCCTCGGGAACCTCATTAATAATCCTGATCAACATTTGTGTTGCTGCATATCCCATTTCGGAAATGAATTGATCCACTGTGGTGAGACCTAGATATTTCGATTCGGGGATGTTGTCAAAACCGACCAAAGAAAAATCTCCAGGAATCTGCAAATCCAATTTCTCGGCAATCTGATAAACCCCCATTGCCATCTGATCATTGGATGCAAAGATAGCAGAAGGTCGGTCTTCAAGCAAAAGCAATCTCTGTCCCCCCTCGATCCCGGTTTTCGTTGTATAGTCTCCTGATACAATGAGTTGTTCGTCGATGGGAATCCCTGCTTTCTCAAGGGCATTCCTATATCCCGCTAAACGTTGATTCGCGCTCTCCAGCTCCACACGCCCACCAATGAATCCAATCCGTTGATGTCCCAATCCGATCAGATATTCCATCGCTTCTGTGGAACCTTCGTAATTTGTGGCATGCACAGAGGGATAAGTCGGATTGCTCATTACCGGGTCGATGGAGACAATTGGTTTATCAATGTTGTATTCAGAGGCAACCGGTGCAACCACAATAACCCCATCCGAGATACTTTTTGCCAAAAGGGTAATATATTTTTGTTCAGATGTGACATGGCCCCGTTTTCGTACATCGCCAGAAGTGTAAACCAAGAGATCAAACTCCGATTCCGCAATGGCCTGGTTCACCCCTTTCATGATCTCGATGGCATAGGGATAGGCAATATCCGGCATAATCAAGCCGATCAGGTTCTTTTTTTGGCTGCGCATGCTGCGTGCCGCAAGGTTTGTGCTATAACCCAGCTCATCAATAATTTTCAATACATGATTCTTCGTTGTTTTGGCAACATCCACTTTTCCGTTCAGCACACGAGAAACCGTTGAAACGGACACGCCAGATTTTTTCGCGACATCGCGTATTGTGATGGATCGTTTGCTTTGTTCCAAGTTCCTGTTCCCCAATCACCGGTAACGTTACCGGCAACGTTACTGCTATTATTGCACAAATTCGACCAAAAGTCAACTCTCCGATTTTGTTGGAGGCGCAGGCGTATCGATTGAAAAGTAAGGAATTACGCTCCACCAGTGATCGTTATAACACACATTCTTCCTCACAACCTTCCGCAAAGGAACATGCATGGTTGAAAGACATATCGTAAAAACTGGAAAAATGACCCCTTTTTCTTGCAAAAGGATCTTGCATCGTACTACTTTTCCCCACTCCATGGCTCATTCATTAAACATCCAAAGTGATAAGTTCTGTTCAGAAAATGGAAGATCGCATGGTCAATCGTTCGAATGTTGTTGGGGCGAGATCGTTCAGGATGACGGAATAGAAAACAAGAGGATTGATGTATTGGGAACACCCCCACGACCGGGATTCCTCTTTGCGACATATCCCGCCTGATGTCATCAAAATGGACAGATCCTTCGTCGTTTCACTCCTCAGGATGACAAAGGGGGAAAAGAAGAGAGTGGGTGCGTTGGGAACGTACCTACCACTATAGAACTTTTATTATTTTGAAGGGCATTATTTTCGAATGATCTTTACACTGGGATCGAATGCATTTTCATTCAGAACTTTAACGCTGGTTGGAATCGCCACACTAGAAAGGCAATTCTTATAGAATGCATCTTTACAAATTTCCGTTACACCTTCCTGAATCGTGACATTCGAGAGTTCATTACCCGCAAAAGACAATTCGCGTATTACCTTTACATTTCCGGGAATCGTAATTTCCTTCAAACAATTATTCGCAAACGCCCATTCGCCAATACTGGTCACCGTCGAAGGGATGGTCAATTGAACTATTTTGTTATCCATGAAAGCTTTTTCATCAATCTCTTTCAATCCTTCGGACAATTCAACGATTTTAAGCTGATTCTTACAGAAAGCCTGTGAACAAATTCTCTTCACGCTCTTGGGGATCAGCAATTTATACAATTTGTTATTTACAAACGCGTCAGAACCGATCGTTTCTATCCCATCAAAAATGGTCAATTCTTCGATCTGATTCCAGCTAAAAGCCCCCGCATCAAGCATGCGCAAACTGGCCGGAAGAGTGACACTGGTCAACCGATTTGACGCGAAAGCTCTTCGATAGATCGCTTCAACACCTTCAGGAAGCACAGCAACGGTGAGCTCTTTTCCCTCAAACGCCATATAATCGATACTGATTATTTTTTGAAGTCCAATTTTTTCAGGAATGATTATTTCTTTTTCGTACCCCCGATATTTCAAGATTCTGCCTTGCTTGCATTCCAAATTATCCGTTCCTTTTCTAAAATCCATCTTCCATTCCTTTCATCACTATGTAATTTTGTTTTGTATGTCTTTGAAGCAGGATAACAATTAGTAAAAGGAATAATGAATGTAGTTTATCATAGGTTCCCCATTACCTATTCTGATTCACTTTCCGCTATTCTATTCATTCCTTTTTCTTCTCCCACTGTAAACGTCTTCAGCGAACCACAAACAGGAGGAGATTGAGGGAGGGAAATGAAACATATCGGTCGTTGGGAAGGCACCCTATGACTGAAGCAAAAAAAGACGGCAGAACTGCTGCTCGAATATGTACGGAAGAATCAAGAAATATTTCGATAGGTGCGTTAGGAACACACTCACTGCTCCTCTTTGCGACATACCCCGCCGGATGTCATCGAAATGGACAGATCCTTCATCGTTCCACTCCACAGGATGACAGACATGGGAAAAAGAAGAGTTGGTGCGTTGGGAAGGCATCCCACGACCCATTCTTTTTTGTTGAATTCATTCTTTCTCTGTCAAGGCTAAGTAGAAAGATCCTAAAGGTGAGCAAAGTAGAGAGATCCTAATGGTCTACAATAAGCACGGGACTACCATCGAGTTTTTTACCATAAGTACGCCAGGGATGATTGGCGGGTGGAGAAAAGGAATGGGGAT
>JAAZOD010000021.1 GCA_012797975.1 Pelolinea sp. | reverse complement strand
TCAGGTCGCGTTGGTGCTGATCTTGTATTTCTGGTTTGGCAAAGCAGAGCGCAAGCACTGGGATCTCAAACGCGCGGCGCTGGCATTCAGCATGACCTTTCTGGCGCCTGTGATGCTGCTGGCATTCAAGGATCAGAAGTTTTACTACGGCTATATCACCCTTGCCAATTACCATAATCCGACCATCCATTTATTGAAACCTTTTGCCCTGCTCAGCTTTTTTTATGTGATCCGGTTGTTAGCGGGAGAAAAGAGTAATTGGAAGCAGATCGTACTTTCTGCCTGCTGGCTTTCGCTCTCCACCTGGATCAAGCCCAACTATGCAGTGGCAGTTCTTCCGGCGCTCATGCTGGCGATACTCATCAGACGGCTGCAACACCGACCCATCGACTGGAAAATGGCTGTCTACGGCTTTTTCCTGCCCGGTTTTTGTATGCTGGCTATTCAATGGTGGATAGCTTATGTGGCGGGGGAGCCCAGCGAGGGCATCATTTTGGCGCCTTTTGAAGTGGAAGGAGCTTTTTCGGATTGGCTGTTTTATAAGTTCATCCTCTCCACGCTGTTCGTCCTGCTGGTAGCATGGATCGCCAGACGCGAGCTGTTGAAAGATGCCGGCTTACTGGCTGGCTGGTGCGGATTTGCGATGGGAGCCGCGCAATTCTATTTGCTGGCAGAAGGCGGGGAGCGTTTTCTGCATGGCAATTTCCGCTGGAGCGGGCAGATCATGCTCTTTTTGCTGTTCGCCGTCTGCGTGCGCTGGCTGCTACAGAAAGAAGTGCAGGGGGTGGGCTTGAAGATCCACCAGAAGATAATCGCCTGGTCGGCTTATGTTGCTCATTTTCTGGGCGGGATCGCGTATTACATTTACTGCTTCATCTCTATTCACTATCGCTGAGGGTTTTAGACAGGTTGAAGAACGACCACAAAGGCAAGTTGAAACGCCATTTACCTGACAAAAGTTGACAAAACCCGACAGTTTTACATATTTTGGAGATTCGTTTCTAAGAAACGAATCTCTCTCATTAAGAATCCTTATTTTCAAAATCACGAAAAATGAAAATAAGGAACTCTCTTATTTTCATTTTCTCCAAATTTGAAAATAAAATCTCTATTAAAACATTCCTATTTTGACATCTTGGCAAGAGGCAAGCCAGCCCCTAGAATAGAAGAGGAACAAGTGGGGCAATTTTGAGTGACAAAGACAAACTGAACAACAAGCAAGAATGTGCCATCGAACTGATCTTGAAAGGGATGAATGACAGCGAGGTGGCAGAGCAAATAGGAACAAGCCGGCAATGCGTGAACCAATGGCGCAACCAGGATGTGATTTTCATACAGGCACTACAGGAACGGCGGCAAGTACTGCGCGCGGCGCACATGGAAAAATTGCTACAGATGGTAGGGCAGGCGTTAGATGTGATAGAGGATGCGCTGGAAGATGGGGACGCCCAGACCAAATTGAAAACAGCCATGTATGTATTAAAGCTGGCGGGGTTTCAGGAGTATGGGGAAGCGGCAAGGCAGGAGAGCGCCAAGGACGCGCTGCTACAAGCGTTAAAGGAGGTTGCGGAAGAATTAGGGTATGAGCATCAATAAAATAATCTACTCTATTTGTCCGTTTCCGGAGACAAAATGATCTCAAGTTTTTCATCCAATGCTTCAGCCAACTTGCGCTATCCATTGAGTATTCTTTTATAAAAAACAGTAATTTTTGGAGAAAATATCATTATAGATATTCAACATTAAAAGCTTTTTACAAATACATTACCTTTTTGTAAAATACTACTTTACAAGTTCTACATATTTTTGTAATATAGCGGAAATTTTTTTGGTGGATTGTACCAACCTAGCCTACCATTTCGAAATGACGACAGGGGGAAAGAAATAAGATAAAGCATGTTGGTTGGTTACTTTCACTCATGGTGAGATTTTTCGGTCGCTATGCTCCCTCTGAATGATGTATTGATTAGGAAATGGATTACACATTTGGCAATGGAGAAATCCCTCAACTATACTCGGTCTGATAGCACTCTCTTTATCTTCCGCATGCTCTAGTGGTGGGATAACGAAAATGGTGGGTTGTGCCAACCCACCCTACCGCCTATATTCACTTCGAGCTGGATGAAGCAATCCGACGGTACACCCCCACGCATGTGGGGAAAACAGCTGGCGCGACGCGATGCAGTAAAGTTCGCCGAAGGTACACCCCCACGCATGTGGGGAAAACCTGAGCCTGTCCACGAGTAGATTGAATTGGTTTGCGGTACACCCCCACGCATGTGGGGAAAACAGCGTTCCAAGATTGCCTCGATGGTCGGCGCATTAGGTACACCCCCACGCATGTGGGGAAAACGCGGAAAAATATCTCGATGACGCATGGCGAACTAAGGTACACCCCCACGCATGTGGGGAAAACGGAAACTGGCTCGCTTCCTTTGAGACAAATAAATAGGTACACCCCCACGCATGTGGGGAAAACCAGCCACCTGGTGCGCATGGGTAAGGCGGACATGAGGTACACCCCCACGCATGTGGGGAAAACCTATCATATTCATCGAAAGTACGCAGCGATTTAACGGTACACCCCCACGCATGTGGGGAAAACGAGCAATGCCAGTTACACTACTGGGCATCCAGGGAGGTACACCCCCACGCATGTGGGGAAAACACCGCGCTTGGTAATAGATCGGGGAGCTATAGTCAGGTACACCCCCACGCATGTGGGGAAAACGATTTTGTCGTTCTCGTAATATTCGCACTTAATGCGGTACACCCCCACGCATGTGGGGAAAACGTAAACTCAACCTGTAGTGTATCCATCGTTTCACCGGTACACCCCCACGCATGTGGGGAAAACGCAGTTCATCCACGAAGGGATCGGACATATCCCACGGTACACCCCCACGCATGTGGGGAAAACGTTCCAGTATGTTGCTGGCTCCTGTTCCTCAATCCGGTACACCCCCACGCATGTGGGGAAAACGTTCATCTTGGATTCGATCTGGCAGATCAGCCAACGGTACACCCCCACGCATGTGGGGAAAACCTGATGTCGCTCTGCGCGGAGGGGATACTCGCGCAGGTACACCCCCACGCATGTGGGGAAAACTCTCGCGTCCATGAGCGCCTGATCGCTATTGCATAGGTACACCCCCACGCATGTGGGGAAAACCGAAAAAGATTGCGCCAGTTAAGGGTCGCATTGTAGGTACACCCCCACGCATGTGGGGAAAACGCAAGCCGCATCCAGAATTCGTAATCCGATACGACGGTACACCCCCACGCATGTGGGGAAAACTGACATCCAGGGATGCATGCAGGCACGCATAGATAGGTACACCCCCACGCATGTGGGGAAAACTATATCGTTCCTGATGATTTTTATGCCCGCATTAGGTACACCCCCACGCATGTGGGGAAAACCATGACACGCGAACCGTGTACGTTGATGATTTGCTGGTACACCCCCACGCATGTGGGGAAAACAAAGGGGAAGACCGGAATCACTTCCATCCGGATTAGGTACACCCCCACGCATGTGGGGAAAACCCTTCCGATCATACCTCCGTAATATCCTCCATCATTAAAACAGAATTCTCTTCGTTAATGCGCACAAGCTGAATACCTTCCATATCGATCAGTTCCCGACGAACCGTACCATGCCCGCGCATGGCAAAACGCTGCTCGGTATTGGTGCTCCAGATTTGCACCACCCCATTCACCTTCTTATTCTCGCAACATTTTTCCCACAGTTTATCACGCACTCGTGCGCTGACATGCCCCACAAAAACCCCCGGAAACGGTTCCACCAACCAACGGGCAATTTCCCCGCGAATTCCAGCAGGGACACTCTGCAGGATCAACACCATCATTTCTGTACCCCTTCCCGGTCAAATAACCCTTCCCAAAGCGGAAACGGGCTGGCCTGTTCAGGATCAATCCATTCTTCCTGCTCCTCTTCTTCTTCCTCAATTTCAAGCAAACTCTGGATATCCGGGATGATGCGTTCCATCAATTTCGACTCGCGAATCTTTGCCCGCATCTCCATCCGCACTCGCTTTTCCAGTTGATCTTCCCCATCCTTTACAACATCAAACGCTGTGGGGATGGTGATCTCCGTTTTATACAGATCCGCAATATCATACACGAACGAAAGCTGGCGCCCCTGGTGGATAAAGCCAAGGGCAGGCGAATAACCGCACGACACGATAACCACGTGACATACCGCATTGATGACCGCATTGGCAGTGGAAAGAGCGCGGTTAATGGGATCACCACCCCATTCGCGAAAGTTATAATTCCTGCCCTTCCATTCCACATTCGTCTCTTCGCTGCAGCGCTTGTAGCAATCGCGCACTCTCACCCCTTCCAATCCACGAATCTGGGGAAGGGAGAGACCCGCCTCAAGCTGCACATCAAACCTTTTTTGATACATGGCCAGCACAACCTTCTTGCGTTTTTCAAGGTCGCTGACCAACTCCGCTTGATGCATGATCTTATACGCTTTATAGGTCTCTCCAACACCAGCCGCATAAAAACGCGTGGCATCTTCCCCCACCCAAACCACGCTACAGCCATTCTTCCCAATGATATTCATGGCAGCATGGCTGATACTCACCCCCGGACCAACCATTAAAACATTCAAATTCGCGATCGGAATGGGAACACGTCCTTCTTCATCCAGCGCTTCAATGGTATTCTGACAGCGATGGATCACCACCTGTTCCAGATAGAGGTAGGTGATGCTATCGCTCAACCTGGGCAAAATCTGCATATCACGCATGTTTTTCCTCCTATTCAGTTGTTAAGGTTCCAATCGCACAATTTCCCCTCGATTGTGATCAAAGCCGAGCCAAAGAAAGCAGCCCACAACCCAGCCCTTTGGCCGGACCGATGCCCTGGCGCAAGACGGCCAGGAATTTTTCGACATCCACTACCTGCAATACACCCTCATAATCTACCATGTTGATGGTCGCTTTATGCGTTTTTTCGCCCCGTGGAATGAACAGCGTGCGGTAGGGTGCAGCCCTAATCATCAGGTATTCCTGTTGAATGGAAAAACCACCTTGCTGTCCCTTTCGTAGAAGCCATTCGCGTTGGTCATTTTCAGAGAACAGACTAATACGCTGGTTTTTTTCACGACAGACGTAATACACCCGTTTACTGGGATCAGCGCGCAGGCGAAAACGAAGCCAATCGCCATCCCTGATGTTCAATCCATCCATACCGTGCACCTGCGGCATGCAAACAAAGCAGCTTTCCGTTTTTTGTTGTACCGACTCCCAGTCAGGTCGATAGATCGATTGGACAAGCACGACCGGCATGTCGGATTTCTCACTCAGTTCAATACGAAAAAGGATCCTTTCATCGTGCGGCAGCGGGGTTGGAAATGCACCCATGATGGTGCGGTGCATCTCATAGGGGTTGGCAAGGTCACGGCGCACCTGTTTTTTTGCCTGATTGAGAATCAACTGGCTAAGATACATCTTTTCCCTCCTCCAATACTGAGGCTGGCTTTCGTATCGAAAGCACCAAAACCGAGCGCGGAGAAAAGCTGCGCGATGAAAATGGTTGAGGAATATCACGCTGCGTGACGCCGCCCTGCGGATCTTCCAGCAGCACTCGCAACTGCTCACTTTTTTGATAGGTTGCTTCTCCACACAGGAAGGGATACTCTGCCAGGGCACGCTGCAAGTCGATTCCCAAGCGCAAGCCATCTGGCAGCCAGACCGGTTTTGACGGAGGGAAAGCCCGCCTGCCCAGATACAGCAACCAACGCGGATGCTGCAACGCATGCAACAGAGTATGCAACTGTTCTTCGTTTTTCCCTTCCAAGCCGACCAAAAAAACCGCATCGGCTAAAAAATAGCGGTCTGATATGACATTTGTATCGGGAGAACCCTTCGCGTTCATGATATTTCGGGCAGTTTGAAAATCTTTCATTAACATCCCTTCCCGATCAACACGCACCCCCATTCGCAAATCGACCAGATCTTCCAGGTTCTCGCTGCGCTGCCTGCCCAACGCACAACACAACAAGCCAATCACCCCGCTCTTGGTGGGCTCGCGGCAAGTATCGCGCATGGAGAACTTGCTCTGCACCCCCCAGGCCTGCATGGGCGCCTCTAAACGGATCAGTAATGTGCCAGTCATCGATCACTCCTGAGGCAGCGCATCGCAGACAGCCTCTCCAAAATCTTGAAGCGAACCCTTCTTGTACTCTTTGAGGAATTCCAACTCCCCCTCCATCTCCGGCAGAACCAGCACAATGGGTTTTGCAGGGCGCTGCGCATCCCCATACATGCAGTCCAGCTCATGCCAATGATTATCAAGCATTGCAACCGATTGATGAAGAATACTATTATCCTTTTTGGCCACTATAGGTTTTTCAAAAGCATTTGCTAGACTCCAGGCCTGTCCATCATCGCGCAGCACCGCCAAGATCAGCGCCGGTGGGGTTTGGGCGGCAAAGGCATTCTGTTTGCCAGTAGGCACCGCCTTTGCCATGGCAAACACAAAGGCACGCACGGTCTTCTTGGCCAATTCCGCATCACCACCCAAATTCTCGACAAGCTGCCCCCAATCAATGGCAGCATAGCGGTAGAAAGTGGCAGCATTAAAACCGGTGATACCCATCATACCTGCCCCGGGATCTTCGTCCTGTTGAAGATCATCGACTGCCGTAAAGAAATCCATCTCCATATTCACATGATGGGTAGAAATGGCGTGCGCCACCTGACAGGAAGCTTCCAGACTGAGTGCGGGATTCTCTGCCAGCATTCTCCCGAACAAAGCAATATCTGGTGCAGAAGTACGTTGGGAGAATTTTTCAATGTACACTTTTTTCCAATCTACCTTCTCACCTTTATCCTTTTGAAGAATCCATTCCACGATAGAGTCAATTTCCTGTTCGCTCACATAAAAAAGCACAGAAGAACGTGGATACTGCTCTTTCTCCTTTTGTTTTTCCAATCCTCCCAGCAATTCTTTCACAAAATCCGAAGCGGAATCCAATGCTTTTTGAGGATCCATACCCGCTTTAATCAATTTGTCTTGAATCGGAACGATCATCCTTCTGGTTCTATCAGCAGCCGGCAGTTCGGTAAACCTCTGAAAATCAGGATGCAAACGGATAGCACGTTTCAAACACTGGCTGGAAATACGCGCGCGCCGCACGCCGCCAAAATCACAGTCTTTGGGCATATTGGTGTCATCCCTATTCAAATTGGCAGGGGGAAAAGATTGGATCATATGAAATTCGATTTTTACTGACATGACAGGATCTCCTTTTTATTTGTTTTCTTCATTTTTATTTTTTTTCAACTTCATCCGTCTTTGGAACAAAACTCCAAAAAGAACGCGCCCAATTCTTCTGCACGTAGCGTTCCGCATGGTTCCAAGCCAGCAGGTCCCTGCGCAACTGCTCCCAATTCACCGCCACATCTTTGGAACGCAAATAACTCACAGACTGACGCAAAAGCACCGGCAGATCTTCGGCATTGGCACGCAGCACATTGACGAACCGCCGTTCTGTGGCTTCAATCTGCTCCCCGGCGGCTAGGCGCATGTGGGCTCCCATATTCCCATCCGGAGCAGTATGGGGGTTAATGGAAAACAGGGCAGCCAACAGCGCATACAGGTTCAATTCATACTCGCTGACATTCTCGGGCAAATAGGGCAAAATGACCGGATATGCCTCCAATGGATCATACAAAGCACGACGCAATTTCGCCAGCGCACCTCGATCAAGGGTATTTTCCCCTGCCAATGATTCAAGATACTGGATCAAACGATGTTTTTCCCTTTCATTCATTGAAATTCCTCCTTTTTCTATCTTTCCAAGATCTTTTTCAAAACAGCATTCAACATTCGACGGGCACTCGCCTCCGCCTTCCACACGGAAATCGATTCCCCGGCCAATGCCACAGCCTGGTCTAAAGCCGTCCGGGCAGCGGTTTTCACGATGTTTTTCCATTTTTCAATGGCACTCTCACGCTGGCTAGGAAGGGCAACCAGTAGATCAAAAAAAGGTTGCTCCAACATACCCCAATAATTTCGCTCAGCACCTAAATGGGCAACCAGGTTCTGCTTATCTTTCACATCGGGTTTTCTGCCATTCTTTTTCTCTGCATCGAAGGAAAGCAGCCCTTCGGCGAAGATCATCATCGAGCCATACAAGCCGCCCTGCACCGATTCAGCAAACGCAGTTTGAGCGGCTACATCAAGGACCAGCTCCGGCTTGCTTAGATATTCCTGAGGCAGGGGAAGACGCTGCTCGGTGTAGAAATACACTTTTTGTTTCCCCGCGTCTTTGGCCATTCCAAATGCTACCAGCGACAACATGTGATCAAAAGAATAATTCGCTCTCTTCAATTCGTGCAGCCAGCGCACTGCCAACGGCGGGCAACTTTTATCCTGCCCCTCCGCGACCAGATCAGGAAACTGAAGCAAGACGGCGTAATCACGCCAAACTGCATGGTCTTGACGCGCACGCAACTCAAACCCCTTCCCGTTATACGCATACCAAGGAAAAGTAAGTTCCGCCATGCGGATGCCATTGCGCATTTTGATTTCGTGCACCATGCCATCTTCCGCACAAAGCAGCTGAATCTTCCTGCCCGGCCAGGTGAGCAGGTCCAGCAGACCCACGGGGCGATAACAAGTATTTTTCTCCTCCTGCACTTGAACGCGCCCCGCCTCCGACTGCGGATCGTCCCGCTCCCATAACGGACAATCACCTATTTTGGTAGGGCATGCAGGAATATCAGGGTAAGGGAGCAGGTTCAAATATAGACTCTCAAAAAGGTTTTCTCCTTCCAGGAAGATGGATAAACCATTACAGGGCAACGATTCTGTGAAATAATCCCCACCGATAATACGCCCTCCCGAACCATACTGATGCGCCGCCAGCAAGTAATTGGCCGCCTCTTTTTTTGATAGAGCGATCCCTTCTGCTTCGGTATGCTGGTCAAACAAAGTGGCGCTGTTCCCGCCGGTGCCTCCCGAAAAGTGGGGGAGCAATTTCATGGCCGATCCGCTAAAGTCCTCTTCCTTGATATTCACCTGTAGGAAAGGATGTTCGTCATCGAACAAGTAAAAGCGAGCATGCCATGTTTGAAAATACTTCTCCAGAACACTGGTATCGAATGCTCCGGCGCGATATCCTTTCAACCATTCCTCATAATCATCCAGAGCAATCCCAGCATTGCTCATGGAGCGAATGAGAATAGTTTCCAGTAGCCAAAGCACCGAAGCGTTGACCAATGGAATAGCACTGGTCAGTCTCTTTATGCTGTGCGCTTCCAACAAAACCCGGCGGATGCTGACATCCAGCGGTTTTCCTGCAGAATCGACAACCTCAATCCATGGTTCCTCCAGCAAGTTAAATTCCGACATCTTTCCCTCCATATTGATAGGTCAATCCCAATTCACAAGAAAGCTCAAGATGATAATCTCCAATATCCAACTTCGCTACTTTTTGATCCACCTGAAAAAGCAGGAATTTCCTCTTTTTTAATTTTTTAATATTTGGAAAACACTGATCGAAATCCTGCGCCTGCCGCTCAATCGTTCGAAGAAGCCAAGCATTGCTGATCCCAACCTCATTCCAGGCAATCGCCCTTAAAATCTCCCCCTCCCCCATGCCCTCATGCAATAGCTGCCGACATTCCAAATCGGAATAAAGAGCGCTGCCATCTCGGGTAAACAAACATGGGATCCGGACACTCAAACACCCATCGCGGGTTTTGGCTTGCATACGTTCCAATGTACCAACGCTCTGTTCATCCGATTCTGCAAGCTGGTTCATCTGCCTATACAGCAAGCGCTTGCATGAAGGAGCATCGATCAGCGTAAAGCTAGCATCATCCCCCTTGATTTCCCGTTTGGCAATCTCCTCTTTTTGCCATTTTTTCAGCTTCTCATTCCATTCCAGAGGGAACTCAGACCAATTCTCCTGATCGTCATACACCTTTTCAATCAAACTGCGCGTGGAAGCAATAACCTGCAATTGAGTGATTTCACAAAGCACGTGATAGGTTTTAAGCAATACATTCTTGGGATAGAAGGGTTCCCTTGTTCCCACCAGAGGGACTCCATCCTCATCCTGTGAAACATCCACCAGGATCATTTGAGGGGAAGATACCTTTGAAGGGCGAGCATCTTTGCGGTCATGGCGGTGCAGCCGCCCAGCCCGCTGAAGGATCAGATCAACCGGTGCCAATTCGCTGACCATGAGATCAAAATCCAAATCCAGACTTTGCTCGATCACCTGCGTAGCCACCACGATCGCTTTGCGCGGACGCGAGCCATTTTCTAGGGTTGAATCTTTTCCAAAGTTCTTTAAAACCTTTTGCTCAATCTGTTCACGCCAGCAAAGCGGATAACGGGCATGGAACAGGATCAAGTCCTCTTCATCCACCATTTGCATTTCTTTCAAGCGTAAGAATGTTTCCTGCGCCTTCCTCACCGTATTGCAAATCACGGCCACGCAGCCACCCTCAGAGAGTTTTTCTTTCAGCACAGAGGGCATTTCTTCTTCAGAGACCCATCGGAGGTTTATCGTTCGATCAGAAGAATCCGCCGTTAAAGGAAACACACACGGTTCTTTTCCAGCACAAACAAGGGTCAAACGGGGATAATGGGAATCAGGAAGCACCTGCTCATCAGGCACACCGCTATAATGAGCCACGATTTGTGCACGGGTCTTTTCAGGCAAAGTAGCCGAAAGGATCACGACCGAGGCACCCAAACCGTGCAGCCATTCCAGCAGCCGATAAAAGAGCGTATTCATGTAGGTATCATAGGCATGCACTTCATCAAAAACGATCACTTTGTTCTTCAATCCAAACAGACGGACGAAAAAATGTTTGGTCTGCAGGATGCTGAGGAAAACCTGGTCCACGGTACCCACCCCAAAAGGGGCAAGTAAAGTGCGTTTGCGATTGTTTTGAAACCACTCCGCCGCAACCAGACTCTGGTCTTCTTTACTATCGCCCACCTTGGCCACACGTATCTGCTGCATCTCCTCATTCCAAGCCGCCTGGCCATGCGCCAGCACAACATTGACCTTTTGATCAGGGTAGCGCCGAGCAAGAACGCGTAAGGATCGTTGATAAATGGAGTTACTGGTGGCCTGCGTTGGCATGGCGATATACAGCCCACTACCATTTTTTTTCTGCAACCATTGATCGGCAAGGAACATGGCAATTTCCGTTTTTCCACAGCCGGTAGGCGCTTCCACCACCATTAAAAATGGCGAATCCGCAGCATAATCATTGAAAGCGTCGATCGCCTGTTGCTGAACTGAATTTGGTGAATAATCTGGATACATCTCCTGAAAGGTCAGGATTTTGCCATCCGAATGCCAACCGATCCAGCCAATATCTTGAAGAACCTGGTGTGCATGGGAACAAGCATTCTTGAAATACTCCTGCGGGTCCATCCATTTCCTCTGATATGGAAACCTATTTTCATCGGAAGAAATCCAATCGGCCACGCAAATGAACCCGCTGAACCATGCCACCAATTCATTCTTTTTCTGTGCATCCAGAGACAGTGTTTTTAAAGGTTGATTCCATACAGCATCACGCAATATCCCGCAAAAAGCATTGCGAACTGCATCCCATTCCTGCAAACCATATGAATCCTTAGAAATCTTTGAATAATCAGAATCCCACAAACCATGATGCCCCGAAATGGCAATTTCGATCTCATTGGGCGCAACAAAATTATCATGAATGAACTTTGCGCTAATATGACTGTGATAAGCCGGAGGGCAATCTTTCTTGATGGTCAACCCAGATGCTCGTATCTCCGCAAGGAGAGCAGGATTTTTTTGTTCCAACTGTTTTTGAAAAACCGGGCTGGCTTTTCCAATATCATGCAAACCAACCCAATATGCCAGCTGGTTTCCAGTTTCTTCAATCGACAGATGAAGCAGATCGACGATTTCTTTTTTGATCGAAGGGGAGAGCGATTCCTGCCATAAAGTCAAAGCGACAGCAGCACTTTCCAAAAGATGGAAAAGCAAGAGATGAATCTCTTGGGGCTGGTCATCGTTTGATTTTGCCCAAATGCAGCTTAGCAGTGCTTGCAGTTTTTTATCCATCGGTCTCATCTTTCATTGGAAAATATTGTTGATAAGTCAATTCAATCTCTTGTTTTATCTGGGCGCGCAGCTCCGCAGGTTCCAGCACCTCCACATCGGCGCCCCAGCCGCGGATCCACGGGAGCATTTCGCGCGGTTCCGCGATGGCGGCGCACCAGAGCAGACTACCATCGGGCTGTTCGGCAACCTGCTCAGTGGGGTGCCAGCGGGTTTCCCTCACGCGCTGTGTCACCCGCTGCGAAAAACGAAGCTGTATCTTGACCGGCTGCTGTTCGGTGAACCAGATGCTCCACGCCTGGCTGAGCAACTTTTCAGGATCAAAATCGCGCGGGATAGAATAGGCATCTTTGAGCAATTCAATCCGTTCCACCCGTTCGATCTTGAAAGTACGCATCTCTTTCTGTGGTTCGATG
>JAAZOD010000001.1 GCA_012797975.1 Pelolinea sp. | reverse complement strand
TCCCCATTCCTTTTCTCCACCCGCCAATCATCCCTGGCGTACTTATGGTAAAAAACTCGATGGTAGTCCCGTGCTTATTGTAGACCATTAGGATCTCTCTACTTTGCTCACCTTTAGGATCTTTCTACTTAGCCTTGACAAGTTATTTTGTGAGCAATGCCTTGATGGCGGCTGCCAGTTTTCCATTGGCCAACTGCACCAGGGCAGTGGCAGTTTTTTCGGTCAGCGATCCATTGCTGAAATTGGTCAGGTTCTGCAGCGGTGTTTCCAGCATACTCTGTTCCATGCGCTCGTTGATGTATGCATTCTCACTTTGTCCAGTGTTCTTGCGGATCTCATTTCTCAAGATAGCAAAGACCAGTTTTCCGGGCAGACTTTTTCGAAAGTCGATCAGCGGTGTGTTGATATCGATCTTGCGCCGCTTCTCTTTTCCTGCATCCGGCAGGGGCTTGCCAATCATCGTATAGAATGCCTCTTGATCGAAGTGATTTCCTTTCAGTGTTGTATAAGCATCCAGATCAGGGGAAAAATGCAGTGGATCGGAATTGTCAATGTTAATCACTTCGGATAAATGCAGATCATGCGAGGAGGCACCGATATTGATCCGGTATTCACCTGCAGCGATCCGCCAATCCTGTTGATCGACATCATAAAATGCAAAAGAACGTTCATTCAGATGAAAAATGATCTCCCTGATTTCGCCGGGTTCCAATGAAACCTTTTCAAATCCCTTCAGTTCCTGCGTCGCCCAAAAGCCTGTCTCATCGACTCTTCCTACATAGAGCTGCACGACTTCCTGGCCTGCCCGTTTTCCACTGTTGCGGATCGAACAATGCACCTCCACCTTCTCTCCGGCTTTGAACCTGTTCTTCACAAGCTGCATCTTTTCATACGTGAATTGGGTATAACTCAAACCATGCCCGAAAGGAAAACGCACCGCCTGCTTTGCTTTATCATAATAACGATATCCCACGTAGATGCTTTCCCGGTATTCCACGTTTTGCGCTCCCCCCGGAAAATAATGGAAGGAGGGGTTGTCAGCCAGGGCCAGCGGGAAAGTTTCGGCCAGTTTTCCGCTGGGGTTCACTTTTCCAAACAATACATCGACCATTGCACCTCCGCCTGCCTGTCCACTGAGATATGCTTCCACGATCCCTGGCACCTGTTCCGCCCAGGGCATGCATACCGGTGAGCCATTGCTCAATACCACCACCACGTTGGGATTCACGTTGAGCAGCTTCACCACGATATTATTTTGATTTTCCGGCAGCAGCATATCTTCCCGGTCCATGCCTTCGATCTCATGGCTTTCGGGCAATCCCAGAAAAACAAGCACCGCTTGCGCCTGCGCGGCCATCCGGCAGGCCTCTTCTACCAGGTCAAGGCGAATGGCGTCCTCCTCGCGCAGAAATCCCTGTGCATATAGAATGTTCTCCGCATCGGCACTGTACTTCACAATTTCATCAAAAGCACAATCGAGCTGTGTCGGGTTGATGACCGAACTGCCGTAACCCTGGTAGCGCGGTATTTTAGCAAAATCACCGACCACCGCGATCTTCTGGTTGGGGTCCAATGGCAGGATATTGTTCTCATTTTTTAGCAAAACAATGCTTTCCGCAGCCGCCTGGCGAGCCAGAACATGATGTGCTTGTGCATCATAGCGATATCCTTCCTGCCTGCCCTCGATCCCTTTTTGAATCAATGTCAATACGCGTTTCACGCATCGGTCCAGGTCCGCTTCATCCAGATCTCCATGTTGTACTGCCTGGACGATCTTTTGGTCATTTTCCATCTTCCCGCCGGGCATTTCCAGGTCCAATCCGGCTTTCAAGCCTCTCACGCGCTGGTTCACCGCCCCCCAATCGGATACAACCAACCCATCGAATCCCCATTCTTCACGCAGGATACCGGTCAGCAAACTTTCATTTTCGCTGCAGTATTCTCCGTTCAGGCGGTTATAGGCACACATCACCGTCCAGGGTTGTGCTTCTTTCACCGCTCGTTCAAAGGCAGCCAAATAGATCTCGCGTAACGCGCGCTCATCGACCACAGCATTGATGGCCATGCGCCGGTATTCTTGATTATTGGCAGCAAAATGTTTCAGGGAAGTGCCAATGCCTTTGCTCTGCACGCCGCGGATATGCTGGATCGCCATTTCGCCGCTCAGATACGGGTCTTCGGAATAATATTCAAAATTTCTGCCGCATAAAGGGGAGCGTTTGATATTTACCCCCGGTCCGAGGATGACGCTTACACCTTCCTGCAGGCATTCTTCGGCCAGTGCTTCGCCGACCTTAAACAACAATTCCCGGTTCCAACTGCAAGCCAGCGCCGAAGCGGTCGGGAAGCAGGTAGCCGGGTAGCTGGGCACAAAGGCCTGTTCGCCTTTTGAAGGTTTTTCTTTGCGCAATCCGTGCGGTCCGTCTGCCACCATGATGGAAGGAAGATTCAACCTTTCCACCGCTTTGGTATGCCAGTTATCCAATCCGGAACACAGGCCAGCTTTTTCTTCCAGCGTCATTTGAGCAAGAATTGCATGAATATCCATACCTTATTCCTCTCTTTCCAGTGAGATGATTGGTTGATCGGACCCGCTACGAATAGCACAGCAGCTTTAAAAGCTGATTCCTTTCAGATCCACCGCAGGGTAGATCTGGCGTGGAGCAGGTGGCATGGCATTGTAGACCCATTCCACATCCAACACGCCGCATCGCACGCCACCCACACGTTGAATACCCCGGTAAGTTCCACGCGTAACCACATCCTCCATATCAAAACTCATTCCCAGCATGGCAACCTGTGCGCCCTGCGGAATTGCCTTGATCTCCTCCCCATATGCGCCCGGTGCAAAAATGAGATGGCCGGCATCCAGTGCCTGCAACTGCACAACCGGTAATATCTGTGGAAAACCGTCCGCATCCACATATCCCAGAAATTTGAGGTTATCCACTTTGTTCAACAGGTTCTGACCCCACTGATTCAGCGCTTCCGTTTGTCTGTCTTTCTTGCCAAGCATGCGCGCCAGCATGGTTGCCACCGCCGCGCTGATCACCTTGCCCATCGGCAGGGATTGCCTGCCGTGCAGTTCCACCAGGTCCATATAATAAACAGTATGGATGCCAAAATAAGCATTGTAGCGAAACATGTTCATGGTATTGTAATTTTCATACTCCGCCCCATCTTTACGTTTTTCACGATAAAGCGCTTTTCCACGCCATACTTCTTTTTTCAAACTCATGATCAGAAAGCCCGTCTTGGGATTCTCCAGAATATACTGTTTGCTCAATCCCTCCGTGAACTGCCCCCAGGTGACCATGCGAGGGGCGCAGGGCTGGATGCTGGATAGCAACGTCAGATGTGGCAATCCTTGCGGTGTGACCGTTCCTAAAACTCCCACCTTTAATTCCACATTGAGATCGCGAATATCCTGTGCGGTAAATCCCTGGTCTTTTCCATTTGCTTCTGCCATTTTTTCCATCCTCTTATTCTTCCACACGGGCTGCACCCGTGACGCTTACCGTTTGCGGTTTCCGATAAACCTGCTTTGTCCACTCCAAGCATTCATCCAGCTCCGCTCGACTCATCAATGCCTGGTTCTGGTAATTCCAATTCATGCCAAGCCGCATATATTTATCACGGCACAGGTTGTTGAAAGCACATAGCTCCCAACGTTCCACTAGGTCAACGGTTGTTTCGTTGAGAAAAACAGCGATCGCTTGCAGGTTCTCTTTTTTCGCTGTGGCATTGGGGATGAGCGGCGTGCGGATCCACAATGTCAGTGGCAGCGATCCATCCCGTACTTTTGCAACCAACCAGCGCAGATTTTGCAGGATCCGTTCATTGCTGGCTCCGGTAAACTGTTGGTGCTGCCCCGCATCCATCAACTTCAGGTCATACATGACCAAATCAGTGTATGGCAAGATCATTTCCAGATTAATTTGTGGCACCAACCCGCAGGTATCCAAAGCAGTATGGACACCCTGTTCTTTCAGCAATTTCATCAAAGCGGTACAAAAGTCCGCTTGAAGTGCCGGCTCGCCGCCTGAAAGAGTCACCCCTCCGCCTGATTTCGCAAAAAATGCCTGGTCTTTCAACAGTTCTTCGCTTAAATCTTGCGAATTGATTTCCTTTCCCAATATTTCCAAAGCATTGGCCGGGCAGGCCTCGGCACATTTTCCGCACAGTGCACAGATCTTGTAATCTATGCGCAGTTTGCCATTTTCCATGCTGATACACCCGCCAGGACAAGAAAGCACGCAGGTTTTGCAGCCAATGCACAGGTGAGAAAGCCATTGAATATGAGACTTTTTGCCGATGCTTTCGGGATTATGACACCAGGCACAGTGCAGCGGGCAACCTTTCAAAAAGACAGTGGTGCGGATTCCCGGCCCATCTTCTGTGGAAAGGCGCTGCAGATGCAGGTAGTTTGCCGTGAGGCGCTGTGTTTCCATCATAACATCCTCTATTTTAAAAATGATGTGATTCTCGGGCGATGATCTCATCCTGCAACTCTTTCCCAATGCTCGTAAAATACGCATTGTATCCGGTCACCCGCACCAACAGATGCTTATAGTTCTCAGGATGGCATTGGGCATCACGCAGAGTATCCGCATCGATCATATTGATCTGCAGGGCGCTACCACCATTCTCACTATAACCGCGTAAAAATCCCTTGAATTTCGCCCTATGCTCCGCATCGCGCACCAGCGACGGATTGAAAGTCATGGTATGGCTGCCACCGTTGGGCAGACAATTGAGGTACTCCTCCCAATCTCCCTTTCCATTTTTTGCTTTGCCGCCCAGCACCTTCCCTACCGAATTGACGTTGGCAGTTGGTCCCTTGTTATCTGCTCCGTTGGAAGGGCATAATGCATTGGAAAGGAATTTTCCTTTGGCGCGCCCATCCGGGCTGGCAGCCAACAGATTGCTGTCTGCTACCCAGTAATTCCAACTTAACATGCCCGGTCTGAACTGCCGGCCGGTCGAGCGGGTTTTATATTTCCACGTTTCTTCCGTCCAAACATCCATCACGGCCTTTGCCATGCGGTCTGCTTCATCATCATCCCGTCCATATTTGGGAGCTTTGTTGATAGCACGGGCTTGCAGCACTTCATGCCCCACCCAGTTATCCTTCAAGGCTTGCAGCAGTTCGGCCATGCTGCATACTTTTTCATCGAAAACCAGATATTTCACCGCCAACAGGGAATCCACCGTGGTGGCATAGGTTACCGCTTCGATGGTCACAAAGTTCAACTGGGCGCCACCCTGTGTGATATCTTTGCCCTTCTCGGCACAACCGCGCACCAGGCAGGAAAGGTAAGGCGTTGGGGAAAATTTTGAACGATTGGCTTCGGTCAGTTCATAAAGATCCACAATGCGCCGGATGATGCTCCCAGTCTGTCGCGCATAGGCATTCCAGAATTCTTCCCAAGTCTTAAAGCGTGTTACATCACCAGTGTCCACTCCCCAGCATTGTGATTTTTCCGTCTTTCCGGTCATCCCGTCCACATATGGATTCAGATCATAGCCGCCGGTCATGGTCAATTCCACTGCCTTGAGCAAATTCAGGTTGGCATCCACCGTTCCTGAACGGTCATTCCCGGCCATCGTGTTCTCCAGACAGCCCACCGGGGCATAATCGTACACATTTCCGGCATTGATCAGGTCTTTCACGCCGGCTCGTTTGGCTTCCAGCATCATGCCTGCCATTGAACGTTCATCAAAATTGAGCAAGAATGGTGCCCCCTGACTGCCAGCGATCATATCCACCACCACGTCCAGTAATTTTTCTGGGCTGTTGCGGTGCAAGCGCACATTAGGTTTCGGTTCCAAAATGGGCGACATTTCATCAATCACTTCCAAAATGGCATAAGTCAGGTCGTTGGTCATATCCTTGCCATCCGCACCCATGCCCGAAATGGTGAAAAGCTGCCCATAGCCTGCAGTAATGCCCTGGTTACCGCCAGTACGGATCATGCCGTCGTAGGCAGTGTTGGCATGCACCCAAAAACATTTCATGACCTCTTTGCAGAATTCCCGCTCCACACCATCCTGCATGGAACGCTGCCAATACGGATACAGGTACTGATCCAGGCGGCCGAAGGAAACCCCCGGGCCAGGGTAGCTTTCATCGCTCATCACCAGCATGTGCGTCAACCATAACGACTGCATGGCCTCCCAGAATGTTGTGGCAGGTTCCCAGGGTACACGCTCCAGGTTGGCAGCCATCTGCTCCAATTCTGTTTTTCGTTTTTTATCCTGTTCCTGAGCTACCATCTCTTTGCAGACTTTGGCATATTCTGCTGCCAAATCACGCGCCACGGTCGCAGCCGTCAGCATGGCTTTCAATTGAGCTCCCTCGGCCCCCCTTTTTTGCACTGCAGGCAATTTTCGGTAGTATTCCTCAAGCTCCTGATAGATGCCTTTCCATCCTTCTTTCAGGACACGCGCATAGCCAGGAATGAGGTGCCCGCTGGTCGCTCCGCTGTTTCCATAACCATGATTGTGGAACCACAGCAACGCCTGCCGCGCTCCACCTTTGTCAAAGATGGCTTTGGCATATTCCTTGGCCTCTTTTTGTGTCAGGCAAGCTGAAAGCATCACGTTAAAACGTGCCCCCGCCAGCAGGTCACCCGGGAGAATTTCTTTGGGAAGGTGCTTTACCATCACTTCATGCAAGAACCATGCTTTTCGTTCCGCGATCGACCATTTCCAAAAATCTTTATGCAGTTCCACCGGGTAGGCATTTTGTTTAAAAGATGAGCGAAAGGTCTGCAAAAAGCTGAAGGTTTCCGGAACGATATGGAAACTGGCTTCCTGATATTGGAAATCCCAGGGAGTTCCGGTTGTCCATGAGGTATATTCATTGTTCCAGGGGCGATTCACCCCTTGAAAATAAAAATCCCGCAGCCATTGAATGCGCGCTGACAGGTTATAGGGCTGTTTGATGGCTGTTTGCCTTGGTTCTGTTTGAGGTTTGCTCATTTTTCCTCCTTCTTTCTTGCTTGATCTTCTGCATACAACATGTGCATGGTGATTTCTTCTCCATGCCGCAATAATTTCTCCATGATCGCACCAGCCAAGTCGGCATTTCCAGAGCGGATGGCAGCCACAAGCCGCTCATGATGACTGAGGACAGTTTGGATCTCTTCGCTTGTGAAAAGTTTCTGATAGAAACGCCCTGCCAGGTTCTTGTGCACCCCCTTCAGTGAATTTAAAATCATCGGATACATGCGGTTGCCGGATGCGATGGCAACCTCAAGATGAAACTGGAAATCGTATTCGCACAACTCCTGAGCGGTTCTTCCGGCTGCTTTTCGGCCAGTCTGCAAAAGATCATCAAAACGCAGCGCCTGCTGCACGCTGCAGCATTGAGCCGCCAGACGTGCAGTTTCCCGTTCAATCAGCAACCTGCCGGCGATCAAACTGCGGAAAAGTTCAGGGTCAAAATCCCCTTTTTCATATTCCAGCAGTGTATTTAATAAAGACATGGAACTTTCGCGGCGATAATCGCTTACAAACACTCCCTTGCGCGCTTCGATGCGCACCAATCCCTGGTCATTGAGCGTGACAATGGCTTCATGCAACACCGGCCGGCTGACCCCCATCATCTTTGCCAACTCTCGCTCGGAAGGCAATCGTTCACCAATGGCAAACTTGCCCGACAAGATGTATTCCTGCAGCTTCTGGATGCAGGCTTTTTTCAAACTGATCACTTCCAGCAGTTCGATATCCATGGAGAATCCCGCTTGGTTGACTGGTAAAACCACCAGCCAATATCATCATAGAGGAATCCAAAGGGAAAGTCAATAGGAAATTGATCACCCCTGCCCTATATTCTTCTGTACAAAGCTCAATATTTCAGAAAAGCCAATTAATCTTCCCGCACTTCTTCCAAAACATCCCAACGAACATGGGGCGAATCCATTTTAAAATACATCAAATGCCCGTTAACCGTAGCCCGTACGTAATTGGCTAAATAGGGCGCAGCTTGATCCTGGGTGCTTTTCATGATCTCCACCACCACATCCGGCTGCAGTTCACCAATGGAATATTCGTAATTGAATTTTACATGTCCCGGCCGCAGGTCCTGCCAATCAGCATCAAGCGGCACCTGGATTCCGCCATGCGCCACCACTGCATCGCTTTTCCCGAAAAGGTCAATGCACTCCCGGTGAGAAAAATAACAGATATTGCCTGCCGCTACCGTGGCAATCGTGGCTTCATCATCCGTCATGGATTTGATCAGCAGTGCGTCTTCGGTTTCCCTCTGAGAACCTGATTTGTATACCGTGGGTTCCAGCAGCAGGAAATAGCGCAGACTGTTTTCGGATGGATGTTTCAGATTCGAAATGGGGTTCCCATTATTGATCAGGCGGTTCCACATCAGCATACTGCACAGGATGAACACAGCTAGAATGCCAGATGCAAGCTTCGGCAGCATTTTCTTTGCTTTAGGAAACCACTCGACGGATTTTTTTATCGCCCAATCATGCCATTCATAGCATGCCATGCTGAAAAGCATCAGAAAAACCGGCATTCCCAGCGAGATGAATCGATTGCTTCCGCCGCGATGTTCCCAGGCATCCCCGCCCACATAAATGCTGTATGCTATCTGTGCCAAAAAAATCAACAGCAAGAAAACGGTTTTCTTATCCCTCCGAAAGAGCAGAACAGTGAAGGGAACCAGGAACAACGGCCAGAAAAAGCCCTTAATGAACTCCATAAAGACCGCCCATCCACGGCGTATGCGCGACCAAAGCGGCCAACCTTCCATTTTCAAATAATAAGTATTGGGAAGCCATTCCCCATAATATAGTTTGCGGGCAATGCTTTGGGCAGCCACAAACGCCATCAGGATCGCCAACCCCTCCCAAAAATGCTGGCGTCGATTCTTCTTGTCAAAAATCATTAAAAATGCCCAGATCACCCCATAGGTGACCGCCGCATCCATGCGCACAAGGGTGGCAAGGCCCATGAGGATGTAAAGCCAGTGTGAAAACCTTCCGGTATCCAGAACTTGAAGCGCTAGCAGAAGTGAGCAATTGATCAACAATAGCAGAATGCTGACTTCCAAGCCGATCAGGGACCAGTTCACCAGCGGATAATAAAAAGCGGTGAGAAAAACAGCCAGAAGCGCAACCCGCTGCTGCCCACTGACATTGAGGGCAATCTTGCGCAGAAACAAGACGCTGCCCAGCAGAAACAACGCTCCGCTAATCTGGATCGGCAGACTCACCCAATTCTCCGGGATCGACAGCAGGTGAAAACCCGCCATGAAGATCACCCACAACGGATTGGTATAGCCTTCCACACGCTCACCGCCAGCATTCCATACCAACCCGTTCCCTTGCGCAAAATTGCGCGCATAGGTCATGGAGATCATCGCATCATCAAATAAAGCCGAATACGTGGTTCCATTGATCGAAAATAAAGATTGATAGAGAAAAATGGCGCAGTAAACGAGAAAAGCAAGAATGATCACAACCAACAGGATATTTTCCAGACTCCAACCTTTATGTTTCGTTTCAGCCATCAGTGGTTAACCTCTATGTCATACTGTCATTATTGCCAGGGAAAATTCTTTATATCAACAACGAATTATAGCATTTTCAAAAACACGGCTGTCATGTCTTTGATGATTTGCCCGCAGCTCAATTATTAATATAAGTTTTACTTTCTTTTCAAGAAATGTTCGTATAATACAATAGATTTGTAATAAAAAATGGAGGATGAAAGCTATGTATGGCTATGGTCTTTATTTACTGATTTCGTTACCCGCTTTGATCTTGGGTTTATGGGCTCAGGCGAAAGTACAGGGAGCATATAAAAAATATTCTCAGGTGCGCACATCGAACGGCATGACCGGTGCCGATGTCGCCCGCCACATTCTCAACTCCAATGATCTTTCAGATGTGGAAATCAAACAGACCGGCGGCACCTTGAGCGATAACTATGACCCGCGCAATCGAACGCTCAACCTGAGTTCAGGTGTATTCCAAAGCAACAGCATCGCTGCTGCCGGGATCGCCGCTCATGAATCGGGGCACGCCATTCAACACAAAGAAAAGTACAGTCCACTCAGCATCCGTTCGCTGATGATACCCACCGTCCAGATCGGAAGCTGGTTGGGGCCCATCCTCTTCTTTGTCGGCTATTTCTTCTCCAATAACAACCTGGCCATCATCGGTGTGGCGCTCTTTGCAGCCATCGCTTTATTCTCCATTGTGACCATCCCGATCGAACTGGACGCCTCCAAACGGGCAAAAGCCGTTCTGGTCAACGAAGGCATTCTCTACGGTGGTGAAATGGAAGGTGTCAACACGGTATTGGATGCGGCTGCCTGGACCTATGTCGCTGCAGCAGCTCAAGCCATCTCTACGGTGCTGTATTATGTGCTCCTTCTGGGTGGGCGCAGCAGCCGCCGCAGATAAATTAACAAAATAATAAAACATAAAATGAAAACCGGTTCATTGCTTGAACCGGTTTTTTTTATTAGGTCGTTGGCAGGGAGCGCCGCAGCTCGTCCATCATTCCCAGTGCGCGCGCTGCTCCTTCAGCAGCACAGGTAGTGGGATTATCGACCAGATAGGCAGGAATCCCCAGTTCTTTGGTCAGGTAGCGTTCGATGCCGCGCAGTTGGGTGCCTCCCCCGCACAGCGCTACCCCGCGATCCATGATATCAGAGATCAGCTCGGGTGGTGTTTTTTCCAACGTTCTGCGCACCAATTTGGTAATTAATTGCAGTCCTTCTTGCACCGCATCCACAATATCTTGCGTGCGCAACGTGATGGAGCGTGGCAGCCCGGTCACCTGGTCCTGACCCTGCACTTCCATTTCGCTATCTTCGATCCCCTCCACGGCTGCTCCAACGCGCATTTTCACAACCTCCGCGCTAAAGTGTGATAGGATCACGCCGTAGGTTTTGCGCACATGATCGACGATATCCTGATCGATCTTATTTCCGCCACCCCGATCGATTTCCGCCGCGATGATGCTGTTCATCGCCAGCACCGCCACCTGATTGGTTCCCCCCCCCAGGCAGATGAGCATATTCCCGGAAGGAGGAGCGATGGGCAGGTCAATTCCCAGAGCCGCCGCCAGCGGCGCTTCGATCAGCGCCACCTCACGGCCGCCCGCCCCCAACCCGGCCTCATGCACTGCGCGGCGTTCTACGCTGGTGATGCCGTACGGAACGGTCAACATCAGGTTGGGCCTGAAAAGCAGCATGGAACCTACCAGTTTATGGATCTGGTATTTCAAGAAATTTTCCGTGATCTCATATTCCGCGATCACGCCATTTTGGATCGGATAAAAGACCTCGATCGAATCAGGAACGCGACCGGTCATGTCCTTTGCCGCCTGTCCCACCTCGATCATCTTCCATTCATCGATCAACACCGATACTGCCGTGGGTTCGTGCAGCAAAACCTGTCCGTTTTCCACGATCACAGTATTGGTGGTTCCCAGGTCAATCCCTAATCCTCTAGTGAAATTCGCCATTCAACTAACCTCAATGCAATCTCAAACGCTGAATTCTAACATACTGCCACATTATGCGGTAAAGTACTGCAGCGCCAAGCGCAATCGTTCCTCCGTATTATCGGGGGCATCGCGCGGGATAGAAGCAACCGCTTTTTGAGCTTCATTTAGAGAATAACCCAATCCAACCAATGCTTGCAGTACATCCGTATCCGTATCCGGTATCCCTTTCAGACCGGCTTCTTCCAGCAAAGGTGCGATCTTGTCTTTCAGCATCAGCACGATCTTCTTGGCGGTCTTTTCGCCAATCCCCGGAACATGGCTGAAAACTTCATCCTGTTCCTTCATCACCGCGCGCTGGATGGCCTCAGCGGAAAGCGAGGAGAGCAAATTCATCCCCAGTTTGGGCCCGATCCCGCTGACGCTCAATACCTGGATGAACAGATCCCTTTCTTCAATCTTTTCAAAACCATATAGGAACATGCCATCTTCGCGGGTGATATGGTGGGTGTAAAGACTGATGTGCTCCCCTTCCACTGCCTGCGTGCAGGTGGCTTTGGTGCAGAAGACTTTAAAACCGATCCCGGCGGTTTCCACCACCAGATAGTGATCATTTTTATAGGTGACCGTTCCTTTTACCGATGCAATCATTTCTTCCTCAACGGGAAATGCTGATTGTAGATTTCATACAACAGCACTGAAGTGGCATTGGCCAGGTTCAGCGAATCCACACTGCCACACATGGGAATGGTGACCAGTGCCGTGCAGGCCTGTTGCAACACTTTCGGCAGACCTTTTTGTTCGCTTCCCATCAATAATACCGTGTTTTCAGCATAATTATAGCCGCGATAATCCCAAACCGCTCCGCAAACTGCCCCGATTACATCGACCGGTTGGGTTTGTTTCCATTCAATGAATCCATCTACCTCTGCCTGGTAAAGCTGCATGGTGAAGATGGCCCCCATGCTGGCTCGCACACTGGTCGGATGGAAAGCATCCGTGCCTTCACCGATCAGGATCAGTCCTTGACCGCCTACCGCATCCAGTGTGCGCAATACCGAACCCAAATTTCCGGGGTCCTGCACTCCTTCCAATGCTACCCACAGACCAGACAGATTCGTGGAAGTTTGCAGTTTCCGCATGTTCTGGCGTACCACTGCGCACATGCCTTGTGGATTTTCCTTCAAGCTGACGCTCTCAAAAACGGGGCGGTTGACCTCAAGCAGCGCAATCCCTGCACACTCGGCCCGCTGCAGCACTTCTTTACCATGTGTGCTTTCCAACAGTTCAGGGCAGAATACCAGTTTCTCCACCGGCGCGTGGTTGTCCAGCGCACTGATGATGGCGCGCAACCCTTCCACGTAAAACAGCCCGCTCTCCTTGCGGTATTTTCGCTGGTCCAGTTTACGAATATCCTTAATTTGTGCGTTGGACGTACTGGTGATCATATCAATTTCCCAGGGTGCTCAACCGTGCGCTGTGTGCGTGGCAAATGGCGATCGCCAGCGCATCGGCTGCGTCATCCGGTTTAGGAATCTCCGAAAGGCAGAGCAACGCCTTCACCATTTGCTGCACCTGATTCTTTTCCGCCATTCCATAGCCAGTCACCGCCAGCTTCACATCCATGGGGTTGTATTCATACACCGGAATGGCAAGCTGCGAAAGTGCCAGCATGATCACCCCGCGCGCCTGCCCTACGTTCAGGGCAGTGCGCACGTTGCGTTGAAAATACAGTTTTTCCACCGCCGCACACTGCGGCTGATAGGTCTGTAAGATCTCGGTTAGTTTCGCGTGCAGAATCTGCAATCGCCGGTCGGCGTTCGTCCCGCTGAAGGTGCGGATCACTCCGTGCTCCACCATGTGCAGCGATCGATCCGGGTATTCGTCAATGATCCCGAACCCGGTGATCGCCGTGCCAGGATCGATCCCGATCACCAGCATGGATCATTCTTCTTCCATGGCAGCCAGTGCCTCATCGCTCACAGCCAGGTTGGAATACACGCTCTGCACATCGTCCAGGTCTTCGATCTCTTCGATCAATCGCATAACCTTGAGGGTTTGTTCGGTTTCGAGGGCGATCTCCTGCTTGGGAACCATGCGCAGCTCGGCTTCGTCAATCTCAATATTGGCACCCTTCAATTGATCACTGATGGTCTTAAAGGCATCCACCGGCGCAAAGATCTCAATATACCCGTCTTCATCCTGGGTGATATCATTCGCTCCACCTTCCAGCGCCAACTCGAAGACCTTGTCGAAAATTACACCTTCCCCTTCGATGCCAAAATAAGCAATATGGTCAAACTGCCAGGAAACAGACCCCACCTCACCGAGTGCCCCACCGCCACGTGAAAGCACATGGCGCACTTCCGAAACGGTGCGATTGCGGTTTTCTGTCAGGCACTCGACCAGAATGGCGATGCCATGTGGTCCGTACCCTTCATAGGTGATCTGTTCAATCACTACACCGTCCTTATCTTCTCCGGTGCCGCGGCGGACGGCGCGATCGATATTGTCTTTGGGCATATTCACCGCGCGGGCGCGGTCAATGGCAATGCGCAGCCGGAAATTGCCTTCAGGATCACCGCCTCCTTCGCGAACCGCGATGACGATCTCACGGGTCAAGCGGGTGAACATCTGACCACGTTTTGCGTCGGCAGCACCTTTCTTTCTTTTGATCGTAGACCACTTTGAGTGACCTGACATGTTTCTCTCCTTTTTTTATCCATCCAATAATTGCTTGGGAAATTTAATTATAGCATTTTGGGCTTGAGGAAATCCCCACCCTGCCGTATTGCTCATTTTACGGTGGAGGGATGCTGGATTGCGAAGTAACGGAATTGCGCAGAATGCCGATCCCTTCGATCTCCGATTCCAGCACATCCCCATTTTTTAGCTCGCTCACCCCCGACGGCGTTCCGGTCAGGATCAAATCTCCGGGGTCGAGGGTCATAACCGATGAAATGAAGGCAATCAGCTGGGGAATGCTGAAAACCATCTCTTTGGTAGAAGACATCTGGCGCATTTCGCCATTCACCCGGCAGGTGATCAGCACATCCGAGGTATCCAGTTCAGTCTCGATGACCGGGCCAATAGGGCAGAAAGTATCAAAACCTTTGGCGCGCGTCCATTGATTGTCGCGCTGCTGCAGATCGCGCGCGGTGACATCATTGGCAATGGTGTATCCGAGCACATGCTGCAACGCATGTTGAGCTCTGATCCAGCGCCCACCCTTTCCCATCACAACTGCCAGTTCCACTTCATGCTCCACATGCTGTGATTGCGGCGGAAGCTGGATCACTTCGCCCGGTCCGATCACGGCGCTGAGCGGTTTCAAAAAAATGATGGGGATCTCAGGGATTTCGACGGATTGTTCCTGCGCATGCAGAGGGTAATTGCGCCCCACAGCGATGATCTTGCCCGGCAGGATGGGCGGCAGCAGTTTGACCTTATCCAGGTCATGTTCCAACTCCAAACGCCGGTAAAGACCCAACGGCGAAGCGCTGAGGGGACCCACTCTTCCCTCAGCTTCCCAACCGAAACGGGCTTGCTGATCAGCAGTTTGGTAGCGTACAATGCGCATAAGAATCGATCTAATTATATCTGGGTTTTTCTTCCAGCGCGACTTTCTGCCGGCACCCTACTCAAGAAAGGCGATGTGATGGTAAAATCTCTTCACCCGGGCGGATAGCTCAGTTGGTCAGAGCGCATCTCTTACACAGATGAGGCCGCAGGTTCGAGCCCTGTTCCGCCCATTAAGACCTCATCTCTATCGAAAAACGGTAGAGATGAGATCACAAAGAATAAAAATGCCGCTTGTGTATCCTCATCTCTAAAATCGTTGTAGGTGCCGCCAAACATCTAAAACAGAAAGCGAGGCACACGTGAAGTTCAGTAAGGCAGTTGAGGGAATGATCCTTCAGGAATCAGGGGGAGGAAAAAGCGAGAGCACGATCCAGGTATACCGGTATGGTCTAAAAAAACTGATCAGCTATCTAGGCGACGTCGAGATAGAAAGCATCACAAAAGAAGATCTCCAAAGGTTTTTCAGATATTTGCGGACCGACACATCATTGTGCGAAGCAACGATCGCAGTGGTGTGGCGCGGAGTGCGTATCATGTTCCGCTGGGCAGCCGCCGAGCTGGGCACAGAAAGGATTGACAAAGACATCCCGTGTCCAAAATCTGTGTCAAAGGCGGTCAGGTCATATACAGAGAAAGAGGTTTATCAACTGCTTAAATCGGTCAAAGAGGGCGGAAGGAACTATGCGCGCGACAACGCAGTGATCATGCTGCTGCTGGACACGGGAATGCGCATTGGCGAACTTTCACGGCTGCAGATCAGCGACTATGACGAAGAAAAAAAGCAGGTGATGATTCGCCCGAAAGGCACCGGGCACAAATCTTTCCCTCGCATTGTTCCGTTGAGCGATCAAACCAGGTCCGCACTCTGGAAATACCTGGCGACCAGGGGGTCTACATACGATAACGATCGGTTATTTCTAACTAATGATGGTCGGCCCGTGAATAGAGATTCGATGCGGAAAATGTGCGCACGCGCTGGCAAGCGGATTGGTATGCGAAATGTCGGACCGCACCGGTTTCGGCACACTTTCATCACCCAGTATCTGCGAAATGGTGGTGACACACTCACACTGAAAAGTATAACCGGTATCAAAAGTGACAAAATTTTACAGGGATATGCAGAGATATCGCAGGCTGATTTGGCGGTCAGACATCGTGCGTCGTCGCCGGTGACAAACTGGAAAATATAAAAAACAAAGCCCTGCTTTCGGCAGGGCTTTTATAATCATACACAAACATCAAGAGGTATTGCCTCGCGGGCAATTCGCTCTCCATTCTTGCGCTTCGCCATACGAATATCGTACTTGCACTGCAAGGACATCCAAAATTCCGGGGTCGTTCCCTCGAAAACAATAGATAAACGCAATGCTGTATCGGCTGAAACTGCGCGCTTTCCATTTACGATCTCGTTAATTCTCTGCTGCGGTACTCTCATCTGCAGCGCCAGCTTTGCTTGGCTCACACCAAGCGGCTTTAAGAATTCTTCGAGGATCACCTCGCCAGGATGAACAGGTGTCACGTTTCGGTTCTCCATTTCTTGCTCCTTTTCATTCACATATCAATTCAAATCGCTTCAATGATAGTCAGTAATTTCTACATCATAAGCATTCCCATCACTCCATATAAAGCATATTCTGTATTGGTCGTTTATCTTGATGCTTGATTCACCATTTCTGTTTCCTGTTAACCTTTCGTAGTGATTCCCTGGGATAGCTCTTAGTTCTTGCTCTGATGTAGCACTATCGAGGATTTCAAGTTTTCTGAAAGCTCTCTGCAATATTAGTTGTGGAAGACTTTTGGAAAACTCTTTTTCGAAAGTTGGTGTAACATATTTTCTGTAAAATGGTGAACTTTAACAAGAGAGATGTAGAAGCAAAGTAGTAAAGTCCTAAACTGGCAAAGTTAAAATGTCCTAATAGAAGACATATGACCATGACAAGGACAATAGCAATGACAACTGAGGAACTGAGACGCTCCTATGTTGGTGTGATGCCCTATTAGGATACTTCTGACTTACCTCTTTTGATGGTTACGTAATGCCTCAATAGAAAAAGTTACTTTGGTGGTAACGATGACTCAGATAGAAAAGTTACTTTGATAGTTCCCATAGTTGATCTACTTTTCGGTCAATCGAATTGCGTAAAGCAACCGGATTGAGTCTAACATAAAGATCGGTGAAACGAGCTTTGGTTTGCGGAGGGACATCCTTTCTGGCCAGGATGCGCTGATAAGGGGTGGAGGCCTGGTCATAGGTTTTGATGAACTTTCCCTCCACTCGGCCTTTGAAAACCAGTTTCAAGACCGGTTGAAAGAAGTTGATGTACAGCCGCAGGTCAGCATAGATGCTGGTCAGAAGCTCCCATTCGGCATCGCTTTCCAATCGAGCATAACCTATCGTATGACGCACCACCGACCAGTTCTTTTGTTCCACATACGCTTGATCATTCTTCCGGTAAGGTCGGGAACGGGTAAAGGTAATGTGCTCTTCCACACAATAGCGGTAAAGCAGCTCATTGATGAATTCACTGCCATTGTCCGAATCGATCCCC
>JAAZOD010000020.1 GCA_012797975.1 Pelolinea sp. | reverse complement strand
TTAGAGTACTGCGGTTCATTGAAAAATCCTCCGATTCTGAGAAAAATTCAACCGCAGTACGCCGGGTTAACGAAAAACCAGAGTACATAGTACTCTGGTTCCTTCCTAGTAGCGGGGAGTGGATTCGAACCACTGACCTCCAGGTTATGAGCCTGACGAGCTGCCACTGCTCTACCCCGCATCGTGAACAGCTAGTTTACCATGAGCGGCGCACTGAGTCAAGCGAACCGCTCTTACAGCCACACAGGCACGTTCACAGCCGTAAACCTTGAATGGTTATCTTTTCCGTATCCTTCAAATTTCGTTGCCCATCACGAATTGCATGATCTGATCGTTCAATCCGGGCAGTTCTTCATGTCCAAAATCGGGGAAGATCGCCATCTTTTTCCTGGATGGAATCTTATTGTAGGCAGCAAATTGGCTGGAAGGGGGACAGACCGTATCCATCAGGCCGGTGCCCCACAGCACCTCGGCGCGAATGCGCGGCGCCAGGTTCTGGATGTCGATATACCCAAGCTGTTCAAAGATATCGTCTTCGCGCGCATGTTGAGGGTCGAAACGACGAAAGTATTCCTGCAGCTCCGAATATGCGTCCTTGGCATAATCCATCATCCACACCCGCTTGTAATCGCTGAGAAACGGATAGACAGGGGCGATGCGCTTGATGCGCGGTTCCAGTGCAGCGCAGGCCACCGTCAAGGCTCCTCCCTGGCTGGCGCCGCTGGCAGCCACCTGTTCGGCATCCACCTCTGGCATTTCCATGATGATCTGCGCCAATTGCGCCGTATCCAGAAAGATGTTCCGGAAGAGAAGCTTTTCCGGCCTGCCCAACAGGGCATCTTCCAAACCGCGGATGATATGGCCGTGCAGGGTATTTCCATGCACACCTCCACGATCTTCCGATAATCCCCCCTGCCCGCGGCAGTCGAGGGCAGCCACAACATAACCCATGGACACATAATTCAACCGATCTGACCAATCATGGGAATTATTGGAATAACCATGGAAGAACAGGATGGCAGGACGGGGTGAGGCGATTACCTTGGGACGCAGGAATTTGGCATGCACCCGCGCACCCTCCACCCCCGTGAAATACAGGTGTGCACATTCCACACCCGGCACCTGAAACTTTGCCGGGATAAGTTCAACCTGCGCATCGATCGCCCGCATTTCTTGTAAATTCTTTTCCCAGAACAGATCAAAATCAGCAGGGCGGGGATTGGTTCCGGAATAGGTTTGAAGCTGCTCAAATGGGAGATCAAATGTAAGCGGCATTTTGCTACCCTCCTTTAGCATTATTCTAATATCAGAATCAGAAAACTCTCCAATTGGAGAGCATCTCTTTGCTCAGGGAGCAATAGCAAGGAAATTGCAGGATAAATCTATACTGCGGAATGTGCTTTATTGCGCTCCAGATTGAACAACACCGCCCGATTGCCAATATCCGCCAGCAGCACTCCCCCCACGATAAAAATGGTCATGCACAGTACCACGCCGATCAAGATCAAAAGGATCAATTCCAAATAATAGGCAATTGAAAAGGGAAAATTCTTGCCCAGCATCACCAGAGAGTTGCGAAAGGCAGTTTTCACTTCCGGTTTTTCCTGCTCGATCATGAAGGCCAATACCTGGGTTTGCAACAGCAGCCATATCACCAATAAGGCAATATAAAAGCACTGCATATAAGGAAAAGTGGCTGCGCTCATGTTCTTTTCATTGCTCAAGAGGATATCCCCCACAAAAATTGCGCTTATCGGAAGGACGACCACCCCCCAGCGCCAGCCACATCCCCAGCAGGTTTTGAACTCCCTAAAGAAATCCTTCGTATCCACAATTTCGCCATGTGCCATGCGGTTGGCATATCGGTAAAGCGCCAGCGTGGCGGGCGGGCCGGGCACCACGACCAGCATGCACAATGTCCATACCAGATTGATGACCAGCACAGACCAAATATCTTCCCAAATATCTTTCAAAGATACTTTGATGATACAAAATACGGAGCCAAACTCCTGAAAGAATGTGGGATGGTCCAAGCTGGTTGTCCGCACTGCCGTTTATCCTTTTACACCGGTATAAGAAACACCCTCAATATAATACCGGCTGAAAATGAAGAAAAGGATCAGAACCGGAATGGCATTGAACATGGCCCCCACCAGCGTCAGGTTCCACTGTGCTTTATACTGCTGTTTGAAAATGCTCAATGCCACATTCAGCACATACATATCCGGGGTATTTTCGTACAGCAAGGGCTGCAAGAAGGCATTCCACATGCCCTGGAATTGAAGGATGAACACCGTAAGCAAAGCCGGGCGCGCCAGAGGAAGAATGACATTTGTGAATATTTTCATGTGGCTGGCGCCGTCGATCACGGCCGCTTCTTCCAGATCGACCGGGATGGATTTGAAGAACTGCGTCAGCATGAAAATACCGCTCGCCCCCACCGCCCCTGGGATGATCAATGCCCAGTAGGTGTTAATGAGATGCATTTTCGACATCAGCACATAGGCCGGAATGAGCGTAACCGCCCCGGGTATCATCATGGTTGCCAGCATGAAATTAAAAGTTGCATTCTTTCCCGGAAAATCCATCCGGGCAAAGGCATAGGCTGCCATCGAACAGCAGATGACCTGCAGTGAGGCAACCGTTACAGACAGAAAAGCAGTGTTGAACAGCCAGCGCGGGAATGTTCCACCACTGCCAATATCGGTGTTCCATACCTTCGCCCAGTTTTCAACCAACCATTTCTCTGGCAGCACTTTCGGCGGAAAGGCAATGATCTCGGCGTTGGTTTTGAAGGTGCCGGTGAAAGCCAGAAAAAAAGGCATGAGTGAGACAGCCGCGATAAGCAGCAACAGCGCATAGCGCAACACGAGGGATATATAGTAACCGGGGGTCCGTTGTGCTTTTCTTTTTTTTATTGTCCTAGATTCCACAGCCATTGCCGCCTCCTAATATTTCTCCGTACCGCTTTCCAGCACACGCCGCTGGAACATTGTAAGAATGAAAATGATAAAAGCCAGAATGAACGCCAGTGCCGCTGCATACCCCATGTTGATCGGTCCCTGCGATCCCATCGCTTCACGGAAGATCAAGTAGACCGGTGTAAGGGAGGTGCCCAAGGGCCCACCCTGGGTTGCCAGATACACCTGATCGAACACCTGCAAAGTGCCGATGGTACCCAGCACGACCACCAGCAGGATGATGGGGCGTAGCAAGGGGAGGGTGATCTTGCGGAATTGCTGCCAGCCATTGGCTCCATCGATGGCGGCCGCTTCATAAAGCACCGGGTTGATATCCTGCAAGCCCGCCAGGAACATGATCATAAAGGTCGGAGCGGTCGTAAAAATATTCTGGAACATGATCGACATCCAGGCAATGCTGGGGCCACGCAGATACCAGTGAGCCGAATCGATCTCGAACCCAAACAACTGGAATAACCCGCGCGGATCTCCCAACCAGTTTATGGGGTCAAAATTAATTCCCAGTGGGGTCAGGACGGAGGTTAAAAAGCCATTCAAAAAACCGCCTTTTAGATAAAGCCATACGAAGATCAAGGTAATAACAACAGAAGAAGTAACACTGGGGGCATAAAAGATGGTCCTGAAGAAATTCCTCATTTTAATATTGGAATTCAACAAGACGGCCAGACCGATGGCCAAAGCAGTTTGTGCAGGAACAACAATGAGCGAATACCAGACAACATTGTACAATGCCTGCACAAAATCTTTTTGGGTTGAATCCGTGAACCCCATGAAGGCTTTTTTATAATTGCCCAACCCGACCCAAACCGGTTCTGTAAAGATGTCATACTTGGTGAAGGAAATATAGAGGGCAAAAAAGATGACGCCGATTGTGAAAATAGCCGTAATGACGAGATAAGGGGCTAAGAATGAATATGCAGTGAACAGTGTAGTTCTTTTCTTTTGGTTCGGCCAAACCTTATACACGGTTCTGGCAGCCATAATACCCATCACCGCTGCCAGCACTGCAACGCCGATCAAAAAAGGGATGGCTGTCCGTTTGACCTCAGCCAAATAGGTTTGCATGGTTTCCATGACCTTGGGTCCCCCCTTGGTCGGTGCATTCAAAGTCGCCACAAGCATGATGCCCAGAAAAACAAGCAAAAAAGTAAGGATCCCTGCTAAAATCCTCGTCCTTTTCTTAGGGTTTTCATTGATCGACTGCACGCCACACCTCCTCGCCTTACACAGATACGTTATAATCTAAAGAAGGTGATCTGGCGGGTACTTTACTGTACCCGCCAGACCCGGGAGAAAAAATCTTACTGACCGCTCAGGGCAGTAGTTGCTTCAGCTTGAGCTTGCGCAAAAGCTTCATCCACCGTCTGATCCCCTAGCCAGATCCGTTCCAGAGCCTTTGACACTGCATCGTTCACTTTGCTAGTGTAAGGACCCCAATATGCCACACGGGTATCAGGTAAGAGACCACCTTCGGCGATCGCTTTATCGTTCACATTTCCGATCAGATCGAGCTGTTCGGGATGGGTGCTGTAGGCAAAACCCGTCTTTACAATCTCACCCTGGTTTTCGGCACCGGTCACGAAGATGGCAAATGCTGCAGAAGCCATGGGGTATTTTGTAGCAGCATTCACGCCAATACCGTTGGTGAAGATGACATCAGCACGGGTGACAGATCCACTGGGAACCAGGGCTGTCTTCCATTCCACATCGGCGTAATCCTGTTTCAAGAAATTGACCATCCATCCGCCTTCCAGCGTCATGGCAACCAGTTTCTTGCCGATCGCTTCACCGCACCAGCTCGCGCTGATATCGGCCGGGCGAACCAAACTGCCCTCATTGAACATATCGGTTACGAAAGTGGCCATTTCTTTGATTTCAGGGGTGTCCAGAGTTGCAGTTGCATAATCATCCGATGCATATTTGCCGCCATTGGAGAAGGCAAATGGAGCAAAGCGAGCCCAGTCAGATCCCATGCAGTAACCAGCATAGTTGCCTTTTTCTGCAATGGTTTGGGCGGCTACGCGCATATCATCCCATGTCCAATCAGAGGTAGGTTCAGGGATACCCGCATCGGCAAATGCTTCTGGCAGATAGACCAATCCCAGAGTGCTCCAGTCCTTGGGCAGTGCATAGGTTTTTCCATCAAGGGTGAAGATGGTTAACAGGGCGGGAATGAAATCATCGCGGCTGACACCGGCCTGCGCCATCACGTCATCCAAAGCCATCAATTGACCGGAAGACGCAAAAGCAGTCATCAGCTGATCATCCACATAGAAGACATCGGGAGCAGTTCCACCAGCCATCTGTGCTTTCAGCTTGTCCTGGAAGTTGTCGGGGATCGGTTGATATTCTACGGTAACGGACGGGCAGACTGCCTTGAAGCGTTCAATGGAATCTTTGTAGATCTGCTGTTCCGAATCATCACCCCATCCAGAGAAGACGATGGTTGCACCTTCTTCTACGGGCAACGGACAGGTATCGGCAACGGTTTCTTCTTCTGACTCCGCAGCGGTTTCTGCCTCGGGTTCAGTTACAGTTTCCGTGGCTGCTTGCTTTGAACCACAGGCAGTCAAGAGCATAGCGCTTATGATTAAGCAGCTAAGAATAACGAGCATCTTGCTTTTCATGTATCTCTCCTTTTTAGGTAATTTTTAAGCGTACGAATATGTTTGACCTGAATTTTTCGCTTTCCTTATTCCTCCACCTCCTCTCTTTCAATTCCTTCTCCCTTTTTTATCAACCCATTCGTTCGGGCTTCCCAAATTTACCGATTCCCATTCCTCAGCCGATCCATGAATTCCTTCCAGTTCATTTCCTCAAAACCGGGAATGACCAGATGCGCCTTCCCCACCCGTTTCACCGGCCCCACCCCCACTGCCCAGAATTTTCCATCCAATGCGGCTTGAATCCCCGCTTCGGCATCTTCAAACACAGCACAGGATTGGGGGGGCAGGTTCAGTTGGCTGGACGCATGCAAGAACAGATCAGGAGCTGGTTTCACACGAACGACGCTGAAGCCATCTGCTACCGCATCGAACAGCTCCCAGATCCCCAGTTTTTCCAACACAGAACGGGTATTCTTGCTGGCAGACCCAACGGCCAGTTTTACCCCTTGCCGTTTTGCATCCAGTATGAAATCCAGAACACCAGGCAGTAGATTCTCTTTTCCCAATCTTGACAGATAATCCTGATAGTAAAGGTTCTTGCGTTCCATCATGTTCTGCATCTGCTCATCGCTGAACACGCGACCATCCAGGATCTTCTTCAGTGATTCAAGCCGCGAGATTCCTCTTAATGCGTCATTCTTGCTGCGGTCAAATGGAATTTCCTCTTCGTCCGCCAGCCGCTTCCAGGCCAGATAATGGAATTCGGAAGTATCGGTAATGACCCCATCCAGGTCAAAGATGGCACCGGAAATGGAAATATCTTTTGTGCACTTTTGGAAGGAAGTCGCTTTCCTCACGGGCTGAACTGCTTGTTTTGAATCCGCATGCAGGTCAAACTCATACCGTTTGCCACGATAGCTGATCCCAAATTGAAGGCGTTTCCAACCCTGCGGGAGATGGGGGAAGGCGACCGGTCCTTCAGGGGTGATCCGCAATCCGCCGAAACCAAACACGCATGCCTGCCAGAGGCCGCCATGTGTAGCAGCATGAATTCCCTCGGCCGCATTTCCGCGTTTATCTTCCAGATCAGTACCCGCCGCCAGCATGAACAGTCGATACGCTTCGTCGATATCTCCTACACGAGCGGCCAGGATGGATTGAATGGCAGGGCCAAGCGATGATCCGTAGGTCAGATCGGTACGGTGAGCATAGTAATCCCAGTTTGCCCGCAATACTTTCTCGTCGTAGTGATGATCAAGCAGATACAACAGCATCAATACATCCGGTTGCTTAATAACCTGTACTTTTTGCGCTCCCTCAATACCCAGCATGGATTGCACCGAACGGGTGCGAGGTTCCAAAGAGGATAGATCGAGCGGTTGCAGGTCGAAAAATCCTGTGAACTGCTCGAACAGGCCGCTGGTTTCATCGAAACCGGTATAGATCTTTTCAATGATCGCTTTCCAGTGGTGCAGGCGTTGCGTCGAAAGGTCCAGTTTCCTTTCAAGCTGGGCCGCTTTTTCAGCAGCATTTTTCTGAAGCCAGTCCAGAATTTCCAATCCCTTCTGTAAGTTCCAGCGCACCATGCAATTGGTGTAAGCATTGTTGTTCACATGGTCATGGTTTTCATCCGGGCCGATCACATCGCTGATCTCATAGCAATCTTTTCCCTCGTTCCATTCCACCCGGCTCCCCCAAAAGCGAGCAGTTTCCAGGATGATCTCTGCGCCAAACTTGAGCATGAAATCGTCATCACCGGTCATTCGCCAGTATTGATCAATGGCGTAAACCACATCCACGGTAATATGCAGTTCAATATCCCCGCACCAGATATGCACCAAACCGCCATTAGGCAGCAGCGCCCAACGGGGCGTGGTTTCCTCGCCGGTCGCAGCGCTTTCCCAAGCATAACAAGCGCCTTCATATCCCTTCTCTCTGGCTTTCTTTCTCGCACCCTCCAGCGTATGGTAACGGTAGCGCAACAGATTGTTTGCAATTTCAGGGCGTGTATAGGTAAAGAAAGGCAAAATGAAGATTTCTGTATCCCAAAAAACATGCCCATGATATCCGAAACCGCTCAGCGATTTTGCCGCAATACTGACCCGCTCATCATGGCGGGGTGCCGCAATCAGCAATTGGAAAAGTCCATATCGTAATGAACGGTCGGCCTTATCATCCCCTTCGATCTGGATATTGCTGTATTTCCATTCCTCTTCCCATCGTGAGCAGTGTTCTTCCCACAGCGCCGCATATCCCTTTGCTTTTGCCGATCGCAGGGCTGCCATCGCAGACTTTTGGGGATCCGAACCATCACGGCTGGTGAACACGGAAACCAGTTTTTCCACACAGATCGTTTGGTCACTCTGCAGGGTGGTCTTGAAAACTCTTTCCGGTGCACCCAGACTATCCCAGTACTCTTCTTGGCAAGAAGCTTCGCCGGAAATGTTCAGATCGAACGCTTCGCACAATGCAATATTGGTTTTCCTGGTCTTCAAGCAAAGGTAAGCGATCTTTGCATCGTTGCTGCCCTGCCCGAGATAATCCCAGTGCGTCCATCCATTGTTGTCCACATGTCCCGTCACACTGGAGCGAATTTCCAAAGGTCCGCAATAATCCACCGAAGTAACCTGGCAGCGCAGGGCGAGCAGGTGTTCTTCGGCCAGACTGGCAAATCGCTCATAGGTAAAGCGCAAGGTCTTGCCGGCTGGCGAAAGCCAGGTCACTTCACGCTTGAGGGTACCATGATGGAGATCCAAACTGCGTTGGTACGATACAATCTTTCCTTCATCAAGACGGAAGATCTGACCATTGAAATAGAAGCGCAAGTCAAGCCAGTTCGGTGTGTTTGCCAGCTCCGAAAAACTGTTCGGGGCATCATTGAAAACACCATGCAGCAGTGTTGCCGAAGTTTCACCAGGGAATCCTTCTTCAAAGGTTCCGCGTGTGCCTAAATAACCATTTCCAATGGTAAAGACAGTCTCTTTTGAGCTCAGGTTTTTTGTGTCAAAGGCATCTTCAAAAACGATCCAGTTATCCATTATTCATCCTGACGTGCAGCAGTATTGTTCGCGACTTTGAGAATGACACCCTCGTCATTTCTCAATTTCAGATCATCCCTTATCAATAAAAGAGATCCATCCAAATAGGTCGATACAAGGATCTGACCTGTCAAACCATCGGGAAGGTGCACGCTGGTTTCCTTGTTAGAAAAATTCAAAGCAACCAGATAAACCTCATCGTCACCAATGCGTTCAAAAACAAAGCAATCCTCGCTTTCTCCATCCACAGGAAGATAGGAACCAGATTGCAAAACAGGATGTTCTTTGCGGAAATGGATCAGGGTACGGAACAGATTCAACATAGAAGCCGGATCGCTGTTTTCTGCCGCTACATTCTTCTCGCGATAATTTTGTGTCAAAGGCAGCCAGGGCTTGATCGTGGAAAATCCGGAAAAAGGACCATCCGTCCACTGCATGGGGGTACGCCCATAATCACGGCTTTGATCCGTGCCCAAACGCAAGCCCTGCGGGTCTTGCATTTGATCAGCGGCAATGACAGCATTTTCCATGCCCAATTCTTCGCCGTAATACAAGGTGGGTGTGCCGCGCAGGGTCAGCAACAGCATGGCTGCCACCCGCGCCTGTTTCTCACCCACGCGTGAAACCAGACGCTGAGCATCGTGATTGCTCAACACATAATTTGGCCAGGCAAATTCAGGCAAAGCTTCTTCTAGTTCATCGACCGATTGCCTGATGGCCCGGGCGTTCCACGGCTGATTCATCAAGCGGAAGTTGAACGGCAATTGCAGTTCATCGCCATGGATCCCGTAGTATCGAATCCAACGCGGCAGCGCATACCACAGTTCGCCAATTCCACAACGTTCTGGGTATTCATCCAGTACAGCCCGTATCTCCCGTATGATCGCATGCACTTCATCCAGATCCTGATCATGGATGTGCTGTTGACGGTAATACAGATTGTTCGGATGGGCTGGGCCAGGGTTTTCTTTTGAAATCGGGTTATCGCGCAACTGCGGATCTTTCAACAACATGCCAACCACATCCATGCGGAACCCATCCACCCCTCGTTCCATCCAAAAACGCAGCACATCCAGCATGGCGGCTTTCATGTCTGCGTTTCGCCAATTCAACTCGGGTTGTTCTTTGAGGAAGGAATGCAGATAGTATTGACCCGTTCGCTCATCCCATTCCCAGGCCGGTCCGCCAAATGCGGAACCCCAATTATTGGGCAACGAACCATCCGGTTTTGCATCGCGCCAGATATACCAATCCCGCCTGGGGTTCTTTCGATCAGAGCGCGATTCTATAAACCAGGGGTGGCGATCGGAAGTATGATTGGGAACATAATCAAGAATAACCTTCATGTTGCGGCGGTGTGCCTCTGCCACCAACCGGTCGAAGGTAGCCAAATTTCCGAACAAAGGATCAATGTCGCAGTAATCGGCCACATCGTAACCGAAATCTGCCATGGGGGAAGGGAAAATGGGACTGAGCCACAGGGCATCCACACCCAGAGAATTTTTCGTTCCATCATTGAGATAATCCATTTTTTCGATCACGCCCTGCAGGTCGCCAACCCCATCACGGTTGGAATCCATGAAACTGCGCGGATAGATCTGATAGATCACCCCGTATTTCCACCAATTCGTTTTTGTATTTGCAGCAGAACTTCGCATCATTTCCTCGTGGCATTATTTGCCAAAGACCCTAACCGTGCAAAATGAAATCCAACAATTCATCCAAAGAACAGGTAGCCAGTCCGATCGCCCGGTCCGCACCACCGTAATACACATAAACTTTTCCGTTCAGCACCACATTTCCAGTTGAAAAGATCACGTTGGGCACCTCGCCTGAGACCTCCCAGGGCTCCTGCGGTTCAATCAAGAAACCGTTTGCCCGTGCGATCACTTTCGTTGGGTCTTCCAGGTCGAGCAAAAAACTCCCCAGCCGGTAAACATTCTTCTCATCGTATCCGTGATAGATGCACAACCAACCCTGCTCGGTTTCCAACGGCGGACCGCCCGCTCCCACCCGTTTGCAATCCCAACAGCCCGGGCGCGGGGCGATCAGGATCTGAAAATCCTGCCACTCCTTTAAATCTGGGCTGAAAGCCAAACCAATATTGGGAGCCGGGCGGTGCAGAGCAAGGTAGCGACCTTGTTTTTTGCGCGGGAAAAGGACATGATCCTTATCGTCCTCTCCAACCACCATGGGGCTGATACGCTTCCAGGTGATCAGGTTTTGGCTTTCGGCAAAGAACGGCGTGATACCCCTAGTGGAATATGCGGTATACGCCATGATGTAGCGCTGTTCCTCTGCCAGATAGGTTATCCGTGGATCTTCAACCCCGCATGTTTCCCATTCATCCTGCGGCACAAGGATCGGCTGCTGTAATCGGTTGAAACGGACACCATCACTGCTGACCGCATATCCGATAGAACTCACACGATTCGCTCCTTGAGCACGATAAGCCATGTGAAAAAGACCGTCGGTATGAACGACCGCACAGTTAAAAACGTTCAATGCTTCCCAAGCATTGGCGGGATTTGGTTCAAGGATCGGGGTTTCAGAATAACGGGTCAAGATCATGGTTGAATCCTTTATCCTTGTCCTGATCGTCCTTCCAGGCAAAGGGCAAGCACATCATCAACCGGAGCGGAAGCACAACACACCACCTGGTCAGCCGCCCCATAGTAGACCTTCAACTCACCATTCTCTTCCAAAATAGCACCACAGGTGAATACCACATTGCCGACATTTCCAAAATAATCTTCGGAAGAAATGGGGGAAAGGATGGCTTGGTCGGAACGGCCGATCACCTGCCAGGGTTGTTCCAGGTCAAGCAGCACCGCACCCAGCCGGTATAAACTTCCGGCGGAAGTTTGACGCACGCCATGATAGATGACCAACCAGCCCTCGGAGGTCCTGATTGGCGGAGCCCCAGCTCCGATTTTTTGGCAATCCCATTTGCGTTTTCGTGGCTGCATCACCGGTCGCGGGTCGCCCCAATATACCAGATCGGGAGAAAAACTGATCCACATATCTCCGCGTTGTGAGGTCTGGGTCATCGGTCGATCCAATTTTGCATAACGCCCGCCAATCTTTTCAGGGAACAAAACCACGTCCTTATTTTCAGGAAGGCCGAGGATGGATATCCGTTCAAAAGATCGAAAATCTTCAGTTTTGGCAACCATGCTGACGCAATCGTGGTCGGAATAGCCCACATAAGTTATATAGAAGGACCCCTCGAGCTGAGTGATGCGCGGATCTTCAATGCTGCAATCTTCCACATCCGCAAAAGTCCCTTCTTTTGCCGGCAACAAAGCCGGGGCGGCATCAGGAATAAAATGAAACCCATCCTGACTGCGAGCAGCCCACAAATACGATGAACCGCTCAAGTCTTCCACGCGCGTCAGCAGGATATATTGGTCGCGCCATTTGACCGCACCGGCATTGAAAACAGAGTTGATCGGCTTCGGAAAAGCATCGGCAACTAATACAGGGTTATTTTCATATCGTCGAAGGATGTGTGATTCGTTCATTGAGTTTCCATTTATTACTGATTATTTTTCCTGACAACCGCACGATTCGCGAATTACCAGTTCTGTTGTGACCAGGGTTTTGGTTGGCGGCAGGCCGGGCTGCTGGATGCTGTTTAAAAGGCACTGTGCTGCCAGATAACCCATGCGTTGCGTGAAGATCTTCACCGTGCTCAGCGATGGCTGGCTTGCAGCCGCCCAACTGATATCATCAAATCCCATCACGGCAATATCCCCGGGCACCTTGCGGCCATGTTTCGTCGCCGCTCGAATGGCACCGATCGCTACGGAATCATTGACGCCATACACGGCGTTCAGATCCTGCCAGCGTTCCAGTGCTTGCCGCATCATGGATTCACCGCTGGCAATGGTCGTTTCTTTTGCATGAATCACCCTGGCTTCCAGCCCCGATTCCTGCATGGCCCGCTCATAGCCGCGCAATCGCTCACGGTTGCTGATCCATTCCTGGGGTCCGGAAAGGAAGGCAATATTTTTATGGTGATGATCTGTGATCAGATGGTGCACCCCGGCATACGCTCCACCCTCATCATCGGTCAGCACGCAATTGACCGGATATTGCGATAGAACATTATCCACCAGAACAAACGGAATGCCCGTGCTGGCAACATTCATGATCGAGGACGCCTGAATGAAAGGACCTGCCAGGATCAATCCATCCACCAGATGTTGATCGATGATGGGCAGTTTTTGAACCTGTTTCTCCTTCTCATCCAGCAAGGTGATGAGAATATGATATCCATTCTGGGTAAGGTAATCTTCCACACCGGAAAGGATGAGGGGATAAAAAGGATCGTCCGAGAATGCATATTTTTCTTTATGAACAACGAATCCGACGGTCTGTGATTTTGAAGTCGCCAAACTGCGCGCCAACGGATTGGGGCGATAATTCGCTTCTGCAGCCGCCTTTAACACCTTTTCCCGCACCTCAGGGCTAACGCCTGGCTGGTCATTCAGCACACGCGAGACCGTCGCTGTAGAGACCCCGATTTGTTTGGCAATTTCTTTTAGGTCCATAATCACACACCTTACGTAATTTTGATGTAAACGCTTACGTTAATGATACAGTTTTGTAAGGAAAAGTCAAGGCTATCTCTCGAGCCATCCATTTTTCTATCGAAAGAAAGACTTACTGCAAGCTGACCATCCCCATCAGCGGGGATGTGCACGTCCACTTTCAAGATTGGTTTTATCTTCCGGGAATTCTCTTTCGATTCAGTGTGTTATACTGGACTGAAAGGGCGCAATCCCTTGAGAATAAGTCGCCTGGTTTCCAGACCGTTGAGGTGACTTATTCGTTTAAAAAGATGTCTACTCTATAAAGTCACTCCTTTCCTGTGTCGGTTTTTGGCTGGCTTGATTGGCGTACGATCAACCTGGGAGGGATGAGAGTGCAAAGTGGATCGGGCAGCTTGCCTTCCTCCAATTGATAAACCAGCATCTCGATCACTTTTTGACCGATATCCCAGATGGGCTGTTGGACAGTTGTCAAAGACGGGCGCAGATATTGCACGATAGGGTTATCATCGAAGCCGGTTACCGCAATTTCTTCACCGGGGACCAAACCCTTGTTTTGGATGGCCGCCATGGCTCCCATCGCCATATAATCGTTCAGTGCCACAATGGCATCCGGCTGCAGGGAACGGGGCAGCTGCAAGAATTCATCACACGCTTGATAACCAAATTCATAGTTCCCCGCACCGCGTGCGATCAAATGGGTGTTGATCGGAAGCCCACAATCCTTCAAGGCATTAAAATATCCGGACATGCGGTTGTTGCCCACCCGCGAATCTTCAGGCCAAGCCAAAGCAGCGATCTGGCGCCTCCCCCCTTTGTACAAATGCACGACGGATTGGTATACCCCTACTCCACCATCCACATCAATGTAAGGAAACAGTGCTTCATCATCCGATCGTCCAAAACCAACAAAGGGAAATTCGCGTTCCAGCAAGAATTGAACGCGCGCATCATTGTATTCAACCGATGAAAGGACAAATCCATCCACCCTGCCCGTATCGATCAGTTCGGCATACACCTGCAGTTGGCGTTCGTTTTCTTCGTGATAAGGAAAGCACAGCAAATAATAGCCGCTCTGTTCGGCAGTAAGGAACATAGATTGCAGGAATTGATCAAGGATGGGATTGGTCAGCCCGTGCGGTGTGGGGCTCCAGGTGTAGCCGATGGTGCGTGAACGCTGTGAGCGCAGGGAACGTGCCGTGTAATTGGGGCGGTAACCCAGTTCTTCCACTGCAGACCAGATGCGTTCGGCGGTCTCCGGCAACACTTCCACTTTGTGGTTGATCACCTTGGAAACCGTCTGGTAAGAGACATCTGCTTTGGCAGCGACTTCTTTAATGGTTACCCGCTTCACGATATTTCCTTTATGCGAACGTTCGCATGACGTTACCTATACTATACCTGATTTCAAAATAAAAGTCAACAACAATCCTCTTTCAACGGATTTTTGCCAAGTATTAATTTTTTATTACAACTTTTTGAGGTTGTCCATTTCCGCTATAATGGAAGCAGAGTAATCAGACCTACTATATTCAAAAAGGAGAATAAAATGAAAGGGAATGCAAGAGTAATTGAAACACTCAACCAGATGCTGGCGGACGAACTGACCGCCATCAACCAGTACATCGTACATGGTGAAATGGCAGCCAATTGGGGCTATGCAGCCCTGCACGAAGTCGACGAGAAACGTGCCATTGATGAAATGAAACACGCTGAAATGCTGATCGAACGCATTTTATTCCTCGAAGGTCAACCCATCGTATCCGAATTGAAAGCCATTCATATCGGGGAAGATGTGGAAAAACAGATCAAGAATGATTGGCAGGCAGAATTCGATGCCGTCAAAGCGTATAATGCAGCCATTAAAGTCGCCGGCGAATTGGACGATTTCGGAACCCGCGAACTCTTCGAAAAGATCCTGAAAGATGAAGAAGCCCATATTGACCTGCTGGAAGCTCAAAGCGACCAGATCAAACAAATGGGTATCCAGGTCTTCCTGGCCGAGCAGTTGGAAGAATAGAACAAAAAAGTCGGAGGAAATCCTCCGACTTTTTTATTTCAACAATTCTTTTAGAATTTGCTGTGTCAGCTTGGGGTCCGCTTTCCCGCGCAGCTCGCGCATCACCTGCCCCACAAACCAGCCGATCAAAGTTTCCTTCCCTTCACGGTACGATTTCACTTCCACCGGGTTTTGGGCCACGACCTTTGCACAGATCGCACGAATGGCAGCATCGTCGCTCACCACTGCCAGCCCCAACTCTTCCACCAATGTTCGCGGGTTTTTGCCGCTTTCCTGGATCTTGGGCAGCAGGTTTTTAGCAGTGGTAATGTTGATCTTGCCCTCATCCACCAATTGCACCAGCTCCGCCAGATAGGCGGGGGTTAACTTCATCTCGCTCATCGACATGCCCCATTCGTTGCGCATGCGCAATACATCGTTCATCAACCAGTTCGAGATCTTTTTCACATCGCCTTTGTACAGACCTATGGTTCGTTCGAAATAATCAGCCAGGTCATGGTCTGCGGTAAGAATATCCGCATCGTATTCGGGTATCTGCAAATCCCGCATAAAGCGGGCCCGTCTTTCCAACGGCAATTCTGGAAGGCCTTCCAAGATGTCGGCCTGCCACTCGGCACTGATCTCCAACGGTAGCAGATCCGGTTCATGGAAATAGCGATAATCGGCTTCGGTCTCTTTTGAACGCATCATGCGCAGCACTCCGGCATTGTCATCCCAATCCAGCGTCCATGGTTTGATGGCATGTCCTTTTTCTACTTCCCTGATCTGCCGCTCGATCTCTTTTTGAATAGCGTCTTTGACCGCATCAATCGAGTTCACATTCTTTATCTCGGTCTTGGTGTTCAACACACTGCTGCCTTTTTCGCGGATAGAAACGTTGGCATCGCAGCGCAGGTTGCCTTTTTCCATGTCGCCTTCCGAAATGCCCAACCAACGCAGCAACTGGCGCAGCCGGATGAGGTACTGCCCCGCTTCTTCCGCTGTCCGCAGATCGGGTTCGGTGACCATCTCTACCAGAGGGACGCCGCAGCGGTTGAAATCGACATAGCGACGATTCCTTTCCTTCTTGGTCTTTCCGGCATCCTCTTCAATGTGAAGTTTATGGATATGCACTGCACGCACATATCCCTTGCCATTGGGGTCTGCACTGGCGGGAATGGGCAGCTCCAAATAACCTCTGCGCGCCAGCGAATGGTCATACTGTGATATCTGGTATCCCTTGGGTAGGTCAGGGTAAAAATAATTCTTGCGATCAAAAAAAGAAAGGACCTGTATTTCGGCATGCATGGCAGCCGCCAGGAGCACTGCTTTTTCCACCACTTTTCGATTGAGCACCGGCAGCACTCCCGGCAATCCGGTACACACCGGGCAGATATTGCTGTTCGGAGCATCATCCCAGGAATCCGCTTTGCACGAACAGAAGATCTTGGTGGTCGTGTTCAATTGGATATGGGTCTCTAACCCGATCACGGCTTCGTATTCAACGCTCATGGCTATTTTCCCTCCAATAGCGAGGGTTTCTTTTCACGCCACTCTTCTTTTTCGGTCGCCATCTCATAGGCCCTGGCGACGCGCAACAGCTGCGCCTCGCTGAAATCAGGTCCGAGCAGTTGGATGCCAATGGGCAACCCATCACTGGAAAAGCCGGCCGGGATGGAAATGCCGGGCACACCCGCATGGTTGGCTGGCACGGTGAGCTGGTCGGCATACTGCATCATGACGGAGTCGCCATATACGTCCGCCATGCCAAAGGCGGTGGTGGGCGTGGTGGGTGTCAGCAGTGCGTCCAAACGATACGGTCCCTGCGGATCAAAGGCGTTTTCAAAGTCATGCCTGATCAGCGTACGTACCTTGAGCGCGCGCTGATAATATTGTTCCGAATACTGAGCTGCGCTCACATACATGCCCATCAAAATGCGCAATTTGGGCTGCGGTCCAAAACCCTCACCGCGCGACCGGCGGTACATTTCATTGAGGTCAGCCACTGCCTGTTTCGTGCGATATCCATATTTCACGCCATCAAAACGATGCAAATTGGAAGCGGCTTCCACCCGGCTGATCACGAAATAGACCGGGATGCCAAAGCGTGTGTTGGGCATGGGCACATTTTCAATGATTTCCGCTCCCATCGAACGATACAGTTCCGCTGCTTTCCATACCGCCTCCTGCATGTGCGCAGGCAATGCTTGTTCCACATATTCTCCGCTCTGTGGATCAGGGAAGGTGATGCGGAAGTAATCCGGTGAAAGCCCGATGCGCATTCCCTTGACTCCCCGCTCAATCTCCCGCAAATAATCAGGCACCGCTTGGGTGGCGGCGGTAGCATCTGCTCTATCCGCTCCGGCAATGACCTGCAGCATGAGCGCAGCGTCTCTTACATTGCGCGCGATAGGTCCGGGGCAGTCAAGGGAGGAGCCAAAGGCGATCAAACCATAGCGTGACACCCGCCCATACGTCGGTTTCATGCCCACCACCCCGCAGAACGCAGCGGGTTGGCGGATGGAACCTGCGGTATCCGTCCCCAGCGAAAGCGCACCTTCGCCGGCAGCTACCGCAGCGGCGCTTCCACCAGATGAACCTCCCGGTACCTTGGATAAATCCCATGGATTGCGCGGGCTGGGTTGAAAAGCAGAAGATTCGCTGGAAGAACCGTACGTAAATTCGTCCAGATTCACCTTGCCCAGCATCACCCCTCCAGCAGCGATCAAACGTTCCACTGGTGTGGCAGTATACGGGGCGGTGAAATTTGCCAAAATGCGAGAGGCGGCGGTGGAGGGAGTGCCGCGTACGCAGAAAATATCTTTTACCGTGAAAGGAACGCCCGCCAGAAGGCCGGCATCCTCTCCTTTCGCGATCTTTGCATCCACTTCCTGAGCTTGGCTGCGAGCCAGCTCCTCCGTGTGGGTGATGAAGGCATGTACCTTTTTCTCATCATCCACGGCAGGAGCGGTGTCCAGAGCGCCCGGTCGTCCATCCACCTCAACAATGCGCGTCAAGGTTTCATCCAAGATCTCTTCGGCAGAGATCTGGCGCGCTCGCACCATTTCCGCCAATTCCAGAGCAGAACAATTGACCAGGTTTGTCATTATTCCAGCTCCTTGGTGGGAATATCAGGAACTACAATATACCCATCCTGCAGTTCGGGTGCCTGCGTCAGGATCTCCTGGGTATTAGTACATGCAACCCATTCATCGTTGCGCAGTGCCGGTTTTCCATCGTCGCCATATTCCACACCATGGGTGGTGGTCGGCAGATCATCCGGCAGCGGAATCGCTTCCAGTTCCTGAATGGCATTCAATTGATGGTTCATTTGGTCATGCAGATAGTTCTTTTCATCCTCCCCCAATGCGAATGCCGCCAGGTCCACCAGATGGTCAAATACATCACGAGGAATTGAATTTTCCGTATTCTTCATGCTCACTCTCTCAGATAACTTCAGTCTGAGGTGAGTATAACCAAGAATAAAGTCATGTCAAGACATTGCCGGCGGTTACGCGGATCAGCGCTGCATCAAAGAGTTTACCAATCGAACCGCCTGGCTGGCATCCATCGAATAGCCATCCGCTCCGATCTCATCCGCAAAATTTTGGGTCACCGGCGCGCCTCCGATGATGATCTTCACATTTCTGGTTTGTTTTTCATTACGGATCGTTTTCACCACATTGGTCATGTTCGTCATAGTGGTGGTCAGCAGTGCAGAAAGTGCCAGGACATCCGGCTTTTCTTCTTTGGTTTTTTCCAAGAACAGAGCGGCATCCACATCCACCCCCAGGTCAATGATCTGATATCCCGCTCCTTCCAGCATAATGGAGACCAGATTCTTGCCAATATCATGCAGATCACCTTTCACGGTTCCGATCAAGATCTTTCCACGAGGTTGAATATCGGCCAATTGCAAATACGGTTTCAGCACCTGCAAACCATCTTTTACAGCTCGCGCGGCGATCAACATTTCAGGCACAAAGTATTCCCCTTCTTCAAAAAGTCGACCTACCTCCGCCATTCCTTTTACAATTCCTTCTTGCAAAATAATGTCGGCCTTTTCCCCGTTCTCAATGGCTTCCTGGATCGCCTTGATCACCCGCTCACGATCTCCATTTACTACCGCGTTGAATAGAATATTTTCTGACATGTTGAATCCTTTTTAATGCTCTTTTTTCGGTGGAAACATCTCCATCAACCCCAGGTGAAGAGAATTACGCCAGGTTGTATAGTTATGCCCACCGTTATTCATGACAAAGTCTGCTGAATATCCCTTTTTCAGCAAAAGGTCTTTCATGCGTAAATTCTCCTCACACAAAAAATCAAAACAACCCACGTTCATCCAAATCTTCAACGGTTTGGTCATCACACCATCTACAAATTCATAGATTGAAAAGTCGTCCCCGTACATTTTGAAAGCTCCCGCCTGGCAAATGACTTTTCCAAAAACACTCGGCTCCCTCAAAGCACTGTAAAGGGCCATCAATCCTCCCATGGATGCCCCCATAATTCCAAACGCGCCTTTTTGTTCATCTGTGTCCAACAACGGCATGATCGACCTGGCGGCGGAAATCACATTTCTTGTAATAAAAGATACCGTTCCGTCATTGCAGGCATACTCAACAAAACGATTTTGATAAATATTATCTACCAATGCCACCGCAATGGGTTGAATCTTCCCTTGGCCGATGAGTGCCTCAATAATCTGGATCACTTTTCCATTTTCAAGGTACTCTTGTCCGTCAAAAATGACCAGCAGCGGGAATGGCCCTTGACCGGCAGGGATGTAGAAATGGACACATCGTTTTCCATTAGTCAACCGCAATGGATCATGCAAGATATGCGATTCCGTTCGAAAAAAAGGTTCCTCGGAGCATTCTTGCAGGTAGGGGGTCTCCACAAACCGGGGCATGTAAAAATAATTATTCCATTCACCCAGGCCATTCTGTACTTTCAATTTATTCAGGGGGTCCAGTTTTCTTTTCCCATTAATCCAAAAAGCATATTCCAGATAGGCGTCCTCTGGCAATTCCCAATGGGCTTTCCACGACCCATCTTGCGTTCTTGCGAACAGCAGTGCTTTTTCAGGATTCCAATAATTGAAATCGCCAATCAGGTGCGGGCTTTGTTTCCCCCGATAAAGCCAGGTGACCCTACTCCCTTTGATTTGTGGGTTCGTCGTTTGTTGAAGTATTTTTGTCATAGATATTTCCTAATACAGAATCGCACCCGAAAAAGCTGGCAGGGTCAATCGATACTTATCATGGTCTTTGCTCATTTGGCAATACGCCGTGCAGAAAGCAATTGGAGCCGTTCGATTTTCGATTTCAAACTGTTCTTCTTTCTCACCAATATTGAGAACGAGCCGGATGGGAGAACCGTTTTTGAACGAGAGGAGCAAGGAAGTTGGAGTCACTTTTTCAAAGGAAATTTCTCGCCGGTTATGAAAGGCAAGATCTTTCCTTAATTGGTACAATGTTTTGAAAAATTGATACAGATCTCGATCCTGGTCCTCATCCCAGATCATGGGCAGCCGCGCTTCACCCAAATGTCCAAACCCACCATATTCACTGCGAATTCCAGTGTTCTGCGAAAGACCAACTTCTGTTCCGTAATACAACACAGGCGGATTCGGTAGAAAGCACTGGGTCAGAGCAGCCAGCTTCAGCAACCGCATGTCTTTTCCCGCAATCCATGAAAAACGATCCATATCGTGGTTATCCAGCATGGATGGCAGCAAGAAATCATCCGGGAAGAAAGAGAAATGTTTTTCAAGAAAAGCGGAAAACTTCTCAAAATCCCATTCTCTGGAACCTAAACATTTGCGAATGAATTCCAGAAGATGAAAATCAAGACAACCATCCAGCAACCCCACCAATGCTTTTTGTGAGTCGGGCGGATCGACAACCTCTCCGAAGATCCAACAATCCGTTTTCGTTCTCTTTGCAGCGGAGCGAAAATCAGCCCAAAAATCAGGCGAGGGTCCAATGGCATAATCAATACGAAAACCATCCACACCAAATTTCAGCCAGTAGCAGGCCGCATTTAGAATATGACGACGTGCATCCGCATTGCGAAGATTGATCTTTGGCATTTCTTTCACTTTAAAGAAACACTCATAATCGTCGGGATAATTACGAAAAACGTACCAATCGCGATAAGGGCTGTTCGGATTGGTGATGGCATCTTGAAAAGTAGCATGGCAATTGGACCAGTGGTTGGGAACAAAATCCATGATAAATTTCATGCCCCGCTGATGAAGCGCATCGAGCAGCTCCTTGAAATCCTCTTTTGATCCAAAACGGGGTTCGATCTCAAAATAATCGGTGGAATCATAGCCGTGATGGGAATTACAGGGAAAGAGTGGACTGAGATACAGCGTGTTCGCTCCCAATTCCTGGATGTGATCCAAATGCTCAATGATCCCGCGTAGTGTGCCGCCGTAAATATCTTCAACATCCTGGGTGGAATTCCAGGACTTTCCAGAACCTGGAGAGAAGCGGTCAACCATGATATGGTACAGAATGGCCTCTTTCGCCCATTGCGGGGTTTGATACTCATCCACGCTGAACGCATAATATTTTCCATCATCCGCAAAGATCTCTTCTCCGGCAGGGGTGAGCGAGCTCAAACGGTAACGCACAACAGTTCCCGATCGCTGCGCAGGGATGGTCGTAGTGTAAACCTGCACATAGCCCCATTCAGGCATGTTCCATTCCACGATATTTTTTTGCATTGCAAGCGCAGAACCCTGGGTCGCTTTTCCTTTGGATCCGATGGGATCCAACCCATCGGTGGTGTAATATACAAACGCTTCTTGTGTCACAACGGCAGGACCAATGGAGAGAGCAAGACATACTTCCTCTCCCGGACGGGTTTGAAGAGGGCGGCGGCGGGAAAGGTGGGATACATTGCGCACCACCTTGCGGTACTTTTCAATGCGCTCTTCCTCTGAAACCATGTCACCAAAAATAAAATCAAGCATGCCTATCCTCTCTCCCGTACCCAACGCACAATCGCTTCACAGTCTTCAACATTGTTCGCGGAGGAACCAAAAACAATGTTGTATCTTCCAGCAACCACATCGATTTTCTCCTTCATTTCCTCGAAAGTACAGGTGATCGTCAAGGGAACATCATTGGCAGTTTCCATTACTTTTTCCAGATTGCTCATCGTGCGCGGCGTGTTCGGATCTTCCGCGATCTGTACACCCAGCAGATGGTCCAGTTTTGTGATCTCAGGCAACGTGCGCAGCCCCAGAGAATGAGTATGGATCTGACCATTGTCAAAGGCATTGATCACTTTTTGTGTGTAAGGGCGAATTTGCCTTGCATACGTTTTGGGAGAGATCAAACAAGCGATATCTTCCGACATGCAGATCGTACCCGGTTTCAGCCATCCTCCGGCCACACTGCCACCCCAATAGGTCCCGATCATTCCATGGATTCTTTTCGCCAACCAGATGATGGCATCGGCACAGAAATCCAACAACGCTTCCACTTCTTTCGGTGCATCATACAGATCGGTGAAAATCATCTCCCCGCGCAAAGCATGAGCAAGATCAAGCGGAGAATAGAAACCGCGCACTACTGGAATTGGACCTTCCTGAGTGAATTGCAACACATAGCGCAAGGTCTCTTCCATAAAGACAACCCAGCGGTTCTCTTCGTCAATTTTTAGCTTTTTCAGATCACCCCATTCGCGAATCACGGAAGTTGCCCATGACGTATCTTGCGTGAAGACCACCTCCCCTGCTACAAAAGCACTGTATTCTCCTGTTCCGAAATTGATCCCGAAGGTTGGGATGAGATCATCTTCAATCGTACGGCTTATCGCAAGAAAATGTTCATAATTTTTCAAGCAGATATCCAGATAAGCTGCGGTATCTTTTTGCAGGTTCAATGAGTTCAAAGCAGGTACCGGAATCTTGTTTTCAAAAGGCAGCATAGCATAAACAAGCATCTGTTTCTTCTCAGGGTGCTCATACAGGTTTCGGTAGCGTTGGATGACATGGTGAAGATCAGGTTTGTAATACTGAATATCGCGAAAGATCATGGTTCCTTTTCCTTTATCCATTCTTCGAAAGATTTACTTCCCGCACCATCGCCAGGTAATTTTCCATCGGTATGTAATCGGCAATGGAATTTCCCGATCCGACCGCATAGCGACCAGTCTGCCCGCAAAGTTCAATAAGATTTTTCGTACGTGCTTTCACCTGCCCCTCGGAGGCGGTGGAAAGAAAGTGCATGTCCATGCCACCCAGAATGGCAATTTTGCCTTTGTATATCTGCTGAAACTGCTGTACGGGAATAATGGCATCCTCATAGGAATGTTTCCCATCGATTTTGACATCCTCGATCAGATCATCCATAATCTTCAGGATATTTCCACAACTGTGAAGGAAATAAGGGACCCCTTTTTCATGAGCCAGTTCGGCATACCTCTTGTGCCAGGGTAAGAAATATCGACGCAAGTCCCGTGGCGAAATTAGCGTGGCAGTCTTGAATCCCATATCATCGCCCGGAAAAATCGCTGCGACCCTGTCAAGATCAAGGATCTGGCGATAGAACTGCGATTGCAAGTTTCCCACCCGCTCAGCGACCGCTTTCACCAAAGCAGGATCATCCGCTAAAGAATAACAAAGCCCTTCCATAGAAAATATCCAGGAAGTTCGCTCAAAGATGCCCCCACCATGGGATAGGATCAATCCCATCCCTTCTGGTACATGGCGGTTCAAATATTCAAAAGCAAAAAAATCAAATTTCGAGACATCCGGAAATGGATATGCTTCAAAATCCTGCCAGTTCGTAATGGCACCTTCGCTTTCATTCACCCATGCACGCATCCCCGGGTTATCAGCCGCTGTATTCTGCGTACTGTTTGCTCTGGCGGGGAAAGGAAGCGCCATCTCCATACGCACATAATCGTAGCCGAGTTCTCTCCAAAATGCGATCACATTATCCAGATAAGCGCTCTGCGATTCCCGATCCATACCCGGTGCCACCCAGCTTCGCCCAAGCACCTCTGTGTTGACCCTGCGCATGATGCTGTCATCCACTAAAAATTCCACCAAAGGAGGTGTGGAAAGCTGCTCTTTCCCCAAGAGGTGGTTGATGAATCGTGTTACATCCGGACAAGGTTTTTCCAGTCCGGTAAACAAATGACTGTTCTGCATACTTATCCTTTGAGTGCGCCCTTGGTCAAACCTTGCACCAGATATCGCTGAAGCGAGTAAAAGATAACGACAATGGGCAGGCAGGCCAGAATGGAAGCGGCGGCGAACATGGGCCAATTCTCCGCATAGGGTTGTGTAAAGAAACGCATCCCCAGCGCCACGGTATACCTATCATTCCCGCTCAAGATAATGCTGGCAAGATAATAATCATTGTAAAAACTGATCATATTGAAAAGAAAGACGACCACGATCATCGGCAAACACAGCGGAAAAGCGATCTTGGTGAAAGCTTGCCAGTGATTTGCTCCATCCAGGTATGCCGATTCTTCAATTTCGAACGGGATGGAATCGAAATATCCGCGCATCAACCAGGCGTTGAAAGGAATAGTGGTTCCGGCATAGATCAAGATCAATCCCAAGAATGTGTTTTGCAATTGGATGAACACTGCCAGTTTATACAACGCCACGATCGTCACCGTGGCGGGCAGCATTTGCAGCAAGATCAAGATCATCAATCCGTTCTTTTTGCCTTTGAACCTGAACCGTGAAAAAGCGTATGCCATGGTGGTCGTCTCCAGCAAAGCCAGCAGACTGCCGCACAAAGTGACGATCGCACTATTGCGTATCCATTTTATGAATTTCGTCTTTTCAAACAGATTGATATAGTTCTTTAGCGTAATGTTCTTGGGAATGATGGTTGAAGAAAATAGTGAAGAACCTTTTGAAATGGATGCGGTCGCCATCCATATGATCGGAAAAAGCACCACCATACAGGTAATGATCAAGAGCAGACGTGTCAGATTGATGGAAAGGAAAATGCGGGTTTTCTTTTTTAGACGGACTGACGGGGAGTGGCTCATTCTTTCACCTCTTGAAATGCGCCGGTCATAGAAAGATTGATCAACGTCAAACTGCCCACGATCAGGAAGATCAGCAATCCATTGGCAGAAGCCAACCCATAGTCAAAATTGGTTGCTCCAAATGCCACCTTGTACATATAGGTCGATAAAAGGTCGGTTGCTCCTGCCAACACCGACGGGCTTTTAAAAGGACCGCCTTCGGTTAGCAGATAAATGACACCAAAATTGCCAAAGTTCATAGCAAAGCCAGAAACCAGCAGCGGCAGAACGATCGACCGCAACATGGGTAACGTAATATGTCTGAAAGCTTGCCATCCATTTGCTCCATCCACCTGGCAGGCATCATAAAGTTCCTCGGGGATGCTCTGCAATCCACCCAGGAAAGCAGACATCATGAATGGATATCCGATCCAAATGTTGACCAGTAAACAGGTTGCCCTCGCCCAGGTTGAATTGGATAACCACGGTATTGCTGCGATCCCGATACTTCCCAGCATGCGGTTGATCGGTCCAAAAGAAGAGTTGAAAAGACCTTTCCAAGTCAAAATAGTGATCGTTGAAGGTAGCGCCCAGGGCAATATTAACAGCACCCGGTAAAAGTTTCTTTCAACCACCCTTTTATTGTTGAGCAGCATGGCTAAAATCAAGCCGACCAGCGCAGACCCAATGGTGGAGATTAACGCCCATTGCATGTTCCACGAAAAGACTCCCAGGAATTCCCCCCGATTACTTCCCACAAATATCTTTTCAAAGTTTTCCCATCCGATCCATCCCCAGTCTTGAAGATGGCGCAAAGAATAATTGGTGAATGCATAGTAAATGGTCATCGCACCCGGAATGATGATGGAAAAGAGAATCGCCGTAAGTCCGGGCAACAGGTAAAAATAGGGATAGATCGGTTTTCTGGGTTTTTGAATCCTTGTTGGCATTTCCATGAACGCTCGCAATCAAAGTAGAGTTGGGAAAAATCCCAACTCTACTTTCCTTAAAAATTATTGTGTGATTCCCTGAAGGGATTGAAGGATCAATTCTTGCGCTTCTGCCAACGCTGTAGCGGCATTCGCTTCACCATGCACAACGGTCTGAAATGCGGTTGTAACGGGTGTCCAAACATAGTTCATGGCATCGATATTGGGTAAGGGGTCACTGTTCGCCAACTGGCTCATCCAGGCAGCCAATTCGACATCCGATGAAAGCGCTGAGTCGTTCAGCACGCTGGAATAGACCGGGATGTTGCCAGAGTTCGCCTCATACAAGGGTTTTCCGCTGTTCGCGCCAATATATTGAACAAGGTCGATCGCTTCTTCTTGATATTTGGAATATGCGCTGACAGAAAAACCGGTATAGGTTGCAAATGGCTTGGGAGTACCAACTCCTTCAATGGTGGGAATGGGCGCAACACCAACCTCAATACCCGCTTCCTTGAATGAGGGGATCATGGTCGGGCTAGTGATGATCATGGCTGATTTACCTTCAGTGAAATAGGCATTCATCACTTCCCAGGTTGTATCGGCTGGCATCAAATTTTCCACCGTTACCATGTCACGAATATATTGAAGTCCGGCAATGCCTTCAGAAGTGTTGAGGCCAAGATCTGAGGTGTCCCAACCGCTGCCAGTCCACTTGAAGATATATCCGCCATGGGCGGAGAAGAATGGATAGCTATACCAGAAGCTGTCGATTTGATAAAGCAATCCATACTCATCACCCTTGGTGAGTTCTTTGGAAACACTGATCAATTCCTGCATGGTTGCTGGAGCTTCTGCTACTTTGGCTTTGTTGTATACCAGGGCATTGACATCCGCCGCCACCGGAACACCCAACAATTGGCCATCCACGGTAAACGCATCGAGCGCACCGGGAATATAGGAATCAGCATCGGTAAAAGAATCCTGAATGGGGACAATCAGTCCGCCCAAATAGTGACCGCCAACGTAATTATTAACGGTCATGAACACATCCGGTCCTTCACCTGCAGGGATGGCAACAGGAATATTGTTGAGCATTTCAAACTGGTTTCCCTCGGTGATGTTGACAGTATTTCCCGTCTCTGCAGCCCATGCTTGAATGACATCGCTAACGGCTGCCATGGCATCCGTCCCCACACGATCCAAAATCCAAACATTCAGGGTGGCCGGTTCTTTTTGCTCAACCTGTGCTTCTTCTGTTGTTTTGACTTCTTCTTTGTTGGTGCATCCTGCGACCAGACCCATGATCAGGACTGAAATGATAGCCAGACGCAGCCATTGTGATTTTGTAAACATACAATCCTCCAAGATTATTGTTTATTTTTCGAACAGAAGACAAAAGAATATGATCGTTTCCACCTCCTTTTCTTCTATACCGAATGTCGTTGGACAAGTTCGGGGGGAACAAGGACCTGCTCGATTGGTCTTTCAGGGTCCGTTAGTTTGTTTAATAGTATTTGAGCCGCCAAACTGCCCAGTTTTTCCACTCCATTGAACACGGCGCTGACCGGTGGGTCAAGATGTTTATAGATCGAACTATCCGCGTACCCAATGACGGCGACGTCTTCCGGTACGCGTAAATGTAAAAACCGGGCGACTTTTAAGGTATTCAACACAGCCAGATCGGAAACCGCAAAAATAGCAGAAGGGTGATTGCTGGCCGAGAGAATTTCCGTAAGGTCATGGATCATCTCATCGGATGATTCAGCCATGTTCGAACACCAGGATGGTTGAAAGGGAAGGTCTTTTTCTGCGATCATAGCTTTGAACTGCTCGATCAGACGGATGGAAATTCCTGCATTTCCTTTTTCCCCCACCATGCATAACTTTCGATGATCTCGTCCGATCAAGTGTTCGACCGCCAGACGAACAGCACCGCTGATATCTGCATCCACATAATCCAGACCGGTATTGTCTTTCGTGCGGCCGATCAGGACAAAAGGCATGGATTCTTTTTTCAGAACAGCGATACGTTTCTCCTGCAGTTGCACATGCAGGAGAATCACGCCATCCATCTGGTGACCGCGCGCCGCCGCTTCCAATTCCATCCATGAGTCCGCTCGACTCAATGTGGGATGGATGAACAATCGATAATCGCTTTTTTCAAGAACCGCCCCCACGCCGTTTAGCAGGTTCGAGAAGGATATTTGATTTTCATAGACTGTTAATGGAGAAACGATGGAAATAGTAAATGTTTGCCCGCTGGCGAGCGCTCTGGCAAAACTTTTCGGTTCATACTGCAGGTCATGAATGGCTTTTTCAACACGTGCTGCAGTTTCAGGGCTTACCCGCCCACTTTTATTGATCACATAAGAAACGGTCGCGATCGATGTTCCAGCAGCTTTGGCAATATCATAAATCGAGGTCATGGCATTTAAGCGCTTAAGCAACAGATTAAAAAAATAATGCTTAAGCGCTTAAATTATAGCGCATCAATCCATGAAATTCAAGTCCCTCTTCCATAGTTCTCGGAAGTATAGGATAATTTTCATAGAAAACCATGCATACCGTTGACGACCACGAACGAGAAGTGAAATTTTTTATTGCCGATCTGAAGGAGATATCTTCGCGCCTGTTGACCATTGGAGCGGTAGTGACAAAAGAACGCGTCCACGAATATAACCTGCGTTTTGACACGCCCGATCAAAAATTGCGTTCCAAGCATCAAGTGCTGCGTTTGCGTCAAGATGATCAAACCCGCCTGACCTTCAAAGACCGGGCCGATGTATCACAAGGGGTTGCTGACCGTCAGGAATTGGAAATAACGGTTGCCGATTTCAAATCTACCCAAAAGATCCTTGAAGCCCTCGGTTTTACGGTTTTCATGATTTATGAAAAATTCAGAACTACCTATGGCTATAAGGGATGTGAAATAGTTGTGGATGAACTTCCTTTTGGTCTTTTTGTCGAAATTGAGGGCGTAACAGAAGACGCAATTAAAACCGTTGCCAGCGATTTAAAATTTAACTGGGAGAAGCGTATTCTCTTAAGCTATCTTGATTTATTCAACATCCTGAAAATAAATAAGGATATGCGAATAGTCTATTTGACCTTTGATAACTTTGTTGGTACAAAATTTACTGAAGCTGACTTTGTTGGAAAAGTGGGATAATATCCCAATCCAGTCCCTATTTATTCAATACTTGCAAGATTTCATTTCCAGTATCTTCATCAATAATCAGATCGGTGATGAATCCGCCCCGGCTGGCGCCAATAATGGAACGCGCTTTGCGTGGCCCCCCTGCTGCTGCGATCACCCGCGGGGTGTTCTTCAGAACATGCAATGGTATGCTGATGATCTCTTGCTTCAAATAATCAATGATCTTTCCGTTGATGTCAAAGAAGCGCATGCAAATATCACCCACCGCTTTCTTCTCCAGCAACTGGGTCTTTTCTTCATCATCCACATAGCTTTCAAAGATAATATTACGTTTGAACGGCGGGGCCTCGCCAATACCGACCAGAGCCAGATCCAGATTTTCCCAATTGGAGATCACATTTTGCACATCCCGGGAGTTGAGAAGGTTTTTTCGGATCTCCTTGTTCTCTATGATCCCTGGAACATGCAACTGCAGCCAGGTTCCTCCACAAGTGTCGGCAACGCGCTGTGTGATTTGATGGACCTGAAAACTCGGGTTGATCTGACCCACTCCACCTAAAAGCGGGATGAATTGAAGATCATCGCGCACGGCGGTTTCCATTGCAAGGGATACCTGATACATTGTCCTTCCCCACCCGATGCCAATTTTTTGCACCGTATCATCGATCACTTTGCAAAAATACCAGGCAGTATTGATCGCAATGTTTTTTTGGGATATGCCTTGGTTCTTTCGGCTGCCGTGCACCACAATGACATTATGCAATTGCAGCGCATCTTGCAAACGGACCGCCAGTTCTGAGTCGCGATACAACGGATCGATGATGCTGATCTGAACAATATTCTCATCCTCCGCTTCTTGCAGCAGTTTGGAGATCGTAGGACGCGACAAATTAAACTCTTCAGCGATTTCTGCCTGAGTTTTCTTGTTTACATAATATTCCCTGGCAATCGTTACCAGTCGATTGATTTCTTCGCGTGTGGGCATCTTTGTTCTCCAATGTTGGCTATCCCTATTCTAATCCTGCACACATTATCTCAAGGTTGAGTGTTTTCAACATCTCCACTAATGGTTTCCCTGATTCTTTCTGCAAACCCATCTGTTCATAATATGCATCCAAAGCATTTTCAAAATCGCTAGTCTTTAATTTTACTCCATCGGTCGCGCCACCAATCAAAGGATGGAAAAGTTTTCGTGGGAGTTTATCATCGATCCGGGTAAAGCCTTCACGATAATTAAATATGCGCATAAGATAGATGCGCCGCATCCCAATATCAAGCAGATCACGAATCGTCATTTTCCACCCCGTAACTGCGTTGACGATTTCCACCAGGTCTTGCGGACCATATAACTGCCAGCCAGCCCCATACACAAACTGACAAGCGCACAGAGAGTCCATGGCAGCATAAAAACATTGGGTAATGGACGCATAGCGAACCTTCTCTTCATTCAAGACATTTTCTGGTTGTGGGTCATTCAACAGAAGCGCGTCCATTCTTTCAGTTGGTTGTGTATATGCTCCGTCATGCTCGCTGGATTGATGATCGGCACCAAAGGGATTAACCGCATAGATCAAACCCAAACTGGCTTTGTTTTGAGGCATGTGCGCTGGCAATTCCTGCCCCTTCACAGTGATCAGCAGGTCCTGTGTATCATTTTTGAAAATTTCCGATGCCCGGGCAGAACCTTCTGCGAGGACCTTGCCAGCCCCATCGCAAAACGCGATCTTTTTGACCATCGCGATGGCAGCCTCATAATTGCCAAATTTCAATTCCAATCCATCTAGCTGTGCAGCGTTGATTTTTCCTTTTTCAAAGCATTCCATAGCCCAAGCGATGGTCGCCCCACAGGTGATCGTATCCATGCCGTACATATTGCACAATTGGTTCATGTAAGCAACGGCATGTAAATTGCCAATTCCACAATAGCTTCCAAATGTTGCCAGTGTTTCATATTCCGGCCCACCATAAATTGCGTCGACCGGATACCGTACAGAATCAATATGAACCACCGGCTTACAGCGCACCACGCAACCATAGCAGGTATCGCGTTTTACAAGGATTTCTTTATTGATGGTTTCTCCATCCAGATTTTGATATTCTTCAAAGACGCCACTGCTGTAATTTCTGGTTGGCAACCCGCCAACTTGATTTTGCCAATTCACCGCCCCGGCAGTACCTGCCAAACTCAAACCGTAAGATCCTGATCTTTTTAAGTTCTGCACACCAGCATGTGCCAATTTCCGTAATTTTTCCGGGTCGGCCAGAACCGGTCTGGTGGTCCCTCGTACAGCGATTGCCTTAAGGTTTTTGCTGGCCATTACCGCACCCATGCCTGTGCGACCATTAGCGCGGTTGGCATTTGTCATGATAGATGCAAAACGAACTCCATGTTCTCCGGCAATACCACATTGAGCAATTTGAATTTTTGGATCCTCCAATTCTTCGCGGATTAAAGTTTCAACCTCCGCTGTCATTTTTCCCCATAAATGACCCGCCGTTCGAATCTCAACTTGCTCATTTTTTATCCATAGATAAACAGGAGCTTGCGCACGCCCCCGTACAATAATTGCATCATAACCGGCAAATTTCAATTCCACGGGGAAAAAACCACCGCTTTGTGAATCACCGATGGCACCTGTCAATGGCGATTTTGCCGCAACGTTCATCCTGCTTAAACCAGAAATAGGTGCTCCAGTCACAACACTCACAGAAAATACCAGTGTGTTTTGCGGATCAAGCGCATCCACTTGGGCTGGCGTATCCTTTAATACCCAATACACCCCTAAAGCGCTTCCCCCTCCCAACCTTTGATAAAGGGTCTCCTCAGGTTGAATGATCACCCACTTTCTTGTGGTCAAATTCACTTCAAGGATCTTTCCGGTATAACCAAATGGCATGAAACCCTCTTACTCTTTAATTTTTTAAAAAAGAGCTGCTTGTTTTTCAGCAGCTCTTTCATTCCTTTCTTTGAGTTCAGCTCAAATATTTCACCGCATCACCGACCGAGGTGCCCTCATGTACCACCGCTGCAATGGCACGTGTCATGGCTGCGGGCGCCTTATGCGCCCAGATATTACGGCCAATTGCCACGCCACAGGCACCTTTTTCAAGGCAAAGTGCGATTCTTTCTAGCAATGGCAGCGGAGCGTCTGATTTCACCCCTCCCAAAACAACCAAGGGAACAAGCGAATTTTCAACAACCCTGCTGAAATCACCGCCGGCATCAAGATAGAAGGTTTTGATGACATCTGCACCGGCTTCGGCAGTCACCCGCACACAGGATGATAATTTTTCCACCGTGTTCCATTCCTTGCCGCCGTTCATCCCACCAGGAAAAACTTCTGCCATCACCGGCATGCTCCAGGCATCGGCAGCATTCGCAAGTCTTGCAAAATTATTCAAACTGGAAGGATCTTCCGAAGAAAAGGGATAAACCATGCATTTCAACATATCCACACCCAACTTCAACCCTTGGGCAACAAAATCTTCAATGTTGGGATATCCGCTCTCCATACTCAAGATCACTGGAAAATCGAGTATTTTCGCTTGAATTTTCCGAATGGTGCCCAAAGTTGTCATGACCGCATCCGCTCCCGCAGCATGGATCTCTTGTATATAGCGTCCGGGATCTTGAAGTCCTACCACAACATCCGGCATATAAGCAGCATGATCCATTGCCACTATGAGTGTTCGTCCGTCTGCCTTAAAGATTCGTTGCATCCTGCGCTGCTTTCCAAATTCCATTTTTTCCTCCGTTATTTTCCCAATGATCCCAGATAGCGGAAACACTGGTCTTTTATGGCCAGTGAATCTGCAAGTATTTTTTCAATCTCATCATATTGATTGCGATAATTTAATACTTCCAGAAAAAATGGAAGACTAATTCCAGCAACAATATGGTCTATTTCTCGTTTCACGGCAACTGATGCATTCCAAGGTGTTCCAAAAGGGATATCAACCAGAAAAATAATGCCTTTTTCTGTACCTTCTAATTCACTGATCACCTGCTGTACTTTCGTGATGAAATTGGAAAGACCATCACCTTCTTCAAGGCTGATCACACCGATATTTTCTTGATCTCCCATGATCATAACGCTGGCCCGCTTCAAAGAAGCAGCCAATCCATCATGACTGATTAATAAAACAGGAACGGGGACTTTCTCAGCCATATCGCTCACTCCACAATCATTGCTTTTAAAATAGTCTGCTGCTCCGCCTGTTCAATCGCTTCTCCAACCTGATCAAGACGGAAAACCGAGGATAACACCGGTTCAAGATCAATTCTCTTCTCATTGATCAACGTTGAAGCCAATCGATAATCTTTTGTCCGGAACCCGGATGTGCCGACCAATGTCACTTCTTTATAATGGGTGAAAAAAGAAGGAACATTGATCATGCTCTGTTTGGGTAACCCTCCAAACATATGATAATAACCACCGGCGCGCGGGCAATCGAAAGCCGATTCCACCACTTTTTCGTTCGCGATGGATGCAATAACCACCTGCGGGCCCAGCCCATCGGTATTCTTTCGTGCAAAATCACCAAGGTTACCCACTTCAGCGGGGTCACACACAATTGCACCTAATTCTTCAGCGAAAGCCCTGCGGTTGATATTTGGTTCGCTGAGAATGATTTTGGTTGCCCCCCATGCTTTGGAAAGGATAACATGAAGAATACCCATGAATCCGCCACCTACCACCATGATCGTCCACCCCGGTTGCCAGCGACACGATCGCAAAGAAAGAATGATGCACGCCAGCGGTTCAGCCAATGCAGCAGCTTGATAGGGAACGTCATCAGAAACTTTCCAACCGGTTTTATTCATGAGATCTCGCGGAATGAACAACTTTTCGGCAAAACAGCCATTGGTCGTAAAAACCTTATTTTTACATAATTCTTCATGGTCATCAAGACAGTAATTACAAAAACCACAGCCCGCATACGGAGCAGCTGAAATGCGATCGCCAATCTTATATTCTTCCATGGTCGAAGCAATCACTTCCCCTGCAAACTCATGGCCTAAAATGGTCGGCGGTTCCATTCCAAATCGCAACCCTTTGAATGCCTTGATGTCTGTTGCACATACTCCACTCGCTTTTACATTGATCATCACTCCATCACCCATTTCAGGATCAGGATAATTGGGATCCAGAACAATTTTGCGTGGTTCTGTGTATACTGCAGCTCTCATACTACCTCCAGATTTTGGGGAGCAGGGTTATTGCCATGCTCCCCTAGCACAACGAAACAAACCAATAAACTTGTCTTACCCGATCCACCCGAGGGCTTTGAGGCCAACGGTAAGAACCATTAAGATCAACATTACCCATAATGGATTGACTTTCTTCTTCAAGAGCCAATACACGAAGAACAACAGTCCAAGGGGTAACAATTTTGGAAGGATGGAATCAAAAACACCTTGCAGGTTCACACCACTGCCCTCTGCCTCTGTAGCAAACAGCACAACCGGTGTGGAAACATTGATCAGTGTGGTAACCATGACGCCCGCCACGAACATTGCCACAATCTTCGCACCTTCTGTGAATTTTTCGATCAGCTTACTGGAGCGAATTTTTTCTACGATTTCCGTGCCGCTCTTATATCCCCATATAAATGGATAGTAAGTTCCCAAGATTGCTTCAGCAGCGATCAAGAAGGCAAACACGAATCCAAGGAAATTTCCCTGCAAAGCCATATTGGCGGAAACTGCCAGAATGATTGGATGCACTGTTCCCCAGAAGAACGAATCGCCAATGCCGGCAAAGGGGCCCATCAATGCCACCTTGAAGCCATTGATCGCTTCTTCAGTGACACTGTCATCATTTGCTTTAGCCTCTTCCATGGCGACCATGACACCCATGATCAAGGCACCGAAATATGGGTGCGTATTATAGAAAACCATGTGCCGCTTCAAGCCTTCTTTCAGCTTGTCACCGGTAATGCCTAAGCTGCGGAATACAGGTACCATAACCTGTGTCATACCTAAGGCCATCAAGCGTTCAAAGTTATAGTTTCCTGCAAAGTTATTAACGCGCCAAAGGGCACCATACAGATTTTTCTCATCGACCTTTTTCATTTTGGCGTCCATGTTATATATCCTTCGCTTTCTTTCCTTCTTCGTTCGCCGATTTGAGCTGTACGAAGACAATGGCAATTACCACTCCCAGGATAGCTCCAGCAACAGCGTTCAAATTCAAATAGACTGCGGCAATAAAACCCAGGAAAAAGAATGGCCAGACTTCTTTTGAAGCAATGATCAGCAACAACATAGCAATACCAAGTGCTGGTAAGACACCGCCGGCATAGCCCAACCCATCGGATAGCCAGCCCGGGATGATGTTCAAGAGTTTCGCAGCGGCATCAATGCCTAAACCGACACCCAAAAACGCCGGGATCACATTGGTTAAAGTCCATCCGGTTCCATCCAGGGTGTTCAAGATATCAATCCCTTTCGCATTTCCATCTGCGGCCATTTTGTCACCCCAGTGGCAAAAAACAACATTCAAGCTCATGAATGCCAGTGTCAATAATTGGCTTACCACGGCAATGGGAACAACCAAAGCCAATGCCTCACCGGTCGAGGCGCCAGTCAGGATGACCAAAGCGGTTGAAAGAATGGATGCCAGGTACGGGTTGGGTGGTATTGAAGCACCAACAATGAAAACACCGATGAACATGGCTTGAACGGTTCCACCTACGATTAGACCAGTCCGTAGATCACCCAACACCCAGCCGGTCAATGCGGCTGGGATCACTACGGCATAGCTAAAGGCATCATTCACTCCACGCATTAACAATAACCACCAGGTCATCGCCTTGCTTTCTTTTTTAGAAAGCACAGTGATGAGTTGGGGAAGATAATATAAGACGAGCGCCCAGCCGCCGGCGACAATCGCAACTAACGTAGCTTCCTTCCACATAAGATATTCTCCTTTTCAAATGATTGTTCTATAAGTTAAGTTTTGTTATTTTTTCAGTTGGAACCATCTGCACCTCCATCTCTACTCCACGAGTATGTAATTCTTTGAATGCCACAATTTCATCTTCTTTTGCGTACACAACTTTTGCTAAACGGGTTGTACCCGGTCTGTTCTGTAAGCCACCAATATTGATCTTGTCGATCTGCAAGCCTTTATCCATCAATGTCACGATATCCACCGGAGTTGGAGTGATAATGAGATATTTACAATCAGGTTTTATTTCCGTAATGCGTTTCACAGTGTCAGAAGGGCAAAGCAACAGAATTTGTTTTCCCGGAATCTGCGCAACCGAAAAGATCGCCTTATACATGGGGTCATTGGCGATCTTTTCATTGGAGATGATTATTTCATCGGCTGGATAGACACGAAGCCAGGCGGTAGTCACCTGACCATGGATTAAACGATCATCAATTCGAATAAGGGATATGTTCTTTTGCATGTATTCACTATAGCATAAAAATCACAAATGTCAAGCACATTTGTAAAGTATGTTCAGCACGAAATCACCATCGGATCCCTTTCCCGAAAAACCTTTTCCCATGTGTCGTTTTTCCAGAGAATGTTTATTGAATTCGGTCCCCCTTCTTAGTGAAACAAGCTACCAATAATATCCCAGCGCATGGATCATATTCATCCCAGAACAATAAGCTTGAAAAACATTCGGCGCATTTACATCGTGAAACACATTTCATCGATAATTTTTTTTCAGTTATTTTATAATCAAGACAGATAGAGAGGAATTTTTTCCATGCGCCAAATTCTGGATTTATTGGTCGGGGGTGATCGCCGCTCCATCGGAAAATCAGATGAGGTAGTACAGATCGTTCTTCGACAACCGGCCAATTTTGATGCCCTTTTTCAGGGATTCTATTCCCCGCATCCAGTGGTGAGAATGCGAACCGCAGACGCCGTTGAAAAAATTACCGCAGAAAAACCGGAACTGCTGCTTCCCTACCATACCCCAATGCTTGAAATGCTCGAGCACTGTGAGCAAATGGAAGTGCAATGGCATCTTGCACAGATTATTCCGCGGCTGTCGCTTTCGCCAACCGAGGTTTTCGAGTGTTATCATAAAGTGGAAAAATATCTGGCCAGCCCCAGTGCGATCGTAAATACCTTCGCATTGCAATGTCTGGTCGATCTAGCTTTTCAGCAAAACACTCTGTTGACCGAAACCAAAAGACACCTTAAAGCTGGGGGAACAAGCCGATCGAAAGCTGTCCAATCCAGATGTCGAAAACTCATAAAGGAAATAGAAGCTTATGAAAAATACTGAACGCTCTCAGCAAGAACCCGTTTTTTCCGCGCTGCCTGACGAATCTCCCCTTGAACCTACCAAGCCACCCAAATGGCTGCGTATTCTTGCGTGGGTGGGAGTGATCTACGGATTGGTTGTATCGGTTTTGGGAACCGCTATCAATGCGAATGCGGAAAATTTAACCATGCTTCTGGCAATTCTTTTCAGTGGATCTTATGCGCTTCTACTGTTCCTCACTCGAAAGGTTTGGGCGCCAGCCGTTGCAAGTGACAATGCAACCAGAAATGCTGCTATTTTTGCGGTAGCGAACGCCTTTTTCATCAGCTTCATTATGAAATTGTGCGCGCAATTGGTCCAGGTCAATACAGGTGGCGGAAACAGCATTTCAAATTATGACCTGCTGGTTTCTGTTCCGTGGTTGGTGGGCTTGATCCTTCTTTTTATACCCGTCCAGCAGAAACATCGATTTTCCTGGCCGCTCCTTTTGATCCTCGGGGCATTCTATGAATTCATTATGGAAGTCTGGTTGAACGGGTTATTCATTCCCCTGTTGTCTGGAAAAAGCATTGAATTCTTTTATAACTACAGTGACCTGTTTATTTTTGGTTTTTGGCAATTTGCCATTCTTTACAGTCCTATCTATCTTGTGATCGGATGGATCACAGAAAAAATGCCGGAACCGTTGGAAGAAAAAAAGAAGTCCTTTCAAGATGCCATGAAACCATTGATATGCCTCGTCCCTTATACTGCTTACATTGCTATACTATATCTCTTCTTTAAATAAAAAGAGAGAGCTTTTTAAAAAGGCTCTCTCTGGTTCTCATTCTACTTATCTAGTCTGGGGTGGCAGTGGGTAATGCAATGGCATTCACATAATAATAGAAACCGCAGAAGTTTTCTCCATTATCATTGACCAGGTACCATTGTGTTCGATACTGGCCGGGTGTGGTCGGTACTTTGACATCAATCCTGACCTGAATCGTATCGTACATGGGAACATCCTCGGTCAGTGTAAAAGATTTCACAGGGCTCAGATCGGAATATCCGGTCCAGTGATAGTAATAGGTGCTTGCAGTCCAGGTGGCAGCGCCGACATTCTTTAGCGTCCAAACGACATCAATATCAGAGCCGACATATTGATTGCCATCCCAAGGGCTTTGATCGATTACTTCACAGATATACACATCGGGGGTTGCTGTGGGAATGGGCGTTCCGGAAGATGAACCGCCACTGCCGCTACCGCCACCGCCACCACCACTGCTGACATAGACGGTTGCGGTTGGAATGGTCGTTGCCTTGGTAGTAGCCATAGGTGTAATGGTTGGAAGCTGGGAAGTTGCGGCTTCCTGGTCAACCGCCGCATCCGATGTCATCTGGCTTACTGCGGTCTGAACAGCTTGGGTTTTCACAGCACCGAGGTCGGGGGTAGCTTCTTCTGATGCAGTCTTTTGGGTGCAGGCAGATAAAACAATCACTGCCATTATCAGGAAACTAACCATGACTTTCGTTTTTCTCATTATGTACCTCCAATCTCCTTCTTTCAATGTATTAAGGAAGGAGAAGCAGCAGAAATTGTCAACTGAATTCCAGAAAATGTCAAGTCATTGAAAATGAGAATTGTAGGAAATATCAGGCGATTAAATGTGAATATAGCAAACGCGTGCCGATGAACAACAAAACCGATCCGCCCAGCACTTCGATCCTTTTTCCAAACTTTTCATTCAACCGGTTCCCGAATCTCAAACCAACGATCGTAAACAATAAAGAAACCAATCCGATCATGAAACTGGAAAAAGCAATATTGGTTTTCAAGATCGATAGACTCAATCCGACCCCCAGTGCATCAATGCTGGTGGCAATGGATAAGAGAACCAGGGTTCCTCCTCGCGTTGGATCACCATTCACATGCTCACTTTCCCTTGATAATCCTTCCCGCACCATACGGATCCCGATCCATGCCAGCAACAAGAAAGCGATCCAATGATCAAATTTCTCAATATAAGGGAGGATCGTATTTCCAACCAGCCAACCCAGAAATGTCATACCCGCTTGAAAGAAACCAAAATGAAAGGATAAACGGAATACAGCGCGTTTATCACAGCTTGACAATGAACATCCAATTCCCAGAGAAACGGCAAAACAATCCATTGCCAGACTGACAGCAATAATTAACGTTAAGATCCAATCTGCCATATTTTCACCACAGAAATGTAATTCTACCAAAAAAATAGCAGCTGGAGGGTGATCCGTCTCCAGCTGCTTGTCTGATCGTCTGCAGTCGCCGACCGATTTCGGCGCTGCAGACTCCTGTACACAAAAGATGTTCGTTTAGTCTTTTGAAAGCACGTAGTACCACTTGTTGGAATATGCCGCATTGGAATACCATCCATTCACATAGCGCGGCTGATATGACCGGTTTATGAGATGGTACAGCAGGATGGCTGGGCATGTTTCATAATATTTTTCATTGAAGACATCTTTGTAGAATTTGTCACGTGCCACCGGGTCAGTGATCTGCACACCTTCGATAGCGATCGCATTGAATTCTTGACGCAGTTCATCCGGGAAAGATTGTTTGAAGGTGTAATATCCAACGGTGAAAGTGTTCACCCAGTTATGCGTATCATAGTAGTCACTGATCCAACCGATGATGAAGATCGGGATCTTCTTGGCATTGATGGCCCGCAGGAATGACGGCCATGGCAAACCGACCACTTCCACCACAAATTGCGGACCGGCTTCCTGCATACCGGCTTGGATGATCTCAGCAATGGTCTGCCGCAGGGTATTCCCCACATTGTAGACCGCCGAGAAGCGGAAACCGAGATCAAAGAGCTGCGTTCCATCTTCAGAGATCAGGCTGGATGCTTTCAATTCCTCGCGACATTTTTCCACATCATAGGTATATTGGGGAGCATTCTCATCGTATCCAGACATTCCCGGCAGCATCAACGTTGGAGCTCTGCGTCCGTCTCCCTGTAGCACATCGTTCAAATAGGTCTCATAATCGAAGCAGTAGGCAAAAGCACGCCGTACATGCACATCAGAGAAGAAATCTGCCGGAATACCATCACCATCCAATTTTCCGGAACCGATGAATGAGTTGCCGCCTTCGGTATTGACCGTAAATGAGAAGCCGATGTCGGTTCGCGTATTGACTGCATTGATATCGGAGATCTTCACGAAGGGTTTGGATGAATCCACTTCAACGGCCGGTTCGCCCGCCATATATTCATCATAGGTCTCTTCTGCGCCAACAAAACCATCCAGAATAGGCCAGTCCTCGGTCGAACCGATCTGGTTGTTATCCGCATCTCCTGCCTGAGCCATGGCCAGGCGGGTGCTGAATTCAGTCACCTGTTTGATAATGACCGTCTTCAATTGGGGCGCTCCAGTGGGCATTCCTTCCCAAGCAGGTTCGGTTAGCCAGAAATCTTCATTGGCTCTCAAAACGACCTCTTCCGCAGGTGTCCAATGATCAAGTTTATAGGGGCCGGTACCCATGGCTGAAGTTCCAATGGGATATTGATTCAACTCTTCAGAAGACCATGCATAATGTTCGGTCCAGTTTGAGCAATCGCCATCCCAGCCGCCATTCGCACTCACCCATGCCTCGCTCTGCACACTACCCCAATAACCAAGGAACGTGGCCAAGAAAGGAGCCCATGGTTGGGCAAGTTTGTAGGTGACGGTATTGGTTTCGGGGTCCGCAACCACTCTGGATTTTACATATTCACAAACCGCGCTGAGTGTTTCGGGGGAATAGGCGCCCAGGGCTGCCCGGTCGTCATAGGGTACCACGGCATCTGCACTGGTCACGTAATCATAGATCGCTTTGGGGTCCTCCAGGGAAACTCCCGCATCATATGCTGCCACCAGCTCGCTCACATCCAGAAGTCCCGCTCCAAACAGGGGTTCCATCCACATCCACTGTGGTGAATCGGTTCCACCGGCCAGAATGCTCCGTGCCCAGCTAAAGGCGACATCGTCAACCGTCATGTCGCTGCCATCATGGAATTTGACACCGGAGCGGATCTTGAAGGTATAGGTCAAACCATCTTCAGAGATCCCGCCATTTTCCAACGATGGCACTTCGGTTGCCAACCATGGAACAAACTCTGTTACGGAATCTTTTTTGTACCACAGCAAGCGATCGTACACATTTTCGATCACTTCACCACCGGCTGATTCATAAGCATGGGTTACATCCAATGTGTCAATATCACCAAAAGCAGTTTCGGTCCATGTGGTGGGGTCCTTGGAGGTAACCATCACTTCTGATGTGGTTTCTCCGGATTCTGTGCCAGTCTCCGTTTCGGCTGCCGGTTCAGCAGGGCCGCAAGAAACGAGCAGCGTAGAAACGATCATCAGAGCTGTAAGTAATACATACCATTTCGACTTCATTATTTTCTCCTCTCATCAAATGAATCTTTGGCATTACAAACTGTTTAAATGGATTTTTTCACCTCCTCAAACAGTTCTTTACCCTCAAACTGTATAAAAAAAAGCCCCTAACGGCATTATCCGCAGGGGCTATTTAGAAACTAGACAAATGTACTATCTTATTTCACCAACCGTTTCCGCAAAGCCAGTGCTACAGCTTCTGATCGATTGGAAACTTCCAGTTTTGCCAGAATATTGCTCACATGGGCTCGCGCAGTCGAGCGGCTGATCACCAGTCGTTCAGCGATCTCCGGGTTGCTTAGCCCTTCCACCAGCAGTTTAAGCACTTCCATTTCACGCTCGGTGAGGTCGTCACCGGTTCGCGGATTTTGTGTTCCCATCACAAATTCGCGGGTCACCTCCGGTGCCAGGGCTGGTTTGCCAGCATAGACAGATCGGATGGCTTCCGCCAGCTCTTTTCCACTGATGTTTTTAAGCAGGTATCCCATGGCTCCAACCCGCATGACATCCTGCACCATATCTGCTTCCTTAAAACTGGTAAGTGCAATAATTTTGATTGCGGGTTGAGAGGCTAAGATCTCTTTGGTAGCTTCAATGCCATCCTTTCCGGGCATTACCAGGTCCATCAGCACCACATCCGGTTGTAATTTTTCGCAGATCTCTATTGCTTCCTGACCGGTGCTGGCTTCCCCAACGATAACGATATCCTGGGTAATATTCAAGTAAGAGGACAATCCTCGACGAACGACATCATGATCATCCACCACCACTACTTTTATTTTTTTATCCATTCATCCGATCATCCTTTCTCTCTTGCCAGGCTAGTTGTATGCAGGTCCCTTTTTCACGAGCGGATGTTATTTGTAAATCAGCGCCGATTGCAGCAGCTCGTTGGTACATATTGGTCAGACCAAAACGACCGCTTATGATTTGATCAACGTTAAATCCCTTGCCGTCATCTTCGATCTTCAAAACCACCGTTTTTGACAGTTGCATGCTTTTACGAAGATTTAATGGAGTGCACTTTAATTGTATACGCACATGGTGCGCATCGGAATGTTTCATGATATTTGTTACAGATTCCTGTGCAATTCTATAAAAACCAACCTGCACATCGTCTGGTAATTTGCATTTCCCTTTCATTTCCAGGTCGACCATACAACCTGCCCGCCCCCGAAGAATGTTCGCCAATTGCTCAAGAAGGTCGCGCAAGTCACTTTCTACCACAGCAGCCGGACGCAGTTCCAGCAGTAAAGTGCGCATCTCTGCCAAAGCGCTTTGGTTCAATTGACGGAGGGAGACAATTAATTCTTCCGCTTTTCTCCGGTCGACATCCCAGCTTTCTGCAAGCGTATCCGCTATTAAATTAGCAGAAAACAGTGTTTGCGTGATCGCATCATGCAGATCTCTGGCAATCCTGTTGCGTTCCGTCACCACTGCCATTTCCTCTGCCCGCGTACGCAGCAGTTCATTTCCATACGCTAAACCAACCTGGTCGGCGAAGGACTTCAGCAGTTCAAGGTCCTCATGGCGGATCTCCAAAGCACCATGCTCGATGATCAATCCGCCAAAAATCTCACCACCCAGGTAGATGGGAACGCCAGTATAGGTTTCATCAAGATTATTCTGTAGATTTTTATATTCCACTTTTCCATACTTCTGCGTGCGAATCTTCGGAGCAAGCTGATCGATGATCTTGTCAGGCACATCCGCTTGTTCCTGCTCTTTCAGATCTTCTGCTCCTTCGCAGAAACCTTTTCGAAAGACAGCCAGAGTCTTTACCCGCTTTTCACTGATAAATTGAACAATGATGACACAGCGCGCTGACAGCAATTCACTTACCTGACAGGCGATAAAATCAATGCTTTCGCGAACAGGAAGATCTGAATTCAACCGTATCAGGATCTCACGCAGCCCATCTGAAACCCTGCGCCGCCGCTCGATATCTGCAGTTCGTTCTTTTACTTCCTCAGCAAGTTTTCGGTTATAACGCTCAACATTCATCAACTGCATTCGATAAAAAGAAATGACCACCAGGGTGACCAATAAAATTGCCGACACTCGAAACCATTGTGATTCCCACCACGCAGGAATGACATGGATGACGACCGTTTTGCCATCGCGATTCCAGATGCCATCGTTATTTGATCCGATCAAATGCAGTTTATAGGTGCCTTGGGGTAAATTGGTATAACGACCGTAGGAACGGGTCTCTACATAGTTCCAATCTTTGTCAAAATTTTCCAAAAAATAAGCATATTCGTTCTTCTGGGGACGAATGTAATTCAATGCCGCAAACTCGAATTCGAAGTAATTGTCTGGCCATCGCAGGGTGATCTCATCAACTTCTTCCAAACCTTGATCCAATGCAAGAGGTTCACCGCTTTGTGTGAGAGAAGTCAAAACAATCTCAGGGACATACGTGTTCCCCTGCAATTCCGCCGGGTCGAAAACATTATATCCACCCAATCCGCCAAAATATAATTTTCCCTCAGACCCTAAAGCACAGGAACTGTTTAGAAATTCACTGCTTTGCAAACCATCCTGATAAGTAAAATGCAGAAATTCATTGTTTTGAGGATTGAAACGAGAAAGTCCGTTCCGTGTGCTCATCCAAACCATCCCGTCGCGGTCGACCACAACCCCCAGGATTGCATCACTGCTCAACCCCTCGCGGATGGAATACACCTTGAATAGGCCCGTAGCAGGATTGAAAGAATTCAAACCATTATATGTGCCGATCCATAATGTACCGCTTTGATCAAAGGTCAACGATGTCACCGTATTATCGCTGATGGTCTCTGTATTTTCAGGATCATTTAAAAACCGGGTAAATAGATTGGTGTGGGGGTCCAGACGGTTCAATCCTCCCCCGATCGTCCCGATCCACAAGACACCATCCTTATCGTGTGCGATGGCGTTGATGATATTGCTGCTGATGCTGTTGGCATTGTTCGCATCATACTGAAAATCGATGATGCTACCCGAAGTCGGGTCCAGCTTCATGAGTCCGTTGCCATAAGTCCCAATCCAAATATTCCCTTCAGAATCTTCCTGCAGGTCAGTGATCGGAATCTCTTCGAGGGGGGCAAGGTCGCTTTCAGAGGGATAGGTATAGGCAGAATATGTGATAAAACGATTTTCGATGTAATTGAAGCTGCTTAATCCATGTTCCGTCCCAATCCATAGCACACCCGTCGAATCGCGAAGGATGGTATAAACCGCATCATCGTCATCTCGAAGATCGTCGGAATGCGGATCATAATGGATGTAGTAACCTGCATCCTTGCGCTGCATATCCACACCTGCGTCATTCGCCACCCACAGGGTGCCATCATAATCTTGTTGAAAAGCCCAGATGGTATTGCTGCTCAAAGAAGAGGGACGCGTGGGATCGTTTTTCACCTGTTGAAACCGATTCATGGTAGGGCTGAAAATATTTACCCCGCCACCGGATGTTCCAATCCAATACATGCCAGATTCATCTTCCATAATCGAAGAAATAATGCCGCTGGATAGGGAATTCAACATATCGCGCGTTTCAATGTCATAAAGAAAACGTACAAAATGATCATTGGAACGGTTATACAGGTTTAGTCCATCATTGGTGCCAAACCAGTAGTTATCCTGTGAATCACGAAAGATCTCCAGCACCGTATTGTTGCTCAGACTCGACGGATTGTTCCCTTCATTTTGATAGATTTCATAAGAACCATCCAGTGGGTCCAATTTTTTTATACCGCCGCCCATGGTGGCTAACCACAAATCGCCATCAATATCTTCTTCGATATCGATAATCTTGTTTTCAACCGACACATCCGATGGATAGTACTGCGTTTCGGTGGTGATAAGAACATCTTCGGCAATATCGAAACCTCGCACATTTGGAGTGGATTCGATGAAATATTCCGCCTGATTTGAGATGCTCCTCTTATTGAAATGGAAAAAACTCTCTGTTTCATAATCGAACCGATCCAGTCCGTTCCAGGTGCCTATCCATAAATAGCCGCGTGAATCCTCGTAAATCGCACGGACGATGTTGCTGGTGATGCTGTATGGATTTTCCTCATTATGTGTATAGGTAGTGAACTGTTCGGTCTCGGGATCGAACTTGCTGAGTCCTCCACCTGAGGTTCCGACCCACAGGTTGCCGCGCGAATCCTGCAATATGCAACGCACAAAATTGTTCGGCAGACTATGCAGATCAGAAGGATCATTTTGATAATGAGTGAAAGAATTGGTAGTGCGGTTGAATTTATCCAATCCTCCATCCGTGCCTGCCCAAAGATTCCCATCTTGATCTTCATAAATGACCCAAACCGCATTATTGATCAGACTGCTCTTGTCTGATTCATCTTTTTGATAAACCGTGAAATTTTTACCATCATATTTGTTCAATCCGTTAAAGGTGGCGATCCAGACCAATCCGAATTGATCCTGAATGATCTCGTTGATCATGTTCGAGGATAAACCACTAAAGGTATCAAGATAATCAAAACGCATGGGTTGATTGATGAAATCAAACTCCTTTCCCTCTTCCACCGGCGATGAGGTGGTGATGAAAGAGGGTTCCGGATTTTTTGCGCTCGACATTTCGGGCAATGTACCGCAGGATGAAAAGAAAATAGCAGCGGTGACCAGAATTACAGTTAGAAACAGGAGGTGTCTGTTTGTTTTCATCATGAAATTCATTTGATTTTCCAGGATCCAATCCGTATCCCGGAACTCACAAAAGATTAATTTCCCAATTCAACTTCTCTAATTTCAGGAAAGAATTGTTTCACTGTACCTTCCACCCAACCTTTCAAAGTGGCATTCTGCAAAGAACAACCTTCACAAGCGCCACCCAAGCGGACCGTTAGAACGTTGCCCTTCAAAGACAGGAACTCAACCGAACCGCCATGATAATGATCAATGTAGGCATCAATCTGTTCGATCAACCCTCGGATCTGCTCTTCTCTGGAATATTCCTTTTTTTCCTTATTCATTGCTGTCCTTTTTCTTGAATATCTTTTCAACCTGATGAAGAAAGACAGGGGTATTGAATCCTTTTTCTGTAATGTATGTTAAATAATATAGCATTAAACTTTCCATTTCCTGTTGAATTTCAGGGGTGGGTCTTGCTTTCTGTAATTCGTTATAAGGGCTGCGCTGGATGAATCGAAAATACCTTAATGCCGGTAAACTGATCTTTCGAGCATTGAATCCTTTGATGCCACAGTGCGGGCAAAGCACTCCTCCCTGCTCGGCTGAAAAATACTGATCCTGCGGTTGTATGGGCTCGCCGCATTGAACACAATCGACAAGGTTGGGCATAAAGCCGGTGCTTTTTAGCAAACGGAATTCAAAATATTTGATGTTTAGAAAGTGGTCATCCTCTTTTTCAATTCGATCCAGACTCTCCTTGATCAATTGAAAGAGGGGAATAACCGGTTCATTTTCCGGGGCAAAACGGTTGACCAGTTCAAAGACATATAAGGCACTGGCCGTTTTTTTCAGATCGTTCTTGATCAGGGTATAGGGATTAAGGGTGTCCGCCTGCGTAATGACCCAAAATGTTTTCCCCTTCGCAAGCATTAAATGGTTCAGCGTAAGCGGTTGAAGATGTCCGGCTTTGCGAGATTTTGATTTCCGCGCACCGTGCGCCAGTGCCTTTATTTTTCCGTTCCGCCTGGAAAAAATCGTGTAGATACGATCAGCTTCCCCATAATCCGTCTGAGTGATCACATATGCTTCAGAATTGATTAACCGGTCACTGTCATCCATTTCACTGTTATCGGTCTCTTATGGCACCAAACTTTTTGGTCCAAAATACCCGGGGAGAATGTCTTTTAATTGGGTTTCTTGAACCAATTCTCCCTTTTCATTGGCGATATAGATCTTCAGCTCTGGGTTGAATTCAGCCATTACCTGGCGGCACGATCCGCAGGGCGTTCCACCATTCTTCGTCACCACGGCGATCGCCTCCAGCTCCAATTCCCCTTCCGATACGGCTTTGAAAATGGCCGTCCGTTCTGCACAAATGGTGACGGGAAAAGCGGCATTCTCAATGTTTGCGCCGGTGAAAATTTTTCCCGATTTTGTCAGAAGTGCTGCCCCTACCGGGTAATGGGAATAGGGGACGTAGGCCTTCTTCCGCGCTTCAATTGCAATCTGGATTAATGCGGATCTCTCATCCTTTTCTGGATTTGTCATCTTCTTTTTCCTCATCTTTTTTGTTCTTGATTACATGCGCAGGAACACCCACCACTTTCTCGCCATCTCCCACATCGCGGGTCACAACCGCTCCTGCGCCAGTGACTGCATTTTTACCAATGTTTACCGGTGCCACCAGCATGGTATCGCTGCCGATGAAAGTCTCATCGCCGATCACTGTTTTATTCTTCTTTTCCCCATCATAGTTGCAGGTGATCGTACCGGCGCCGATATTCACATTCTCGCCAATTGTAGCGTCACCGATATAAGAAAAATGTCCCATTTTGGTACCTTTTCCAAGATAGGATTTTTTCACCTCTCCAAAGTTGCCCATGTGTACGTGACTGGCCAAATGCGCTCCGCTGCGTAGACGGCAGAATGGTCCCATTTCCACATGGTCTTCAAGTTCTGCCCCTTCCAAAACGCTCTTCAAGATTCGGCAATCATTGCCAATGCTGGAATCTTCAATGATCGTGCCAGGACCTATCGTACAATTTTCACCAATTTTTGTGTTTCCGCGCAAATAGGAATCGGGATAAATAACCGAATCCCGGCCGATTTCGACGGTCGGGTCAATATAGACAAGATCCGGATCGATCATGGTCACTCCCGATAGCATAAACTTCTCATTGATCTGTCGACGCATGATCTTTTCCACTTCGGCAAAATGGACACGATTGTTGATCCCGATCGCTTCTTCTACATTCTCAAGCTGCAGTATTGAGACCTTTTCATTGGCTTGTACGGCAATTTCCAGCAGATCGGTCAGGAAGAATTCTCCCACCGGAGATTTTTTTACTTTCTTCAATGCATCCCACAACCATTCGCTCTTGACGCAATAGATGCCGGCATTGAATTCGTTGATCGTGAGCTGCTCGGGTGTGGCAACTTTTTCTTCAATGATCGCCCGGGCGTTCCCTGACCTGTCACGGATAATTCTCCCAAACCCGCGCGAGTCGTTTGTGAGAATGCTGACCAGGCTCATCGGTCCATCATGCAGCGATTGAATTTTCACCAATTCCCGCAAAGTGTTCGCGGATACTAACGGCATATCGGCGGATGTGATCAAAATTTGATCAACGGTTCCCTTTAGCAACGGTTCGGCCATCATTACGGCATGGGCGGTACCCAATTGTTCGTTTTGAAATGCATATTGAACTTCAGCATGAATGGCTTCCATGACCTTATCGCCGGCATATCCAACAACTACCACAGGAGGAACATCGGACGCTGCTTTTGCCGCCTCGATCGAATAGGATAATAGCGGTTTTCCCAACAGGGGATGGATCACTTTGGGGGTTGCGGAATTCATTCTTTTACTGAGTCCTGCTGCTAAGATGATTGAACCTGTTCGCATGATTCACTCCATTCTTTTTTAACAAAACAGCGAGCCAACTTTCGATCAGTTTGCTCGCGTTTTATCCTTTTCATAATTTCTCAAGCTGGGGCGCTCGGATTCGAACCAAGATAAACAGATTCAAAGTCTGCTGTGCTGCCGTTGCACCACGCCCCATTCTGGGGTTCCCTTCAAGAGGAAGATATTTTAACATATTTTGGGATTTAATAAAATACAGGGTTTCGTAGCCACGAAACCCTGTACCGATTCTCAAGTGTTTTATCGATTTCTCATTCTGGGATCCATGATATCGCGCAAAGCATCGCCAACCAGGTTCCATCCCAAAACGAACAAAACCAATGCCATTCCGGGGTAGATCAAGATCCACCAGTAGGTTGACAATTGTGGGATCCAGTTTCGGGCAAAGCTGACCAATTGACCCCAGTCGGCATACCCGATCTCGGTGCCGATCCCTAGGAAACTCAACGCGGCAAAGGATACCACAATGGTACCAATATCCAGTGAAGCCAGCACCAGGGTCGGATAGATTGCATTGGGAATGATATGTTTGAACATGATGCGGCTGTCTTTGGCTCCAATGACACGCGCTGCCAGGATATAGTCGCGCTCACGCACCGAGAGAATGTCCCCACGGATCAGACGAGCATACCCCATCCATCCAAATGCGACCAAGGCAATGGTGGCAGGCCAAATGCCTTTCCCGATAATGGGTGTCAGAATTGCCGATAGCGTCATGGCCGCCATAATAAAGGGGAAAGTCTGGAACACTTCGACCACGCGCATGGTGATTGTATCCAGCAGCCCGCCATAAAAGGCAGCCAGACAACCGATGATCATCCCTAATATTAAGGTGATACCTTCAATGATAAGGCCTACCTTGATGGCGGTTCGTGTTCCCCAGATCACACCATAAAAGATATCCCAACCGCCGCTGGCGGTGCCGAACAGGTGAACCCATTCATCGCCTACAAAGGTGCGATACCACCATGGCACTTGGGGTGGATTTTTCGTCCAAATCGTACCGGGTGCTTTAGGAACAGAGCCGAACCCATCCCGCATGATCTTGTAGGGATCCAATGCATTGGCTTTGGGAGGAATGATCTGCGGGGCAAAGATTGCCACAAGAATGAATATTGCAATTAAAATAAAGCCAACCACTGAGGTGGGAGTGGTAAAGATCCCTTTCAATATTCGGTAAGCTTCCGGTCCTAACAGCTTTTCAGTGCGAGTGATCTTGCGCTCGGTATATTCACCGATCAGCCCCTCTAGTTTTTTATCGAGAACTTGTGCTTCAGCCATTCAATTATCTCCTTCGCCCGACTCAAGATAACCGCACGCGCGGATCCAGGAATGCATAGGTGATATCAACGATCAAATTCGCCACCAGCAGGATGAATCCCGTTAGCAACACTAACGAAAGGATGGTAACCACATCCAATTGAGTTGAGGCAGCCGCCGCGGCAGAGCCAATCCCAGGATAGATGAAAATTGTCTCTGTGATGGTCACACCGCTTAATAGCCCTGCAATGGTCATACCGCTCATGGTCACGATGGGTATCATGGCATTGGGTCTGGCATGCTTATTGACAACATCTTTCTCTTTTACACCTTTCGCACGGGCGGTGACCACATAATCCTGATTCATGGACTCCAGCATGGATGAACGCATGATGCGCAGATACAGGGCCCAGTTAATGTAAGAAAGGGTAAGAATGGGTAAAACCAGATGGCGAAGTGCATCCAAGAAAATGTCGAACCGTCCATTCAATAAGGCATCAATGGTGACCAAACTGGTATAACTTGTAAATCCTTCCCCTGTCACCACCAAATTTGCCCAGTTCGACAGTCGATCAGGTGGGAAAATCTGATATTTTGCATAGAAGAACATCAGCATGAGAAGACCAAACACAAAAGAGGGAAAAGAATAACCCAAGATACCAAAGATGCGAGCAATTTGGTCAATAATATTGTTGTGATTTTTTGCTGCCACGATTCCCAACCAGGTGCCCACTCCAATCAATGGGACAATGGAATAAAGTGCCAATTCTACAGTAGCCGGGAAGCGTCGCTTGATCAGGTCAACAATATTTTGGTTCGCAGAGCGGGAATACCCGAAATTTCCTCTCAGTATTCCGCCAGCCCATTCTCCTGTGGATGCATCTTTCTGACCAACCAGCCAATGATAATACTGCACCAGAAATGGATCGTTCAGACCATATCGTTCGATCAAAGAATTCATCACGATATCATTTTTGGGGATATCCCGCACATATAACGATACTCTTTCTGCTGGTGATAAAAAGGAAAGCATTCCGAAGATGAGGAGCGTCACTCCTATCAAGGTCAGGGGCATGAGCAGTAATCTGCGGACAATATATTGGGTCATTTTTTTCTTCTCGTTTCATTCAGTTTGGCTGAGGGTAGGTTACCCTACCCTCAGCGCTTTGTTTAACTCGATCCTAGTCTTTCGACAGAGCGTAGTACCACTTGTTGGAATAGATCGGGTTCGAGTACCAGCCATTTTCCCAAGGCTGTGCATAGTGACGGCCCTTGGTTGTGAAGAGCAGCATAGCTGGAGCTTGTTCGAAATACAGCTTGTTGAATTCTTCCTTGTAGATCTTTTCGCGTTTTGCAGGATCGACTTCCTGTACAGCACGTGAGTTGATCTCGGAGAACTGCGCACGCAGTTCATCCGGGAAGTTCTGCTTGAATGAATAGTAAGCAGAGGTGAAGGTTGAAGTCCAGTTATGGGTGTCGAAGTAGTCAGACAGCCATCCGATGATGAAGATCGGGATTTTCTTGGCGTTGATGTTCGCCAGGAAGGTTGGCCATGGTAAACCTACAACCTCGACCACGAATTGTGGACCGGCTTCCTGCATACCAGCTTGCACTAATTCAGCAATGGTCTGGCGTAGAGTGTTGCCCACATTGTAGACTGCGGACATGCGGAAACCAAGGTCATAGAGTTGAGTGCCATCTTCGGATACCCAGGTGGAGGCTTTCAATTCTTCCACGCACTTGTCAATGTCATAGGTGTAGTGATCAGCATTCTCATCGTAACCAATCATGCCGGGCAGCATGAGAACTGGGGCGCGATTGGCTTCACCCTGCATTACTTCAGTAGCCAGGGTGTCATAATCAAAGCAGTAGCTGAAGGCACGGCGGACATGGACATCCGAGAAGAAATCGGCTGGGATTCCATCGCCATCCAAAACACCACTACCGATGAAGGAGTTTCCACCTTCGGTGTTGACTTTGAAGTTGAAGCCAATATCGGTGCGGGTATTTGCGAATGTAATATCGGTCACTTTGTAGAATGGTTTGGTTGGATCGGTGATTACGATCGGTTCACCAGCCATGTATTCATCATAGGTGATTTGTCCACCGACCATCTCATCCAAAATCGGCCAGTCTTCGGTTGAACCTGCAAGAATGTTATCGGCATCTCCAGCTTGCGCCATTGCCAGGCGGGTGCTGAATTCACCAACTTGTTTGATCACAACGGTCTTGATCGCTGGGGCTCCGGTCGGGGCGCCTTCCCACATGGGTTCGGTCATCCAGTAATCTTCGTTGGCGGTCAAAACAATTTCCTCACCGGGTGTCCAGTGATCGAATTTGTAGGGGCCAGTTCCCATAGCACTGTTGCCAATGCCAAGCTGGTTGAGTTCCTCGGTGGGGATTGCATAGTAGTTCTGCCAAGTTGCGCAGTCACCATCCCAACCACCGTTCGCACCTACCCATGCTTTGCTTTCAATTGTTGCCCAACCACCATTGGCTAAGGTAGCAATGAAAGGAGCCCACGGTTGTGCAAGATTAAAGGTCACGGTACCAGCAGCAGGATCAGCAACGATCTTGGTTTTTAGGGTTTCGCAGACATTGGCGAGGGTTGCAGCATCATAGGTCTTCAGAGTTGCCTGATCATCATAGGGGGGATTCTCAGGATCAACTACTTCTGCAATATCCACAAGTCCGGCACCAAAAACTGGTTCGACAAGCATCCACTGCGGTGAAACGGTGCTGCCAGCTAAAATTCTGCGAATGAAGCTGAAAGCAACATCGTCAACGGTCATATCGGAACCGTCATGGAACTTTACACCATCGCGAATGTGGAAGGTAACGGTCTTGCCATCTTCAGAGATTCCACCGTTTTCCAGGGAAGGAACTTCTGTTGCCAGCATGGGGACGAATGTTGACGCCTGGTCTTTATCCATGAAAACAAGGGTATCGTACACGTTTTGGAGAATCTCGCCACCGCCGGTTTCATAGTCGCGGGAGGTATCGAGAGTTTCTGGATCACCAATCGATGTCTCAACCCAGGTGGTAGGATCTGCAGACTTGCGCCAGAATGCCTCAGCATCTGCCGCTTCCTCGACTGCGCCTGCTTCCGGGGCTGCTTCTTCTGTTGCAGCTGCGGGTTGGCAAGCAACGAGGAGTGTCGCAAGGACTACCAATGCACTAAATAATACATACCATTTTGAACGCATCTTGCTCCTCCATTTATTTTTTTTACTTTCTGAAACGTACCGCAAAAATTACTTCGTGTTCTAGCCATCACCTCCTTTGCAAGGACTTGGTGTTGTTCCAAAAGTGACAGGCCACATAATGACCTGGTTCGACCTCTTTCCATTCCGGTCGCTGTTCGGCACAGATTGACTGTGCAAGCGGGCAGCGTGTGCGGAAACGGCAGCCGGAGGGCGGGTTAATGGGAGAAGGTACATCTCCCTCCAAAATGATCCGCTTGCGTTTCTCTTCTATTTTTGGATCGGGGATCGGAACAGCAGAAAGCAACGCAATGGAATAGGGATGCAGCGGATTTTCATACAGCGTCTTCCGATCAGCCATCTCGACCAAGATACCCAGATACATGACAACGACACGGTTGCTGATATGACGCACCATGGAAAGATCATGGGCAATGAAAAGATAGGTTAATCCCAATTCCTTTTGCAGGTCTTCCAGCAGGTTGACCACCTGGGCTTGAATGGATACATCCAGGGCGGAAATCGGCTCATCACACACGATCAAATCTGGCTTTAGGGCAAGGGAACGCGCGACACCGATACGCTGCCGTTGCCCACCAGAAAATTCGTGCGGGTAACGATCGACATAAGCAGGGTTCAAACCGACCAGTTCCAACAGATCTTTCACATGGTCGCGAATTTCTTTTCCATGCTCGATATTATGAACCAGCAGAGGTTCGCCAATGATCTCTTCCACCGTCATGCGGGGATTCAAACTGGCGTAAGGATCCTGAAAGATCATCTGGATTTTTCTGCGGGTTTGCCGCATTTCTTCACTTTTTAATTGAACCAGATCTTTTCCTTCAAAGACCACCTTACCGGCTGTTGGTTTATACAATTGCAAAATGGTGCGTCCGGCTGTGGTCTTTCCACACCCTGATTCCCCCACCAAACCCAGAGTCTCCCCTTTATAAACATCAAACGTGACGCCATCTACCGCATGAACATAACCAACTGTCCTTTGGATGACACCCCGTTTGATCGGGAAATGCATTTTTAGATCTTCAACATGCAGGATAACTTCTTGTTCAGGCATTAGCGCTCCTTCCCAGTGTAGGTATCAACCCAACAGGCAGCTTTGTGGTTCTCGCCCACGAGCATTAAGGATGGATTTTCTTCCAGGCATTTTTCAATGCGATAAGGGCAGCGCGAAGCAAATGGGCAGAATTTGGGTTTTTTGAAAAGAACTGGCGGAACGCCTTCGATAGAAGCAAGTCGCTTCTTTTCATCCATGTCCAATCTTGGGAGACTGCGCAACAAGCCCAAGGTGTAAGGATGTTCCGGTTTGGCATACAGGTCTTTCACCCTGGCTTCTTCTACGATATAACCGGCATACATAACGATCACACGTTCTGCCAAACCAGCCACTACGCCCAAATCATGGGTGATCCAAATGATGGCCATGCCTAATTCTTTGCGCAAGCTGGTAACCAGGTCCATGATCTGTGCCTGGATGGTCACATCCAATGAGGTGGTCGGTTCATCCGCGATCAACACCTGTGGCGAGCACGCCAACGCCATTGCGATCATGGCACGCTGGCGCATTCCACCGGAAAATTGATGGGGATAGTCCTTCAACCGATCTTCCGGATTGGGGATGCGTACCATCCTCAGCATTTCGATCGCCCGATCCCAGGCTTGTTTCTTGTTCATGCCCAAGTGGATCTCGAGCGGTTCCATTAATTGTTTTCCGATGGTCTGCACGGGGTTGAACGACGTCATCGGATCTTGGAAAACAAATCCGATTTGTCCACCGCGCACATGTCGCAGTTCTTCCGCTGATAATTTGAGTAAATCTCTTCCTTGGAAAATTGCTTCCCCCGAAACGATCTCACCCGGAGGTTGAGGGATCAATCGTAATGTAGAAAGCATGGAGACGCTTTTACCGCATCCGCTTTCCCCCACGATTCCGAGTGTTTCACCTTCTTGCAGCGAGAATGATACCCCGTTGACAGCGTGAACTGTCCCTTCCCTTGTGTGAAATTGTGTTTCCAGGTCTTTTACACTATATAGTTCTGCCATTGATAATGCCCTTTACTGAGGAATTTTGTCAAGCAGATACAAAAAATCTGCCGGACCTGGCTAAAAGTTCGGATTATTTTACAATACTTGAAATGGCATGTCAACTGTTCACCTATCCTACGTAGATCCGCAACATGGCCAATATTTTTTTATTGTATCTGTTTTTCCATTATACAACTAATTACAAGTGTCACGAAAATCCCAATACTCCAGCGACGAATAGGGATATTTTTCGCTGTTTCTTTCATCCGGAAAGCAGAGTTTTGAATCAACGATGAATGTTTTTGCATCAAAGAATAAAGAGAGGAATGGCGTTTCTTGATCCAATAGTTTTGCTGCTTCGAGCTGTGCGTTCAATGCAGCTGCTTGATCCGTGCTTCCATAACGCGCGGAGGTGCAGAATGCATCAAAGGCAGCGTTCTGATAGCCGGTGACATTTCCACCGCCATCATTTACTCCGATCCAATAATTATCTTCCGATGGAATTTCTTCACTCTCAAATAATGCACAGGGAAGAGTATCCCCAATTTTCCAGGAGATCAATGCCAGATCGAACTTTCTGCCGAACAGAACTCCCTCGGGACCTTTTGCATACAGTTCAGCAGCAGGGGTTGCCACTGTTTTAATTTGAATTCCACAGTTTGCCAAAGAGGTCTGAATGCCCTGTGCAATTTGTGCATTTTCTGAACTTGTGGTGGTATAGAGATTGAGAGAAAAAACCGTGCCATCCGGCACATTGCTTACCCCGTAAGCAACACGAGGGGTGGCCGGATTCGCATCATAGTCCTTCCATCCCGCAGCATCCAAAGCGGTATTGGCCGCTGTCGGGTCATAGGTGTCGAATACATTGGTTGCAGATCCATTCTGCACATCATAGGGGAAATAGACAAAGGGGTGGCCGTTTCCGATCAGCACTTGCTGTCCTGCGATCGCCTCATGATCGGTGCACTGTCGGATGGCATTGCGAACAGCAACATCGCTGAATAGATCAGGACGGTCTGATCCATAAGGGTAATAACCATCATCGTACGAAGCAGGGTTTATTCCCAATAAAAGCACTTCCCAATTCTCGCCCGGCAGCGTTTCCACCCGCACCGCACGATCGTTCTGAAGTGTGTTTATCTCAGACGATGCACCGGCTTTGATCAGTGAATCATCGATCACATCACACCCATCCTGTGCAATGAGATCATTCAGCGCTCGGCCTGTTTTCAGAAATTTCACATTGATCTTGTCCAGCGCCGGGTATCCTTCCGCTGACCGAAAATAGAATTCATTCTTTTCAAGCGTGATTCCAGTTCCGGCATTCCAGGCTGTGATTTTGAACGGGCCCCACCCCAATGGCAGTTTTGCGGCAGCGTCCACAGTTTCCAGATCGCCGCTGGTATAGGAACTCAGAGCATGCTGGGGTAAAGGTGAGAAAAAGAACTGTGTGTAATCGGATGTGATCAATCCGGGCAATGTGGTCACCTTAACATTTCGGTCATCGATTGCTTCATAAGTCACAATTTCATCCACGATTTCTTCATAACGTGAATTTTCAAGGCCTGCCGCCACCAGATAGGCATATTGCGAATCGGCAGCTTTCACGGTTTCATCATCCGACCACTGCACACCTTGTTTCAGTGTATAAACCAGTGTCAGTCGATCCATCTGGATCGGTGTCACACCATCCCAGGTAATGGCACAATCCATCGCTTGACAGCCGCTGGGGAATAATTTCACCCCTTCTGCCAAAGGGCCAATGTTTCCATCCACATCCACGACCAGATCGCTGGCATTCACAGCGCCGGACACATAACTGGCACTCCCATCACCAAGGGAGGGTACTTTCTCTATAATGACCGGTTCTGCCAGGTAGTTTACCCAATCGAATGGTCCATCATAAATAGCGTCAAAGACCAGCTCGGCACCTTTACTTTGTTCACCATAATAAAACAACGTTTTCGGTTCTTCGGCTGTGCACAGAGTGATTTCTTTTAACGGCACAGCGGTAGCGGTGGGTTCTTCCACCGTCGGGGTGGTTTTGACACCTCCCAAACCCGAACAGGAGGTAATGAGCATCGCAAGGAGAATGATCCCGATAAGGGTGAATGATAACGATTTCATTTTCATAATAGTTCTCGCTTCGCTTTCAAATATCAATAATTCCTTTGGGCTTCCAATTCCCTTCTTAATTTCAAGTAGGAGTCGCGACGGGCGGCGCTGATCGTTCCATTTTGTACCGCATGGTTGATGGCACATCCCGGTTCTTGATCATGACGGCAATCGTTGAACTGACATTGCTCGACAAAGGGACGGAATTCACAAAAATAACCATCCAATTCCTCCGGTTCAACATCCCAAACCGAAAGCTGCCGGATGCCGGGCAGATCAGCCACCTGACTGTGTTCATCCAGCGAGAAAAGCTGGCGCACAATGGTGGTATGCCTGCCTTTATGCGAACTTTCTTTTACGGTCTTTACTTCCAATCCAAGCCCCGGTCGTAATGCATTCAGCAGGCTGGTCTTTCCAACTCCCGATGGACCTGCAAACGCAGATAATTTTCCCTGCAGATTTTCGCGCAATTCTTCAATTCCCGTACCTTCTTTGGCAGAAGTGTAAATGACCGGATAACCCAAGGCGGGATAAAGAGAAAAGAGTGCTTCCGCTTGCTTCCTATCGATCCTATCCACCTTATTGGCAACGATCAACGCAGCAATGTTTTGCTTTTCGGCAATCACCAAAAAGCGATCGAGCATGCGTAAACTGGGAATTGGGTCAGCGCAGGCAAAAACGAAAACTGTTTGATCAGGGTTCGCCAGCAGGATTTGTTTATAGATCCCGCGCCTGGTAGGCGCCATGCGCACCAGCGCCCGCTCTCGTTCACAGATCTCCTCAATGACACCCCTTTCTTCATCGATTGGACTGATGAAGACCTGATCGCCAATGGCGACCAGGTCTTCCATCTTTTTGTGCTGTTTTAAACGACCACGCAGTTGGCAGGTGAGGATATGATTTTCTGCCATCACAGTATAGAATCCCGCCTGCATGCGGGTCACCATGCCAACTGCAAATTCTTCTGTCATCCTGCGGGCGTGGGGGTGGGTTCCACTTTAACAGGTTCCCGATAGGGGGTCTGTGTGGGTGTAAGCGTGTACTGCAGTGTAGGTGTTCTGGTCACATCGAACTCGGCTTCCCATGGATACAGTTTCTTCGGTTCCCCGAAGTAATAGGTTTCAATGATGCGGCGGAAGATGGGCGCAGCCACTTCGGAACCTTCACCGCCATTTTCTACCAGTACCACTACCGCAATATCAGGTTTATCTTCTTTATTCATGTCGGTGTAACCGGCAAACCATGCATGCGGATCACCGGTGGAGTTCGTCGCTGTTCCGGTCTTTCCATACATGGTGATATTCAATCCGCTCAACGCCTCGTGGGCGGTGCCACGTTTAGAACTGACCACCAGGCCCATCCCTTCACGGATCGCATCCAGTGTGGTTTGGCTGATGGGTAAAGTGCTCTGTGCTTCGGGTGAAAAAGTGTAGGTCGTCACCCCGGTTGAGCTGGTCATACTATCAATGAGTTGCGGGCGGTAAAGCGTGCCACCATTGGCAATGGCAGCGATGAAACGCACCACCTGCAAGGGGGTCACCAGCATCTCACCCTGGCCAATGCCTTGCTGCACTGCATCACCATCCGTTTTTGGATCCGGGATGGAGCCGGTATCCTCAGCGACCTGTTCAATGCCGGTGGCGCTGCCCAAACCGAAACCACGTGCCATATCTGAAAGATAGGTGGCGCCCATTTGTCTGAAAAGATCCAATCCAAGATGGTAGAACCACGGATTGCAGGAGCGCATCAACCCCTGCACCAGGGTCAGCTCGCCGCTCTCATCGTACCCTTTGTCCAGGGTCCAGTCTTCAAATTTTTCACCGGGCAGCTCTTCAAAATAGTAGCCGCAGTAGTAGGAAGAATCGGGAGTGTACAGGTTGCTTTCCAAAGCCGCTGCCATGGTGACGATCTTGAAAACAGACCCGAGAGGGTACTGCCCTTGGGTGGCGCGGTTCAACAAACTTTGGTTTTTATTGTTCAGCACATCATTTAATAATTGTGCGCTGTTCGCATTGTTCGGGTCAAAGAGGTTGGGGTCAAAGCTCGGCGAAGATGCCATAGCCAAAATTCGCCCGGTCTCCACTTCCATGACAACCGCAGCACCGGTAAATCCGGAAATTGCTTTTTGTGTTTCGATCTGCAAATTTTTGTCCAAAGTGGTTGCGATAGATTGTGACGGGGTCGGGTCCGCCTGGGAGATGCGGGAAACGACCTGTCCATCGCTGTTTACCACATAGAGTGAAGCGGAAGGTTTTCCTGCCAGCGCTTCTTCGGCATATTTTTCCAGGCCGGCCTGTCCGATGCTTTCATCGCCCATATATCCTTTTTGGGCATATTCAATCTGTTGTTCTTCCGACATGCCCAATACATATCCGATGGCTTGGGGTGCGATCCCTCCGCCATAATAATAGCGCGATTCATATTCCGTCATCACCAATCCGCCCAGGTTGATCAAAGTATCCCAGCGGTCTCCAATTTCATCGGCCGACACTTCTCCCTCTGGAACATACCAGGTGGCCCCGGCATCCGCATAGGATTCATAGATCGATTGGGTCGTTTTTCCGGTCAATTCCGATAAATAATAGACAAGTTGACCTTCTTTTCCCTCCTCGATTTCTCCGCGGGTGATGCCCAACGCATAAGCGGTGGTTCCTTCTACAATCGGTTCTCCATTAATGTCATAGATGTTGCCGCGCTGTTGTTTCTTCGATTCCAGAGCCAGAGTATTACCGCCGGCCAATTCCGGCAAAAAGGCGCCATTATCCCAAACCAGTTTCCATTGATTGTTTTCCAGTATCCAATTCGTTTCGGGTTCCCTGCTGAAATCACCGAACAACGACGTGTGGTAATTCACAAGGAACTTTGCGCTGGCAGTGACCGGATTGGTGGCAGAAGAGGATAGCTGTGCTGTAAGGGAAGCAAGGGTCATGTTCTTGGAGAATTCTGTCAACAAAGCCGTGAAGGCGTCCTGTGTCAGATTTGCCTGACTTTGTTGAGAAAGAAAACCATACATGCCCGCATAATCCTTCTTTTGCCATGCATCCAAGTAGCTTGACGCAGTTGGTTCGACATCCGGTGTTTCCGTTTTAGCAATGACCGGGGTTGGCAATGCATCCGCACTCTTGGGTCCGCATCCTGCTGCGAGAAAAGCAAGGATCACGACGACCGAAAAAAGATTTGCGATTTTTTTCATTCTCTTATCCTATATCTTCACCATTTAATACTTTTGTGCAGATCGGACAGTCATAAGGAAGGTTCTTTTGACATATCTCTGCCACTGGTATCCAATTATACCCATCTATCTTTCGTAAGGCCCTTTCAATATGGCAGAACGGAAATCCCATGACGCTGGCAAAACAACCCTGAAATTTGAGCACAGGATTGAAGGATCCGTTCTGGATGGCGTATCCCCCCGCTTTATCGAATGGATCACCGCTGACAACATATCTCTTAATTTCCTGGTCCGAGTAATTCCGCATGTGCACAGTGGAGGTGCACACGTCTTGCATCTCTCTTCCATCCGGTTGGATCAGGCAGATGGCCGTGACCACCTGATGCATGGTATCCCTCAGCAGGGCTAGCATGCGGGTTGCCTGTTCCTTATCCTTTGGCTTTCCCAAGATTTGGTCATCCTTGATGACGATCGTATCAGCCGCCAGGATGATGGAAGCGGGATGGTTGTCATTCCAGATCTTTTCGGCTTTTTCCCGCGCCAAACGGCGCACATGCCCCATGGCATGTTCCCCACTCTGCCGGCTTTCATCAATATCCGCTGCGGCTACGGCGAACGGAATATTCAACCAGGCGATCAGTTCCCTTCGGCGTGGGGAAGAAGAAGCGAGCAATAAACTCTGTTGTTGCATATCGCACAGATTTTATCATGATGTACCCGGTATAATTACGTTACAAAATTTTGCATTCTTTCAGGTGAGCATGGAAATAAAAGTCCTGCATTCATTTCATGATGATCTTCAACCTGCTTGGGATTCATTACTGCAAACCAGCGCGGTCAATGTCCCCTTCTTGAAATATGGCTATCTAAAGCTATGGTGGCATTCATTGGGCGGGGGAGAATGGGAAAACGGGGAACCGTACATTCTGCTGGGGTATGAACAGGAGGAATTGGTGGGTATTGCACCACTGTTTCGAACCGTTCATAATGGCAAAGCGTTACTCACATTCATTGGAAGTAAGGAGATTTCTGATTATCTTGATCTCATTGTCTCTGTTAAAAACGCTGATGGTTTTTGTGACGCAGTGCTCCACCACTTGCTCGATGAGGTTCCTGATCTATGGGATCAAATTGATTTTACAAATCTCCATTTTACTTCTCTATTACTTCATTTTTTCCAAAACACATCTCTTTCGAAAAGCGTTTCCTGTGCCATCGAGAAGGACCAACACGCTCCTTATTTAATCCTGCCTGGTAGTGGTAGTTGGGATGCATATCTGGAAAGTCTTGATAGAAAGCAGCGCCATGAGATCCGCAGAAAGATACGCCGGGTAGAACAGGAATCGGTAAATTATCGATTTTTCTTTGTGACGGATGAAAAAGATCTTCAAAAAAGCGGGGAGGTTTTTTTGGACTTGATGCAAGAAGATCCCGCGAAGAAAATATTTTTGGTTCCCTCCATGCAAACCCACATGCAAAGCCTTCTTTCCTGGGGTTTCTCCCAATACATTCTCAAATTGTGTTTCCTTGAGATCAATGGTGTTCTGTCAGCCGGATATCTGTGTTTTGACGATCAAAAAACGATTTATATTTATAATTCCGGCATCCATAGTGAGCTGCAGTATTTTTCTCCAGGATGGGTTTTATTGGGTTATTTGATCCAATGGGCAATTGAAAATTCCCGCATAGTAGTCGATTTCATGCGTGGGGATGAATCGTACAAATATAAATTTGGTGCGGTTGATTCTTTTATTTACAAAATCAGTCTTTCGAAGAAAAAAACTTCTTAAAACTCTGCTTCACCCCAAACTTTCAGCAAGCGTGCATAAAACTTCACCATGCCCACTAATGCATCGACACGGATGCGTTCATCAATCCCATGCATTCTGCTCATATCATCCGCTTCCATGACCAAAGGAGAGAAGTGATAGAGCTGGTCGCTGACCTCTTGGTAATGGCGCGCATCGGTGGCGAACATGAGCAGATAAGGAGTGACCGGGATATCGCCGAATACCTGGCGGATGACAAGTTCCAGCGTGTTATAAGCCGATGTGTCAACCGCCGAGACTTTGCAGGGTCCCCAGGCATCTGCCAGGTCAATCTCCGCCTTCACCCTGGGATCAGCCACGACTTTTTGAATATGGCTCAGCACGGTTTGCTGAGAATCACCCGGCAAAAGCCGAAAGTTGATCTTGGCCTGCGCTTCAGCAGGCAGAACATTATCTTTGATGCCTCCCTGAATCACGGTTGCAGCATGGGTGGTGCGGATGAGGGCATTGGTCTGTACTTTTCGTTCCAATTGCTTGACCAACAAGGGCTTCAGCAGCCAGGTGTTCGACAATGCAAAACGGGTGGAGAAGGGGAACAGATAAGCGATCTTTTGCAATGTTGTAATGGCCAGTTCGGGTCGCGCCTTGAATGGGTTATCATCCAGCAGTGCGATCGCCCGCGCCAGAATGCCGATGGCGGTTTGCCGTGGGGGATTGGAGGAATGGCCCGGGGTTCCTTTGGCAGAGAGATTGACTGTCACATATTCTTTTTCTCCAATTCCCACCAAAGCCAGGGGTGTCTCCACTCCTGGGATCAAACCATGGCTGATCATGCCGCCTTCGTCCAAAACAGCAGCCAGATGAATTCCTCTTTTCATCAAAAGGGCCGCGATGCTCTTTGCACCCTCTTTCCCTGAAATCTCTTCGTCCTGGCCGAAGGCAAAATAGATATCCCGTTTGGGCTGGAACCCGGAATCAGCCAGCGTTTCCATGGCCTCGAACAGCGCCACCGTATGGTTCTTCATATCCAGAGCGCCGCGTCCCCAGGCAAAACCTTGCTTGACCTCTCCTTTAAAAGGATCGGCATGCCAAGCGGTCAATGTGGCTTTATCTACGGGTACCACATCCAGATGGCTGGCAAAAAGAACTGGCTGCAGATGCGGATTGCTCCCTTTCCAGCAATACAGAAGACTGAGCTGGTTGATAATTTCCTTTTTAAGGGCCGCATGTGTTTTCGGATAGGTTTTTTCAAGCCAGTGGTGATAGTTTTTGAAGGGTGTTGCATCGGATTCTTCCATCTTTAATTTGGAGATGGTTTGGAATTGGATTGCCTCAGAAAGATGAATGGCAGGTTTTTGTGCAGTTACACGGATTAGGTCAGCGCTGGCACTTTGCGGATAATTCCCTGTCAAGCGCAGTGTGCGCAACAGCATGATGAGAAATACAAGCAGCAGGATCCCAAGAATCATTAAAAAATATGCCATGATCTTCCCTCATGTTTGAATTCAACCGATTATACGTTCGTTTAAATAGAAAAGCCAACTCTTGTTCAAATTGGCTTTTCTGCATTGCTACTTGCTCATCATACCGCTTAGAGCTTGCAGCACCGTATTGGCAATTAACTCGCCGGATTGGGTGCGATAGGGATTGCTGTTGTATTGCGAACCTCCCAATAATGCTTTCGACAACGCTTCCATATCCGAGCTGCCTGCTTGCTTGGATTGCATATAGGATAATCCTGCTCCAAGCAGGTCGCTTAAATCAAGGCCATCGTTTGCGCCAGATTTTGTCGTGGAGGTGCCTCCTCCCATCAAAGAACCGAGCAGGTCGCCCAGAACACCGCTATCACCGCTTGTGGTCGTTTCTCCGCCACTTAACAATGTTTGCAACAAGGGAAGGATCGTATTCATATCAATCGATGATTTTCCACTGATCTGTTTGGAAGCCTGGGTTAAGCCGTTGGCATATGTTTTCGCCGATCCGCTGGATGATTTTTGTCGCAGCAATTGAGCAGCATATTCCAGTTGTTCGGCAGGTTCAGCATCTTTTTTCGTCTTCATGGCCGCAGTGATGACTTCAAAGATTTCAACCATATGATCCCCATGGTCATGGTTGTACTCATCTGCCTGATTCAAAGCATTCTGATTGGTCTTCATCGTCTTGGAAACTTCTTTGAATATGGTCAATAGATCCAATTGATTGCTACTCATCGGTTTACCTCTTCTTTTTTCATTTCTTATATTGTACAGTTTTTCCATGATTTTGTTAAAAAATATGTATTTCTTACACTTCACGGAACCAAAAATAAATTCCAATCTATATTCTTATTGAGGATAAAATATCAGAAGAAAATCATAAATTTTTCTGATTCAGTAAAGCATTTCCTCAGGGAGAGGATTATGGGTCAAACAATTCATCTCATTTTCAAAACACATTTGGATATCGGTTTTACTGATTCTGCTGCTGGTGTTATTCAAAATTATTTTTCAAATTACATTCCCGCTGCGTTGGCTACTGCACGAAAAATATGCGCCATGGAAAGAACCGAGAAATTTATCTGGACCACCGGTTCCTGGCTCATCTATGAATACCTCGAACGAGCAAATTCTGCTCAGCGCAAAGAAATGGAAAATGCGATCCTGGCAGGAGATATATCCTGGCATGCGCTGCCCTTCACAACACATACCGAATTGATGGATGTGGAGCTCTTTCGCTTTGGATTATCCATTTCACAGGAACTCGATCGCCGTTTTGGGAAATGTACTATTGCCGCAAAGTTCACTGATGTGCCGGGGCATACGCGTGGAATCATTCCTCTTATGGTTGATGCAGGCGTCAAGTTCTTGCATATTGGTATCAATCCGGGTTCCACTGTCCCTAATGTTCCCCCGCTTTTTCGCTGGCAGCACCCTTCAGGAAAAGAGATCATTGTAATGGTTGAAAGTGGCTATGGTTCCATAAAATTCGTCGAAGGTACGGATGATGCACTAGCATTTGCGCATACCATCGATAATCTCGGCCCGCAAAATCCACAGCAGGTGCTGGATGCATTTGAAAAAATACAAACTACCTATCCCCATGCTCACATTATCGCATCAACCTTGAATGATTTTGCAGAAAAACTTGAACCGGTCCGTCCTCATTTACCTGTTGTTACACAGGAAATCGGAGATACCTGGATCCACGGTGTGGGCAGTGACCCGATCAAAGTCAGTCAGTTCCGCGAGTTGTTACGTTTGCGCACTCATTGGCTTGTTGAAAGCCCTGAGATCCACGACCAAAAGTGGTTTCGAGATTTTCAGAACGCTCTGCTGATGATCCCCGAACACACCTGGGGAATGGATGAAAAGACTTTTTTGCGAGACCATGAGAATTATTCAGCAGACAGTTTTTCTGTAGCTCGTGCTAGACCCAATTTTGACACTTTTGCATCTTCCTGGGCAGAAAAACGTGCTTATATTCAGGGGGCTGTGAACGTATTGAACGATACATCTTACGCTGATTCCGCCCGTCAGCACCTGCAAGCCATCCGCCCTGCGCGTCCGCAGCTTGAAGATTGGGAAAAAGGCATATTCACTGATAAGCTCATCGAACTGCCGCATTTCACCATCCAATTCGATCCCTCCACTGGTGCGCTTGTCTCATTACTGAATCTTTCCAATGCCAAGAACTGGGCAGATGATTCCCATCCGCTTGGGTTGGTGCGCTACCAGACTTTTTCTGCGGAGGATTATGAACGGTTCTTCCACCAATACATTCGACCGGAAGAACAAAACAATTATTGGAGCCGGGAGGATTTTACCAAACCAGGTATGGAATCCACCAATGCCCCCAGCCGTTTCTGGCAGCCAATGGTAGATGAACAATATATGAAAACAACCGCGGTTGCTACGCAAGCTTTATTCCATTTGCGGGCTGAACCGCTTTGCAGTCAGGAATATGGCTGTCCCCTAGATTTTTACCTGCACTATACTTTCCCGCAAAACGAAGCGAAGGTCAGCATTGACTTACAGTGGTTCAATAAGCCCGCCTGTCGTTTACCCGAAGCCTTTTGGTTCACCTTTAAACCGCGGCATTCTGAGTTTGCACAATGGAGCATTGAAAAGCTTGGGGAATATATTTCCCCACTGGATGTGGTAGAAAATGGCAACCGGCATCTGCATGCAGCGGGAAAAGGTGTTTTGTGTAAAGACAGCTTTGAAGAAATGGAAATCCTCGCACTCGATTCGCCCCTTGTCGCGCCCGGGCAGCCCGCATTGCTCAATTTCACCAATGAACAACCCAACATGAAAGGCGGAATGCATTTCAATTTACTAAATAACGTGTGGGGAACCAACTTCCCCATGTGGTTTGAAGAGGATTGCCGCTTTCGATTTCTTTTGTGCTTTCCAAATTCGGCTATTGAAAAATAATTCTGCTATACAAAGTAAATTGGATTTGAAATTAAAACAGGCAGCCAGGGCAGCCCAGCGATGAGTACGCGCGCAATTTCAACCCTGGCGAAACCCGGCGCCTGCATACGGTATGATACATGGCAGCTTCCATCGCATTGAGCTTCCAACAGCGTTTTCTTTTCGGTCGCTGTGATGATCTGCAGAATATCTCCTTTCACCAGATTGTCTGCATCTATTTGAAGTTTCTGTTCTTTCGTCCACTCTACCTGATCACCCATGATGGCATCACCGGCGGTTATCTGTATCGCGGGTCCCTTGGGTGCATAACTGATGAAAGCATGTCCCTCTCGCAGAGCAGTGAGGATATCCTGGCTGCTATTCGACATGGCATACACACAGGTAGTTGGTCCACCCATGAATAGAAAAGGAATATCATCCCTGTGAAAATCACTACCACCGCTGATTGGAATTCTTTTCCCTTCAGTTAATAACCTCTGCCATAATTCGATCGCTTTCAGGTTTGATTCGCGCATCGGACCGTTCCATATTTCCAGGCAGTGAAATGGAAGTTCCATCATATCAAACTTAAATTCACAGGGCTCTTGAAAAGGATGATTGATCACGATCAGGGCGCCACGCTCATCAGCTGAATGAAAGCGAGCGCTCACTTCGTCAAAAGTGTTTGCAATAAATGGAACCTCGTATGGTTTATCCACGCCCAAAAAATTGGAGTGCCCCAGAAAATGAGTATATTCCATGCCTTGGATCACATTAAAACCGCGTACTTTTGGTAATTCATCGGCAGAAATCATTTGGTTATGGTCGGTAATCGCGATGAAATCCAACCCTAGTTTTTGTGCCCGCTCCATTAATTCTTCTGCTGTGAAGATTCCATCAGAAGCACAGGTATGGATATGCAGATCACCCTTGAAAAGCCGTCGGCTTTTTTTAGTGAACGTGATCTCGTAGGTTACTTCAACACCTGCCGCAGCGATTTTATACGCACCAATGATGATCTGCCATTCGCCGGGGACCAGAGCACAGGCCTTATAGCCAGGGGTGGCATAGGTTTCACTGATATAGATCTCTGTTTTATTGGAACCCGATGCTCCCACCTGCCTTCCATCTGGGGCGATCAATCCCAGATCGATGATACTGGCCTGTGGTTTCGCCACAAAGCGGCCGGCGTCGATCTTTTTTTCTTCTTCAATGTGACTGGTATACCGATAGGTGAGCGTTATGCTTTCGGTTTCTGCGGGCATGGAAAAAGGAAGGGTAAAATAAGTCCCTTCCCTTTCATGTTCGATAAAAATTTCCTTTTTGATGGTGTTAACAGCCAAATTCTCCATTTTCATTGATCACGGTTTCCCAATTCAATTTCGAGCAAGCGCTGGATCTGTGCATTCCAGAAGAACCAATCATGTTTCCCATCCTCCTCATGATAATTCACCCGGATTCCCAGTGAAATGCACGCTTTTGCATACATCTGACTCAATGGATACAGATCCTCCTGCCGCCCACACACGATATGCAGTTTTGGTAAAACCGATGGATTGGCAGATGCGCGCTTTAACCAGACCGCGGGGTCATGTTCGCTGCCGTTGAGTTTCTCTAAATCACCGAAGAGATAGATGAATTCTTCATAGCGCAGGTCGTCAGGATTCATTTTCAGAATATCCAGTGACAGCACTCCTGAAAAGCTAGCAGCAACCGAGAACCGCTCCGGGTGCGTAAAGGCTGCCTTAAAAGCGCCGTATCCACCCATAGAAATACCTGCGATCATGGTATCTTCCCGTTTGGGTTTCAGACAAAAAACATCTGCCAGATACTGGGGTAATTCCTCCATTAAGTAAGTGAAATAATTTTGTCCGTTGGGTTGATCGGTATAAAAGCTTCGTCCGGCAGATGGCATTATCACAACCAGTCCATAAGCGTTTGCGATCGTCTCAATGAATGTATAGCGCTGCCAGGCGCTGGCATCATCGCTGAGGCCATGCAGCAAATACAAGACCTTCCGCTTTCGTACCGGTATATCCTGCATGCGCCCCGGATCGGGAATGATCATATTGAGGGGCATATTCACTTTAACAGATTCGGATAGGTGATCGATATGTATTACTGCCATGCTTGTATCTCCATTCTAACTTGCTTTCACTGCTTCTTCATTGGCTTTGGATTTATTGAAATTAATGAAAAATGAGAAGATGAAGCTGATAATCATCATAGCTAATGGGAAAACTGTCAGCAAGAAACGTGCAGCATTATCGGGCTGAGTGCCGGGGTTCGTACCACTTTCAAATCCAAAAAGGACAAAAACCAGATAGAAAGCAAAACTGGTGAACAGTCCATTCAAACGATTCATAAAACCCAGCGCATTGGAGATGATGCCTTCACGGCGTACATTGTATTTCATCTTGTCCTCGTCAATGATCTTAGCTCCGATCAAGTCCATGGTGACAATAACGCCGGATATCCCCAAACCCACAAAAGCTCCACAAATGATTGCCATTGTCAGGGAATTTGCAAAATACATGGGAATGAAAGCCAGTGCCAGCACAAACAAAGCCGCCCGCCATACCTTGATCAAAGAGTATTTCTTTACCATGGCCGCCCAAATAGCCACACAGCCGATTGCAACCAGCAGAACTGTACCGAACAGCAAGGTTTGCTGGCTATCTGAAATACCCAAAGTGTACTTGGCAAAGAATGGAACCGCTGCCAGCACCAACGATACGGCTGCACTGTAAAATGCATTGGTAAAACCTGCGATCCAGAATTTTTTATTGATAAAAAGACTTTTTAAGCTGTCCCATAATTGGGGCCTTTCCTCATCCGATCGGATACCTGCATCTTTACAGGAAAGCGCCATATACATGATAATGATTCCCCCCAGCAAGCCATAGATCATGGAAGTTTTGGAGTAGCCAATAGCGCTGGTTACCATCGACGTTAGTGCAATACTGATGATCATAGCCACTAATTGAAAAGCTTGCCGCATAGCGTTAGTTTTTGCACGACTCTCATCAGTAGGGAAAAGCTCCGGAAAAAGGGCAGAGTAGTTCGCATTGATTACCGAATCAATGGTCCCCGTAAGGATATAGAAGATCATGCAGTAAACAAACAATGTGGTTCCTACCGATTGAATGGGAGGATTATAGAAAGCGATCAGACAAAGAGCCAACAGCGGCGTACTGACCACTAACCAGGGGCGCCTTCTACCCCATTTAGAATTTGTGCGATCAGACAAAAAACCATAGATCGGATTATCAAGAGCATCAATGAATGTGTAGATAAACAGGATCAGAGAAAATTGCACAGTGGTCAATCCCAAACGGTCAACATAGAAAACAGCCGCGTAGGTTTTAAGCATGTTGATCGGAATGGAAGTGCCAAACATACCAATGGCATAACTAAAAGATAGTGAGCGGGGTTTTTTCATTAGAAATCTCCTCCTTTTTGTAAAACAATTCATATTTCCTGTTGAATTATTTTGGGTTTCTAGGCAATTGGAACAGAATGAGAAACTTCGATAGCTCCATGAACACGTAAGTTATACAAACAATTCCAATTTCCTGATTCCTTTGATAGAATTTTCTCAAAATAGAATGATTCGTTTGGAAATGTCTTTAAACATTAAGTTAATCATACAACCGAATTTTTCAACCGATCATTTTTTCATCCACTACTTATTTTCGGATATTTTTTCCCAAATTTGATAGAGGCCTATATTCCCTTCTTTACCATCTGAATAATAGCTGTCTTTGATGAAAAAACCATTTTGCTCAGCCAACTCTGTTAATTCCTCTTGTTGAAAGATATGCACATAGCGATAGCCAATGTTCTGGGTTGTGGCCTGTTCCGCTTTCCAATCCAGCAAAACATCGCCATCTTCAACATCATCGGCATCGATCCCAACCAGATCCCAGCTTACAAAACGTTTCGCCATTCGCCGGCTGTTTTGCGGCTGCCAAACACTGAAGATGAATTCGGCCCTTGGCTTCAAGAGGGCATGAATGTTCCGGAAGAGTTGGCTGCGCGCCATTTTCCCGGGGATATGATGAAAAACAGCGAAGGCACAGATCACATCCCAATCCTCATGGATCGGAAAGGTGTTCCATTTGGATTGTGCTAGGTCAAACACGAAGAATTCTGCGCGATAGGATGGGGGTTCGCTGAAACTCCGAAGCATACGCTGGCTTTCATGAATAAGGTTTTCACTGAAATCCACCCCCGCGTATAACCCCTGAAAGCCATGATCGTTCAGCACCTTCATCAGGTTGCCATTTCCACAACCTAAATCAAGGACTGCGCCGTCTTTTGGAAATTGTCTCGCCATCCGTTTCACTCCCGGCTGTACCAGTGCGCGGGTGGAAGAAAAGGAATGGCTAAAAGTCTGATAGAATTCGCGATTGAGCGTATTGATCCGCTGAATGATAGGATCATCCATAATGGTCATTATAGTGTATCGCGGGACCAGTGACGAAAAATGAAAAAAACTAAACAGGCCTGGCGCGAAGCCAAGCAGTATACTGATGAAGAAAGATCCATTGCCAAACTGGTATTGGATGAGATCATTGCCGGAACTCCGGTTATGAAAGCCATTCATACTTACCCGCTGAAGGCAGGGGGGTATATCGCCAAACATGCGCTTGTCGCTCGCTACCAGGAGCTGGTGCAGGATGGAACTTATCAAAACGATCCTGTATTCCTGACCCGCATCCGCATGAAGCCGATCCGTTCCTTATCCGGTGTCACCACGGTCACCGTGTTGACCAAACCGTATCCCTGCCCCGGTGATTGCATCTTTTGCCCGGATGACAAGGAGCTGCCCAAAAGTTACCTGCGCGAAGAACCTGGTGCGGCGCGGGCATTTGAAAATCAATTCGATCCCTACCTGCAGGTGTCCTCCCGCCTGGCTTCGTACGATGCAATCGGCCATCCCACCAGCAAGATCGAACTGCTCATTTTGGGCGGGTCATGGACCGCATATCCTGAGGAGTATCAGGCCTGGTTCATTCAACGCTGTCTGGACGCCATGAATGGTACGGATTCAGCCACCTTGGAAGAAGCGCAGGTTGTCAATCAGACCAGCGCGCGGCGGAATGTTGGGCTGGTGGTGGAAACACGCCCCGACACCATTGACCCTGCCGTGCTGGCCGGAATGCGCCGCATGGGCGTCACCAAAGTGCAGATCGGTGCACAGAGTTTCAATGATGAGATTTTGGAAAAGAACCAACGCGGACATACCGCAGAGGTCACCTTGCAGGCGGTCTCTATGCTGCGCGCGGCTGGCTTCAAGATCGTCATGCACTGGATGCCCAACCTGCTGGGGGCAACCCTTGTCTCAGACCGGGCAGATTTTGTGAAGATGTGGGAAGGCGGCTACTGCCCGGATGAGATCAAGATCTATCCAACCCAATTGATCGAAAGCAGTCAGCTTTACCAGTATTGGTTGCAGGGGGCGTATAAGCCCTACACAACCCAGGAATTGGTCCGGCTTATTGCAGATATCAAACCCGGCATTCCGGAATATTGCCGGGTGAACCGCATCATCCGTGATATCCCCTCCACTTATATTATTGACGGTAATAAACGATCCAGTTTACGGCAGGACGTGCAGCGCGAACTGGCGGCCCGTGGTGAACAATGCCGCTGTATCCGCTGCCGTGAGATCCGCGGGAAATTGGTGGAGGAAAATACTCTGGAATTGAACGATCTGGTTTACCGCCCTCCATATTCCGAAGAACACTTTCTGCATTACCGCACTCCCGATGATCATCTGGCCGGTTATTTACGGCTCTCATTCCCCGACCTTTCCACAGAAAAAGGAAAGCAAATCTACCAGCAGGTCGCTCAACGAATCCCCGAATTGCACGGCTGCGCCATCATTCGGGAAGTGCACATTTACGGCCAATCACTGCAGTTTGGTGCGGAAAAATCGGGCGCTGCCCAGCATGTTGGGCTGGGGAGCCGTCTGATCGAAAAAGCGGTGGAACTCTGTTGTGCTCGGGATATTAACAAGCTGGCGGTCATCGCAGCCATCGGCACCCATCAATATTATCTGGAAAGAGGATTCACGGGTGGAGACCTGTACATGATCCGCCCACTATAGCAGCCATGGCGCTTTCTTTTCAAAATGGAGTTGCCTATCAGGAAGTCAAACCGCAGGATGCAGACTCGCTCCCAATCATCCTGGTGCATGGAGCCGGCAGTTCCCACCTGGGATGGCCGTCCGGCATCCGGCATCTCCCCGGCAGGCATATCTTCGCGATCGATTTGCCCAATCACGGCAAATCGGCGAAGAAAGAATTGAATTCCATTGAAGAATATGCGCTGGACCTTCAAGTCTTCTTGGATTCTTTAGGCATCGAAAAAGCCAACCTGGTCGGGTATTCCATGGGGTCAGCCATCGTTTTGCAGATACTGTTCCAAAATCCGGCTTTCTGTGCCCAAATCGCATTGCTGGCATACACACCGGATCCGGTCTTCGAGGAATTTTACGAACAAGCGCTTCCAGGACAAGTTAATCGGTTTGACTGGGTGCAGGGTTTCACCCAGAAACTTTTCCAAACCGGCTTTTCAGAAGCGCAAAAAGGGAAGGTCGGTGAACCGCTCTTTCATGCAGACCGGGAAACGTTGAAAAACGACCTGTTGATCACCCACCAGTACTGCCCTGTCTATCCTGAAAGAAAATGTACGGTTCCGGCCCTGTTCCTGTTGGGGGAGAACGACCCCTTCAGCAATCCCGTACAAAAACAGGATATGATCGACCATTTCAGCACCTCGTCCGTTAAAACGCTGGCACATGCAGGCCATCTTTTCATCTGGGAGTATCCCGAAATGGTTGAGGGGTATTTGTTAGATTTTTTCAAATCCTGAAGATCTTATTGCCGGTAATCGCGAAGCTGCTGTGATTTTTGCGGCTGGCGCAGCCGGCGCAGGGCTTTCGTCTCCAACTGTCGGATCCGTTCACGGGTAAGGCCAAACTTCTTTCCGACCTCTTCAAGCGTATAGAATTTTCCATCTTCCAGCCCAAAGCGCAATTTTAAGATGCGGGCTTCTCGGCAGGGCAACGTATCAAGCACGTCATTGACCTTTTCTTTGAGCAGTTTTGAATAGACGGATTGAATGGGAGTGGGTGTTTCTTTATCCTCGATAAAATGGCCCAGTTCCGATTCATCTTCATCGTCGTTGATCGGACTTTCCAGTGAAAGCGGCAGCCAGGAAACGCGCAGCATCCAGGATACTTTTTGTTTATCGATCCTCATCGCCTTGGAAAGTTCATCGATGGTTGGAGTTCTTCCCAGGTTCTGCTCCAGTTCATGAATTTGTTTGTACATCTGGCGTATGCGGTCAACCATATGCACCGGCACACGGATGGTGCGACCCTGGTCCGCAATGGCGCGCGTGATGGTCTGGCGGATCCACCAGGTGGCATAGGTGGAGAAACGAAAGCCCTTGGTGTAATCAAATTTCTCCACCGCTTTCATCAGCCCCAGGTTGCCCTCCTGAATCAGGTCCAGGAACGGTACGCCCCGGTTCGTGTAGCGTTTGGCAATGCTAACCACCAGGCGTGTGTTGGCTTTGATGAGGTGAGCACGCGCTTCTTTTCCATTGTCTACGACTTTTTCGAGTTCCTGCTTTTGTTGAGGTGTGGCATTTCCGTTTAACTTGCCCAATTCAATTTGCGCTGCTTTTCCATTTTCGATCCGGATTGCCAGCGCAATCTCCTCACGGCTATCCAGCAGAGGGACGCGTGACATCTCCCGCAGATATAGAGAGATGGTATCGTCGCTTGAGATGTGCCCCAAGCCGGCGTAGGGATCCATGTCGGTCATGGGAATCTCATCATCGTCTATGGTCGCGTCCCCTTCTTCTTCTGTGATCTCCACCCCCTGCTTGCGCAGTTCTCCGATGATTTCATAAATGAATTCCTGGTCAAATTCTTCCGTATCTGGAAGCGCGTTATAAATATCTTCCACCGATAATTCATCATGGGTTTCGGACTGCTCCAGAAGGATTTCAAGGATGTCGTCTTTTATTTTTTGTTCATCGTAAGACAACGAAAACCTCCCACAAGAATTCATCTCCGCTTTTATCGGAGTCTACTCGGTTGCTTTATTCGCTATATGTTCACAAGGACCGATGTTCAAATTCTGCCCACAGATCATGCACAAACCACGGCAATCCGGTTTGCAGAGCGGATTGATGGGATATTCAAGAAATATATAATCATTGATGGCTTCTTCGAAATCGAGATATCCATCTTCGGGGATTGTTTCTTCGTCTTCCGAAATTGACTCGAGAGAAAAGGTATACAGTTCTTGAAAATTGGTATGCAGGGGTTGTTTGAACCCTTCCAAGCAGCGAACGCATTGGGCATCCACCAGCGCAGAAAAATCCATCACAGCTTGGATACCCGTCTGGGTGCGGATGAGTGTGATCGTTCCAGATAGGGTTTCGGTTTTCCCACCATTTGGAAATTGATAGGCTTCAAGGGAAAAAGGGATTTCGCGACTGAAGCCAATGGGTTGATTAATAAGAAAACCGACATTGATTCGAAAAGGTCTGCGGGGTTGATTCACTAGTAATCCATTAAAATATTGATGCTTGGTCGATTATAGCACGCCAGTTCTACAGGGTCAAGTTTTTATGATATTATTCATAATTATTAAGGTAGAAATTCAATGAAACTTCTAATTGCAACCACCAACCCCGGAAAAATTACAGAGATCAGCAGTTTGCTCTCGCAAGCGAACGTGGAACTCCTTACGCCGGCCGATATCGGGCTGGAGTTGGATGTGGATGAAACCGGGTCCACCTATCGCGAGAATGCCGAGCTCAAGGCGCTGGCGTTCAGTCAGGCCAGCCGGCTGCCCGTTCTTTCCGATGATACCGGCCTGGAAGTGGAGGCGTTGGGAGGACTTCCCGGCGTCCGCTCCGCGCGTTTTGTGAATTCCGCGCATGCCACCGATCGCGATCGTCGCAAGCTGTTATTGGAAAAATTATCCGTCCATCCCCGCCCGTGGAAAGCCCGTTTCATTTGCGTCGCCACGCTGGCCATCCCCGGAAAACCTCTCCGCTCGATGCAGGGGGAATGTACGGGGGAGATCATCCCCGAAGAACGTGGCGAGTATGGCTTTGGATATGACGCCATCTTCCTGGTGACCGGCACGCAAAAAACCATGGCCGAATTGAATTTATTGGAAAAAAACGGCATCAGTCATCGTGCAAAAGCTGTGCAGGCCCTGATCCCCTATCTTCAATACTAAATTATGGATTCGGTTTTTTGGAAAATTGTTCTTTCAAGACACGCGCCTGGATCTCCCGCCATTTGGCCACATTTTCCGACACGGTTTTTTCTCTGCCCTGCTCGGAGGGCTGGTAAAAAGTTCTGCCGACCAGTGCACTGGGCAGATACTGCTGAGCCACAAAATGATCCGCAAACTCATGCGGGTATTGGTATCCTTGCCCGTGCCCAAACGCTTTGCTGTCACGGCTGCTATCCATGAGATGGGTGGGAACGGGTTGCGCTCCGTTCTGTTCGATCTCCTTCAAGGCGGTGAAATATCCCAGAGCAGAATTCGATTTGGGGGCGGTTGCCAGGTAGAGCGTAGCTTCCACGATGGGGAACACCCCCTCCGGCAAACCCACATATTCAAACGCATACGCCGCCGAAGCCGCTATTTGCAGTGCCTGGGGGTCGGCTAGCCCAATGTCTTCTCCGGCCAATATCAGCAGCCGGCGCAGGATGAAGCGCGGATCTTCCCCTGCGTATAACATCTTCGCCAGCCAGTACAGGGCGGCATCCGCATCGGAACCGCGTACGGATTTAATGAAGGCGGAGATGGTATCGTAATGTTCATCGGCATCATGGTCATAGCGCACCGCACGTTTTTGGATGGACTCCTGCGCATCTTGCAGGGAAATATGGATGTGCCCATCTTCTCCCTTGGGCGTGCTTTCCACAGCCAACTCCAACGCGTTCAATAGATTGCGCGCATCTCCTCCGCAGATCTGGATAAGGTGATCGCGGGCATCGCCATCCAGATCGATCGGGATGTTTCCATAGCCGCGTTCCTTATCCTGCAGCGCATTGTTCAAAATGGATGCCAGCGCAGGCTCATCCAATGGTTTCAAGGAAAAGACCCGCGAGCGCGAAACAAGGGCCGGGATCACATCGAAATAAGGATTCTGTGTGGTCGCACCGATCAAAATGATCAGCCCATTTTCAATGTTCGGCAGCAGGGCATCTTGCTGCGCCCGGTTCCAGCGATGGACTTCATCCACGAACAGGATGGTGCGTTTATTGTAAAGGCGGCGCCGCTCCAGTGCTTCATCCATGACCGTTTTTAATTCTGCTTTTCCGGCCATGACCGCGGAGATGGATACAAAATAGGATTTGCTGTAATTGGCAATGATCTGAGCCAGGGTGGTCTTGCCCGTGCCGGGCGGACCCCATAGGATAATCGAGGAAAAGAGCCGGTCAGCCATGACCGCACGCTGCAGCATCTTACCTTCACCGACGATATGTTCCTGGCCGAAGAATTCAGCGAAAGTGCGCGGCCGCATTCGTGCTGCCAGAGGCGCCTGACTGCTCAAATTTACATCCAACTGATAATCAAATAGGTCCATGGTTCCATTCCCTGTGATTCTTATTATAGAACATATTTCCGATATTGAAAATCGGCAACCCTGCTGGTTCGTTGGCTGAAATTTCCGCGGCGGCCTGCATGATATAATGTTTGTTATTGTGCAATATATTACATTAATTTGTTCATTATTGCATGCTTCTGCTAGAGATTTTGCGATTCAAAGCGAGGTTACGATGAAAACATATTGGACTGAAAGTATCTTTCACACCCCCAAACCGATCATTGCCATGTGTCACCTGCAGGCCATGCCGGGCGACCCCGGTTTTGATAGATCCGCAGGGATGGAGAGGGTCGTCCAGCTTGCCAGGGCGGACCTGGTGGCCCTGCAAGAGGGTGGTGTGGACGGCATCATGTTTTCCAACGAGTTCAGTCTCCCCTACCTGTTGAAGGTGAAACCCGAAACCACGGCAGCCATGGCACGCGTCATCGGCGAACTGATGTCAGAGATTACCGTTCCTTATGGTGTGAATGTGCTGTGGGACCCCTTTGCATCCCTCGACCTTGCTGCAGCAGTGGATGCCAGGTTCGTGCGCGAGATCTTTTCGGGAGTATACGCCAGCGATTTCGGCTTATGGAACACCAACTGCGGCGAGGTGATCCGGCACCAGCACGCCCTCGGCGCAGAGAATGTAAAGCTGCTGTTCAATATTGTTCCCGAAGCGGCGCGTTACCTTGCCCCGCGCGACATCCGCGAAGTGGCCCGCTCGACCGTCTTCAACCATTTGCCCGACGCTTTGTGTGTTTCCGGTTTGACCGCCGGTATGCAGACCGATACAGCCACCTTGAAACTGGTGAAAGATGCCGTACCCGATACGGTGGTCTTTGCCAACACCGGTGTGCGGTTGGAAAACGTCGAAGAACAGCTTGGCATTGCCGATGGCGCGGTGGTGGCAACCACCTTTAAAATAGATGGGGTTTTTCAGAATGCGGTGGATAAAAAGCGGGTGAAAGCTTTTATGGATAAGGTAAAAGACTTTCGCAAAAATTTTTAATATTAATTTTCCATACCTCTTCGAACAGCATAATCTGGATTCCGCTCAAGTTGTGCTGTTTGATTGGCAAGGACCATTCACCTTACCGGGCAATGATCAATTTTCTGTGGGCATCCCGGATCATTGCTTTCATTTTTTCCGGGCAACCGGCATCGGTGATCAGCACATCCACATCCGAAAAAGTACCCACTCTGGCAAATCCGGTCATGGAAAATTTCGAGGAGTCCGCCAGCAAGATCACGGAAGACGCGGCTTTCATCATGGCTTGCTTGATCGCCACTTCTTCGATGTTCACATTGCCAATGGATCCATCCGTATGGATCGCATCGGCTCCGAGGAAAGTTTTATCCACCTTGAGTTTTTGGATGAACTCAACCACATCAGCTCCCAGCAAGGTGAACACATGCGGCCGGGCAATTCCACCGGTGCAGACCAGATGGATGGCCGGGTTCGAAGCCAGCAAGGTGGCAATCTGCAGGTCGTTGGTTACCACCGTCAGCCGCTGTTTCTCGGTCAGCAACCTGGCCAGCGCATAAGTGGTGGAGCCGGAGTCCAGGATCAATGTATCGCCATCCTCGACTAGCTTGAGCGCCTCGCGGGCGATCTGTTCTTTTTCGAGAACGAACTTCTGTTTCTTCACTTCGTAGGGCAGTTCGAGGGTGGTGCCTTGTGAAGAGCGCACCGCTCCCCCATGCGTTCGGGTGCAAAATCCTTCCTGCTCAAGTTCGGCCAGATCGCGCCGGATGGTGGCGGTGGACACCTGTAATTTCTGCGCCATCTGCGCTGCTTGAACATATCCGCTTTCGCGCAATTGATTGATCAAGGCCGCCCGTCGTTCATCCGATAGCATCGCAGAAACCTCTCTTCATGGTGCAAGATAACAAATCCTTTGTCGCTTTTTGCACGGTTGAGAACATTATAGCATTGGCAGACATTCTGTCAATTTCATGATTTTCCAACGATTTTCTGATCTTGCCGCTGTGAAATAGGAATACAATAACAGCACTATGTTCTCAAGACCTGTGGTCATTTCCATGATTGTCGCGATCGGGCTGATCATTTTTTCGGAAGTATTCCTGCTCTGGATCGCCAAAAAATCCAAGGCCATCCAAGGGGACCTCTCGAACCCATGGAAAAAGCGCTCGATCTGGAAGAAGAAAAAAGGACAGGCGGTGTGCAAAGCCTGCGGTGCCGACAACCCACCCGAAAACAACTTCTGCGGTTCCTGCGGAAAACCTCTTTAGCGTCTCCATCCGTGCATCCTGCTCGAAAATAATCCGTATTATATTAATGAACGTATGGAGAATAAAATTACAGGAGTGAAACGATGAAAAAAGAGCATCTTTTATTCGTTCTATTCAGTATTGTGCTGCTTCCATTGGTCAGCGCTTGTTCCGTGGGTGTGGCGCGCACGGAAACAAGGGAGATCAATGGTGTCACAGCAGTGTCCATTAACACCATCGGGGAGTTCATCATCCAGCAGGGTGACCGGGAAAGTCTGACCATCGCAGGACCTAATAATATTCTGCGCAACATCACCACCGATGTGGTGGGCGGAACCTTATATATCGATTGCCCCCGTGATATCTTGGGGGATTCATTGAGCCATGTGAAATACACTTTAACCGTGAAAGAATTGAATGAAATATCGTTATCGGGTGCTGGTTCCATTTCTGTTCCCACCCTCTCAACAAATCAACTGGGTATCACATTGACTGGAGCTGGCAGCATCAAGCTTAACTCACTGAACACCCAGGATCTGACGGTCCTGCTGAATTCAGCCGGATCGATCGACATTTCCGGGAATGCCGTCAACCAGAATATTGTCATCAGCGGGGTGGGCAGCTACGATGGTTCTGACTTGATGAGCAGAACTGCTACCGTGGTGATGAGTGGCGCAGGCAGCGCAGAGGTCTGGGTCAGTGATTCGCTCAATGTCGAGGTTTCGGGGATGGGTTCGGTCTCCTATTACGGCTCCCCTTCCGTACAGCAAACCATCAGCGGTCTGGGATCTGTGAATGGCAAAGGGGATAAATAAAAGTTTCAAAAGAAGAATCCCTTTCGTAGAATCATCGTTCTATTGTTCTTACACCATCCCATGTTTGGGATGGTTTTTTATTGCTTGACAAACCAGAAAAATCACTATAGAATACTCTGCAATATAGAGTTCTCTATAAGGAGGAAACCATGAACATCTCTCCCAATGAGGCCGAAGAATCTCTGGAAGCCATCCGCAAGATCACTCAAAAAACACGCCGCTCCATCTCCGGCAGTGGCGCTTATATCTTTTTGATCATTACCGGCATCATCTGGTTGGTGGGTTTTGTGGCAACCCAGTTCCTTACCGGCAAGATCCTGGTTGCGATCTGGGTCGGCATGAGTGTTTTGGGCAGCGTCATCGCAGTTCTGCTAGGCACCCAAAACAGCAAGCGTGTCCGCAGCTCCTCCACTTCGGTATATGTAAAACGCATTCTCATATTTTGGATTTCTTTGATCTTTTTCTGCCTTGCCGCAATTGCAATCGCCCAACCCGTCAATGGGAAGCAGATCACCATGTTCATTATCCTGTTCACCATGCTCGGCCAATTTGCCATGGAAATGGTGCTTTCCTTCTCCTCAAGCTGGTGGGCAGTGCCGATTGCGGCTTTGGCTCTTGTCGGCTATCTGTTCTTCCCCAATATTTTTTACCTCTGGATGGGGGTTTTGGTCGGGGGCTGCATGATCGCACTCGGGCTTTCGATCCGTTTCAGGTGGTAGAACATGGCTGAATTAAACGAAACGATTCATCAACCTGTCCGATTGCAAATCATGGCCACTCTGGTCACCCTGGAGGAAGGGAATGAAGTCGATTTCACCTATCTGCGCAAGCTGCTGGGTGTGACCGATGGAAATCTGGGCGCTCACCTGCATAAGCTGGAAGAAGCCGGCTATATAACCATCCATAAAACCTTTGTGGAGCGAAAACCGCGCACGTTTGTTGCAGCCACACCCCTGGGGCGAACGGTGTTCCACGAACATGTGGCGGCATTGGAAGCGATTTTGAAAAGAAAGTAAGGAAAGTATGAACACGATCATTCAGGTGGAAGGGTTGCAGAAAAAATATGGAGAAATGGCCGCCGTGGACGGTATCTCCTTTGAAGTTCAGGAAGGGGAGATCTTTGGCATGGTTGGCCCAAACGGAGCAGGGAAGACCACCACCATCGAATGTCTCGAAGGGTTGCGGAAACCCGATCGGGGCATGATCCGTGTGCTGGGGATGGACCCGCAAAATCATGGGCACGCTTTGAAAGAATGCACCGGCATGCAGTTGCAGGAGTCCAACTTGCCAGCTCGCATGCGCGTCTGGGAAGCGCTGGATTTGTATGCAACCTTTTATCCCAGAGCAGCCGATTGGAGGAAACTGTTGGTCCAGCTCGGCCTGGAAGAAAAGCAAAACACCCCTTTTTCAAAACTTTCCGGTGGGCAAAAACAGCGTTTGTTCATCGCGCTGGCCCTGCTGCCGGAACCCAATTTGATCTTCCTGGATGAATTGACCACCGGCTTGGATCCGCAAGCCCGTCACACGATTTGGGATCTGGTGCGCGATGTGCGCTCCAACGGCAAGACGGTCATACTGACCACCCATTTCATGGAGGAAGCCGAACGCTTGTGCGACCGTGTTGCCATTCTTGACCATGGCAAGATCGTGGCACTGGACACCCCCGATGCGCTCATCCGCTTGCTGGGTGCGGAAGAACGGGTCGTCTTCACAGTGGAAGGAAGCCTGCCGGAAGATTTCAAGAAAAATATCTCGGGGAAGATACAGTTTGACATTGAAGGAAACCGGGTGGTGGTTCACGGAACGGATCAGCGCAAGACACCACTGGTAAGTGAGGTGGTCAATCAATTAACCGCGCAGCATATTCCTTTCCATGACTTGCGCACCGAACAGCCCAATCTGGAGGATGTGTTCTTAAGCTTGACCGGGCGCAGGATGAGAGAATGAGGTACGCCATGAAAAGTTTCTTGAAAATGACCTGGATGGAAGCAAAACTGTTCCTGCGTGAACCGGCCAACGCCTTTTTTACATTGCTCTTCCCTTTGATAATGCTGTTCATTTTTGGCACCATCTACGGCAACAAAGCCGCCCCCTCCATACCGGGTGCCAGCGGACAGGGAACCATCGAAACGCTGATACCGGCCTTGATCGCGATGGTCATTGGAATGACCGGTTTAATGTCTATCACCATGACCATGGCATCCTACCGTGAAAATGGAATTTTGCGTCGGCTCAGCACCACACCCGTCAGTTCTCTGCTCGTGCTGTTCGCCCAGGTAGTGGTCGTTTTCGTCATGACCACCCTGGGAATGCTGCTCCTGATCCTGGCGGGAAAGCTGGTCTATCACGTGCAGATCGAGGGAAATTTGCTCAGTCTTCTCGGGGGGTTCGTCTTGGGCAGTTTGAGCTTCTTCAGCATCGGGTTCATTCTGGCAGGCATCATGCCCTCCACCCGCACGGCTCAGATCGTGGCCATGGTCCTGCTGTATCCCATGTTGATCCTTTCAGGAGCTGCTTGGCCACGTGAGCTGATGCCGGCTACGGTTCAAAAGATATCCTCTTTCGTTCCGTTGACCTATGTGGTTAATTTGCTGCGCGGACTATGGATGGGGGAATCCTGGAATGCGCATCTTCTGGATGCTGGTATTTTGGTCGTGATGCTTCTGCTGGGAATGATCATTTCCACCAGGACCTTCCGTTGGGAATAACCGTCAATGGATAAAAAAACCGTGGGGTGCTCCACGGTTTTTGCTTTTAATTCTTCCAGGATAATCCGGCATAATGAAAATACCCGTCCAATACTTGATAGATTTCACCGCTGCCTATCTTTACCATGTAAATGCCGCTGTGGGTATCGGAATCAGAAATAAAAGCCAACTCTTCCCCATCCGGAGACCATTCCGGCGAATGATTGGTATCTTTGTCCTGCACCAGCGTGGTCTCTTCCGTTCCATCCATGTTCATCATATATACATTGAAGGATCCCTCTCGCTTTGAAAGAAAAGCGATCGTTTCGCCATCGGGTGAACAGACCGGGGAAGCATCATAGAATTCATTGTTCGTCAATTGGGTGACGCTTCGTGAATGGATATCAAGGGAATACACCTCAAAATCACCATCCCGGTCTGACACGAAAACCAATCCTTTTCCGTTCTTCAGCCAGCTTGCTTGGGTATCCTGTGAATCTTCTTCCGTCAGGCGTTGGACGGTTCTATCCTGTACGGATATGGTGTAAATATCATTGTCGCCGTAACCGTTGGATTGGTAGGCAATGTATTTTCCATCCGGTGACCAGACGGGTTCGGTTTTATCCGTATCATCCACCAGCAATGGCTTTACAGTCAATGTATCCAGGTCAAGCAAGAACAGATCGTACGCTCCATTGGGATTGGCAGAATAAGCGATCTGAGTGCCATCCGGTGAAAACTCGGGGGCGATATCTTCAAAATCATTGTTGGTCAATTGTTGAATGCTCCCGCTTTTCACATCCAGCAAGAATAATTCATAATCTTCTTTTTCCGCTGTCTTTGCAGCAAACACAAGCTGCCCTCGCAGATCAGCAGTAGGGGCTGGTAAGGGTGTGGCGGTGCTTTCCTGCGTGCTCAAAGCTGAACAGCCCGCCAGAAAGCCCAACAGTACCAGGGCGGTGATCCCTAAATTTTTTATTCCGTTCGACATTCGAATACTCCTTAAATGGACTTACCGCCTTATTCTAAAGCATTTTTCCACATCTTTCCAAAGAATTTCAAGCCGTTGCATGACCAGAAATTCCTCCATTACGGTATGATTAAAGAAGAAGGAACCAAAGAGGTTGAAATGTCTATCACATTATTGGATGGCACGTTGCAGGTGAACGTCTTCTATGAAAAGGGCGATCATGAATTCGAGGATAATGTCTGCATCAGTTTTAAAGAAGATTGCCCTGAAGATGAAAAGATCTTCTATGCCGGAGAAACGAACATTTTCATCACCTCCGCTCAGGCGCGCGAATTGGCTGCTTTGTTGATCAAGGCGGCTGACCAGAGCAATCACGGTTCGCGCTGATGGGCTGGCTTGACCCTGGCGGCATCCAGTCATTGGATTCATTGAGCCAATCGGAATGGGATCTGCTGTGTGATGGATGCGGTATTTGCTGTTTGTACAAGGTGCGCACTCCCCCCGAAATGAAAGCACAGTTGACCCGCGTTGCCTGCCGCTATTTGGACCTGGAAAGCTGCACCTGCACGATCTACGCACAGCGGCATGACCTCATGCCCACTTGCATTGACCTGCATGCAAAGGATATCCGTCCGTTAAACTGGCTGCCTGAAACTTGTGCATACCGCCGCATCACGGAAGGCAAGCCCCTGCCCTGGTGGCATGTCCTGCGCAGCGGAAAACATGACCTGGTTCACAAATTAGGCATCTCGGTGAGGGATATTGCCATCCATGAAAATGTGATTGACCTGAATGATCTGCAGAAATATGTCATTCAACTGTGGTGAATGAAGCAAGAGAAGAAGATGAAGAAAATCGGCGGAAAGATCAACGGATGGGATGCGGCATATCAAAAAAAACCGCAGCAATTCACGGAACCGGATAGGATCTGCACACTGGCAGACGTTCTCTTTCCGAAATATGGGGTGAAGCGCATCCTTGATCTGGGATGCGGCAACGGCCGGCACTTGGTGTATTTTGGAAAAGCCGGGTACCAGGTCTATGGATCAGACCTATCGGATTGGGGTTTGAAAGCTGCCAGCCGCTGGCTGGGCGAAGAGGGAATCCCATCCCGCCTGGCTTTGGCTGACATGCAGGTTCTCCCTTTTGCAGACGCAAGTTTCGATGCCATCCTTTCCTTTCGGGTGCTCCAGCATAATCTCTTCGCAGATATCCGGGCGACCTTTTTGGAGATTGAACGCGTGCTGCGCCCGGATGGTCTGTTGGTCATGGATCTGCTGCGGTTCGATCCTGATTCTGACCGGTTCAAAAAAGCGATTATGGTGGAGCCGCATACGTACGTGTTGAGAGCGGGTACCGAGAGAGGTATGCCGCATCACACCTTTACCAAAGCAGAAGTGTTTGGACTGCTGCAGAACTGGAAGATTAAATTCTTCAATACGCAGCAGGATAAAAAACATTTCACCATCATTGCACAAAGATGAAAACGAAAGAAAATAACAAAGCGGGAATTCATTGTGAACACACTGATTAAAATGGTCGAAGCGATTCGTCGCTGGCACGTGGAGGGAAAAGAAGCCGCGCTGGCAACCCTCATCCGCTCATCCGGCACCACTCCCCTGCCGGTTGGTGAAATGATGGCTGTTTCTTCTGCCATGGATATGCAGGGGGCGGTCAGCCGGGGCTGTGTGGAAGGGGCCATTGTGGAAATTGCGCAGGAGGTCATGAAAGAGGGTCAGGCTGTTCTGCGGCATTTTGGCTTTAGCGACCAGAACGCGTGGGAAGTGGGATTGACCTGCGGCGGAGAGATCGATGTGCTGATCGAACCTTTTCCCGATTCCCGCCAATCGTTGGATTTTTTTGAGCGAATGGTATCGCGAATTGAAAATGAAGAGCCGTTCTATTTGCTCCATTTCCTGGATGCGGAGAACATCGGAAAAAAGCTGTTGTTCGATGATAAAGTGGTCTTTTATGATGAATTGCAGGCTGGGCTTCTTTCTATACCGGTCAAGATGAAGGTGGAAAATGAGGTATCCGTTTCGAAGACTGTGGAGTTTCCGCTTGCGAACGGGCAAATCCTGCCAGCATTCGTTCAATTCTTCTGCCCTGCCGATCGGGTGATCATCGTCGGCGCCAGCGAGATTGCCATTTTCTTGACCAGAATGGCAAAAATGCTGGGTTTCACAGTGGTCATCGTCGACCCGCGTGCTATGTTTGCCACCCGGGTGCGTTTCCCTGAAGCGGATATCATCCTGCCGAAGTGGCCGCAAGATTGCCTGCCCTCCTTGAAACTTAAAAAACAGGATGCGCTGGTGGTCATCAGCCACGACGAAAAGATCGATCTGCCGGCGCTGCAAATCGGATTGGAGAACCCCATCGCGTATATCGGCTTGTTGGGCTCCTTAAAAACACGGCGGAGCCGATTTGCCGCACTGAAAGAAGCGGGCTGGCAGGAAAGCGATCTGTCGCGCCTGCACGCTCCCATCGGGCTGGATATCGGTTCCAAAAGGGCCGAAGAGATCGCCCTCTCCATCATCGGTGAAATTGTCAAGGAGAGACACAAGGACCGCTCAGTTTAGATAAATTCCGCTGGGATCCAATTCTTCATGCAGGATGCGCAGTTCTCCAGAGGTTGGTTCGGCAGTACGGGTGATGCTGGTGGCTGTCTTGATCTCCCAGCCGGTATTGTCGCGCACATCCTGTAGCTCCACCCCTGGATGCAGGGCCGTCACCTGCAGTTCGCCATTTTCATCCGGCATCATGATGGCCAGGTCGGTCACCACCGCCTGCGGGCCTCTACCGCGCACTCCGCTTTTCTCCCTCTCGGCGCGACCGGATAAGAAACCTGCCGACGTGCAAAAATCCACTTTTTCAGGAAAACGGCGCTTGTCATGCGGGGTCATGATATAACAGCGGTTCGCCCAGGCAGCGATCTCCATGGAACCGCCGGAGCCCGGCAGTCGCACCTTGGGATGGCGGTAATCGCCGATGACGGTGGCGTTGATGTTGCAGAAACGGTCGATCTGCGCGCCCCCCAGAAAACCCACGTCCACATTCCCCCGCTGCAGATACAGACTGAAGATCTCGTACATGCTGCAAACTGCGCTCGCCCCACTGACCAGCGTCGGGTCGCCAATGGAAAGCGGCAAGCGAGCGGGCTGCGCGCCGATCACTCCCGCCTCATAAACCATGGTCAGGTTTGGGGCGTGCGTGCGCCTGGCAAGATTGCATGCCAGGTTGGGTGTTCCGACGCCCACAAAAACCAGCTCCCCATCCTGCAGGAGGCGGGCGGCGTTGACGATCATGAGCTCATTCTTTGAATAGATTCTCTCGTTCATTTCCGCTTTCCTCCTGGTTAGAATTCCCCATAGTTGATGGGGGTGCTGAATTTATCTTTTATCTTCAAACGCTGGTGGGTTGCCTCGCCCAATTTTCGCCAGTATTGGGCATGGTCCTTGACATCCAAGACAAATTCCTGCAGCCATTTTTCCACATTTTCTTTGGATTTGCTGAGTTCATCCCACTGCAGGTAAAAATCGTTGTCGCGATCGTAGTAACCCTGGGTATAGGATGGGTGGGCACAGTAAGGCACATGGCATACCGCATCCACGATCAAACTGGGGATGACAGTGCGGTTGGGGTCGGAGCGAATGACCGTTTCATCCACGATCTCCTCTGCGGTGAGGATGACTTTTTGGGCAGCAAAAGCGGCTTCTTTCTGCTCTCCCAGGATGCCCCAGATTTGAGCATTGCCTTCCGCATCCGCGCGCTGCACGTGCACAATCGCCACATCCGGATGCAGCGGGGGGACCACCATCACTTCTTTTCCGGTGAAAGGATCCACCACCCGCTGGAAATTGGGGTTGATCTTCTCCAGGTCAGGGGCGGCGGTGAGGTTCATGGGCATAAATGGCAAACCCGCCGCGCCGGCGGTGAGGCGGGTGATCATGCTGTAATGAGAGTATTCCTCCCACTCGATCGCACCGCTTTCAATGGCAGCGCGCACGATGCGCAGAGAACCCACTCCGGGATTGCCAAGGTAAGAGAAGATCACTTTCTGCGCACATCCGGCGGCGATCATCTGATCATAGATCAGGTCAGGTGTGGCTCGCGCCAGTGTCAGATTCCGGCGTCCCTGCCGGATGATCTCGTGCCCCACAGCAAAGGGAATGAGATGGGTAAAACCGGCAGCGTACACAAGATCGCCATCCTGCACGTAGCTGGCCACTGCTTCTTGAAGACTGCATAATTTGTTCATGGATGCCACCTGTAAAAAGAAGCGGCTCCCATCTCCTCAGGTGTATGAGAACCGCTTCATGGATGTAATCAAGCTATGCTTTTTTGATCAATGTCTGGATCTGTTCATGCATGTAAAGCTGTAAATAGTATAAACCACCTGCGTTCTTTCCGCTAGAACCAGAACCCTTCCAGCCACCGAAAGGTTGGAAGCCTGGCCAGGCGCCGGTGGTCGCCCCCTGCGGGCGGTTGGCATAGGTAACACCTGCCTGGATGGCATCAAAGAACCAGCTTGTTTCTTCCAAGGATCCATAGAAACCGGCCGTGAGACCGTAGGTTGAATCATTGGCAAGCTGCATGGCTTCTTCCAATGAATCAACATAGGCAATGGTGGTGATGGGGACGAACATTTCCGTCTTCCAGATGCTGTTTTTCACCGGCAGGTCCGCCACGATGGTGGGTGCGCAGAAATATCCTTTGGCAAACTCACCATCGTTGAGCACTTTTCCTCCGGTCAGAAAACGCCCGCCGGAGTGGTAGATCTTGTCAAGATAATCCTGATAATCCTGATAGGAGCGGCTGTTGACAACCGGCCCCAGAAAAGTGGCCCGCTCGGTGGGATCGCCGATGCTGATCTTCTTCGTGAGCTCGATCATGCGATCCAGCAATTGCTGATAGACCGGTTTTTCCACATAGATGCGGGAGCAGGCAGAACATTTTTGCCCCTGCAGGCCAAAGGCAGAGCGCACAATGCCGGCCGCTGCATCCTCAATATCCGCATTGCGCGACACGATCGCAGCATTTTTCCCGCCCAACTCCAGAATGGTGGGTCGTACATATTCGCCCTTGGCAAAATCACGGTAGATCCCCATGCCCACATCATAGGAACCGGTAAAGGTGATGCCAGCCACTGCCGGGTTTTCGATCAAGGCCTGTCCCATGCTCCTTCCGGGGCCGGAGACGAAATTGTACACACCAGCCGGCAATCCGGCGTCGCGCATGCATTCCGCCAGCTTGCGGGAGGTCCAAGTGGTGTCGGTAGCTGGCTTGAACACCAGGGTATTGCCCGCCACCAGCGCCGCGCCGCAAGGACCACCGGTTAGCGCAGCCGGGAAATTGAAGGGGCTGATCACCAGCCATACTCCGTAAGGGCGCAGAACAGACATATTCGATACAGAGTAACCGCTCAATGGGTCCACGCCCATCTTCTTGATAAATCCATCATTGGCTTCCATTTGATCGCATGCGTAGCGGATCAGGTCTGCCATTTCAGCCACATCGCCCAACGCTTCCATGCGGTTCTTGCCCACTTCCAGAGCAACGATGGCGCCTATTTCATAGATGCGTTCATCCAGCAGTTCTGCCACGCGCCGCATGAGTCTAACCCTCTCCTGCCAGGGAGTTTTGGACCACAGGGGGAACGCTTTTTGGGCAGCTTCGATCGCCATGGCTGCATCTTTTTCATCCCCCTTTTGAAAGATCGCCAGCACTTCATCGGTATTTGCGGGATTGATATCTTCATATTTTTCATTGGCGAAATAGTCTTTTCCGTCAACGATCATCGCATGTTCTTTTCCCAGGTTGGCGCGCACCGCTTTCAATGCTTCTTCAAAACGGTTATGCATTTCTTCGGGTGGGTTGAACATGGTTGCATAGGTCAATTTAAAAGCCATAAGGAACCTCCTCGGGGATATTTACGATTAAAGTATAGCTGGCTGGGCAGAACAAGTCAAAAACCTTCAGTCAGGAAAGGGATGACAAATTTCCATATCTGTTTTCGATTTCATTTCTTCAAGTGCCTGGAAAAATGAACAGGGGCTTGACATTTCATTTTTGACCTCTATAATGAAACATAGAATATGCGAGCGAGCGCTCGCTTGTATGGAGCGGAAAAATTATGGATCCAGAGCCCAAAGAAAAAAATTCCCGCCAGCGCATTTTGGAGTCTGCCTGTGCCCTTTTTGTGAACAATGGCTACCATGGCACTTCGACGCGTGACATCACCAATCAGATCGGCTTGTCTCCCAGTACGCTCTATTCACACTTCAAAACCAAAGAGGAGATCTTTGTGGCCGTCCTCGAAATATACCACCCATGGCTGATCATCCCTTCAGCGGTTGAAAACGCCAGAGGAAATAATGTGGACGAAATTGTGCGCAGCGCGGCAGATGGCATGCTCCAGGAATGGGACAAACAGCCCGATCTGATCCGCCTGCATTTGATCGAGTCGGTCGAATTTCGCGGAAGACACCTTCCCGAACTCTTTGATAACACCTTCAAGAAAATGACCGAGGCCGTCGAGATCATGATCGCCGCCAACAACGAATTGCATTCGATCAATGTGGATATTTTGACACGCGCTTTGCTGGGATTGTTCTTTGCCTATCTCATGACCGATCGTTATTCTGAAGTGCAGTTCCGCACTGGCTTGGGAGGGAATGCTTTCGATTATTTCACGGATGCATACCTGAAAGGGATCGCCAGCCAGAGCGGTATTGACTCCAATAAAAAAGACAGGAAACAGGAGTGATCAAAGCATGAATATTTTACTGGTTTGCGCTGGTGGAATCTCGACCTCGTTTTTCGTTCAAAACATTCGCCATGAATTTGAGGAACAAAAGATCGAGGGCAGTGTGATGGCAAAATCCATTACCGAGGTTCCGGAATTTATCAATATGGTTGACATCATTTTTATTGCACCCCAGGCGGTTTTTTTTAAAGAAAAAGTGGAAAAATTTTGCAGCCAAAGGTCCATCCCCTGCCAGGTGATCGATCCCGCTACCTATGGCCAGATGGATGGAAAGAAAATCGTTTCGCTGGCGAAAAATATTCTTCAAAAAGGAGGTTAATGCCTATTGAAATAAACACAAATTTTCTTTTTTTACAAATTGTTCAATTAACAAGGAGACTACTGTTATGCAAAAAGTAATGAATTGGATCAACGAGAAACTCGCTCCCCCACTGTATAAACTTACCAGCAATCGTGACATCTCTTCCATCATGGGCGGGTTTCAAAAATATATGCCGGTCCTGCTGGTCGGCGCTGTCTTTCAGATCTTGGATAATGTTCTACCTTTAATGTTTCCAGCGCTGGATGGCGTCTTCACCATTCCGACCAACCTGACCTATGGATTTTTTGCCGTGCTGCTCACCTACACCATTGCGCACAGTCTAGCACAACAACTGCAGATCAATCCTATCTCCAGCGGGTTGTTTTCCATCAGCGTTTTTTTCATCTTGCAGAAACCCGTTTTTTCGGAAGATGGTAGTTTTATGCTCAGTCTGGACCGTTTTGGAGCACAGGGTATTTTTGTCGCCATCGTTGCAGCACTGTTCACAACGGAAATCCTGGGATTGTTTGAAAAGAAAAAGTGGATATTGCGCTCGGAAGGTCTGCCTGATTTTGTGCGCGATTGGTTCGCCCCTCTCATCCCTGGTTTTCTGATCGTTTTGGCCGCCTGGTTTGTTGCTTATAAGTTGAATTTTGACCTTCAGGCCAGTCTGGCAACTGTTATCGCACCCCTCTTGAACACCAGCGACACATTCGTCGGATTCATGATCACAGCCATTGTGATGAATGTGCTTTTCCTGGTGGGCATCAACCCTGCCATTACCTTCGGGATTTTCTTCCCATTATGGTTCGCCGCCATTGGTGAAAATGCGGCTCTTTATGCCCAGGGCTTGCCGCCGGTTCATATTAACATGCTGCATACTTTCGCGGCTTTCATCGTGCTCGGCGGAACTGGGGCAACCTTTACGCTCAACCTTTTGATGTTGGGATCAAAATCCAAGACGCTGAAAACGCTCGGCCGTACAACATTCATACCCAGTATCATGAACATCAACGAACCGCTCATTTTTGGGCTCCCCATCGCTTTCAATCCCGTGCTGGGAATTCCCTTCTTCATCAACGGCGCGCTGGTCAACCCCGTTCTGGTATATCTGGCGATGATGGCCACCAACTTGGTTAACAAACCGGTCAATCCGGCATTGATCCCATGGATCCCGTCGGTCATTCAGGGTTTCTTACTGACCCAGGACTTCAAAGCTATCTTGCTCATCCTGGTTGAATATGCAGTGAATATCGTTGTTTGGTACCCCTTCTTCAAGACCCATGAAAAGAGGATGCTCGACAAGGAAAAGGCCGTAGCGTGATCCGCTTTTCGGAGGATGCATGAATCAAGAAACAATACGAGTCTCAACAAAAGTGATCATCCATGCAGGCAATGCCCGCACGCAGATAAATGATGCCCTGAAGGCAGCGGAGAGTTTTGATTTTGACAAAGCCCACGAACTGCTCGACATGGCTGTGAATGAGATCAATCTGGCCCATCAAACCCAGACCGAGACCATTCAAGCAGAGGCACGTGGTGACAGTATCGACCATTCCCTGCTCTTCACCCATGCCCAGGATACTTTGATGTCATCGATCACGGAATTAAACCTTGCTCAACACCTGTTGAGCATGTACGAACGCTTTTGTGAGAAACTGCAAAAACTGGAAAAACAAGAAAAGTAGGGTACAACGCAGGTGGGGGTTGCCTGATTCGGCAACCTCCACCCACACACACTTTGATTGTAACCTACTTTGTCTTCCAGCATTCTCACAACTCATTCCATTGCAAAAGTGAAAATCTCAGGAGATAAAAATGAAAAACGGTATAAAACTGGCTCAAATTGGAGGGGGAAGCAGCTACACGCCAGACTTCGCAGAAATCATGATTCAGCGCAGAGATGAATTTCCCATCTCTGAATGGGTTTTAATGGATATAGATGCGGAGCGAAATGCCATTCTGGCAAATTTTGTACGCTCGATGCTGGCCTCAGCCGGAATGAACGTAACAGTAAACACCACCACCAGTATTCAAGAAGCGGTTGCCGATGCGGATTTTGTCGTCACCACCATGCGTGTAGGTCTATCACAGGGCCGCATCCTGGATGAAACCATTCCACCCAAACATGGCTTGTTGATCGGTCAGGAAACAACCGCACCGGGCGGATTGGCAATGGGGTTGCGCAATATCCCGGTGATCCTGGATGTTGCCAGCGCTATCAAACAATATGCTGCCCCTAATGCCTGGTTGATCAACCTTGCCAATCCTTCTGGAATGTTATCAGAAGCGGTCAATCAACATTGCCATATCAACGTTGCAGGGCTGTGCAATGGCCCCACGGTGGCACGTACCTTCATGGTCAAGGCATTGAATGCCAATCCCAAAGACGTTTTCTGCAAGATCATCGGGCTGAATCATCTCATCTGGATGAAAGTCTTCTACAAAGGGGAAGACATCACAGAATCAGCCATGGAGATATTCGCCGATTACCTTGGTAAGAATCTCCCACCCTTGCGCACAGAAATGGCTCCCATGAACATCCAGAAATTTGCCGGCTGGATCCCGATGGGCCCTTATTTGCGTTTTTATTATGAACTGCCAGAATCCATCGAAGATCATAAACATACCGCGGAACGATGGCCCGAACTCTTCAAATTTATCAAAAAAGATCTCGGTGATCTATTGGACGGCTTTGAAATTAAAGACCTTCCAACGCGGGCACACATGGTAAAAGCGATGGAAGAAAGGACGCTGGCATTATATGCCAAGGGAGATATGCAGGGGTATAAACTTGCAACGCTCACCCGAGGCGGCAGAGGGTATGCCGAAGCCGGCCTTTCACTGGCCAGCGCAATTTGGAACAATAAGAATGAAATTCATGGGCCCGATGTTTGTCATCAGGGAACCCTTCCGGGGCTTGATCCAAGCGTGGTCACAACCACCACGGCTCTGGTGAACAAATCAGGTATTTACCCTCTGGCGGTGGGTCCGCTTCCAAGACACATGATGTCCTTCATCCAGGCGGCCAAAAACTACGAATTGCTGGCCGTTGAAGCCGCAGTGACCGGAAACTACCACGCTGCTCTGGAAGCGTTGATTGCCAATCCGCTCATCGTTTCCTTCAACCAGGCAAAGAGCGCCTTGGATGAATTGCTGGTCGCCCACAAAGATTACTTGCCATTATTCCACGACAGCATCGAAAAGATCGAACGCGGTGAGGATCCGTTGGGATAGTTGTTTTTTGCTTTGCGAAGAACTCTCCCGGTGGAGAGTTCTTTTTTTAACATGGATTTAACAGGAAAAAATTGAACGGATGTTGTTTGTACATTACAATTGAGCCCTATGGCTACAACAACAATCTACCTGGTACGACATGGCACGACGGAATGGATCGAGCGGGGAAAGGTGCATGGTGCCCTCGACAGCCCGCTCAGCGCTTTTGGAGAATGGGAAGCGCAACAGGCAGCCAGCGCATTGGCTGACTCTCACATCACGCACATCTATTCAAGCCCGCAAGGCAGGGCCCTGCAAACCGCCGGTTTTATCGCCAGGAATTTCCCGCATGTTACTGTCACACCCCTGGATGGATTGCGTGAAATGGGATTCGGAAAAATGGAAGGAAGGCGGGATCTGTACAAAAAATATTCACAAAATCCGCTCCTTTTCATTTTCATTGGACCCATGTGGTTCAGCATGCTTCGGCTGACCGGAGAAAAAAGCGCCAGCTTCCATCAAAGAGTGCTGGATGCGTGGCATTCCATTCTTTCCCAGAATGGACGGGGAAACATTGCCGTGGTTTCCCATGCGATCGCATTGAATACCATCTTGACCTCGCTGCCGTGCGGCGAGGAGGTGAAAAAGAAGAAACGCTTTGATCTGGGTTCCTGCAGTATCAGTCGGGTTTCCATCGACGAGCGCGGGCAAGCCACGCTCGTTGCGGTAAATGATACAACGCATCTGAAAAACAAAGAACAATATGGCCATTAAAGCAATTCTGTGGGATTTCGCGAACGTTCTGTGCCTCCCCATCGAAGGTCGCGGACATGACTTTCTATCCCATGCGCTGGGAGTGCCGGCGGAAGCGCTCGAACGCTATTTTCAGGGAGCGTTGAGTAAAAAAGCAAACCTGGGGGAAATCAGCTCCAGATCGTTTTTTGGGATCATTCTGCAGGATTACGGCATCGCGGAAGATCACCTGGCCCAGTTCTTTGATTATTTCCTTTCTTCGTTCATGGTCAATGAACCCTTGATTGATTTCATTAAAACGCTTCGTGGAACGACGAAGATTGGGCTGCTCAGCAACTATTCCGATCAGTTACGCATGATCCTTGAAGAGAAATTCAAGATCGCTGATCTTTTCGATGATATCGTGATTTCCAGTGAGGTGAACTTGATGAAACCGGATGAAGCGATCTACCGGCTGGCATTGAAACGCCTGGGGGTTGCACCACAGCAGGCCATCTTCGTAGATGATCTCATCGAAAACGTTGAAGCGGCTGCCGCCCTGGGTATACACGCCATCCAATATCAAAATAGTTCTCAAGTGATCCGGGAGGTCAGTCAATTTTTGGGTGGATGGACAAGTAATCCGGAATAGAAACTGACTACCTTTTTTCGGATCTTTTTTCGATTTGCCCGCTCGTCGAGCAGGGCCCAATTCAAGGGTTTGGCTTCTTCGCGCATCTTCTTGTTCTGTAGCGCATCTACGACCGCCTTCGCCACTTCTTTTGCATCGGTAGGGTCTACCAGAAGGCCATTCTTTCCATTCTCGATCCACTCCTGCAAAGATCGGATATTTCCAACGATCGGAAAACACCCACAGGCCATGGCTTCCAGAAAGGTGTTGGGGGTTCCATCATGGCTCGAAAGCGAAAGATAAATATCGCTGTGCTGATACAAATGCCAAAGTTCTGCCTGGGGAAGATATGGCAGCAAAAGTGCGTGCTTCGCGATTCCCAATTCGTGCACCTTGCGCTCTGCCTCAGGTTGCCCTGCCATGGCCGGACAGAAGAATTGGACTCCCGGGATATCCTGAAGGATGGCGGGGATAGCTTGAAAGAAAACGTCCTGATGCACGCTGCCGGGGCGAAATCCGCGCGGATTGATGATCTGATATTGCTGCGGGTTAAAGCACTGGGGTTCGCGTTCCTGTGCCGCTTCCATCTGCTTGAAGTATTCCAGATGCAGCCCGCCATTGCCCGGCACCATCAATGTCGGATTCGCGGCGTCGAAACTCCAATCTCCGGCCAGTTCCAGATCACGGGTGGCATCTGCCATCAATCCATCGGCGCGCTGCAGGGTTCGGCGCGTCCAGCGCGCCATGCGTTTGGACCCGCGCGCATGCAGAGTAAGGTCATTTCCCCAGGTCGAGACGATGAATGGATATTTACGAGGTGTGTAAGAAGCCAGCATCCCTTCAAAGGGGATGCGCAGGGCATGCACGATATCCGGCTGTGTAGTGTTGACAAAATCAAGATAGCGTCGTTTATAAAATGGCAGGGTGAGCGGGCCGATTTGGTAGCGCAAATTTTGCAGCAGGCCGCGCAGGGCAGAGAGCACTTTTCGAAATCCGGTTTTCTTTTGTTCCTGCCCGGCAAGCTTCACCTGCCCTCCTGCCAGTGAGGAAAAAGCGACCGGCAATACCATCATTTCCTTTGCTTCCCGGGGTTTTTCACAGGGAAAGGTGGATACCAGGGTGATATCCACATCTTCGCCAGCCAGGCCCGCCAGCCAACTTTGGGTGATGGCGCTTCGCCCGTCGGCAACCAGCATGATCTTCATGCCTCGCTTCCTTTCACCACGACCTCGATCGCTTTCATGAAAACTGCCAGCATACGTTCAAGGTTCACCTCATCCCGCACGATGCTGAAAGAAGTCGTTCCTTTCTTTCTCAACGCAGGAATGTCCTGCAGTGCTTCTTGGATCTTCTCGGCCAACTCATCAGCGTCCCCTCGTTTCAGCACCCAGCCATTTTCCGGGCGCACCAGATCGCTTTGTGTGCCATCCGCCTCACCTACGATGACCGGAAGCGCATAGCTCATCGCCTCCTGCACTGCCAGCCCGCCCGTGCCGGGCAGCACGAAAAGATCGGCTTTTTGAAACAAAGAAGCCAGTTCTTTGCCATGCAAGGCACCATAGAATTTCGTTTGTGGGTAGCGCTCTTGCGCCAGTTGCATTAAGCTGTTCTTCACCGGACCGTCTCCCACAATATGCAATTGCGGTCGCAGTTCTTCCGGCAGATTTGCACAAGCATCGATCAGCACATCCGCCCGTTTACGTTCCTGCAGTCTCCCTACAAAAAGCACCTGAGGTTGGTTGAATTCATACCGCAAGGATCGCTCAGGGGCGGGGGCAGTTGGTCTGGCTGCCGTCGCATTGGGTGCGACGAAAATGCGATCGCAGGGATAGCCTGATCGGCTGTACTCCTCGGCGCCCTGCTGGCTGTAGGTGATCAGCGCATCGAAACGCTGGATGAAGCGGCTCCTTTCCTGCATACGCGCAGCCCCCAAGAATCCTTGTGTGGTGGGAGAGCCCAAGCCCCAGCCGATCACTTTACGCTGGTGCTTTTTCATCCAACGGATCGCTTGCCGTGAAGCAGGATAACGTGGATTGGTTTCCATGATCAACACATCCGGCTGCCATTGCTTGAGCCAACGCATCAAGCCAAGCTGCCAGCACAGATAGAATTTTCCCGTAAAAATATGCAGGTTGTTTCCCTTGGTATGCAGTGCCACTTGAGGAACAGCATTGGTTTCAAGCATTTCATGAGCACGGGGCAGCCCATAGAAAATGCTCACTTTCCCTGCATACTCCTGAGCCAGCATATCAAAGAAGGGAATACGATATGCCGGAAGCACGCGTTGCTGAATGCCAAGATGCAGCGTTTGGTCTTTCATTGCACGATCACCTCAACTTGCGAACCCTTGCGGGTTTTACTCACTTCAATACGTGCTGGAAATGCATCTTTCAGTTCCTCCAGGTGTGTGATGACCAGGATCTTTTTAAAATCAGGGCGGATCAGGTTAATGGCTTCGATCAATTTCTGGCGTCCCTCCGCATCCTGACTGCCGAACCCCTCATCGATGACGAGCATCTGCAGGCGTGCACCGGCACGCTGTGCCAGCACTTTAGAAAGTGCCAGGCGGATGGCAAAATTGATGCGGAACGCCTCACCGCCCGAATAGAGATCGTAGGGACGTTGCACACCCTCGGCATCGCTGATGAGAATATCCAGCACCTGCATTTTATCATCACGCTTCTTATCCTTATACTCGCGTTCGGTCCGAAACGTTACACTCATGCTGCCAGAGGAAAGGTTTCGGAGAATCTCATTCGCCTGCATCTGCATTTGCGGCAGCGCTTCTTCGATCAATAACGCTTGTACTCCATCACGCCCAAAATCTCTCTCCAACATAAGGAGATTTGCCTGTTCTTGTAGAAGGGTTTTCATTTCTTCCCGAATCTTTTTTCTACGCTCTTTCTGGGTTTCGATCACCGAAACCAGTTGCGTAGCTCCCCCCACCACTGCGCGCTGCTGGTTTTCCTGAACGATGATGTCATTCAATCGCTCCCCGATCCCTTCCACATCGGGCAGTTGATCCTCTGTCTCCTGGATCTTGCCATCCATTTCCTTTAATTTTTTGGCAAGCGTTTCCAATTCTTGCTGGTCGCTTTGATGGCGGGCGCGCAGTGTGTTGATCTCTCTGCGCAGCGGCTCCAGGCGGTTGGCGGCGATCACTACTTCCCGATGGCTCTGTTCCACCGCTCGTGTGGTTTGTTCTTCTTTGCGAATCGAGTCATGCAGGGCAGCATCATAGCCCAACGCTTCCATTTCCCGCAAAATGGCAGCTTCCTGGTCGCGCAGTTCTCCGGCAAAATCATTTTTCGTTAAGCGTTCCCCGATCATCTTCAGGTCGTTGATGCCCGTCTGTTCCCATTCGGAAATTTCCATCCGCATCCTGTTCAGATCGCTCTCCAGTGCTCCCAATTCTCGTTCCTTGCCCCTCGTTTGCTGCACCCGATCATCAATGGATGTGATCTGCTGCTCACAAGCCAGGATCTCATTTTGCAGTTGCTGGATCAGTTCCTCGTTTTTATGATAGAGGGCTGCATTCTGCTGGCCTTCCGCAGTGATCTCCACGAGCACCTGCTTGCGGTGCTCCTCGCTCAGGGGTTGGCCGCACAGTGGACAGATGGATCCGCTTTCTTGTTGCAAGCGGTCCATGCGTTCTTTGAGCTTTTGCATGGTCTCGCGCAGGGTCTTGTTTTCTGCCTGCAGGCTACTTTTCTGCAGTGTGTCCGCTTCCAGCTCCTTTTTCAGCTCATTTTGTTCATCCACATTTTTTTGCAGACGCAACAATTCTGCGGAATATTGTTCTTTCTTTTTTTCCAATTCCGGTACATCGAAATATAGGTGCTGGATTTTGTTTTTTTCTTTTTCCAGAGTGAGCAGTTCTTGCTTCAAACGGCTTTCTTCGATCGCCACGGACTTTTCAAGCGAAGCTTGTTTTTGCTGCAGCAAAAAGTATTGGCGAGAAAGCTCATCCAGTTTTTGAAGCTTCCCTACTAAAACAATCCGTGCCTTGTAATCCTGTTCGATCTGCTCCGCAGCGTTCACCACCTGCACCAGGTGTTCTTCTTCCTGCTGTCGCTCATCGATCTGCTGCGCATCCTGCTTCAAACCAGCTTGCAATGAGCCATGTCTTTCTTGCGCTTCATCTCTGGTTTTGCGTTGATCGTGTAGCAAACTGGTTATTTTGTTCGCCTGGTCGTACAGATGCTGCTGCTCTTTGCGCTGAGTTTCCAATTGATCCAGGGTTGCCTGCGCCTGTTTCAGGGATTGCCGGCGCTGTTCTTCCTGCGCCAATTCATCATCGATTTCTTTTAACGAACCTTCGATCACCTTGATATGGTCCTCGCGATTTCGACGCACTTCACGGGTGAAATCTTTGTAACGCTCCCATACATCCATGCCCAGAATGCCTGCCAGGATCTCTTTGCGTGCAGTGGAATTTTTTTGAGTGAATTCATCCGCCTTCCCTTGCAGAAAGAAAGAGGCATTGATGAAGGTGTCATAATCCAAATGCAAAGTTTCGTGGATCACCCTTTGCGTATCCGCCACACTGCGTTCGCTAAGCACTTTCCAGTTTTCTTCTTCTCCTTTCGCTTGAAACTCCAGGACCACCGGGCGGTTGCGCGCTTTGATGCGCTGCACGCGGTAAAGCGTATTTTCATAGACAAACTGATAGACCACTTCGGCTTCACTGCAGGTGTTGTTGATCACGCCATCATCATTGCGGCGTGCTTTGCCGAACAGCACCCAGGTAATGGCATCCAAAAGGGAAGATTTCCCTGCTCCATTATCGCCGCAGATACACGCCAGGTCAAAATCATCAAACGAGAGATCGATCGGTTCCTTATACGAAAGAAACCCGCGCAGTTGGAGTCTGACCGGTATCATGCTTCACCCGATCCTTTCTCCAGTTTTTCCAAAAAAGCATCGACCGATTCATTCCGCTCACAACTTTGCATGATGGTGGTGGCAAGGCGGCGCAATTCCCCTGCCTGCACTTCGTCCACATGGTTCGATTTCCAGTACACGTCCATCACATCTAGCGGTGCCATTTGCCCGAGCCGCATATCTTCCGAAAGCTGAACACGCACGTCTCTGGATGGATTGCGCACCAGATAAAACTCAAAGGCATCCTCCGCATGGTCACGGATGGCATGCTCATCGATGAGCACTTCCCATTTACTCGGATAGAACAGATTCAGACGAAAGATAGCGTCTTTCAGACTATCCCGGGAGGGCATCTTTTTGATGATCGTATCGGTTATGGCATCCTGATCCGTGACCTCAATATCAGAAGACAGGAATTTCCTTCCGGATAGTGGGTGAAAAGTATAGCTTGTCTTCTTCCTTTCCACATCCGCCAGCACGAAACCTTTGGCATCCCGCATTTCCCCAAAATCCATTTTTTCAATAGAGCCCGCATAAACGATGGGAGGATATTGCCCTTTGTTCAAGTCCTGAAAACGATGGATATGGCCCAATGCCACATAATCCAGCTTCTCGTCTTTCAGCAATCCGGGTGGGATGGTCAGGTCACGCCCGAGCATGACACTGCGCTCATTGCCATAAACCGCACCCTGCACGGTAAGGTGTGCCGTGAGGATGGCTGGCAGCGCTGGGTCCAACTGGTTCAGCAGGTCTTTCAATGCATCGCTTAATAAATCTTCGATTTCAACCTGTACGTCTTTCAGAGATTTTCCCCGTGCTTCTGTATACGCCATCAAACCTGAGCGCGAGATCCACGGCAGTCCGATGATCTGAAGGGGCAAGCCGTTCAGGTCTTTCGGAGTTAAAAGACAGGGTTCGCTGATCACACAGGTGTTCGGGATGCGCAGCGTTTCGAACTCCTGCAGGGCATGAGCGCGCCCGGTGGCGGGGGAGACATCGTGATTGCCCACCACCAGTATGGTAAAAATACCGGCTTGTGATAAACGCAGGATACGCTTTCCCCATTCACGTTGAAAGGTGGGAGCGGGCAATTGGTTGCGGTAGGCATCCCCGGCAAAAATGGCCAGCTCCGCTTTTTGCGCAATGGCGGTGTCAACGATGATGTCCAGAGCTTGCAGGAAATCCAATGTGCGCACGGGCAATCCGCTTTGCGGGTCGTGTCGACCCTGGCGGACCGTATCGATGTGCGCATCGGAGAAATGCAGGATTCTGACCATTTTCCCTCAACCTAATTGTACCTGTGGAATGTTCTTGCACAGCAACAGTTCACGCTGGAGTAAGAAATTTACAACACGCGGCCAGGTCTGAAATGTTTATCAATTCGAACAGGTCTTTCAGCCGCTGCGCCCGATCATTCTGAGCGCTGGTGAAGAATTTACCAGGTTCCCAATCGCGAAGAGTAACGAGGCAACCGTTACAGCTATTCTCTATGGAAATATCCCCAATGCGTTCAGTTCTTCGACGCATGGGGTAAAGTCCGGATGGTAAGTAAGGCAGGTCATAAAATCGTCAATGGCTTCTTCCTGAGCGCCTATTGCAACCCTGGCTCTGCCGCGCCAGTAATAACTCTCTTCCAGCGCCGGCTCATCATCGCGCACCATATCGATGGAATTATTGGTCGCCAGGTCGATCACATCCTGATAGCGCGCCATGAAATAATAGGCATAATACGGTCCGGTTTCATACCAGAGGATACGGTAGGGACGTATGGTGTTATCTTCGGGCAGTTGATTGTATAAGGTCAACGCCTGATCATAGGCATCCGCCGCGCCACTGTAATCGCGTAGATAGACCAGGTTGGTTCCGTAGTTATACCAGGCAAAGAACTGGTGAATACCTTCCAGAGTATAGATTTCATCCACGGCTTTCTGGGCAGCCAGCCGATAATTTTGACCTTCGTCGCCGTTCTCGCCCAGAATGTTCAACACATCATTCCGTTTGGTGCTTGGGTAGACCACGATATAGGTGTAATTGAAGGAACGCCATTGGTCAACCAGTTCGGCGTAATCCTGTTCATAGTTTGCGTGGATATACGAATCCTGCGCGATGAAAATAGAACGTGCATCATCGTAGCCGGTCAACAACTGATAATGCCCCATCCAGGTGACGCGGTAGCTGATATCACGAAAATAAGGCCCTTTTTCAACGATCACCGGGAATCCGTTGGCAATGAATGTTTTCAACAACCGCAGGTCACCCCCCACCCTGGTCAGCGCATTCAGCTCGGTTTGGGTTTGTACATAATCGACCAGCTCATACGGCATGACAGCTTTGTCTTTTTGGTACGGCTTCACCACATGCGCTATGTCGTCATGAGTGCCTTCCCAACCCCAATACGATAGCGCCATTGCCAGGTTGGCAGGTCCGCAATAATTCCAGCGATTGTGTTGGGAAAAATAAGTGGCACCCTCCAGCTCCATAAAAGCGGGTAAGGAGTTGCTGCCGGAAGTCGGGGCGTCTCCGCCCTGCGGTTGGCCAGTTTCCTGCACAGCAGGCGTTGAAGATGGGAGAGTAGTAACCGCGGGCTGCGGCAGTTCCTGTGTGCTGTCGCTAGAAGCACTGAATTCCACTTTTTCGGGCGGGTTCACTTGAACTTTCAGCCAGCTATAAAACTGAGAAGCATGCCAACCGACCCATTCCTGGACGCGGGTATTAAAAACCAGCAGAGATCCCGCAACAAGAATGAGGCAGGCCATGACAATAAGGATCGACTTTCTACTTTTAAACATGCCGGCATTATAACCTATATGAAATTTTCAAACCCCGAAATGAGCTGTTTATTGATCCAAATCCAGCTTTGTCCACTGGAAGAATTTTTGAGGAGAGATCAACTCTATCTGACAGCGCTGGCAATTTTGAAATTTTGTAAAAGCTGTCAATTGTTTTTGCAAAGCCAGTTTCAGTGATTCTTCCGGTTTCAGGCCCTCTTCAAATTGCAGATGGTGGATGAGCAGTGTTTTTTCTTTTCGATCGGCCTTTGCATCCATTTTGCCGATGAAATGGCCTTTCCAAAAGAGCGGCAGGGCAAAATACCCAAACTCGCGCTGCTCCGGCTTCAAATAACACTCCAGCGCATAATCAAAGTGAAAAAATTCTTTTATCCTGGCTCGCTGGATGCAGAAATTATCAAAAGGAGACAGAATGAACATTTCTCCTTGATGAGCAGAAGAAACACCACTATTTTTCAAGTTTTCCGGGAGGGTAAAGTATGACGATCCTTTTCCTTCACCCTTCATCGTGAGCGGCAGCACTTCACCGTTTGCACACATCTCCCGCAGTGCCTGGTCAATGACCTCTTTTTCCGCGATGCGCAGATGATCCACGATCTCCCGCTCTGTAGCCAGGCCATACGATTGTAGCGCGCGCCGTACCAGGAATCTGCCCAGCTCTTCATCGGTGGGCATGCTGGTATCCACCCAATCCGGCAGCACCCGTTCGGGCAGATCGAACACTTTTTGGAAATTCCTTCTCTCGGCAACCATCAGCTTCCCCTGCCAAAACAGCAGCTCCAGTGCCATTTTCACCGGGCGCCAATCCCACCAGGTGCCTGCTTTTCGATCCGTCTCTTCCGAAAGAAAATCCTTGCTTGCCAAGGGGCCTTCTTCACGAATGCGCTGCAACGTCGGCTCCATGATATGCCCATATCTTTCCAGCCGTTCTCTTGCCCAATTTCCATAAGGACTGCTGAAATGTTGTTTATAGGGGAGGGAATAGCGGTAGTCGTGCATGGGCAGATACGACATGGCATGCCCCCAGTATTCAAAAATGCGCTTTTCTTCCGCTTGCGCGCGATGCAGGTCCTGGCTCTCATAATGCGGCAGGCGTGTCCACAGAGTGTGATGGTGAGCCCGGTTGAGCACATTGATAGTATCGATTTGCACATACCCCAGCTTTTCCACCACTTCAGCCACCCCGTTTTCTTTTTGCGGGTCAGCAGGCATGCTGTTGAACAACTGGGTCTGGATGATCAGTTGGCGGGCTGTTTCCAAGTCTAGGCTTACACTGTCCATTTTGATCTTTGCATAAGTACTTTTAATTTCTTATGTCATTTCTTCCGGCAGATTTTTTCGGCCAGAGGAAAATACCTTGATTTATAGAATATTTATTCTATCATGGGTAAGGCAGAAATTCTATGCCTTTTCTGGATGGAGATCCGATTGGCATACAAAAAGAGGCCGTTTCCTGAACAACCTCTCCTGAAATTATCCGCGCTGCCCGCCCCAATACCCGCGGTGAACCGGTTCAATATCGCGGGAGGTGATGAACGCCGCTGGGTCAATATGGGTGATGGTGCTCTGCACTTTGACCAGGTCTTTGCGTTCCACCCCCAGTTCGAGCATGGTGACCGTACCGTCTTTTCCGCGAGCCGGGATCTCCGTTACCGCATAACCGGCACCGCGCAAGGCCTCCACCAGTGCAGCGCCGCGGTTGGAACTGATGATGGTCAAAAAGGTATGCCCCATGGCCATTTTCTTTTCCAGGTTCATCCCGATGATGGTTCCATACGCAAAGCCAACGCTGTATGCCGCGATCTTGAGCGGATCGGAAAGATCAGACATGACCCATCCTATGGAAAGCACAAACAGCACGGAAGTCACCACACCTAATACCCAGGCGATCGCTTTTTTGCCGCGCATGACCGATATCATGCGCACCGTATCCAGTGCGATGTTCAATACGCGCACTAAAAATATCCCCAGGGCTGATAACCAGGCCATTGGGTCCAGTAAAGATTCCATCACAACTCCTTTGATCACTTCTCTTTTTGCATGGTGGGCAGATACATTTCCTGCATGTATTCGCGCAGCATGCGTCGAGTGCTGAACTTGGGTGCACAGGATCGAATGCTCTCTTTGATCTTTGCAACCCATTGCTCGGAGAGATCGCCCATCGTGCGGGTCTGATAGTATAGCGGAATGATTTCATTTTCCAGAATCTGATAAATGCTTTCCGCGTCCATCTTATCCTGCTCATTGGGATCATCGTACTCTTTATCGCTGCCGACCACCCAACCATTCTTTCCATTGTACCCTTCACACCACCAGCCATCCAGAACGGAGAAATTCAACGTTCCGTTCAGAGCTGCTTTCATCCCTGAAGTGCCGGAAGCTTCGTTCGGGCGGCGGGGGGTGTTCACCCATACATCCACACCCTGCACCATCAGGTGTGCAATGTTCAGATCGTAATCTTCCAGGAACACGATACGCCCTTGAGAACGGGGATCTTTGGCCGCCCGATAGACCTGCTGGATGAGCAGCTTTCCCGGTTCATCCGCCGGATGGGCTTTGCCTGCAAAGATCAACTGCACCGGCATATCTTCGCGGGTGATGATCTTGAGCAGCCGCTCGTAATCGGAAAGGATCAGGTTGGCACGCTTGTAGGTGGCAAAACGCCGTGCGAAACCAATGGTGAGCGAATACTGGTCCAGAAGCACACCCTCCGCAATCACCTGCGAGGGTTGGTGCTTGCCCGAAGACCAGTGCATGCGGGCAGATTCAATCGCGTAATTGATGAGTTTTCGTTTCAGATGCCGCCGGATATCCCACATCTCCAGATCGGGGATCAGATCGATCCGCTTCCATAATTCTTCGTCATCCATGCGATCGTACCAACTGACACCCAGATAGCGATCGAAAAGAAGGCGCATGCGACGCGCCAGCCATGAGTTCACATGAATGCCGTTGGTGATCGACCCGATGGGCACATCATCCGCTTTTTTATCCGGCCACAGGAAATTCCACATTTCCCTGGCAACCTGTCCATGCAGTTCCGAGACACCATTGGTGCTTTCGGAAAGCTTAATCGCCAGGACGGGCATACTGAAGGTATCACCCCACGATTGGGTTTGCTTGCCCAATTCAATGAACTGTTCGCGGCTCAACCCCAATTCGCCCCAGATGACCGGGAAATATTTATCGATCAACCATAGCGGAAATTGATCATTTCCTGCCGGCACCGGCGTGTGGGTGGTGAAGACATTGGTTTTCTTGACAATCGCTGCTGCTTCATCAAAGGATAATCCGCTCTTCATCATCTCATGCACGCGTTCCAGGGTCAGAAAAGCGGAATGGCCTTCATTCATGTGCCATACGGTAGGTTTCTCACCCAGTTTCTTGAGCAAGCGCACCCCGCCGCAACCCAACAAGATTTCTTGCGAAATGCGGATCTCCAGATCATTGCTGTATAACCGAGCAGTCAAATGTCGATCATGCGGTGAGTTTTTCTCTACATTGGAATCCAATAAGTAGAGAGGGATCCTGCCTACCTGGATCATCCAGGTGCGGGCGTAGACCTTCCGATCAGGTAATTGAACGGAAATGGTCAGCGGTTTCCCATCGGCATCGGTCAAGGCAATGATGGGCATTTCCTCAAAATTGAAATGGAAATACGATGTTTCCTGCCAGCCATCCTCGGTCAACTTTTGCACAAAATATCCCTGATGGTAAATGAATCCCACACCGACCAGCGGGATGCCCATATCGCTGGCTTCTTTCAGATGATCTCCGGAAAGAATGCCAAGGCCGCCTGCATAGAAAGGCATGCATTCGTGCAATCCGAATTCAAAAGAGAAGTAAGCGACTTTCCCCTTCAGCGCATCCGGGGCCTCCCGGCTACACCAGGTATCCTTTGTGTTCATATAGGTATCGAATTGCTGCATCACCGAATCGTACTCATCAAGATACAGGCTGTCTTTCGCAGCATTTTCGAGCAATTTCTGATCGATCTTATGCAGAAATGCGATCGGGTTATGATTTAATGAATCCCATAATGGTCTATCCAATTCCGAAAAAAGGCGTAAAGCAGAAGGATTCCACGCCCACCACAGGTTATAGGCCAGCTCGCCCAGGCGGTTAATGCGCTGTGGAAAATGATAATGGTTCGGGAAGACCTTTTTATATGCCATAGGATGTTTTCCTTTGTCTGATATTCCTGCCCTGAAAAGCAGGGCGGGATTATAACACGATTGCCTTTCAATTCTATCTTAAGTCATGGCATTTTCTGTTATCGTCCTGAAGTGGTAGAGTCGAATAGAACATCTATAATTAGGAAAGTATATTCCGATCAGAATTTTGGAGCTTTTCATGGAACAAAGTAATCTTTCATTTCCAAAAGATTTTTTGTGGGGCACGGCGACCGCTGCCCATCAGGTGGAAGGGAACAACACGAACAATAATTGGCATATCTGGGAACAAACCCCCGGAAAGATCATTTCCAACCACACAGCCGGTCTGGCCTGCGATTGGTGGAACGGCCGTTGGAAAGAAGATCTCACCCACGCTGCGGAAGACGGACAAAATGCTCATCGGTTTTCGATCGAATGGAGCCGCATTGAACCAAAACCCGGAAAGTGGGATGAGGCAGCCATTCAGGCTTACCGGGAAATGTTAATTGGGATGCGCAGTCTTGGGCTGAAGCCCATGCTCACCCTGCATCACTTTACCGACCCGATTTGGATCTATGAAAAAGGTGGTTGGGAAAATGACGAAACGGCAGATTTCTTCGCACGTTTCGTTGAAAAGGTGGTTCCGGCCTTCAAGGACTTGGTGGACTATTGGATCACGATCAATGAACCAACGGTTTACGTTTTCAGCGGCTATATGGCCGGTGAATTCCCTCCCGGCAAGAATGATCCGAAAGCGGCCTTTCAGGTGATGCGCAACATGCTGTGTGGACATGCCAGGGCATACCGCATCATCCATGCCGCTCAACCGCATGCCATGGTTGGCTTTGCCAAGAATTTTCGCGCCATGATCCCTGCCCGCGCATGGTTCCCGCCGGATCATTGGGTCAATGATTTTTCCTTTAGAAATTTCAACAATTCCTTCGCGGATACCTTAATGTCTGGACGGTTGAAATTCGCTTTTTGGAAAGATTTCATTCCCGAAGCGATAGGGACACAGGACTATATTGGTGTGAATTATTACACTCGCGATCATGTTAGGTTCAATGCGCTGGCCGCTAAAAATTTATTTCAGGAACGTTTCTTTGACCCCCGGGCAGAACTCAGCGAGAACGGTTTTATCGCCACCGAACCGGTCGGATTTGCCGAAGCGATACGCTGGGCACAACGGTATTATGTGCCGATCTATATCACGGAAAATGGAGTGGAAGACTCGCAGGATATCATGCGCCCGCATTATCTTATTACGCATCTTTTTGAGATGTGGAAAGCCATGCAAGGCGGTGCGGATGTTCGGGGATATATGCACTGGTCCCAGGTCGATAATTTCGAATGGGAACGCGGGTGGACTCAGCGCTTTGGATTATGGGGGTTGAATCCGCTTACTCAGGAACGCATTCGCCGGTCGAGCGTGGATATCTATCGGGATGTCTGCATGCAGAACGCCATTTCCACAGAGAATATTTTGCAGTGTGCGCCAGAGCTGCAAAGCGAATTGGACTAGCGTATTGAGAAGAATAGGGAATTGACACGCTTTATAGAAAAGGTAAAATTGAAGTCCGATATCTCAGTCAAGAAAGCTGTTCGTATGTTCAAACGCGTACTGATCCCTTTGCTGTTTTGCGTCCCTTTGTTGCTCGGTTTCACTTCCTCTCCACAAGTTGAAGCGATCCAAAAGAATAATGCAGAACCTGTTTTATACGATGAAACACCGCAGCCTTTCAACCTTCCCACTGCCATCAGTACCGAATTGCCATGCAGCGCAGATGCGGTGCATGCTCTTTTCTTTTACCGTTCCAATTGCCCGCATTGTGCCGCAATCCTGGATGAGGTGGTTAATCCACTGGAAGATGAACTGGGTACCGATCTGGATATTCGCTTGGTCAACATTGATTACGCCGATAATTACGAGCTCTTCTTGAAAGTCCAGGAACTGTTTGCCGTACCGAACGAAGATCGTGTGGTCCCTACCCTGGTTCTGGGTGATGCGCTTCTGACCGGCCAGGAAACCATTCAGAAAGAGCTTCGTGATCGGGTGTTGGCAGGAATTCAAGCTGGTGGAATTGGTTGGCCTGCTCTGGAAGGATTCGATCCATCGCTGATCGTTACCGAAGGGAACGCTTCGGCAACCGAGGAAGTATGCACCTTGGATGGGGATAATTGCGAAGTCGAAAATCCCATTTACGTTGCCTATTTCTATCAAACCGGCTGTCAGGAATGCAGCATGGTTGAAGCGGACCTGGCATATCTGCGAACGAAATATCCGCAATTGATCGTGGAAAGTTTCAATATCTACGATAACGCCGGGCTGGCCGAATGGATGGCCGCCCGCGTTGGTCGCAGTGATTTCCATACCCCGGCTGTTTTTATCGGCAATCAGGCCTGGATCGGCGATAGCGAAATTTCTCCGGAATCGATGGTCAATGCCGCTGAATGTTTCAAGGCGAATGGTTCTGCACGTTTCTGGGATGAATATAAAGAAACCCAGGGCATTCAAAACGCCATTCAACGCTTCCGTTCGATGAGCTGGGTGACTGTGGTGTTGGCCGGGCTGGTGGATGGGATAAATCCCTGCGCTTTTGCCACGTTGATCTTTTTTATTTCCTACCTTTCTCTCAGCGGAAGAAAAGGGAAGGAAATTCTGCTGGTCGGAACGGCTTTCACCATCGGTGTGTTCCTGGCGTATTTGCTGATCGGTCTTGGTTTTTACCGTGTGCTTGATTGGTTGGGAAGTTGGTTGGGCATTCTCGGGAAAATTGTGTATGGCATTACGGCTGTGCTCTGCCTGGTTTTTGGCGTGCTCAGCTTTTCCGACTATCGGAAAACAAAAAAAGGCGATCTGGATGATATGGCTCTCAAATTGCCCGATAGATTGCGCATGCGCATCAATGAAACCATCCGCAAAGGTCGCAACATACAATCCTATGCCTGGGGTGCCTTTGGAACAGGCTTGATCGTTTCCATGCTGGAACTGGCTTGCACCGGCCAGGTTTATCTGCCCACCATCATCTATGTCAGCAGTGTGCCGGAATTGCGGCTGCAATCGGCGGGTTACCTGATCCTGTACAACCTTATGTTCATCCTCCCCCTCATTGTTATCTTCATCCTGGCTTTCTACGGGACTACCTCTAAACAACTAACCGATTTCATCCAAAAACGTGGTTCGGGCATCAAGTTGGCCATGTCGATCATCTTCTTGATCCTGGCTGCCTGGCTGGGCTGGTCGGTATTTCGATAGACAACAGGCTGATGGAGATGGAAAAGGCCGGTTTCTCGCTGGCCTTTTTTCTTAAAGCTGACCCCAATACAAAACGGAAACCACCAGCAGCGCCACTCCCAGAATGCAGGCATATGCCGCCAGCATGATGTTGGATTTGTTGCGGTACTGCACTTCTTTCTTCCACTCGTGGCGATACAGCCAGATTCCCACCCCCAGGAACAGTATTGCAGGAACAAAAGAATACATAGCTTTACCTCAATCCTCTCATTGTACGACAGTTCTCCAATGAATAGAACCGTTCACCTGGATACTTATGAAATCGCTGATTTGCTCTGGCAGGTTGGACAGTAATGAGTGCCGCGCTGACCCACCACGATCCGTTCGATGGTAGTCCCGCACACCGGGCAAGCTTTTCCTTTTCTTCCATAGACACAGAATTGATTTTGGAAATTGCCGCCGCGGTAAACCCAGTCGATGCTGGCTCCATCGCGCCTGATCCCTTCGTGCAGTGTCTCCCGGATTGCCTGGAGCAAGATGGCGGCGTGTTGGGAGCTCAACTGATTGGAAATGCTTAACGGATGCAGTCTTGCCTTGAAAAGAGCTTCATCGGTATAGATGTTTCCAAGCCCCGCCAGAAAGGTCTGATCCATTAACAGCGGCTTCAACTGCCGTTTGCTGGCCTGCAGCATGCGGAAGAAATGGTCCTCATCCAGGGTATCGGATAATGGTTCCGGGCCAAGTTCGCCCAGTTCCTCCTGCGCATCGCGCAGCAGCCATACCCGGCCAAACTTGCGCGCATCTTCAAAGACCAGCTTGTGCTCTCCTTCTAAATGAAAGATCACCCGATCATGTTTCCCTGTTGGGCGGGAAGCCGGTTGAATGGTCAGATCGCCGCTCATGCGCAGATGGAATAAAAGCGCATCATCGCTGAGCTGCATCACGATGTACTTTCCCCGCCGGCCGACATCGCAAATGGTCTGTCCATGAACGCGCTGGTAAAACTCCTCCGCAGATGGCACCGCGATCGAGCGCTTCCACAGAATGGTCACATCGTTAATGACCTTGCCGAGAATAGAAAAGCCCGTTCCTCTTCCTTGACTGAGAGAACGGGCAATGGTTTCAACTTCGGGTAATTCAGGCATTTTTACCTATATCTCAGTTACTTTAATATCTTTATTTCCACTATTGAATTCAACAAGCTTATCCCAATTAATTAGATAATTATCACCTACGAATCTTTCAAGAAATTCTTTTGTAAATTTATTAACAATTTTCCCTTTTTCTCTTAAGTATTTCTCATTATGTTCTTTGGCATTATGCCCGATTGGATCAATAATATCAATGTAGAGATTTTCTAATCCACTAATAAAATACCAAAAATTTTGTCCCACTAATTTCCAATAATTATTCAGATAACTTGTTTTGGTATTTCCATAACAAATACCCAGTATTGGTTGAACAATAATTGATTTATTTGTCTGTTTTAAAACTTTAACAGCATTATTAAAGTCTGCAATTAATTTTTTATGTTGCGCAGCATTTCCCCAATTAGGTCCAGATTTAATGGATACCACATAGTGTTTCCCCTCCCTGAATATCTCTAAATCTATACCTTCGGCTGAAGATTTATATCCATTACTTGTTCGAGATGCAACAAAAATCGCCAAGCCCTCCAAAAAATCACCAAAAATTTTTTCTTCTGATGAGGAAAGAAATGCACTTAATAATCCTTCGACTAATTCCCCAGCCTTATTTATATCTTTTGCTTTGAACAAATAGGGGTTTTTTCTTAATAACTTATCTAAACTTAATGAGGAAATACACTCTAGGCGTGTTTTATGAAAAGAATCTATATTGTCGTTGACATACTCTCTAATCTCAGAAATCTCAATAGGATTCATTGTCCCTCTTTCTTTTATCTAGGATGAATATTTATTTTGTTTTTCAGCGATAGATGGAATTCTTAATTGTTTTTCATTTACCCTTTGTTGAGATAATTCAACATATTCGTTCCTTATATCAATCCCAATAAAATTCCTTCCCAACTCAAGGGCAGCCAAGCAGGTCGTCCCTGAACCCGCAAATGGATCAAGGACAGTGTCACCCGTTTCAGTAAACAGTTTAATGAACCACTTTGGTAGATCAATTGGAAAAACAGCGCTGTGGTTTTTATTAGAACATTCAGTTGCCAAATATAAAACATTGGTTGGATAAACCAGATCTCTTCCTAGCCAATTGGAAACATTTTTTCCAAATCCACTGTTTACTCGTGATTCATCACGCGAATGATCAGTTTCACTAAGATTAGATAATCTATCTTTTGCCCAATTGCCGACAGGAATCATTACATTTTCTTGGAAAATTTTAAAATCTTTGCTTTTATTAAATTGAAGAAGCCTTTCCCAACTGTCCCTGAATCGGTTTGGCCATTTTCCAGGAAATGAATTTTTTTTATGCCAAACGTATTCTTCTGTCCAAAACCACCCTTGTTTTTTTAAAGCTAAAATTAATTCAATTACATAGGTATGTCTTTCTCCATTAACAACTCGTTCCTTTATGTTAAGAACAAAAGAACCACTCGGTTTTAATACCCGTTTCATTTCAAATGCTTTTGGAAGGAACCAATCAACATATTGATCAGGATGTATTCCCCCATAAGTGTTTTTTCTCTGATCAGCATATGGGGGAGAAGTAAAAATTAAATCAATACTATTATCAGGTATTTGCTGCAATACCTGTTCACAATCTCCCAACAAAATAGTATTTAATAGTTCCATATTTAATTGTTGTAGAACATTTATACTACTTTATGGTGATACCATCAAGAATATCATTCATTGAACATTTCGCCGACCGAACGCCCTTCATTCACGCGCCGGATCACCTCTCCGATCAAATTCGCCACGGAGATGATGCGCAAGCGCCCGCCGAATTGTGCCTGCTTTTCTTTGGAGATCGGGATTGTATCGGTAGTGATGAATTCCTTGACCGGCAGTTTCGCCATTTGTTCCACGGCATCGCCTGCCAGAATGGGATGGATGAAAACGACCACGACATCTTTCGCGCCATTCTTCTCGGCAACCTTCACCGCATTGATGATGGTCTTTCCGGTTGATACTTCTTCATCCAGCAAGATCACATCTTTTCCCTTGACATCACCGATCAGGGTCAGCACTTCCGGATTATCCGGATTCGTGATGCGCCTCTTTTCAATGAATGCCAGCGGGATATTTAACTGTTCCGCATAATTGCGCGCTTTCTTGGCAAAGCCCAGGTCCGGGGAAAGCAGCACGGGGTTATCCATCTTCTTCTTGACATCCGCCAAATATTCGATCAAAACATGGGAAGCATACAGCACATCCCCGGGGATGGAGAAGAATCCTTGGATCTGGTCGGCATGCAGGTCGAGGGTCATATAGCGGTCGGCTCCGGCTGCCTGGATCATATCCGCCACCAGGCGGGCTGTGATAGGCACACGGGGCTGGTCCTTTTTATCGGATCGGGAATAGCACATGTACGGGAATACGGCGGTGATACGCCCGGCGGAATCCAACCGCAACGTTTGGATCAGGATCAGCAATTCCATCAAATTTGTATGAACCGGCGATGACAGGGTCTGGATCACATAGCAGTCCTGGCCACGCACGCTGGTATGTAATTTAACAAAAAGATTTTCATTGGGAAAAGTTGTGATGGTTCTGTTGCATAACGGTGTTTCCAAATAAGCGCCAATGCTTTCCGCCAACTCGGGGCAGGAAGAGCCGGCATATAATTTGATACCCCCGTACATCATGCGGTCATGCCGCAATCCACTGGTAGTAGTCATACTCAATTCTTTCCTCTCCATTCTTGTCGCAGAATGCTCATAAATAAAACATCAATATATTCGCCGTCCAGGTAATATGCTTCGCGCATATTGCCTTCGTGCTTGAAACCAAGCTTTTCGTAACAGTGAATTCCTCTTTGATTGGGGTGAAACACGCGCAGGTAGATGCGATGCAGGTTCAGTGTCTTGAAACCATAATCCAGCATCAAGGCGATGGCTTTCGTGCCGATCCCCTTCCCCCAGAAACCTTTCTCGCCAATGAATATGCCCAACTCCGCATTGCGTGATTGTTGGTCAACGTTGAGAAAACTGATGTTGCCCAACGGTCTCCAGGTACCCTCATCCAGCGTTTCGATCATCAACGGTTGTTCAGCCAGGCAGTGGCTGGCAAGATCTTCAAACCATTTTTCTTCCTGCGCATTCGAAAGCGGGCTGTAGAGTGATAGGTAACGGCGAACATCGGGATCATTCAACCAGTTCACAAAGAGTGGCAGGTCTTCTTTCTCAATTCCTCTTAATCGAACGGTATCACCAATGATCATCGTCTTTCCTTTATGGCTTCAGCCGGTTTGGTCCTCGGAACAAATACACGGTTTCGCGGATGTTTTGAAGCTGCAGCAGTACCATCAACAAGCGCGAAAGGCCCATTCCAAAACCGCCATGTGGCGGGCAGCCGAAGCGGAAGAAATCCAAATAGTACTGGATGTTTTCCAGCCCCAACCCTTTATCAAGCGCTTGCTTTTTCAGCACTTCAAAGCGGTGTTCGCGCTGCGCTCCGGTGGCAATTTCCAATCCGCCTGCGATCAGGTCAAAACTGCGGGTGAGGGAATCATTATCCGCATGATGCATGTGATAGAACGGGCGCACCTGTACCGGCCAATCGGTCAGGAAGAAGAAATCATGATCGTATTGCTTCTTGATGAAATCCGCCAGAGCGCGTTCCCCGCCCGGGTCCAGATCGCCCTTCTTCTCGGGCGGCAGCTCATAACCCACTTCCTTCAGCACTTTCATCGCTTCTGCCATACTGATGCGCGGAAAAGGTACTGCGGGAACTTGCAGGTCAAATCCATAGGCCGCTTTAATCTGTTCGCCATGGCTCTCTTTTACCCGCTGGTAGGCGTATTGCAGCCAGCGTTCGGTGAGTGCCATGACATCTTCATGGGAATCGATCCATGACATCTCGACATCCAAACCGGTGAATTCGGTCATATGGCGGGAGGTGAAGGAAGGATCCGCTCGAAAAACAGGACCCACCTCAAAAACCCGTTCGAAACCGGCCGCCATGGCCATTTGTTTATAGAATTGAGGAGATTGCGCCAGATACGCTTTTCGATCGAAGTAATCCAATTGGAAGAGCTCCGCACCGCTTTCGCTGGGGCTGCCCGTGATCTTGGGGGAATGCACCTCAATGAAATCGTTCTTCAACCAAAATTCGCGCATGGCGTGTTCCAGGGTTGTTTGAACTTCAAAGATCAGCAGGTTTTGCGGTCGGCGCAGATCAAGGTAGCGCCAATCCATGCGAAAATCCACCGATGGTACATTCGCGTCATCAAATGGATCATAGGGCATGGGAGATTCCGCCACATTCTCCACTGTCAAACTCTCCAGCTGGATCTCCAACCCGCCCAATTTTACAACGTCGTTTTTGACAACCTTGCCGGTAATGGTCAGTGCAGATTCAACACTGAGCGTCGAAATTTTGTTTGCCAGTTCCTCGTTGGCAGGGCGGTAGTGTGCCACTTGCACCAATCCGGTGCGGTCGCGCAGGATAAGGAACTGCATCTTCTTCTGGTCGCGCAAGATTTGCAACCAGCCCTGCACTTTTACTTCCTGTTCGATATGATTGCCAAGATCACCAATATAAGTACGCTGCATGATGATTGCTCCTTAAAAAATAAATACACTTTTTAAGATTTTAATGCGAATTTGGTTTCACGGGGGTGCTAATGTGAATTTTTAAGGAAGGAATCGGTGTACAACCGCTCCGCAGCCGCATGCGGAGCCAATTCCCGCTCTATTACCTGGTCAAAGACTTGTTGAAATTCATCTCGGTGAATGAACTCTTCCCATTCCTGATGGTGTTTTTTCTCTAACAAGCCGCGCAAAAGTACCTGCAGTCGAATTTGGTCGCGTTTTTGCCAGTTCCCGGATTGATGCAGATAGGCGGAATGCTCATGCACAGCGGCCGCCACCTCGGCGATCCCCTCCCCGTTCGTGGCAACGGTGCGCAGGATCGGGGGCACCCACATTCCTTCTTCTTTCGATGGAAATCCCATGGCAAGCATGGAACGCAGTGCCATTTCGGCGGCATCCACCTCCGCCTTATCCGCCTTGTTCAACACCAGGATGTCTGCGATTTCCATGATACCGGCTTTGGCCGCCTGCACATCATCCCCCAAGCCGGGGGCCTCCACCACAATTACACTGTGCGCCAGACTGGCAATTTCCACTTCCGATTGCCCCGCTCCAACGGTTTCAATGATAATGGGGTCATAACCGGCCGCATCCAGCACCAGCGAAACCGCCTGCGTATTCTGCGCTAAGCCTCCCAGTGCACCGCGGCTGGCCATGGAACGGATGAACACATGCGGATTATCTGCGATGGCGCGCATGCGTATTCGATCGCCCAGCACCGCTCCTCCGCTGAAGGGGCTGGTGGGATCTACCGCGATCACGGCCACGCTTTTATCCGGTTCTCGTTTTAGGATCTCTTCCACCAGGCAGTTCACCAAACTGGATTTGCCGGCGCCGCTGGCGCCGGTCACACCGATCACATGCGTTTTCCCCGTATCCCTGAAAAGCCCATCCAGCGCTTGCTGACCCTCACCGGTGTCATTTTCAACCAGGGTGATCAACCGGGCTAATGCCCGTCGGTCCCCATTAAGAACTGCTTGCGTCAGGTCGGTCATGCACAAACCTGCTATGCTTTTCCGAACAGGCCGCGAATATCTTCCACTACTTGTGTGGTGGATGTGCCGGGCCCATACACCGCTTTAACGCCCTCCTCGAGCAGCACCTTTGCATCCGCTTCGGGAATGATGCCGCCCAGAAAAACCTGCACATCATCCAGTTTGGCTCGTTTCTTCAATTCCAGGATGCGCGGCACGAGCGACATGTGGGCTCCGGAAAGAATGGAAAGCCCGATCACATCCACATCCTCCTGCAGCGCCGCTTGAATGACCATCTCGGGGGTTTGGCGCAGCCCCGTATAGATGACCTCCATGCCGGCATCGCGTAACGCCCGTGCAATGATCTTGGCACCCCGGTCATGCCCGTCCAAACCAGGTTTCGCAACCAGTACGCGTATCTTCTTTTCTTCCATGGCTTCCTCTTCCTTCAATTATACTTGTGGGCAGGCTTCTATTTTTCGTTATAATGCACCTGTGCACGATGATGAATAGCATAAAAAAGGTCCTTCTCACAAGTACGATTAGCTTGCTTCTGGTTGGCTGCGGTTCACATGCGGCGGGCCAATCGGTTTCTGTGGCTTCGCCAACCCCATTCACCACATCCACGCAAAGCGATCCTTCTCAAACCGCATCTCCCACTGCTACCCCGCGACCGCTTGTCGATCCGCTTACCGGTTTGCCGGTCCAGGATCCGTCCATATTGGATCGGATGCCGGTGATGGTGAAGGTTGCCAATTATCCGCGCAGCGGCAGGCCGCATGCGGGTCTTTCTTTTGCCGATCTGGTCTTTGACTATTACATCGGCAACGGCACCAACCGTTTTCTCGCTGTTTATTATGGAAATGATAGCCCCAGCATCGGACCGGTGCGTTCCGGGCGGTTTGTGGATGCCGAGCTGGTGCGCTTATACGGGGGCATCTTGAGTTACGGCAGTGCGGATGAGGATACGGATGCTTATCTGGTACAGGCGTTGGGAGAGCGGGCGATTTCATTTCAAGAAGCACCCTGCCCGGCTTTTTGCGGCGAAGATACTCACAGTGTGGTGGGGGTTTTCGCCGATTCCGCTGCCATCAGCGCCTATGCAAAGGAGCATGACATTGACCAGGGTGGAACGCCGGACCTGCAGGGCATGCTGTTCAGCAAGCAGGTGCCCGCTGGTGGGACCCCCGCCGAACAGGTCAATGTTCTTTTCAACTATTACAACCGCGCCGAGTGGAAATTTGACGCTGCTTCCGGCACCTATCTGCGTTGGATCGAACAAATGGAGGGCGACGAAAATGAGGGGGATCTGTGGATGATCCCGCTGGTCGATCGGGTCACCGGCCAGCAACTGGCATTTGATAATGTCATCATCCTGTTCGCCCATTACATTGAAGACTCTCCCAGCCGCTATGAAATTGAGATCATGAAGAATATCGAAGGAAAACGGGCTGTCTTCTATCGCGATGGACAACGGTTCGAAGGACAGTGGAAAGTGCCCAACGATCAATCGCCCATCCAATTCTTCGATGGCACCGGTCAGCCCTTCCCGCTTAAACCGGGCAACACCTGGATCGTGCTGGCAGATGAAAACTCCCTTTTCGACCAAAAAGAAGACGGTTCCTGGGAGCTGTTTTTCATGCTCTCACCCGACGCATAATGTCTATAATTAAAGAACGATTCTCTTACAAAGTTCATAGCTTCTAATAATGGAGAAATCAATAAACTTTACCCGAAAGTGATGCTTATGATTCCGATCCGTGATACGCAACGCACAACCCATTTCCCCATCATGAACTGGCTGATCATCATTACCAACGTGCTGGTTTTTCTGGTGGAATATTATTCGCCGGCCAATTTTTCCAACGGGTTCGTAGCTTCTTACGCGCTGACCCCCGCCAGCATCAACCTGAGCCATCCCTCCACCCTGCTGCCTTTCATCACGCACATGTTCCTGCACGGCAGTTGGTATCATTTGCTCAGCAACATGTGGTTCTTGATGATCTTTGGCGACAACATCGAAGACCGGCTGGGTTCTTTTCGTTATTTGCTCTTTTATGTCCTCGGTGGTCTCAGCGCCGCTTTGCTGCAGTTTGTTTTTGACCCCGCTTCCACCGTCCCAACCCTGGGCGCCAGCGGTGCCATCGCCGCAGTGATGGGCGCTTATTTTGTGCTGTTCCCCGCCTCGCGCGTGGTCACCTTCATCCCCATTTTCATCTTTGGCGGATTCATCCGCTTGCCAGCCATTGTATACCTGGGGATCTGGTTCCTCATGCAGGTCTTCTCCGGTTTCTCTTCCTTTGTGATCGGCTCCGGCACCGCGGGGGGTGTGGCATGGTGGGCACACATTGGCGGTTTCTTGTTCGGCATGCTCCTGGTGCGCGCTTTTGCCAAAAAGACCGCTCCGTATTCTGCAGACGATCAGATTTCACCACGCTGGTAAGGATGAGATTGGAATAGGACTTCTTTTATGATACGATGAAGGGGAGAGAGCGATCTCTCTTGTGAGCTGAGTAAGCTTACAACCCTCCAAGCACAGGACATCCCTAAAAATGTCCTGTGCTGTTTTTTTTAGAAAGGGCTGTGCGCTTTCCTCCCTCTCGCGGTATGATTATGCTTGTCACTGCAGGAGGTGACTTTGCCAAAGATCAATTGGATGTACCTGTGCGATTACGCGTATAAGGATGTGGCGGGCAAGACCAGCATCATCGGTATGTTCACCGATATCAATGTGCTGCAGTTCCCCGCCAAATATCAGCAGCTTTTCACCATTCTGGAACTGGACAAGGTTGACAGTGAAACGTTCAAACTGGAAGTGGTCATCTCATCGCCTTCTGAAAAGGAGATCACCAAACGCATCGTGCAGGAGGTCAAGCAGCAGGGCAGCGCGGGCAAGGTCATCAAACTGACCATGATCTACGCCTTTTACGGCATCGATCTGCTCGAAGCAGGGGAATACCATCTGCTGCTGTTCCTGGATGGCAACTGCATCCATTCCATTCCGTTCAGGGTGCATTTGTTGAATATCAAGAAGAAAGAAACCCCATAGTTTATTTCAAAAAACTTGTTTTATTTCAACAGGATTGAATTAATACCATGAACGTGATAATCAGCTTGAGGATGAATTGCGTTTCCTCCTACTAGGCGCCCGAGAGTGTCGGCACTGGCTATAGTAATAATGTTTTATGTGCTGCACTAATAAGAGAGAAAAGAAAAACACAAAGTGTCAAAATAGGAATGTTTTATGATGCAAAGGATATAATTACGTATCGAATGATTTTTCGAGGGATATTAAAAAATTTAAAATCTTTTTAATTAGAGGGAGAGATAAAAATGACCATCCCAGATTATCAATCAATCATGTTGCCGTTATTAAAATTGTCGAGTGATGGAGAAATCCACGAGATTAATAATACTACCGAAGAGTTAGCAAAATATTTTAAACTGACTGATGGCGAAAAAAAAGAACTCTTGCCAAGTGGAAAACAGGCTACATTTACAAATAGAGTTGGGTGGGCAAGAACATATTTAAAAAAATCTGAATTAATTGAATATCCTAGAAGAGGACATTTTCGGATAACTGAACGTGGAAAATTGTCTTTAAATGAAAATCTCCAAAAAATTGACAATGCATATCTATCCCATTTTCCTGAATTCATAGAATTTAGAAAAAGGAGCAAAAGGAGAATAGTTTCTAGTAATACTGAGAGTGAGCAGGAAGAATTTACACCTGAAGAATTACCTGAAAATTCATATCAAAAAATAAGAAATGATTTGGCAGATAATCTTTTAGAACAAATTTTAAAAAGTTCCTCTTTTTTCTTTGAGAAACTCGTTGTTGAACTTTTAGTAGCAATGGGTTATGGCGAAACACAATCTGATGCAGCACGAGCAGTTGGAAAAGTTGGTGACGAGGGAATTGATGGAATAATTGATGAAGACCGACTTGGGTTGGATAGTATATATATTCAAGCAAAAAAATGGCAAAAAGATAAAAGTGTTGGACGCCCAGAAGTTCAGGCATTTGTTGGAGCTCTTGAAGGAAAAAGAGCAAATAAAGGTATTTTTATCACTACGGCAAATTTCACAGATAGAGCTCACGAATATGTAGATGGTTTAAATAAAAAAGTGGTTCTTATTGATGGTGACCGTTTAGCGGATTTAATGATTGATTTCGGGATCGGGGTTACAACAAGAAACAAATATGAGATTAAAGAATTGGATTCTGATTATTTTGATGAGATCACACTTGATTTACTAAAGTCATAGTTACTTCTATCTCTATATATCATTATTATGGTGTGGTTTTAAAAAGTGAATGATAATTCAGAGACTAAGGGTTATTATTCCAATGAGTACTAAATTGTAGTGTTCTTGTTAATTCAAAAGTATTAACACAATTAATATTTAATTTCATACACACATCAGGAATGTGACGTTTCGTCCTTTGCCTATTCGGTCTTGAAATTTCGGTGGTTACAATGCTTCTTCCGTTATTATCGCTAAGAGCATAAGCTATTAAAAATGGATCGCGACCTAATTCTTCTACCTCATTATCTGTCAAATTTTCCGCGTATCCATCTTTAATTACTTTTCGTATAAGAGAAAGATTTACTTCTTCATTCAACAACATTGAGCCCACAGTTCTTTGTGACCTAATCCATCTTGTTAAAGGATCGTCATCTCTCCCCGCTTTTATTTCCTCATGGATTTCAATCGGAATTTTTATGTTTCCATTGGTACCTTGGAAAATCAGCCATTCCCAAAATTCTGGCACTCTATCCAAAGGATAATAGTCTCGATTTGCATCAATAAGAACGTTTGCGTCAAGTAAATAAAGCATGAATCCCCTATTTTTTTATTTCCAACTCTGTACCTCAAACAGTCTCTGTACATTTTGGGGTTTTAGTCCTAAAATTTTCCCAGCCTCAGATGTTGTTATCATTCCACCAGCAAGCATTCTTTGCGTGAAACTTGTTAGGCTTTTTCCTAATCGGTGTTTTCGAATTATGTAATAGTTTGGCCCTCCCTCCCCCTCGTTACTTTGGATTCTGTTTTTTCTTTTATTTTCTTCCCATAAATTTCGGTAGGCATCATTCAAATCAAGCCAAGTGCTTTGACTAATTTCTCCGCTTAAATATAAATTGTAAGCAACCATAGAACAACTAAGATTTCTGTCATTAGCAAAAGCGGTGATTTGCATCATCAAATCACTCTTATTTGTAACATCTTTAATCTCTAATCGTTTTAATTCCTCATCAGGTAAGAGTAATTTTCCAGCTACATCATTACAGAAACGTTCTTCTTGAAAATCATCAGATGCTCCACTGATTCCTGTTTGCCCAAGAAATATATGAGCTAATTCATGCATTAATGTAAACGACCAAGCCGCTTTGGAATCGTTATCATTAATAACAATAAAAGGTGCAAAATTATCTGCTAAAGCAAACCCACGAAAAGCTTTGATATCTAAATCAGTATGGTAATTTCCCAAGTCTCCAATTAGCAAAACAAAAATGCCCTTCGATTCAATACATGTCCTAATATATGCAAATGCATTTGCAATAGAATCTTTTTTATAAAAATCATTAATATTAAATTTAAGGATTTCTTTTATAAAATCTACTAATCGAGGTACCCCATCAGACATTTTCGCCGAACTTACAAAATTTAATTTTTCAGTCTCCTCTTCATCCTCAAGCGCCGCTCGCACAATACTCTGTCTTGCAATGATATCTCTCAATAATGCATCAACTAGAGCTATATCTTCATTGGGATAACTTATTGGAAGAGACCGAAAATCTTGTCCTCGTTCTCCCTTTATTGGTGGTCCTTCCATATAGAATGTGATAAGTGGCCTGTGATAATGTTTCGCCATTTTAACCAACATTGGTCTGCTTGGTTCAATAGTACCTTCTTCTAATACTAAAAGTCTTTCACGAGCAGTTAACTTCTTGGTTTCATTAATACCCAATTTGTGACAAGCATCATCGATATTGATTCCTGCTGTCTCACGTGCCCATCGAAGAATTGTTGGATTCACTTTCACCATTTTTACCAACCACATAGTTTATGATTTAATTACTTGTGAAAAGCATTGTTATCCCACAACTATCAGTATAACTAACTTTATCAAATTTAGACTCATAGTTTTTGACCTTTCCTTAACCTTTCACTATCTCTCTTGTCGAGGAGTTTACAAATAATGGTCAGATTATGGTTTACTCTTGCCTTAAACCAGTCCCTTTTATTTTGCTATCAAATAGAATTCCATTCCCTTACTCTGTATAATCAATACATCGGAATATGTTCGATAAACTATGGGAGAGAATTATGGATATAACAACTTCCATTGCTCTTTCATCGGACGAAGAAAAACAGTTAGCCGCCATCCTCAACTGCTCCACCACTACTTTCAAAAAAAAGCTCGAAGCCATCTCATCCGCCGCTATGGAAGAATACACGAAAATGATTCTCGGCAGCAAAGTGTTCTCCAGCGGCACTGACATGCGTGTCTACCGCTTGTGCTTGCTTATCGACCGCTGTTTCACAAACATTCTGCCTAACGAAGAGATGGTCAGCCGCATCTTTCAAACTACCACTACCCAGAGCCGTGCACTGCTGCGCTCAGTCGTCTCCAAGTACCAGTACGTACTCAAAGAGATCATCAACCGTACCATTTCCAAACTGGTGGAAGATACCATTGTGCTTTCTTCCAAGAAGACCGAAATTCTCCTTGTGATCAACAACAACTCACGCTTCTTCATTGATTTGATCAATGAGAAGATCGCTGGTCTGGATGTGACCTTGCCATCCCTTTCCCTGCGCCCACATTGCTCCGCCAGTTACCAGATCCAGCTCAACACATATCGTGCTTTGTGTAAAGAATATGGCTTGAAAGCCAAAGTATAGGGGTATCATGGGCGACTTGCTTGGCGCGTACAGTCTGATTTTCGCTGCCATCACCGCTCTCTACAGTCTATGGTATCCAGAGATGCAGACTTATTTTCACGATCATGATTGGCCTCCTGACGTAGATCCTGTTAACATTCAGAGGCAGTATGTGGAATTAAAACAAATGCGGAGCACAAAAGTGATCCCGCTGTTCATTGCCAGTATCGGTATTGCCATTATATTTCTGCCTACGGTTGTTTCCATTGTCAATGACTTCTTTGCCAATGGCATCAGCTTTTCCACCTACGACCCTATCAAAATATGTCTGCTCTTCCTGCTGGTATTGAATGGTTTTCTGATAAAAAAGATCTTCGATCTGAATAGTGAAATTCATGGATACTTGAAACAGAACAGATAAGGTAGGTTGTAGTGGGTTGAGAACCCACCAATCTTTTATCCTCTGTTTTCGCATGTGAAAAAATGAAGGGGGAAGGTTGTCATTCTGAGCGCAGCGAAGAATTGGTCACCCACCCTGCATTCTCGAATCCCGATCACAGTGAACCAATTTCAATGATTCTTTTTTCATTGACACGATCGTGATACCTCCAATCACAGAAGACCAACGGGTCAGTTGGAGAAGATCTACTTATCGACCGACACAACAAAGGAAAAGCTGTAATTCGCGATCAGGTCGATCTTGGGGGAAGGGGTTACCAGCATTTCCTGCAGATCAGGTCCACAAGGTCCTATCGTCAGATCCACATGCACATGCAATTGTTCCAAATCTGATTCTTGTATTCCATATTCATAGGTGATGAGAATGGGATCTCCTGGTTCAGGTGGGATGCTGCTTTCCTGATAGTAGGACGAAAACTGGACATGCTCATCCGTTCGAAGGTAGGGCTGGCAAATGACATTTTCAAGATCGGTATAATCCTTGACCAAATCCAAACCTGAAATCGAAATAACGAAAGTGAGTTTCTCCGGACTGGCGCTCGCTGAGCGCAGTTCAACCACCGCCGGGTGCTCGGTAGGCGCAAACTGCGTAACCTGTGCAGTTTGTGCTGCAACCCGTGATTGTGATTTAGATACATTGCAACCGGAAATACCGACCACGGCTATCAGTAAAAAGATAAGTTTTTTCGAGAAATTGCGTATCCGCATCATTTCCTCCCTGTACACTATTATTCCCGAAAATATTGTATCGCAATAAAATCAACTCTTTGATATTTCAAGTGATCGGTTTTAGACGTAGTTTCCAATGTTTTTTCTCTCTTCTTGTGAACGGTGGCTTGGGAGGGTATTTGTCATTCTAGTAGCGAAACCTTGGTCACCCACCCTGCATTCCCGAATCCCGATCGCAATGAACCGATCATGACCTTCTATCTTTTACTGATCTATCCCTGATGGAAAACCGGTGATTTGTTCCCTCGAAACAAATCTCCTTCAATGCACGTGCTGTCAACTTTTGTCAATTTTTATCGATTCTTCCATGATAAAAACCATGGTCGATGGTTCGTGGGCGAGGGTTCATTTTGCATTAAAATACCCCTACATGAAAAGAACAATGATTCGCCGGTTCCTTTCCTTCTTCCTCCTCACCGGCATTCTGCTTGCCGTGATCACCACACCCGCCTCTGCCGAGAGCGGGCTGCGCGCGGTATTGACCCAACCCGACCTGTCGCAGTTCCCCAGCATGACCACCTATGTGGATGTGTACGATGCTCAAAACAACTTCGTGGGCAACCTCACCCCCGACCAGTTCACCCTGCAGGAAAATGGCCAGGAACGCACCATCAACGAAGCCACCCGCATCGAACCGGGCCTGCACACCATCCTGGCGCTCAACCTGGGTCCGACCCTGGGCAACAAGGTAAACGACGATTCCACTCGCTATCAGGATATCCTCTACATCCTCACTTCCTGGCTTGGAGACCTGCAGAGCCAGGCAGCCAATCTTTACAGTTTCACCAGCAACGAAAAAGCCCTGCTGCAGCACAGCAGCAGCCCGCAGGAACTGATCCAGGCACTGCAAACCTATCAACCCAACCTGTACAACTTCGAAGCCGATACATCCAGTTTGGCCTATGCCATTGATGTGGCAGCCCAGGAAACACAGCTTGCCAATCATGCCAAGCAAGCCATCTTCTATATCACCCCGCTGCCCGTCGATCGCGATCTCGACCAGATCCCCATTCTGGCCGCCCGCGCCGCAGACACCGGCATTCCGGTGTACGTGTGGCTGGTGGCCAACGAAACCAGCACCAATTCGCAGGCGGCCGATGCTCTGCGCGATCTGGCAGAAACCACCGGCGGTCAATTCTTCTTCTACAGTGAAAAGGTCGAAACGCCCAGTCCCGAAACCTACCTTTCCTCGCTGCGCTATACCTACCGCTTGCGTTACACTTCCGCCATCCAGCAGAGCGGCTTCCACCGCATCAAAGTGCTGGTAAATCGCGGCGTACAGCAGGCCGAAAGCGAAGACGTGGCTTTTCAGATCCAACTGCTTGCTCCTGAAGTGACCATCATCGCCCTGCCGCCGCAAATACAACTGGTCTGGGTGGAGAATGAAGAAGGCGACACGGTGTTGAAACCTGATTTCATTACATTGCAGATCAGCGTGACCTTCCCCGATGGTTACCCGCGTCAGTTGAAATATTCCCGTCTTGTCGTGGATGGGCAGGAAGTCATCAAGATCGACCAGCAGCCTTTCGAGTGGTTGGGGTGGCCGCTGGGAGGTTTCCGTGTTACCGCCCTGCATAACGTTCAGGTCGAAGTGGAAGATATTCTTGGATTCCAGGGGAAGAGCAGCGCCCGTGAAGTGGAGATCATCGTTGCCCAACGCTACGGCGGTTTTTGGGGCGGTTTCATTGATTTTGTGAATTCCGGCGGTTGGATCCTTTTTGCCGTACTGCTGTCGTTCGGAGGGTTGGTCGCTTTCATCGCTATACGGCGCCGCAATCCGCGCCTCGTGCCCGCTGGTGCCGAACCCGCTGTTTCCTTTTCCGAAGATCCGCTTACCCAGCAGGTCTATATTCCTGCCGAATCTTCGCTTTCCTCTTCAGAGACTGCCGCCAGGCCCATTCCGTTGATCCCGCAGCTCATCCCTCTGCTGGCGGATGAAGCAAAGGCCAATCCGAAAAAGCCCGTCATCCGGCTGGTCGATATCGACACCACCATTGGCAGCGATGCTGCCCAGGTTACTCTCGTGCTGGATCATCCTACCATCAGTCCACGCCATGCCCGCATCCACCGCACGCCGCAGGGCACGCTCATCCTGGCAGACCTGGGTTCTGAAAGAGGTACGTGGGTAAATTATGCGCCGGTCTCATCCAAAGGTACCGTGTTGCAGAATAATGACCTGATCCACTTCGGAGAGGCGGCTTACCGTTTTGAATTGATCCCTGTGCGGGTCAAGAAGGGCAGAACGGGGTAATCCCCGTCACCAGCTCTGAATAAGTTGAGCTTTCTCAAGCAGTTGCCGGGCCTGTCGGTAAACTGGCATATCCACCAGTGACCCCCGCATCCCCAGCGCGCCTTTGCCATCCTCCATGCGCTGTTCATATTCTTCCATGATCCTGCGCGCCCTTTCCATTTCCTCAGTGGTTGGTGAAAAAGCATCTTGAACAATGGGTATCTGGTTGGGATGGATGACCTGTTTTCCGCAATAGCCAAGCTGGGCCCCTTGCGCTGCTTCGGTGCGGATCACTTCCGCATCCCGATAGTTGTTGCAAACCAAGTCGATGGCATCCAATCCATACGCCGCGGCAAACAGCACAAGCTGGCTGCGGGCATAGAAAACCTCCTGGCCTGCTGCCGAACGCCGCGCACCCAAACTCACCGCCAGATCTTCAGCCCCAAAGACTAGAGCAGATAAACGGGGTGTGGACGCGCAGATCTCTTTCAGGTTCACAAAACTGCTTGCCGTCTCAATGATCGCGATCAGTCTGATCAGCCCAACCGGCAGTTCTTTTTTCCCTTCAAACGCCTCCAAAAAGCCATCCACGTACTGGAGTGTTTCTGCATCCTCGACCTTTGGAATCACGATGCCATCAGGGATGGCATCCACAACGATGCGTAGGTCGGGCATAAAAAAAGAGGTGGAAGGGGCGTTGATGCGCACCAAGCGCTCTGATTTTCCGAAATCAAAGGTGCCCAACGCATGCGCCGCGTTCAGGCGTGCTTCCTCTTTTTTGAGGGACGATACCGCATCTTCCAGATCGACACAGATGCAATCGGCTTTCAACGTGCAGGCCTTCTCGATCTTGTGCAGATCATCAGCAGGTGCATAGAGAAATGCTCTTCGCAGGCGCATGGCTTCCTCACTCTCGAGATTTTCTCTAATTATAGTAAGAAACGGGACCGCTGCGATCAACGGGCTGGACGTTGTGCCACATCCGTAAGTATGATAGAATTTTGCCGCACTGTACTTTACAAATCGGGAGGGATGGCCGAGTGGTTTAAGGCGCCTGTCTTGAAAACAGGTGTGGGGTGAACGCTCCACCGTGGGTTCGAATCCCTCTCCCTCCGCTGTATGTACGAAAATCCGGGGAGGTGCCAGAGTGGCTGAATGGGACCGCCTGCTAAGTGGTTGTCGGGGACTAAAACCTCGACCGAGGGTTCGAATCCCTCCCTCCCCGCTGCACCGATCATCCTTGATCAACATCCGATACACACCCAAATTGAAGAAGAAGTATCCTTGGTGTGTTTTTTTTAATCGATGACCGGAGCATTCCTGCCAAAGGAGAATAATCCATGCCATTATCGGAGAAGTCACAGCTCGTGCAGCGCGCACTGGAGCAACATCATCTCGCCCTGGAGGTGGTAGAAATGAGTGACAGCACGCGCACCGCCCAAGATGCCGCAGCCGCAGTGGGATGCGAGATCGGTCAAATCTGCAAATCCCTCATTTTCCGCTCCGGCGATACACCCTTGCTGTTCCTGGTGAGCGGCAAGAATCAATTGAATGTTGCCAGGGTTTCTGCTGCGCTGGGATTCCCGCTTGAAAAAGCGGATGCAGTTTTCACAAAAGAAAAGACCGGTTTCGCCATCGGTGGCATTCCGCCGCTGGCGCATGCCAGCCCTATTGCCACGTATATCGACCGCACCCTGCTGGAGTATCCGGAGATTTGGGCGGCTGCCGGTACACCGCATGCCGTCTTCAAATTAGAGAGCCGCATGCTTCTAACCCTGACAGGTGGCAAGATCATCGACGTGATCTAGCGTGATCGTGGTTATTTCTTTTGCGCCTTTTCTGTCAACAGGACCAGCAGATTTTCAACAGAGAAAACCTTCCGCAAGTTTGACTCGTTCTTCCGATGAATCATGATCTTGCCCGGAATCGCAATGAAGGGGAACCAGGCAGCATGGCTCAAGGTATCCCAATCAAAAACAGTGTTCCTGATCAACACAGCCACTTTTTCCTTTCCTGTTTCTTTTTGCTGATCGATCTTCAATCCTTTTTTGATCGCGTCCAGAACCGCATAAAAGCTGCGGTGGGCAAAGAAAACACATAATCCGTACAAGATGATGAATCCATTGATGAAAAGACTGTATTCTTGATAAAAGTGAAAAATTGCGCGCCCAACCCCGCCCAACATACTTTCGATAAAAGCACCGATCATTTCTCCACCTCTTGTTGAAAAGATGGGGCGGTCCTTTTTGACCGCCCCGGTATGTCATTCATATCTTCAGCAGAAAGGATGCTACCTACTTTTTACTATTTCTTGCTTTCCGGTTTCGGCGCACCTGCCACCACATCCCAGGCCTTCGGATTCTTTCGATAGAAGAAGAACAGCGCCAAAACGATGACCGCCAAAACAACCAACCCACCAATGCCGCCCAGCCACTGAACAGCTTTTGTGAACACCAACCCAGTCCAGATAAAGCCATCCGCGATACTGGTGATCTTTGCAGCACCCTCGGGCATTGCAAAACCGGCATTTACCGCAGCAGAGGTGAAGAAATCAGCCATGCCAGTTGCAATATAGAAGCCTGCGATCAGTTCCAATGTTCCTGCAATGATCATGCGGAAAATGTTCCCGCGCATGAGCGGTGCAAAAAGAGCTACCACGAAAGGAATCACAGCTAGGTCTGCAAAGAGCAGCACATGGTTTCCGGGCAGAATGATGCTTAGCAGGATGGCGATCGGCACCAGTACCAACGCAGTGGAAATCGCAGCGGGATGCCCGATCAGGATCGCAGAATCAAGGCCGATGTAGATCTCACGATCGCTGGCACGCTTCTTCATAAAGTCGCGCGCTGCTTCGGAGATTGGGATCAACCCTTCCATCAGGATCTGGACCATGCGGGGCAGCAACAACATCACCGCAGCCAGGTTGATACCTGTCTGCAGGATCTTGACCACGGCCTGGTCGGCATTGTAATATCCCAGGATTCCCAGGATAAGGCCGATGACCAGACCAAGGATGACCGGTTCACCGAACACACCCAATTTCTTTTGAATGGTATCGGGATCGGCTTTCCAGTTCTTCACACCGGGGATCTTATCCAGGATCCAGTTGGTTACAATGGCAAAAGGAACACCCGGAGCAGACGTCAGGTGGGGAATGGAAATTCCGGGCAGCTTATAGAAACTCTGCACAGCTTTGGCTGTCCAATCTGCCAAAAAGAGCGCCAGAGCGGCTGCAATGGCCGCTGCGATCAAACCATAGGTCAAATTCCCGGTTACGATATAGACCAGCGAACCCAGAAAGGCGAAATGCCAGAAGTTCCATACATCGATGTTCAGGGTCTTTGTCCAATTGATCAACAGCAAGACAACGTTCACAGCCAGTGCGATCGGGATTACCCACAGGCCAACATCGGTGCCAAATGCAATTGCAGCCGCTGATGGCCAGCCGACGTCCACAACGTCTCGTTGGATATTCCAGTTTGTAACCATTGCCTGGGCAGTTCCAGACAGGGTGGACCACATGAGATTAATGATCAAATTGATGCCAATGAATGCAATGCCGATGGTTACGCCCGCCCGAAAAGCCTTGCCTGGTTTGGCGCCCAGGATCAAACCCAGAATGAAAATGATGATAGGGAGAACAACGGTTGCCCCCAATGAATCAATGACAGCTTTCAAAGTCGTAAGGAAGGTCTCCATGCTAATACCTCCTGTATGCTTTTATTTGCTCAGTATTTCAACAATTTGTTCGATAGCATCCTCCTTTCCAATTCCCGTCAGAAATGCCAAAGTATGAATGACAGGGACACCAAGATTATCGGGGACAGGTGTGGTTGTCACAATGAGGTCCGCATCACTTGCCAGAGATTTCACTTCGGACGCCTTGCATTGACGGGTGGTAATATCAATACCGCGCTCTTTTAATGCTTCTTCTATTGCCCGTGCCACTACAGTAGAAGTTGCAATCGCTGTTCCGCATGCCACCAGGATACGCTTTACTCCAACCATGCCATTCTCCTTCCAATAAGGATTAGTGATAATTCTCATTGTAAACAGGATTGGAAAATATACAATCTTGCTATTTATCCTTATTCTTCTACTTTTAAGGCATCAATAACATCATTGAATTGTTTCGCACTCATCAACGCAGATACTACACGAGGAGTTTGAAGGACGCCTGCAATCTCTTGCAGCATCTCGATCTGGGCCTTGGGTTGTTCCAGGGCCAGCAGGAACACCAGACTGACCTGTACGGTTTCGCTGGGAATGGCCATGTTTTGGAAGGACACCGGGTTCTTCAGGGTCGCCAAAGCCAGTCCGGGTTTGACGACATGTTCAATATCGGTATGCGGGATGGCTGCATTGAAAGAACCACCCAAGGGAAGGCCGGTCGGAAGCCGGCTCTCCCTGTCAATGGCTGCATCAATGAAGCTTTCTTTCACATAACCTGCTTTATAGAGTTCGGTTCCGAGCAATCGGATTATTTCCGTTGAATCTGCGACGTTTGCACCTAGTAAAACCGCATGGGGTTCTAGAAGTTTCAAGATCGCTTGACTCATAAATACATTACTCCTGGGCTTTCTAATCCTTTCTTTACGTCGGCAAGAAATTCAGCCACTTCGGCTCCATCCACCACCCGGTGATCAGCGCTGGCGGTAATGGTCATGATAGGTCTTAAAACAGGATTTTTACTCTCATCCGGCACAAATCGATCCACAATATTCCCCACTGCCAGGATGGCCGACTGAGGAGGGTTGATGATGGCAGTGAACCGATCTATACCATACATGCCCAGATTGGAAATGGTGAATGTCCCACCTTCCAGATCGTCGGGGACCAGTTTATTGTTACGGGCACGCTCTGCAGTGTTTTTCAATTCATCGGAGATCTGATAAATACTCTTTTGATCCGCATCCTTGATCACCGGAACGATCAATCCTTCAGAAACGGCAACCGCCACACCCATGTGAACATAAGGAAGAAGAACGATCTCGTTTTCTTCCAAGCGGCTGTTCATTTTGAGATGTCGCACCAACGCCCAGGCCACCACTTTGGTAAGAAGTGCAGTATAGGTGAATTTCTGTACAACGCCACCCACTTTGCGTGCAGAAGCCTCACGCAAGATTTTGGCTGCACCCATATCCACATCCACCTGCAGCGTCATGTGCGGTGCATCGTGCCAGCTACGCCCCATATTTTCAGCAATGATACGGCGCATCCCCTTCAGCGGGATTCTGGTCACTTCAGCGGAGGTACGTGTCTTAATCGGTTGCGATGCGCTGGATACCGCTTTGCGCACATCAGCTTCCTGAATCCTGCCTTTAGGTCCACTGCCCTGAATGGATAACAGTTCGATGTCGCTTTCTTCGGCAACTCGGCGCGCAGCAGGTGTGGCAGCTGCTTTACCAATTGCTTTGCCAGCTTTTTGCCGGGCAAGATACTCTTCCACATCCGTCTTGGTGATCTTTCCATCCGGACCGCTGCCTTGAATGGCATCTGCGGAAATTCCCGCATCCTGCATCATGCGCAGCGCTACAGGGGTCGCATTGCCGGTCACAATCGGTTTTTCCGGTGATACTTCATCCTTTTCAACCACAGGGCTGGGTGCGGAAAAATCTTGTCCCTCAGGCAATTTTTCTCCTGGTTGAAGGATATACGCGATGATTTTGGTGACCGGAACAACATCGCCGACCTTATAGCGAATACCGGAGAGGATGCCGTTTTCGGGCGCTTCCACTTCCATGCTCAATTTATCGGTAGAAACGGTTGCGATCGGGTCACCTTTTTCGACCTTTTCACCTTCTTTTTTCAACCATTCAAGGATTTCAGACTCCTCTTGGGTGAATCCGAATTTCGGCATGATCACTTCTTTTGCCATGGCCGCACCTCCTAATAAACACCTTGAACAATCTTGCGAGCTTCTTCAACAATATTCTCAACCTGCGGTACAGTGTGGTATTCCAAATTGCGGTTGTAGGGAATAGGGGTATCCAAACCCGCCAAACGGCGAACCGGTGCATCCAAGTAAGCAAATGCTTCACTTTCCATGATACGCGAAACCAGCTCTCCGCCAAAGCCACCGGTTTTAGCCGCTTCGTGCACAACCAGAACTTTTCCTGTTTTGATGGCGGATTTCGTAATGGGTTCCATATCCAGCGGGTTGATGGTTCGCGGATCAATGACCTCCACTTCGATCCCTTCTTTCGCCAATTGATCAGCGGCTTCCAGGGAGCGCATTACTTCCACAGAGGTAGCAACGATGGTGATGTCTTTTCCTTCGCGCACAATATTGCTCTTTCCCAGGGGGATGGTATACATTTCTTCAGGAACTGGACCCTTGGTCTTGTAGAGCAATTTATGTTCACAGAAAATGACCGGATTGTCATCTTCAATGGAGGCCAACAAAAGTCCCTTTGCATCATAAGGTGTGCTGGGCATTACCACTTTTAAGCCGGGAACATGCACAAACCAGTTCTCGTAGCTGCCTGAGTGTTGGGCAGAAGCACCGGTGCCGGAGCCTTCCGGAAGCCGTAGCACCATAGGAACTTTGGCTTTGCCCCCGAACATAAAGCGCATCTTGGCCGCCTGCAACACCAGCTGTTCCATAGAAAGGACAACGAAATCGCTGAACATGATCTCACCAACCGGGCGCATGCCGGTGATGGCTGCCCCTACACATGCTCCGGCAATTCCGGCTTCGGAAATGGGGGTATCGATAATTCTTTCTTTCCCATATTTTTGCTGCAAATCAGCGGTCACGCCGAACGCACCACCATATACACCAATATCTTCACCGATCACAAAGACTCGCTCATCCTTCTTCATGACCTGGTCAAGCGCTTCATATAGCGCCTCTCGATAAGTAAGCTCACGCATAAACGCCCTCCAAAATCGTGGAAAGATCAGGTTCCGGGCTGTTTTCTGCGAATTCGACAGCTTTTTGGATATCCTGTTTCACTTGTTGTCGTATCTCTTCCATTTCGGTATCGTTCACCCCAATCTTCGCTGCAAAGCGGGGGATGGGATCCTTTTCCATCCATTCCTTCACTTCTTCGCGGGTGCGATAGGCCTGGCGATCGCTCTTCGAGTGACCACGCCAGCGGTAGGTCATAGCTTCGATCAATGTGGGTCCGTCGCCTTTTCGAGCGCGTTGAGCTGCTTCACGAACCGCTTTGTGCACCGCAAAAACATCGTTTCCATCAATGGTTACACCCTTGATGCCGTAAGAACTGGCTCGGGTGCTGATTTCTTCGATCTTGAACGCTTGGTCAAAAGGGGTGGACATGGCATACAAGTTGTTTTCGCACAGATAAACGATGGGCAGATCCCAAATACTGGCCATGTTGAGGGATTCATGGAACGCGCCTTCATTGGATGCCCCATCACCAAACAATGTCAGGGCTACCTGATCGGTTTTGCGGATCTTAATGCTCAACCCGACGCCCACAGCAATGGGAAGGTTGCCAGCGACCACACCGTTCGCACCCAGATTGTTCGACTCTACATCGGCAATGTGCATGGAACCACCGCGACCGCGGCAGTAGCCGGTTTCTTTTCCAAGGAACTCCGCCATCATGTGATTCAAATCGCCACCCCAGGCCAAAAAATGACCGTGACCGCGATGTGTATTGAGCAAATAATCATTGCGCGTCAATGCACTGCTTGCCCCGGCGGCGATCGCCTCCTGCCCAATGGAAAGGTGCATGGTACCATGTACCTTTCCCAGTGCATACATTTCTTCGGCGTTTTCCTCAAATGCCCGTGTCAGCACCATTAGATAGAGCAAGTGCTGGGCTTCATCGGGCTTGAACTCTCCTCCAATTAGTTTTTCTTTTTCCATTAAGTTGACCTCCAACAAGTTTATAAGAATGATTCAAGTGCAGATGAATCCGTGATCAAAATATCGAGTAATCTGCCATCCAACGCTGATTTGATGGCAGGAGCTTTCTTCTCGCCAGCCGCAATAGCCAGCACGGTAGCTTTTCCTTCACGAATCCTGCGAAAATCAGCCGCTACCACACGGTCGTTGATTTGACCTTCGATGATCTTGCCTTTTTCATTAAAGAACCAACCGCAGGTATATCCCACCGCTCCTTGTTCGCGAATTTCAACAAATTCATGCGGTTCCATATATCCCATGCGCACAACGCTGGAATCGCGGGGGTCTTCCGTGATGCAACCAACGCCCGCCAGGACAATGTCTGATTTATAGGCAAGTTCGATGGTATTGATGATGGATTTTTCGCGCAGGATCGTATCGCGTGAACCTTTACTATCCATCAACATGGGAGCGTTCAACGCATAATAGCTGCCGTGCACCTTTTTTGCCAGCGAACCCGCCAGCTCCGGTCCATCAACTGATGGGTCGCTTTTTACACCCATAGCGCCTAAGATCTGTACGATCTTGACATTGGTTACCTGACAGGGTTTTAATGCATTCACCACTTCAAAAATGGAGGTTCCAGTGGAAATGGAGATGATCTGATCATCGCTAATCAATTTGTTGAAGACCTCTGCGCCTTGTTCCCCCACAAAGTGGAGCATTTGGGCATAGCTCAGCTTTCCCCGGTTCACGACAATGGCATCTTGCAGTTTATAACGGTGGATTAGTTTTTCTTCTAATTCAACATTTCGAATGGAGGGAAAGTTGATCTTATGCTCAACGACACCAGAAAGCTCGGCTTCGGTGAGCAGGCGGGAAATAGCAGAGCGCGAATAACCAAATTCGAGGGCAATTTCGTTCTGACTGCGCCGTTCAAGGTAATACATGGATGCTATTTCTGCCAGCAAGTGTTTTCGGGAATCAGATTTCATAGTTCAATCCACTTTTTATTTTCCGATTTAACTATATCACCGAAACAAAAAGTTTTCACCATTGTTAATGGGTATTCACTTTTGTGATTAATAAGCACAGGGGGCCTTTTTGGACATTTTCAATTCTTTTCCATGGTCAGTGGGAATGAATATCGAAAACCAACTTTCTCCATTCCCGTGTTACAATCGGAAATCAATTTAAGGGAGCAACCTTGTACATTTTTCTTTCAAAGTTTTTACCTCTTTTTGTCTATCCGCTTGGATTGGGTGTCATTCTGCTGATTATTGCGCTTTTCCTCTTCCGAAAAAAGGGAAAGGCGAAATTTCTTATCGGTTTTGTGATCATAATGTTGTGGGTCTGTTCTACAGCACCCGTTGCAAATGAGCTGGCTCGCTCGCTCGAGTGGCAGTATGCCTACCCGGAGGAAGTACCTCAGGCAGATGCCATTGTCGTTTTGGGTGGTGGAACAGAACCCGCAATTTCTCCCCGCAAGAGTGTGGAAATGAACAGTGCCGGAGATCGGATTTTTGCAGCCGCAAAACTCTACCGGGAGGGAAAAGCTCCTGTTCTTATCCTCAGCGGCGGGAATATTGACTGGATGAGCAATGGTTCCTCAACGCCTGCCGACCAGATGGCAGAAATGCTTTCCTTTTTGGGTGTCCCTTCTTCCGCGATGATCCTGGAAAACACCTCCAAGAACACCTATGAAAATGCGGTCAACACCAAGAAGATCATTGAAGAAAAAGGATATGGTACTGTGCTGCTGGTTACTTCCGCCATGCACATGCCACGTTCGGTCAAACTGTTCGAAAAGCAGGGTATTTCCGTGATCCCCATCCCGGTAGACTATTCTGTCGTAGAAGATGCCAATGAAGATCTATCTTTTCTCGACATTCTCTATGGGTTGTTGCCCAATGCGGGGAATCTGGCTGTCACCACCAACGTTATGAAAGAGTATATTGGCATTCTGACCTATACCTTGCAGGGTGGCATCTAAAACCGATCTTATTTTTCGAGAATTCATATACGAAATTAACGATGGTGGGAAATAATAAAGTACTTTCAGGCTTTGTTTCGTTGCTATAATGCAAATAGGACTATAAAAAGGATGATGAAATGATAGGATCCAACTTTCAGCCCGGCGACCGCAGAATCGCCGTTTTAATCGATGGCGACAATGCACAGCCATCTCTCATTGAAAAAATCCTGGCAGAAGCCAGTAAATATGGAACGGTTACTATTCGGCGAACTTATGGTGATTGGACAACCGCCAATATGGGTGGATGGAAAGAGACTCTGCAGACCTATGCCATCCAACCCATTCAGCAATTTCGCTACACGGTGGGGAAAAATGCCACCGACTCAGCCATGATCATAGACGCTATGGATACGCTGTATAGCGGCAGCGTGGATGGTTTTTGCCTTGTCTCCAGCGACAGCGATTACACCCGGCTGGCTACCCGCATCCGAGAAAAAGGCTTCTTTGTGATGGGCATCGGGCAGAAGAAAACTCCGCGCGCTTTTGTTAATGCCTGCGATATTTTCGTCTATACCGAAAACCTGGTTCCCATCAAGCAGCCCGCAAAACAGGTCGAGCATAAACGGAGCACGAAAAAGAGCCATGAACCGCAAACCCCCGACCCGGTCCCTCTTTTAAAACAGGCTTTCGATATCGCCGTGCAGGATGATGGCTGGGCGTTTTTGGGAACATTGGGGCATCACATGCGGCAGCTTGACCCCGGTTTTGATGCGCGTACTTATGGCCACAGCCAGCTTTCCACTTTAATCCGGGCATACTCCAAGGTGTTTGAAATCAAAGAAGTGAAATCACCCGAAGGAAATTCGGTGATTTATGTGCGGTTAAGAGAATAGAAAAGGAACAAGCATGGACCCTCGTTTAGACCTTATATATAAACGTCGCAGCATTCGAGCATTCCAAGACCGGCCAGTGGAAAAGGAAAACCTGACCGAACTCTTGAAAGCAGGAATGGCCGCTCCCAGCGCAAGCAATGGCCAACCGTGGGAATTCATTGTAGTCACTGACCCGGATCGTCTTACTCAATTGCGGGAGGTGTTGGTGCATGGAAAATACAATGCGCCGGCAGCCATAGCCGTACTGGCAAATTTAAGCATTGCGAAAAAGGAATCCTCCACCCGCTTCTGGGTGCAGGACTGCAGCGCTGCGGTGGAAAACATCCTGATCGCTGCAACAGGGTTGGGATTGGGCAGTGTTTGGATCGGAGCACATCCAAAAGAAGAAGTTACCAAACAAATCCAGGATATCCTCAAGATTCCTGCAGACATCCATGTGCTCAGTCTCATTTATGTGGGATATCCGGCAGAAGAACAACCTGCTCGCACTCAATACGAGGAAATCCGGGTTCATTGGCAAAAATACTAACCAAGGAAAGAAAATATATGGATGATTTTATTCACTTTCGTAAGTTGATCACACCATCCATCATCAAGGTTTTATTTTGGATCAGCAGCATCCTCTGTTGTGTATCCGGGATCGTTTTAATAGCATCCAGTTTTGGTTCCTATGGCAGCGGAGCGCCTACCTTTCTAATCGGTTTTTGTATCCTTTTGCTGGGGCCCATCGCAGCCAGGATTATTTGCGAAACACTATATGTCATTTTCCAGATCTACGAAAACTCGATTGCAATAAAACATACAACAAAGCCCAAACCCAAGGAAAGTAAATAATCCAAAACGAAGAATGAGGAAAATATGTTTTCCATCGATTATCAGGACATTTTGAAACTGTGTATCGCCTTGCTGTTAGGCAGCATCATCGGTGCAGAACGAGAACGCTATAAAAAGGACGCCGGCCTGCGGACCACCATTCTCATCACCATCGGTTCCGCCCTTTTCACCATACTCTCCACCAAGGTCGGCGGGGTAGATGCAGATGAAACTCGCATCGCATCCAATATTGTGAGTGGCATTGGCTTTTTGGGTGCCGGCGTGATCCTGCAGGAACGGGGCCGAGTGAAAGGGTTAACCACCGCTGCGACCATCTGGATCTCCGCAGCCATTGGCATGGCATGTGGCGCCGGGGAATTTGTTTTGGCAGCGGTCGTCACACTTTTCACCATGATCGTTCTGGTGATCTTTTCAAAGTTCGAAGACGCATTGGAAATTTCCATCGAAGAACGCACCTACGAGATCACATCGAAGATCAGTTGGGAAAAATATAAAGAGATCAAAAATCTTTTCAAGAGCTACGGTTTGACCATCAACAAATCAAAGCAGCAAAAGAAAACAGGGGGTGATATGGTGTTAACCCTCGAGGTCAGTGGACCATCCAAAAAACACGACAAAGTTGTTCAAAGGATCCTTTCCGATAAAGAGGTCAAGGAATGCTGGTTTTAGAGCACCGCAAATAAATTTCGGGCGGTTGCTGCCGGTTCGCTCTGTTTTCCGACCCTGAAGAAAAAGCTTTTCCCATTTTTTGATGATTTTTTCAAATGGAAAACGTATTGGGGGATGACAATCTGCATTTGCATATTTTCATACTTTGCAGTAATATAGAATCACTGTTCGGAGGGAATTATGTTTTACCTTCGCACGCTCGTCGCAGCACGGATGCAAGGGGTACCGTGCGAGAAAGGTCGATAGTATCTCGAGGTCAGCTACTATCGACCTTTTATTTTAATTGGTCTTTAAATGAGCAACGGTCACCCCTTCGCCGCCCTCATTGCGCAGCGCCAATTCCCAGTGTTCCACATAGGGGGAATCGCTCAAATAGTCCTGCACCACCTGACGGATTGTGCCGGTGCCTTTGCCGTGCACTATACGCACGTACGGCAGCCCAGCAGAATAGGCCTTTTCCAGATAGCGTTCCAGTTCTGCCAGCGCATCATCCACCCGCATTCCGCGCAGATGACATTCGAGGCCCGGTGACTTTGTGGACGAAACAGAAAGTTTGGTGGAACTGACATCCGCGCTTTCTGTCCCGATCGTTTTCTCTTTGATCTTCGAGCGGGAAATATCGGCCGCACTCACCTTCACGCGCATTTTTCCAATTTCCACTTCCACCGTATCCTGCCCAATACTCTGCACTTTGCCATCCACCTTGAGCGATCGAACGTAAACCCGGTCACCAATCTTCAATGGTTGAATTCCTTGCGGTGAAAGCGTGTTTTTTTCGAGTGGTTTTTGTTGTAAGTCTGCCAGTTGGTCCAGTTTTTTATGAATCACCTTGCGCGATTCGTTGGGCCCGGCATCGGTGGTCGCCTGTTTGCGGATATTGTTCAATTCCTCCCGCAGCAGTTCGATTTCATCCAAAGCGTCCTTTTGTGCTTGTTCCAGGATGCGGATGCGCTCTTCCTCGATCCCTTCCAGTTTGATCTGCCATTCTGACTTTATTGTTTCAATTTGCTTCCGTTCACGGGCGGCTGCTTCATTTTCTTCCCGGGCCAGTTCGCGCTGGCGGTGGATCTCATCCAGAAGATCATCCGTTTTCAATTCGGAAGGGTCAAGCATCGAGCGTGCCGCACCAATGATCTCATCATCCATTCCCAACCGGCTGGCAATAGCCAGTGCATTGGATCTACCCGGCAAACCCAGAATGAGATGATAGGTCGGCTGTAGCGTGGTCAGGTCGAACTCCATGGAAGCATTCATGACACCCGGTTCGGTATGGGCAAAGGCCTTTAGTTCAGGATAGTGGGTTGCGATCAGGCAGGGCACCTTTTTCTCGACCAGGTTTTGCAGGATTGCCCTTGCCAGCGCAGATCCTTCCTGCGGGTCGGTCCCCGCCCCCAGTTCATCCAGCAACACCAGCGTGTTCCAGCGGGCTTTCTTCAAGATACGCACAATATTGGTGATATGCCCGGAAAATGTAGAGAGAGATTGTTCAATGGATTGCTCGTCACCAATATCGGCATACACATCCCGGAACAGCATCACTTCAGAACCGGATTGGGCGGGAATATGCAATCCTGATTGCGCCATCAGCGACAACAACCCCGTTGTTTTCAAGGTCACTGTTTTCCCACCGGTGTTCGGTCCGGTGATCACCAGAGAGAAAATTCCATCCTGCAATAAAATGTCGATCGGCACTGCCTTCTGCACATCGATCAAAGGATGGCGGGCTTTCAATAATTTCAGGATCGGAATGTTGGGATTATTCTCCAATTCGTTGGGATGATGGAAAATGGGTTCCGTCGCCCTCAGCTCTTCGGCATATTTTGCGCACATCAACGACAGGTCCAGCACTGCCAACGAATTGACGATCCCATTCAATTCTTTCGCAGTATTTTTCACATACCCAGAAAGCTCTGCCAGAATTCGGTGAATCTCTTCTTTTTCCGCAAGCTGCAGTTCCAGAAGAGCATTGTTCAATTCAACCACCGCCAGCGGTTCGACGAACAGGGTTGAACCGGAAGCCGATTGATCCTGCACCACGCTCTTGAAACGTCCTTTGTGTTCAGCTCGCAGGGGAACCACATAACGTCCATTGCGCTGGGTAATGATGTTCTCCTGCAAAAAGCGGGTGATATTCGGATCATTGATAAGCTGTTCCAACTTGCGCTGCAGCCGATCATGGGCAATTTTGATCTGCGACCGCAGTTGCGCCAATTGCGGAGAAGCGTCATCCACCACTTCCCCCTTTTCTGAGATGACGCGGCTGATGGCTTCGATCAACCCGACTGGCGGCACCAGCGGGACGGCGATCTTGCACAGTTGTGGATAGGTTTGATCCTGCTTGTCGAAAAAACGGCCCAATTCGCGGGCAGATTCCAGTGTGTTTTTGATATCGGTAAAGTCACCGATCTCCAATACTCCACCACGCTCAGCCAGGGTCACCTGAGAACGAACATCCACCACCCCTCCCACCCCAAACTCCGCATGGTCGATCAGCAACCGGCGTGCCTCACTGGTGCGTGCCAGACGATCCAGTGCCAGAGGATAATCATTGGTGGGGCGCAGCGCATGAGCCAGTCTTTGGGACGCACTGAAAGCCGCATATTTTTCCAGTTGTTCAAGAATACGGTTGTATTCAAGCGTATTGAGAGTCTTCGTATCCATTTTCCTACTTATTATAATGGGGAGCGTGTGTTTCATTCCTCGCATTTTGAAAATCACAAATCAAGAAGCAGATTGCTATAATACGGATAATGATGAATTCAAAAACCCTGTCGCAAAAACTTGACGCGTTGACCAGGCCTGCACAATTCACAGAGACACTGGAAGAAGAAAAAGTTCGCTGTTTTGCCTGCGCCCACCGCTGCACCCTCAAACCCGGCCAGCGCGGAATCTGCCAAATACGTTTCAACGAAAAGGGAGAACTGCGCGTTCCCTGGGGGTATGTAGCTGCAGCCAATATCGACCCCATTGAAAAGAAACCTTTCATGCACTTTTTGCCGGGTGCCAGCGCCATGACCTTTGGCATGCTGGGCTGCAATTTCCACTGTGATTTTTGCCAGAACTGGATCAGCTCTCAGGCACTGCGTGATCCTGCATCCAACGGCGCGGGGAATTACGTGGCAGAGATATCTCCTGAAGAACTGGTTAGCTACGCACAGCGTTCTGGTGCTCGCATCATTGCCAGTTCATACAACGAACCGCTCATTACCAGTGAGTGGGCGGTGGATATTTTTAAACTTGCCAAGCAGGCGGAATTGTACTGCGTATATGTATCCAACGGGTTTGCCACCCCCGAGATCTTGCATGCGCTGCAACCCTATTTGCAGGGGTTCAAGATCGACCTGAAATGTATGTCGGATGCACACTACCGGGAATTAGGCGGCAGCCTGCAGGTGGTTCTGGACAGCATTGCCCTGGCGCACTCCTTGGGCATGTGGGTGGAGGTAGTAACACTGGTCATTCCCGATTTCAATGACAGCAACGAGGAATTATGGGATGCTGCGAAAGCCATTGCCTGTATATCCGCCGATATCCCGTGGCACGTGACCGCGTTTTATCCCACCTATAAACACCTGCAAAGCCCTCCCACCTCTGCCGAGATCTTGCAGCGCGCTGCCGATATCGGCCAAGAAGCAGGGCTGCATTATGTGTACGCCGGGAACCTTCCCGGCCGGGTAGGTTCGCTGGAAAACACCCACTGTCCGCAGTGCAGCACTTTGCTGATAGAGCGCCATGGATATATGGTTTATAGGAATGTCATTACCGCTGAGGGATATTGCCCGCATTGTGGCACGAAGATTGCAGGTATTTGGGGGTAAGAATTGTACAGTTGTACAAGGAACTTTCACCAATTCTTTACGTTAATAGAGTACAACACAATCAGGTTATGACCTTTCTTGCGCGTAGCTTTTTGGCGTGGGCAGGGTTATTAACCAAAAGACCCAACGAAGTCGCCGCGCCCCTTCCCGGATGGGAGAGGACTTGCCTGGGAGAAGAAGAGGTGCATCATGGCTATCTGCATTATTTTTGTTGTCGGATTGGTCAGTATCATGTTCCTGGCCATGAGCTTGTCGGGTCTGCAGTCATTGAAGAAATGATAGATTCATTCGATCATCCTTTTGAGAAGTGACAAAACACGCGCGGCAGTTTATCATTAACTCATAGGAACGAAGGATCGCTTGCGGCCGTCTGGCTTGCGGCATCCCAACTGACCACGCCAGGGAGTGAGAGCTCCCTGGCTTTTGTTTTATTCATTCAGCGTGAGGAAAATCCGTATCGGTTCATCATACTGCCCCCACCCATTCCCATGGAACGGTTCACATTCTGCCAGCCCGGCATGGTGATCCCATCCTCTGCAAGCTGCTGGATCGCATAGGCCTGTGCATCCGCGATCAGCGCAGGATAATCGGTCACCTCATATTCGATCAAGATCTGGGATAAGGTAAGCCCACTTTCAAGCTTCGTTGAAATTTCCTCCGGTGAAACGTTCAACTGTTCGCTGACATAGGCAACCAGATAAGCATCCTTCAATCCCAAAGCGGGGGTTGTCACCGGTTGGGTGATGGGCGAACCGCCATTAGGTCCACGGTAGGAACTCTCGCTGGCGGCATAAACCGTGTGAGTATTGAAAAACACAACTGCGAATGCGACAATAGCGGATCCGACAATAAAACGTTTGGACATTTGACACTCCTTTATGATGTTTTGATCTTCAGAGGTAAGCATACAAGGCAAAGATGATGTTCCTTTGAAGCATTGATGAAAATTTGATGAATTTTTCCCTAATGGTTTCCCACATCTGGGGGGTATCTAAAATTATTCACCACCCTTACCCCTTGACTTAGATAGAAATCTTGTTCTATAATAGAACATGTATTCTAATAGAGTTGTAAAAATGATGGAGGAAACCATGAATAAAAGCCAGACACAAACCTTGTTTCAGAATCCCTCTCAAATGGTGAAAAAGGTCTATGAACGCTCGGGGGGAATGTACTTTTTCTTTATCACCTTTGTCTTGCTCTCCCTGGAAATCTTCAACTTCAGCACCACAAAATTTGCATTACAGGACCTGTTGGGTGAGATAGGGGTCGGTCCCACCACGTGGGCGACCATTCTGTCCAGTGCTTTTTGCGGCATGAATCTGATCGGTATCGTCCGTTTGTTTTCCACAAATGATCACCAGAATCAGGGCGCAGAAAACTGGTTCTTGCTGGGTGCCTGGGTGCTGGCAGCGGTCACGAATACCGGCCTCAACTGGTGGGGGGTTTCCCTTGCCATTTACAATCATCCCGTCAACAGTGTTTTGGTCGTTGACCCGATGACCATCGTGACAGTCATTCCGATTTTCGTTGCCATCATGGTCATGCTCATCCGGGTCTTGATCATCGGCAACCTGGCAGGCACCATCCGAAAAGCCATTGCTGAACCTTCTCACGCACAGCATACGAACAACCAGCCATTTGGCGTCCGCCCGCAGGGCGTTCAAACCAGCGCCGGCACATTGCGCCGCACCATCGCGCCACAGGGCACTCATGTCTTCTCTCCTACTTCAAAAATGAATAAATAGAGATCTCCTCGCATCTCTCCTTTTTTCATCAGCAGCATGGAAATTCCATGCTGCTGATCTTTTTACAGACAGCAATTTCCTCTTTTACGAAGATTTTTTCCATTTCAGTTGTAGAAGAGCTTGGCTTATAATCCTGGTATGATGAGCAACGTTCCTCTACCAAAACCCATCCACATTGACACTGCAGATGCTTTACGTTCTTTGTTAAAAACGCTTCAAGCTGAAAAATGTATCGCGGTGGATACCGAATCAAACAGTTTATATGTCTATCATGAAAAAGTCTGTTTGATCCAGTTTTCCACCCGTACAGCCGATTATCTGGTGGACCCTCTCAGCGGAATTGATATTTCAAGTCTGAGTGTGCTCTTTGCAGATCCACAAATCGAAAAAGTATTCCACGCTGCGGAATATGATGTCATCTGTCTGCGGCGCGACTATGGTTTTACTTTCCATAATCTCTTTGATACCATGCAGGCAGCCCGCATCCTGGGGTTTCCCAAATTGGGTCTATCCTCACTGCTGGAAGAGTATTTTTCGGTGAGTGTGGATAAACGGTTCCAAAAAGCAAATTGGGGGAAGCGCCCTTTGCCCTCTGCCATGGCTGATTATGCCCGTCTGGATACGCATTATTTGCTGCCGTTGCGCGAAATTCTCTTAAAATCCTTGATAGAAACCGATCACATGCAGGTTGCCCGCGAAGATTTTGTACGGATTGCTACCTCCTGCTGTACGCCGAACGGAAAGCCATCCTATTCGGCAGTGCACGGCTACCATACCCTGGCACCTCAGCAGCTCGCCGTTCTCTCTGCATTATGCAAATATCGCGAGCATGTTGCCATGCAGGCCGACCTTCCTCCCTTTAAAGTATTAAATAGCTCTATTTTATTGGAGATCGCCAAAAAGGAAATTTCCGGCATAGATGACCTCAAAGCCATTCCCGGCTTGTCGGATAAATTATTTCACCGACATGCCAGAGGATTGATGGAAGCAGTGAATCAAGGGAAGTGCGATCCTCCCATTTACCTCGATCGCCGTACAAAACCGTCCGAAAGCTACCTTGCCCGACTGGAACGCCTCAAGAAATGGCGATTACAACTTGCGCGTGAAAAAGCAGTAGAATCCGATGTGATCCTTCCACGGGAAATCTTGGAAGAGATCGCCAAGAAAAATCCAACCACCCCACAGGAACTTCAGAGCTTAATGCAGGATGTGCCCGAACGTTTTCAGCAATATCATCAACCGATCATGCAGATCTTAAAGGAGCAGTCATGAGAATTCATTTTGATGGAGCTGCCCAAACCGTCACCGGCTCGCAGCATCTGTTGGAGATCAACGGGAAAAAAGTTCTCCTAGAATGCGGTATTTATCAGGGCAAGCGTTCTGAATTCTACAGCCGCAACTGTTGCTTTCCTTTTGAACCCACTGGGTTGGACGCGGTCATCCTCTCGCACGCTCATATCGACCACAGCGGAAATTTGCCCAACCTGGTAAAACAGGGTTACTCTGGACCTATCTTCGTTACCCCTCCCACCGCTGACCTGGCGGATATCATGCTGCAGGACTCGGGACATATCTATGAGGAAGATGCACAGTATTTGAATCAGAAAAAGAACCGCCGCGGGCTTCCTCCAGTGGAAGCGCTGTATACCAAAGAAGATGCCATGCTGGTGAAACCGCTTTTTCAAGAAGTAGGCTATGACCAACCCTTTGAACCCATCCCCGGGGTCCAGGTTCGCTTGCTGGATGCGGGGCACATCCTGGGCTCTGCCGGGGTCTGCCTGGATATTGAAGAACATGGAAAGAAGAGCAGATTATGGTTCTCCGGCGATATCGGCCGGCCAGGTCTTTCCCTTATCCGCGATCCACAACTACCCGAAAAGGTGGATCATCTGATCATGGAATGTACCTATGGCGACAAACCGCACAGTGACCCGGAAGAAGCTTTTGTGGAACTGCGGGATGTGATCCGGCGCACGGTCGATCGAAGGGGCAAGATCATCATCCCTGCATTTTCCGTCGGGCGCACACAGGAGATCGTTTACAACCTGAACCGCATGATCAGCGCCGGCGACCTGCCGCGCATTCCGGTATACGTCGATAGCCCATTGGCCACCAATGCCACCGAAATTTTCCGCAAATATCCCGATTATCTTGATGATGAAACGCACACATTTATGGAAACCGGACGGCATCCGGCGTTGACCTTTGACGGGCTGGAATACACCCGCAGCGTGGAAGAATCCAAAGCCATCAATGAAAAATCTGGTCCTTTGGTCATCATTGCTGCATCCGGCATGGCAGAAGCCGGGCGTATTCTCCATCACCTAAAAAACAATATTGAGGATGAGCGCAACACCATTGTGATCGTCTCCTGGCAGGCTCCCAACACGCTCGGCCGGCGTATTGCAGATCGTGAGCCGGTGGTGCGCATCTTTGGCGAAGAATACCGTCTGCTGGCGGAAGTGGCCACCATCGGCGGATTCTCTTCGCATGCCGGGCAGAATTTCTTGCTGCAATATGCGCAAGCCACCCAATCCAGTCTGAAGGGGTTGTATCTGGTGCACGGCGATCCGGATGCTGCCGGCGTTTTTCAACAGGTGCTGGCAGATAATCACTTCGAGCAGGTGCTTTATCCGCGTCTGGGCGAGAGCGTGGCAATTTAGGATACCCATGCTATAATTTGCAGCACGCACGGAGAGGTGCCGGAGTGGTTGATCGGGACGGTCTCGAAAACCGCTGTGGCCATTTTTGGTCACCGAGGGTTCGAATCCCTCCCTCTCCGCCTTTTATTCCTGCAAGGATAGTATTGATTCTTTCTCCTTCCTATTCGATAATGAAGTCATGAGAAAAATATTAGCCCTTCCGCATCGGGTATGCAAATCCACCTGTTTCAGCAATGGACTGGAGGATATTCTAGAGTGGCAGGGCGAAAGATATATGGATTACCTCATCCCTGTGCTGGGGGGAATGGGAGAATTTTCCTACCTGCAGTTCAAAAATGCCACCCCACCTCACATGGTGTACTGGGGAGCGAACACCAAGTACTTAATGAAAGACCTTCAGCAGATCATCGGCTTTGAACAGATTATCCTTGAAAACAGGGCTTTCCCATTCACCTTTTCAAAGATCAGGGGATGGATCGAGAATGATCAGCCGGTGGTAGTGGGCGCCCTGGATATGTATTATCTCCCCTATTATTCCGGGATCTACCACCTCCGTCACATCCCCATCCATTACATTCTGGTGGTGGGATACGACGACGAGACCCGTCAGGTTTTCATACAGGATTGCGGCTGCCGGGAAATACAAACAGTTTCGTACGCGGAGTTCGAAAAGGCATTAAACGTGAATGTGCCAGGCATGAGCAAAAAGAACACCGTACGCGCCTTTATTCTGCCCCATCCCCTGCCTTCGGAACTGGAGATCGCACAAAAAGGTCTTCAATCCCGTGCGAACAAGATGCTCCATCCACCCGTGCGGATGTTCGGCATTCCCGCCATGCGCAAACTGGCAAAGGAGATTTCCACATGGCAAGATCAGGCCTCGTTCGAACACCTGGTCATTTACGCCACCACTCCCCCGGAACTGCCCACCACCTTTGAGAAAAGTGACGGTATGCGCTCATGGAAAGCCCAGGTGCTGCAGCAGTTGGGTGAAAAATATGAAAATGAAAATTGGACAAAGGCAGCCGCACTGTTCCATGAATCGGGTGAATTGATCCGCGAAATTTGCAAAGCTGCTCTGCGGCAAGATCGCCAGAGCATTGCCGAAAATATCTTAAAAGTGGCCGATATTGAAGAAACCGCCTACAACCCACTCGCTTGAAACTAAAAAAAGGAGATCTGATGGTTGAACCTAAAAATTCTGATCCAAGAAAAATCTCCATTCTGCTGATCGCCGAAGCTATGCCCGAACGGGCGGAGGATTATTTCTATTCCTCGCTCAACTCCCTCTATGTGCTGAACACCCTCAGCGCTTTTCAGCAGGCCGGTTTCCCCGTTCGCAGCATAGAAGATATCACCGCTCTGGGTGTGTACCTGACGGTGGCGGTGAAGGAACCCCGGCCGGGGATGAGCATGCCGCGTGAACTGATCGAGCGATATGTTCCCGCCCTGGAAGCAGAAATCGCCCAATTTCCGAACCTGAAAGTCATTCTGCTGATGGGCGATGTGGCCATCAACGCCATGAACCTCATCGCCAAGCGACGTACCGGCAAACGCTGCATCCCGGCTGGCTCCACCTATAAGATCCGCGATCAGGAGTATTTCTTCGAGGGCATGCGCATCTTCCCCTCCTATCTGCAGACCGGCAAGAATTTTCTGATCGAAAAAGCCAAGCAGCGCATGGTGGCAGATGACCTGCGACGTGCCTTTGCCTGGCTGGAACAGGAACACAAATGAACAAAGATTCTGATTTCCTGGCTGTGCTGCTTGGGCTGGCCAAGCCCGAAAATGTGGAAGGCATGCGCCATTTTGGCATGCTGGGTGAAAACCGCCTGGGCATCGCCATCCCCGAGCTGCGCCGTCTGGCAAAAGAACACGGCAAAGACCATGAGATGGCGCTCAAACTTTGGGCCTCCAACATCCCCGAAGCGCGCATTCTGGCTTCCATGATCGAGGATCCCGAAGAAGTGAGCCTCTATCAGGTGGAGGAATGGGTGGCTGGTTTTGAGAGTTGGGATGTGTGCGACCAGGTGTGCATGAACCTGTTTGAAAAAGTTCCCTCGGCGGTTGGCCGCATTCCCGCCTGGGCAGCGCGCGAGGAAGAATTCGTGCGCCGCACCGCTTTCAGTCTCATCGCCTGCCTGGCCTGGCATGACAAGAAAGCGACCGATGAAAGCTTCATCGCTTATTTCCCGCTCATCAAGCAGGCGGCGAGCGACGAACGCAACTTTGTAAAAAAAGCCGTGAACTGGGCGCTGCGCAATATAGGCAAGCGCAACCCTGCCCTCAATCAGTCCGCCATCACTCTGGCCGAAGAACTGCAGCGCTCCGAAAGCCGTTCCGCGCGCTGGATCGCTGCCGATGCTCTGCGCGAACTGCGCTCAGACGCCGTGCAGAAAAAGGTGCATGAAAAACCGATCCCCTGATTGTTTTACCGAATGAAGATCCCAACGATCAGATAAACCCCATATCCCGTCAAAACCACACCGGCTGCTTTATTGATGACCGTATAGAACAGCGGCTTCAACTTCCCTCGCAGTAAAGACACCGACCCGCTCAGTATCAGCCACCAGGTGATGGAACCGAAGAAAACACCCAGCACCAGCAATGCCATTCGCCAGATTCCCGCATCCTCCGCACTCACACCCAATCCGCCATACACCGCCGCAAAGGAAAAGACGGTGATCGGGTTGGTCAGCGTCAGCAGGAATGTGGAAAGATAATCCCCCACCAGCCCTTGCGAGTTCTTTATTGTCGCTGCCTGTTGCGCTTTTTGAAAGAACGCCCGCACCCCCAGCAAGATCAGCACTGCGCCCCCTACCACGCGCAGCGGGGTTTGTATCTGCACCAGTTGGGTGCCAAGCCACAGCGCGCCAAAAGCCGCCAATGATCCATACAGCAGGTCAGCCGTTGCCGCACCCAAGCCGGATGCGACACCTGACAAGAAACCTTTCTTCAAGGTACGCTGGATGCACAGCACACCGATCGGTCCCACCGGTGCCGCGATGGAAATGCCAAGCCCGGCCCCTTTTAGAAAGAGCATCCAATCATTCATATAAGTTTACTGATATGCCCAACGCGCCACGCCGCGGGTAAGGAAAAATTCCAAAATCACCAGCACCGCTCCGCCGACCCAGGAGAGTATGAGGATCGTTTGCAACGAAAGGGGATTCTTCAAAGCCAGCATGCCGTTGATATTGGCGGCCGTTGAAGCATCCGTGGTCGCCAGCCACAACGAAACCAGGCAGGTCACTGCCAGAATCACACTGGTGAAGATTCCGGTTTTTTTAAATGTCTTTTCGGCTTCTTCTTTGGTCTTCTTTCCATCCGCCATCCGCAGCCCCATATAGAAGCCTGCAATAAGGCCCATCAGCAAGTTAAAAATCGGAACGCCCATGAAGAAACCGAACAATCCAACGGAATAGAAAAGGTAGATTACCACCAGCCATTTCAGATCCATGCGGTAGGCGTTCACAATCCATTTTTTCAGGAAAAAGATGTCGATGAGGATGCCAACCAACAATCCACCCAAAGCGGCATATTTTATGGAATTCTCAGGCAGAATGGAAATGCTGCCCCACCAGCCAACCAAAAAACACAGGATGGGAAAGACCCCTCCCAATGTTGCACCCAGAAAAAGCACTTCGACCTTTGGAAACATTCTGCGAAAATCGTTCATGATTCCTCCATCTGAAATCGCATAAGTATACTCCACCCTGTATGGAGCAAACTATCAAAGAATATCAGATTCCTGCGGATCATCCGGCAAATTTGGGTTCCGGCAGTCCTTTCATACCCGGCACGCAACTGAAAAGATTGCCCGCCTGGGGTTGGGCAGCCAGTTGCTCCGGGCTGAGCCCCTCTCTGGCAGAGGTAATGTAAAGCGTGGCAAAGTCGCTGCCGCCAAACGCGCAGCAGGAGGGCTGCGATACCGGAATATCAATGGTGAGCACGTTCTTTCCCGCAGGCGAGTAACGCTCCACACGCCAGCCGCCCCACAGGGCGCACCATACACATCCCTCCGCATCCACCGTTAATCCATCCGGTGCGCCATCCTTTCCGGAAAAACGCACGAATTCCCTCCGATTGCTGATCTCACTGCTGGCCGGTTCAAAATCATACGCAAAGATCGTAAAACGGCGTGTATCGGCATAATACATGACCCGGTCATCCGGGCTCCAGCCGATGCCGTTGGAAATGGTCACATTGCGGATCATGGGAGCGATCACCAAGTGTTCATCCAGGCGGTAAAGGGTGCTGGTAGCGTCATTACTGGTCATGGTGCCTGCCCAAAAACGCCCGGCGCGATCTACCTTACCGTCATTGAAGCGGGCATGCGCTTTGCCCTGCTCAGGGTGGCCAATGGGATGGAAAATATCGCGGTCAGCATCCCAAAAGGCAAAGCCGTTTTCGCCGGCGGTGATGAAATTGCTGGCACCGCGCAGGCCAATGGCGGTGATCTTCTGGTCGACTGCAAAGACCTGGTATTCCTCCGAGGCAGGGTCGTAACGCTGGATCTTGCCCTGCAGAATATCCAGCCAGTACAGCCGGTTCTCAACAGGATGCCAGATGGGTCCCTCGCCCAGCTCGTTATGACATTCGATGACCGTATCCGCTTGCATGTTCCCTCTTTCCTTTCCATTAAACCAGGTACTTTTCCAACACCAGCGCATCTTCTCCACCGCGATAATACTGCGGCCAAATCTCCACTTGCATGTAACCGGCATCTTTGTATAAACGGATCGCGTTCTCATTGCTTACGCGCACGCATAGCCGCATGGAGCGCGTGGCAAGTTGCTGTTCACACTCTTGCAACAGGGCTTTTGCCACCCCATGCCGACGGTATTCTTCCAGCACCCCCAGGGTGATAATCCAACCGGTTTGTTGATGATCGCGCGTTTCGCCCCCAATGAAGCCCACCATCTTACCACCCCATTCCGCTTTCAGGCGCACTATTCCCGGAAAGGTCAACACCCCCAGCAAATCCAAGGCCGGCCAGGCATCTTCTTCGAAACAGGTATGCTCCAGACGATACAGGTCTTGCAGATCGCGCCAGGTTGCCTGCTGGATAGTGAACGGCATTTCTGATCCCATAGATTAATTGTACTTTCTCAGAAAATAATTTGTTCGGTCTTTCTTCCCTTTCCAAAAAATAACAATCTGTTAACCTGTTCTTCGTCTTTCCTTGACATTCACCGATTAAACTGCAATCATGGAAAAAAAGATTACAACCTTATTCATCGATCTCGATGGAACAGTCTATGATAGAAAGAACGGTCTATTGGATGAGCTAACCAAGCGAATCTTAAAATACATGAACCAGGAAATCCATATTCCTTTGGAAGAATCTCGAGAATTGATCGATCGTTATTACCAGACCTATGGGTCCTCCTTGCGTGGGATCCAGGAAGAATTCTCGATCGATCCGCACGAATATCTGGATTATGTTCATGACATCGATCTGGATCGATTCCTCCAGCCAGATGAAGCATTGCGTGATATCCTGGCCGCCATTTCCATTCCGAAATGGATCTTCACCAATTCCCCTCTACCTCATGCAAGTCGCGTGCTGGAAAAACTGGGATTGGAAGACCAGTTTGAGGGGATCATCGATATCCTCTGCATGGACTATCTTCCGAAACCAAATCCATGGGTCTATCAGCGCGCCCTTGAACTGGCCGGCAGCCCCAACCCGCAACAATGCGCCATGATCGAAGATACCGCTCGAAACCTGATACCGGCGCAGCAGATCGGTTTCTCCACCATCTGGATCGGGGAGCAATGCCTCCCCCGCGGTGTACAGCTTTCCATTCCCCGTCTGCATGAATTACCAGTGGCACTCGAAATGCTCACGAACGACTTTGTCATCCCCGCATCATTCTTTTCCCCGGCAGACCTGCAAAGTGTTTATGCACAATAAAGAATATCCCCTTGTTTGCCAGGATCATTCTGCATTCTTTAATTCGAAAATTTCTGGCTAAAACCCGCCGAGAAATCAAACGACCAAGTGGCTTTCTTTTCACCTTTCTCTTGGTTCTCATCCGCACCGTAGATAACCACATTGGAAAGGGTCTCGATGTGACCAAAACTGATCAGGTTGGGAGAGACCGGCACAACATTTCTCCACGTGCCAGAATTGAAGTAATAGCGTTCCACACCGTCTTCCGCATCCATCAGCGCCACCTGCGCCTGGTGAGTATGGCCCGATATGATGCAACGCACCGAATCACCATTCTTCTGCAGCACTTCCTCTTTCACGGCTGGCAGGTTCCTTTCATTCCGACCGATACGTTTGGTGATCGACGAAGAGAAACGTTTTACCAGGCGGAAAGGGATGCTTTTTCGCCACGGATTCAAACGCAGGAAGGTTTTTAAAAGGTTCCCTTTCATGGCCGGTGATTTCAAAAAAGGATCTTTGCGGAGCGCATTCAATCCATCCAGGATGACCGGTTCAAGATACTGCCAGACCTGTCGGCGTGTAAAGCCGGGTGAATTGAAAATGTAATTGATCAGAGCCGATTGCGGACGAACATCCTGAAATTCGACCAAGCGGTGATACAGGTTGAGCAGTTTTTCATCCTGCAAAATGGCTTGAGCTCCATAATGTTCCACAAACATGTAAGGCAGTTTGTAAACGATCTCCACTGCTGAAAAGTCATCCACCGGCGGAGCTTCATATTCCTTCAATGGAATTTCCGCCGGGATGAGGGGGGCAAATTTATAATTCTCTGAAAAATTCATCGGATCATATTCCTGCCCATGCCGCACAAATGCCAGCGGTTTGCCTTGGCTATAGTACATGAACGTATGGGGGAGCAGTTCATCGCTGGCTGGCATGCCCAGCAGTTCCCGTGCTTTCCGGCGGATGGCCGGGGTGGCATTGATCAGACGGTCATGATTTCCCAACAGGTAATGGAGACGAAGCTCAACAGAAAAGTAAGATTGGAGATTCCGAAATACTTCCAGCGTTTTGGCAACCCGCTCTTCCTGGCCAATAAGATCCAAAAGGCGCAGGATACGCTTTTCATATTCCGATCCCGGCGTGACCGTTTTTACATTCACATACGGTTTAATGTGGTCCTCATACCAGATATAAGAACGGTTCAATTCAAAAACATCCCCTGCCAAAACCAGATCGACCGATTTAGCATGGTTAACCCTGGCATCTTCAGCCAGGTCGCGGATAAAGTGTTCATAGGTTTGGGGGTCAAGGTTGCGGTTCACGCGCAATGAGCGATGCACACCCAACGAACACTCTTCCAGGTGCAGATCAGAAATGACAACTAACATGGTTCAATACCTTCTGCGTGTTTATATCACAGACCGCCCAATTCGGGATAAAAAACTCTTTATCGTTTTATTAACATTTTTCACAAACTTTTTCCCCGATCACCTTATTTCTTGACAGGTTCCCGGTGCAGCAGTATACTGCCTTTCAGAAAGTCCTTCAGGGCAGGGTGCGAGAGCAAGCTCTCAATTCCCGATCGGTGGTGACAACCCACAAGCGCTGAAACGCGCAGACCCGGTGAAATTCCGGGGTCGACGGTACAGTCCGGATAGAAAGAAGGTTATCCAGAATAGATCAGCCCTGAACACTTTTCAGGGTTTTTTGTTTAATGATGAAAAAACAGAGCAACACGCAAAAGCACGCTTCCAAACCGGCCGGGTGGACCTACCCGCTGGCTCTCCTGCTCTTTTTGGCTGGCTGGCAGCTTCTGGTCTTCCTCTTCAAATTCCCGGCGTTCATTCTACCTTCCCCTTTGCAGGTAGGACAGCGCTTTCTCACCGCCTGCAACGACGGCAGTTTGCTGCGCCATCTGCTGGCAACCCTAACCGAAATGCTCAGCGGATTGGCCATCGGAATTTTCAGTGCAACCCTGCTGGGCTATCTGCTTTCAAAGTCAAAATTCTTAGAGCGAGTGCTTTCGCCGTTCCTGGTGGCCAGCCAGGCAGTTCCCGTTGCCGCCATCGCCCCGTTGCTCATCATCTGGTTCGGTTCCGGTGTGCTTTCAAAAGTGCTCATCTGCTCGCTGACCGTATTCTTCCCGATGCTGGTCAATACTTTGATCGGGTTGCACGCCGTGCCGGCGGCCATGCGCGACCTGATGACCACCCTGCACGCCACACGCTGGCAAACGTTCACACGCCTTGAAATGCCTGCCTCCCTGCCCGTCTTGCTGGGGGGGATGCGCGTCAGCGCCACCCTCTCCGTGATCGGGGCTGTGGTAGGAGAACTGGCCGGCGCCGATAAAGGACTGGGTTTTTTGATCAACGTCGGGCGCGGCCAATATGATACCGCCCTGGTATTTGTGGCAGTGTTCACCCTGGTATTTTTAGCGCTGATCTTATATGGCAGCGTACTTCTGCTCGAAAAGCGCCTGCTGCGCTGGCAAGAAGCAAAATGATTGGAGAAGTGACATGAAAAAAAACATTATTCTCACCCTTTTATCGATCCTCCTGCTGAGCGCATGCTCTGTACAACAAGGCGATAAGAACAACGCGTTAACCGAGATTACGCTGCCGGTGGGATACATTCCCAACGTGCAGTTCGCCCCCCTGTATGTCGCCATTGAAAAAGGATACTTCGCCGAGGAAGGCATCGCTTTGACCATCGACTACAACATGGAAACCGACTCTGTTGCACTGGTGGGGGCAGGAGAGCTGGATTTTGCGGTCGTTTCCGGAGAACAGGTGCTGTTGGGCCGCGCCCAGGAGCTGCCGGTGGTCTATGTGATGGCCTGGTACCAGCGTTTCCCGGTGGGGGTGGTGGCACTGCAGGAAAGCGGCATTCAAGAACCGGCTGACCTGGCAGGGAAGAAAGTGGGCATCCCCGGCCTGTATGGCGCCAGCTATATCGGCTTTCGCGCCCTGCTGCACGCCAATGAAATGCAGGAAAGCGACATGACCCTGGATTCGATCGGCTATACCCAGGTTGAAACGCTGGTCAATCACCAGGAAGATGCGGCGGTCATCTATGTGAGCAACGAACCCATCCGCTTGCAGGCCGAAGGATATGCGGTGAACGTCATTCCCGTCTATGATTATGTAGATCTGGCTGCCAATGGACTCATCACCAACGAAAAGACCATCCGAGAAAACCCCGAGCTAGTGCGCAGGATGAATACCGCCTTGATGAGAGGCCTTATCTACGTCAGCCAGCCGGAGAACCTGGATGAAGTCTTCGACATCTGCGAAAAACATGTTGAAAACCTCTCTTCCATGTCCGATGCCGACCAGCAGATCCAAAAAGAAGTGCTCAAAAGTTCCATAACCCTCTGGCAGGTTGAAAAAGGAGGGGTTTCCGATCTGGCTGCCTGGCAGAACACGCAGGATATTCTGCTTGAGATGGGTTTGATGAGCAACCCCCTGACACTGGAAGACGCATTCACCAACGAATTCATCCCTGAACTATGAACGAGACAGGATCCTTTGCCTTTCAATTCCAGGATGTCAGCATGACCTTTCCCGAAAAGGATGGGGAATTGGAGGCATTGGAGCATATCCATTTTACGGTACCGCCGCGGCAGTTCCTGTGCATTTTGGGACCTTCGGGAAGCGGCAAAAGCACCCTGCTGCGCTTGCTGGCCGGTTTGTTAACCCCCACCGCAGGCAGCATCCTTTACCCACAAGATCAACAGCCATCGGTAGGATTGGTCTTCCAGCAAGCAAACCTGATGCCCTGGCGTGATGTTTGGGAAAACATCACGCTGCCATTGGAACTGCGAAAGCTGCCCGAAGCGGAGAGCGCCGGACGCACCCAGCGGATGGTAGAGTTGGTCGGCTTGCAGGATTTTGCGCACGCCTGGCCAGCCACCCTTTCGGGGGGGATGGCGCAGCGGGTGGCGATCGCGCGGGCGCTCATCCAGGACCCTGACCTGCTGCTGCTGGATGAACCGTTTGGCGCTCTGGATGCCATCACCCGCGAGCGCATGGGGGCGGAACTGCTGCACATCTGGGAACAAAGTCGCAAAACCGTGGTGCTGGTAACCCATTCCATCTCAGAGTCGCTGCTACTTTCCGATCGGGTGATCGTACTCAGCCGCCGCCCGGGAACGGTGTGCCTGGATATGCTGAACGACCTGCCGCGCCCGCGCAGCGAAGAAACGCGCTACGATCCCCGTTTCATCCAGCTTTCTCGTCATCTGCGCCAAGCCATCCAGGAATAATGGTCCTCATTCCTTCTCTACGAAATTAAGTGGGACGGTCTTTTTACTGTATAATACAGTCATCTTAAACTCTTGCAGACAGATCGATTTGCAGGTGGGCAAAAAAGAAGCCCGATTCAAACGTCCGGCAGCTTTTTTCCAAAAAGAAAGGGTAAAAATGCAAACAAAAGTGTATGTTGGCAATCTCTCATTTGATGCCAGCGAAGAATCCCTGAAGGAATTATTTTCCCAGGCAGGGGAAGTGGTCTCGGCGAACATCATCACCGATAAGTTTTCCGGACGCTCGAAAGGATTTGGTTTTATTGAATTCGCCACTGAAGAGGGGATGAAGGCCGCCATTGAAAAATTCAACGGCTATTCTTTCCTCGGGCGAGATCTGCGGGTCAACGAAGCCAGACCCCCCGAGAAACGCGAAGGAAACTTCAGAGGGAACGGTGGGAACCGGCGCGGTGGCGGCGGGTACAATCGGGACCGATATTAGAACTTCAGCTCGAAATACAATCCACCATATATAAAACCACCCCTTATGAAAACCTAAGGGGTGGTTTGTATCCGATGTGGGCAGCTTCATCCAAAACAGTTTCTGTAATCTCAGAATACCGTGATGTGCAGTTCTTTGCGACCAGTTCTGGAGTTTGACAGGAGGGCGACCAATGCTTCGCTGACGCTCAGCATGACGGTATTTTTTGTTCACTGCGACTGGCATAACGATTTAACGGACAGGTGACAGTATTAAGGTGGGTTAGCAACTACAAGCTGGTTCTTTGCAACCGGTTTTGGAGTTCAACAGGTAGGTGACAGATGCTTCGCTGACGCTCAGCATGACAAGAGCAAGGAAAACTTTGCCTGATAAAACTTGACAAAAGTTGACAGCGTCTACAAACAAATTTCGTTCCAAGGAACGAATGCGGTCGTTCAAGCCATCCTGCATCTAGAGATACAGCAGACGACCTGCATAGCGATCCATTAAATCCTGATTGTGCTGATCGCTGCCATCCAGATTTGCGCTCTGGAAAACGGGGGGCGACACTTGTTCATCGAGCAAGATCTGGACCGCCTCGCAAATGGCCGCATTCATCAGCGCAGCACCCACCACCGTTGAAGTGGCACCGCTGCGCTGGTCAAGCCCCTCAAACGCCACCACCGCATCCCCCGGAATGCCGCAGTTATCGATCACCAGGTCAGCCACATCCATGAGCTTCACACCGCCGGGGTGGCGCGAAGGTACACTGCGGCTATGGCTGACGCTGGTCAATACAACCACTTGAATGCCATCTTTTTTAGCCATCTCGGCCAATTCGATCGCAACGGTATTCCTGCCCGAGTTGGAATGGACGATCAAGAGATCGCCCTGCCGGATGCGGCTCGCTTTCAAGAGGACAGCCGCCATCCCTGGCAGCCGTTCCAACTCCGTTTCCATTGGAAGAGGGCGGGTATTCACGGTCAAACCAGGGGGCAGAATGGCATTGGTGGGGACAAGACTGCCGGCGCGGTAGCACATCTCTTCAGCGATCATGCCCGCATGCCCGGCGCCAAAGACATAGATCAGGTGATCATTCTTGATCGCATCTGCCATCCAGCGCGCCAGGATCCTGATATTTTCCGTCTGCGTGGCGATCGCTTTCTGCAGCACAGGCATCATCGCCTCAAAATAAGCCAATCCTGCCATATTCCGTGCACCTCTTTCGTCATCCCTAAAAAAATTTTTTAATATCCAATGATGTGCTTATGGAACACCTTGTATTGCTCATACACCTTGTAATCATGATCGGGATCGGTGACCACATTGGGGGAGGCGAAGGTGGGCCGGTATTCTCCCTCGCTGGCCAGGATGCTGGCAGTTTCAGCCAGCAGCGTCATGGAAATGACGATCACCATCACCGTGGAGGAAGCGGCCACCGGTTCTTCCCAATTTTTCAGGTGCACCACGGCATCTTCCGGCGGCGCTCCATTATCAATGACAAAATCCGCCACGTCGGCCAGTTTCTTGCCAGACGAATGCTGCGGCGGATTGATGCGGTAATTCTGCATGGAGGTTACCGCCGCCACGCTAGCCCCGTTCTTTTTTCCAATGATGGCCGCTTCAATGGCGGCTGCATTCAGCCCCCCGTGTGAAAATACGATCATGGTATCCTGCGGAGTGATCTCATAGGAACGCAGCACATTGGCGACATATCCTTCCTGCCTTTCCAACCACAGCAGCTCCGGGGTTCCACCGGGGCCCATGACATTGGTCCAGGTGAGGCGAGGGTCATGGATGGGCTGGATCCCAAGAAAAGAACCGTAGCGCGGGAACACATCCAAAACGGGCAGCGCCGAATGACCGGAACCATAATAATAGACCGCCCGGCCGGCTTTGATGGAATTTGCCATAGCCCTGGCCGTCTTTTTGATCCCTTCCATACTGGTCGTATCAAGATCAGTGATAATCTTTTGAATCGTATCCAGATATACTTCTGCTGACATCTACATCTCCTTCGTAAGCACGAATAAAACGGTCTTATTCGCAACGACTTTCTCTTTAAATTTTGTCACTACTGTAAATTCTTTACCATTAAGCAGTGTAAAAATGACCAGCGGAAAATCCGCTGGGAAACAAGCCCCTTCAATATGGAGCAAAGGTTGGCCTTGAACCACCCTTTGCTTTTCCACAACTTTCTTTTCAAAGGCACCCTCTTCGCGGAACGTATCCACACCAACATGGATCAGCATTTCCAGCCCGCATTCATGGCGCAAAGCAACGGCATGGCCGGTTGGAAATATTGCCGAACACTCTGCATCCAGCGGGGAGCAGATCGTCCAATCGGAACCGTCCAATTGGACCGCCAAACCCTGACCCATCAAGCCCGTGGAAAAAACCTCATCCGGAACATCCTTCAAAGCGATCACGTTCCCGGTGGCTGGTGAAAAAATCTCTATTTTACGCTCCATCATATCGCTGCAATCGAAACTCTGCTCCTGCCGCAATGTAACGCAACAAGCAGATATCCTGCGGGAAGATCCTTCCCACCACATTCACCCTTTCATCAGCAGGCAGCTCCTGCCTGACAATTTGCAGCTCTCCCGAATAACGACCATACTTCTCATTATCAATGGTGATCGAACAGGGAACACGCAGTTTTGCATCCCGGGCAGCCAGCTTTTCGCCCATGGCGGCCATTTCACGCGAAGAATTCGAACGGAACACCCAATCAGAAAGATCGGGGCGCACGACATGGGTGATGCCATACATGATCTTCCGTTCCGCCTCCGATACACCTTCGTCCTCAATCACCCTCACCACCAATACCGGCGAGTCAGCCGCCTTCTGCAACTTTCCCAGTTCCTGTGCGGAGGCAAAGGGGTCACCTACCAGAATCTCATCCACCACTCCGGTCGCGATGAGTTCCCTGGCAGCCCAGTCGATCTCCATGCCGCGGTGGCTTTCAAGGGTAGGCAATCCCAAATGGAGCGGCCCTCTGGGTTTATTATGTGAAGGCACGCAGGCAGCCACGGGAATTCCCAGGTCCTTGAAACAAGCGGATTGACGGATGAAGAAATCCGTTCCCAGGCCGGTTTCGGGCCGGGGATAAAAGTTGTGGCAGGCCTTGATGGCCAGGGTATGGGAAAACTGGCGCAGCGCAGCCACCATCTCCTTGACCTCCGTTCTGCGCATGGTCGATGCGTTGAGCATGAAACCATGGATATGCAGGTCACGGGTAATGGCACGCAGGTCAGCGGGTTGAAAGCCAAAGTCAAGGCGCAGATAGGTGACGGGGGAATGTTTCAGCGCTTCTTGCAACGCGGCATTCGCCTGTATCTTTTTTAACTCATGAGAAGAACAATCCACAGCAAGATGCATGCCCTTGTTTGCAACAAGTTCGGAAAAATCCCTGAGCGCTGCAGTAGTTTTCAAGAAATCATCCTCCGGCAAGTGAATGGAGGTGAACACTTCGTGAAAACCAAGTTCCGCAGCGGTATCGAGGTATTGCCGGGTGGCCGGACGATCATCGAGAAAATCTTGCAGATATACCGAGATGCCCAGCTCAATTTTTGGTCGCATGGAATTCATAGGTCTCTTCCGACAAGTGGTTAATGTTATACTCAATATTTACAGAGTCTGGAGCTAATCGAAGCAATCTGCCGTAAACAGCGATCCGATCAGTCCAGACTCTGTTCATAGATGAACTATTCTTCCGCTTTCTTTTCCGGGAACTTCAGCAAGGATGTAAAGACAAATCCCGCCAAGACCGCAGCGCTATAACTAATAATGTAATACAGCACATTCGAATTGGTAGCGATGGCCAGGATGCCGGAAACATATACCGCCCGGGCTCCAAAGCCGAGAAAACCAACGATCGCACCACCGACTGCCGCGCCCAAACAAGCTGTGATGAAGGGTTTGAAGAGAGGGAGCGTAACGCCGTAGATAAGAGGTTCACCTATCCCTAAAATTCCTACCGGTAAAGCACCTTTAATAATGTTCTTGAAATTCTCGTCATTGCGGAATTTCAGCAAGAGCGCCAATGCCGCTCCAACCTGTCCTGCGCCAGCCATGCTGTTCAGGGTTTGCAGGGTAGAATAACCGACCTCTTCGATGAGTTGCAGATGGATGGGGGTAAGGCCGTGATGCATACCCGTCATGACCAGGGGCAGATAAAGCGCTGCAATGACAGAACCTGCTACCGCACCACCTTTATCCAGCATCCAGAGGATGAAGCTAGTCAAGATGTTGCTGAACCAGCCGGTGACCGGTTGCAGGACGTACAGGATGATCACACCCGCCACGATGAGAGCGACAAAGGGAGGCAAATGAATCTTGAGGGCTTTAGGGGCGATCTCTTTGACCTTCTTTTCGATCACTGCGATCAACAGGCCAGCCAGAACCGCGCCGAAAACGCCTCCGCGACCCACGGTCAGACCGATATCGGTAAGCGAAGGATTGATCATGATCATACCGGCGACCGCGCCCAAGGCAGGGGAACCACCAATATATTTGGCAGAGTTCATGGCAACCAGGATGATGATATAGGTGTACGCCGAGAAACCGATTAATATTAAGACCTTCATCCAAGTGAGACTTGCATCAACGCCAAAACTCTGCAGCATTTTCCCGATTCCTGCCACCAAACCACCACCGATCAATGCAGGAATAATGGGTGTAAAGATTTCGTTCAACGCATTTAAAATCGTTTTTCCAAAATTTTTCGTTTCCTTAGCCATTTTAATAAACTCCTTTAATCTTCTACCAACAAAACAGCATCATCCGATAAGCACCTCCTAGAATGAATTTCCGGTCAGCTAATTCGCCAAGAGATCTTGCATGGATTGCACAATTTCCTGCGCGTCGCCGGGTCCAAACACGATCTGCAGGTCATTGGACTTTCCAAAAACACCGAACACGCCTTCCAGATCTCTGATCTTCTTTTCTTCCACCTTAGCGGGGTCTTTCACCTCCACCCGCACGCGGGTCATACAGCATTCCACTTTAATAATGTTTTCCTTTCCACCCAGTATTTGCATCAATTGAACCGCTATTTGTTTATTTTGCATGGTTGCTCGCTTTTCTGGTAAGGAATTTACCCAAGAATTGGTTGATAGCCCACCCTCAGATCGGTTGCTCTCGATTTGTGGAGCATCAAGCATTTGGCATACTTGCATCCGCTCTCGAGCCCGCGCAGGCGGGAATTGGCAGAGTAAAAAGACTGGTAAGGGAAGCCATTGGGAGAATTGCGGAAGAGCTCGTAGCTCGCCATGGCATCAAACCAAGTTTCATACACTTCAGAAATATCCACATACAGACTTGGAGAAAAACCCTCCAGGTCTTCCATGTTCTCTCCGAAATACAACCCCTTCAGGCGATATCCTTCTTTTTCGGCAAGCGCCAGCCCATCCAGCACACAATCGTGCACAAGGCGGTGGCGCGGATGGAAAGAACCTTTCCAGTGGGTGATGACCACGTCCAGTTCCAAGTCGACAATGGTTTTTGCAAGGAAAGCGCTGCACTCCGCCGGCGGAACGGAACCAGCCATAAAGCCCGCCCACAGCGGGGTGGCATGCAGTTTTTCGGCACAGGCCTGCATTTCGATCTCGAGCTGTTCGCCAAAGCTGGCCGGAGATTTATTAGGGTTGCCGCGCTCACCGCGGGTGATATGAATGAAATAACATTCCCACCCTTTTTCGTGCAAGGCATACGCAATGGAGCCACCCATTAATTCGGCATCCATGGCGTGCGCACCGATGATTGCGATCTTACTCTTCGTTTCAGCCATGAGCGGTCATTCAATTCTCTGCCGGCCGATATAGAGATCCATATAACTGCCGACATACTTGGTAATTACCTTTTCAATGATCTCGAACTTTTCGGTATACGATAACGCTTTCACCACCAGCAGCGCATCGCCCGGCTGGATCTTCAGCAGTTTTGCCTCATTCGGGTCAGCCAGGCAGGCCTGCATGACAACCTCCGTCCAGGCAGGGTAAATGCCGTATTTCTCTTTGAAGATGGTATAGAGCGAACGGTTGGCAAGATCCTGCTGGTCAAGCCCCGGGCAGAGTTTGGAGGGGATGGAAGAATTCTGCAAGGCAACGATCTGGTCATTGGCGGTGCGGATGCGCTCGATATAGACGATCGCGTCATCTTCGCGGATCTGCAGTTCCGCCGCCAGTTTGGCGGTGGGTTTCTGGAGGGATTGCTCCAAGATAATGGAGCCGGGTCTGCCGCCCTTTGAGGCGATATATTCGGAAAAACCCTTGAAGGCGACGATGTTCTGCATCTTGGGCTGGGCGATGAAAGTGCCGCGCCCGACCTCGCGGTAGATCAAGCCTTTTTCCTGCAGGTATTCCACCGCTTTTTTGGTGGTGATGCGGCTGACCTTGAAGATATCAGCCAGTTCCCGTTCCGAAGGGATCATATCGCCGACCTTCCATTCGGAATTTTCGATCTTCTGCATGATCTGGGCAGCGATCTGCAGGTAGAGATGTTTTTCTTTATTGAGAGGTGAGTAGTCCATATTTTGCATGTTAATATGTATATATGTTAATATATCCATTATAGCGAGAAAACAGGG